>NZ_BPKY01000012.1 GCF_019656055.1 Leuconostoc miyukkimchii | reverse complement strand
TGAACTGACCCCCGTAAGTTGGAGTAAATCCAAACTTACGGGGGTTTGTTATGTTCTCAAAAGAAGTACAAATTGAAGCGGTAAGTATGTACCTAAAAGGTGTGCCACCAATTGAAATTCGGCGAAAATTCGCCATTAAAGGTGAAGCAACCATTCTGAACTGGTTAACCAACATCAAAATGTTGGGGACTGCAGGGCTAAAGAATGTCAATCGAAGCAAGACAAACTATCCGTACTCCTTTAAAATTAAGGTTATAAGATGGCGACTAGCACATCACGCTTCCCTACCCATGGCAGCGAAGAAGTTTCGCTTGCGAAATCCTTCGTTAATTTGGCAATGGGAACGTGCATTGGCAACTGGTCGTCTAAAACCGGATAAACAAAGGCGGAAACGACCCATGAATAAGCAAGAACACGATAAGATGAAGAGGCTCGAAGAAGAGAATGAACTACTTCGCATTAAGATGGCCTACCTGGAAAAACTCGAAGTCTTAGCTCAGGCAAAAAAGAAATTACAAACCAAGACAAAGCGGTAGTAATTACTGTGCTAAGGCAAGAGTTGAAGTGTCAGTTGAAATTGCTGCTTCAAGTGGCTGAGATGTCTAGCAGTAGTTATCACGACGCCTGTAAGCGAGCATACAAGGCATATCCACGTGAGTTGATTGATGCAATTACAGCAATTCGAGAGGACAACCCAGACTACGGTTATCGTCGCGTGACGCAGGAACTTCATCATCGCGGATTCAAGACCAACCACAAGGTTGTGTGGAAAATTATGAAGGTAAATGGTCTTCTCTGCACTGCATTCAACCGTTTAACACGGAAGTACAATTCTTACGTTGGTACTGTCGGTCAAATATCACCGGACCGTGTTAACCGTCGGTTCACAACGGACCGGCCATACCAGAAGGTTCTCACGGATACGGATGTCACTGAAGTTCGTTGGGGAACAGGCACGATGGCTGAGCGAGCTTTTTTCACTGCATATATAGATGTTTATAGCGGAGAAATTCTCACTTGGAATATCGATTTTCATCCAACTGTTGAGTTCGTCACCAAACCACTAGATGAACTTCTGCAACATCGGCCGGAGTTGCATTATCGAATGACAATCCATTCTGACCAAGGGTTTCAGTATCAAAATTGTGAGTATGTATCACGGCTAAAGACTAACCGTGTATTCCAGAGTATGAGTCGCAAAGCGACTTGCCTGGATAACGCAATGGCTGAAAGTATTTTCCACATCTTGAAGGTGGGAACCGTACACAACAACCACTATCAAAGTTATGACGAACTCAAGTCTGCCATAATCAACTACGTGTATTACTACAACAATAAGCGGATCAAAACAAAACTGGCCGGGAAAACTCCGGTTCAATACCGAAATCTTTCCGACCAGTTAGCTACTTAAATT
>NZ_BPKY01000011.1:2500-5383 GCF_019656055.1 Leuconostoc miyukkimchii | reverse complement strand
TACGAAGGACGCGAGAGAGAAAGCGGTTAGCTAAAAATAAGTAGTTGACAAGCGAAACTGAGCGTGGTAAGATAATATAGTTGTCTCAGAGAGATAACGAGTAGCACATTGAAAACTGAACAAAACTTTGAACAAACGAATCTGTTGCTAGTGATGCGAGAGCATTGCTAAAGAAACAAATTTGCGAAGTCAATTCGTAACAAACAATAAACGGATAGTCGTTATAGAGAATATAGCAATTAGTCAGTTTAATCGAAGAGTACATCTTCAAGCGATGAATTTAAATTCATTTAAATTGAGAGTTTGATCCTGGCTCAGGATGAACGCTGGCGGCGTGCCTAATACATGCAAGTCGAACGCACAGCGAAAGGTGCTTGCACCTTTCAAGTGAGTGGCGAACGGGTGAGTAACACGTGGATAACCTGCCTCAAGGCTGGGGATAACATTTGGAAACAGATGCTAATACCGAATAAAACTTCATCTTGCATGAGAAGAAGTTAAAAGGCGCTACGGCGTCACCTAGAGATGGATCCGCGGTGCATTAGTTAGTTGGTGGGGTAAAGGCTTACCAAGACGATGATGCATAGCCGAGTTGAGAGACTGATCGGCCACATTGGGACTGAGACACGGCCCAAACTCCTACGGGAGGCTGCAGTAGGGAATCTTCCACAATGGGCGAAAGCCTGATGGAGCAACGCCGCGTGTGTGATGAAGGCTTTCGGGTCGTAAAGCACTGTTGTATGGGAAGAACAGCTAGAATAGGGAATGATTTTAGTTTGACGGTACCATACCAGAAAGGGACGGCTAAATACGTGCCAGCAGCCGCGGTAATACGTATGTCCCGAGCGTTATCCGGATTTATTGGGCGTAAAGCGAGCGCAGACGGTTGATTAAGTCTGATGTGAAAGCCCGGAGCTCAACTCCGGAAAGGCATTGGAAACTGGTCAACTTGAGTGCAGTAGAGGTAAGTGGAACTCCATGTGTAGCGGTGGAATGCGTAGATATATGGAAGAACACCAGCGGCGAAGGCGGCTTACTGGACTGTAACTGACGTTGAGGCTCGAAAGTGTGGGTAGCAAACAGGATTAGATACCCTGGTAGTCCACACCGTAAACGATGAACACTAGGTGTTAGGAGGTTTCCGCCTCTTAGTGCCGAAGCTAACGCATTAAGTGTTCCGCCTGGGGAGTACGACCGCAAGGTTGAAACTCAAAGGAATTGACGGGGACCCGCACAAGCGGTGGAGCATGTGGTTTAATTCGAAGCAACGCGAAGAACCTTACCAGGTCTTGACATCCTTTGAAGCTTTTAGAGATAGAAGTGTTCTCTTCGGAGACAAAGTGACAGGTGGTGCATGGTCGTCGTCAGCTCGTGTCGTGAGATGTTGGGTTAAGTCCCGCAACGAGCGCAACCCTTATTGTTAGTTGCCAGCATTCAGATGGGCACTCTAGCGAGACTGCCGGTGACAAACCGGAGGAAGGCGGGGACGACGTCAGATCATCATGCCCCTTATGACCTGGGCTACACACGTGCTACAATGGCGTATACAACGAGTTGCCAACCTGCGAAGGTGAGCTAATCTCTTAAAGTACGTCTCAGTTCGGACTGCAGTCTGCAACTCGACTGCACGAAGTCGGAATCGCTAGTAATCGCGGATCAGCACGCCGCGGTGAATACGTTCCCGGGTCTTGTACACACCGCCCGTCACACCATGGGAGTTTGTAATGCCCAAAGCCGGTGGCCTAACCGTAAGGAGGGAACCGTCTAAGGCAGGACAGATGACTGGGGTGAAGTCGTAACAAGGTAGCCGTAGGAGAACCTGCGGCTGGATCACCTCCTTTCTAAGGATAAACGGAAAGTAACAGTGCATTAGATTGCAAGTTTGAGACGTTCAAAGTTTTGTTTAGTTTTGAGTGTGATACTGTCATAGGTATCATGGTCAAAGATGAACCTATGGGGAATTAGCTCAGCTGGGAGAGCACCTGCTTTGCAAGCAGGGGGTCAGCGGTTCGATCCCGCTATTCTCCATAGGCAACCGAAAGGTTGTCGAGGTTGTACATTGAAAACTGAATAGTAACAAATTCTTTTAAAATAATTGAAAAATTAATTAAATTGAACCGAGAAACAACACAAAAAAAGTTCTTTAAAAAGAACGGTTTAATCGCAGGTCTGAAAAATGACCAACTCATAAACTTAAAGCACAACTACGGTTGTGACGGTTAAGTTAATAAGGGCGCGTGGTGGATGCCTTGGCACTAGGAGCCGATGAAGGACGTGACTAACTACGATAAGCTTTGGTGAGCGGTAAGTACGCTATGACCCAGAGATTTCCGAATGGGGAAACCCAACTCGAAAAGAGTTGTCAATATTTGAATACATAGGATATTGACGGAATACGCTGTGAACTGAAACATCTCATTAGCAGCAGGAGCAGAAAGAAAAATCGATTCCCTAAGTAGCGGCGAGCGAAATGGGAAGAGCCCAAACCAGAGTGCTTGCATTCTGGGGTTGTAGGACTGAAATATAGGAGTTACAAAAGTGTTTTATAGCAGAACAAGCTGGGAAGCTTGGCTAAAGAGGGTGATAGCCCCGTACGCGAAATAAAGCACACTCCTTTCAGGATCCTGAGTACGGCCGGACACGTGAAATCCGGTCGGAATCTGCGGGGACCATCCCGTAAGGCTAAATACTCCCTAGTGACCGATAGTGAACCAGTACCGTGAGGGAAAGGTGAAAAGCACCCCGGAAGGGGAGTGAAATAGTTCCTGAAACCACGACGCCTACAAGAAGTCAGAGCCCGTTAATGGGTGATGGCGTGCCTTTTGTAGAATGAACCGGCGAGTTACGATATCGTGCGAGGTTAAGGTGGAAAGACCGGAGCCG
>NZ_BPKY01000010.1 GCF_019656055.1 Leuconostoc miyukkimchii | reverse complement strand
CGTTAAAAATCTGGTATAGCCTGTTATACCAAAATGATATTTTGGACAGGCTCTGCGAGGCGCGTCATCGACAAGCGATGACAGTAGCGTTGCCCCCTCCTTCTGGGGGAACTGCTATTTTCCGGCGCCTATTATCCGGCTAGAAAAACCTCCGGCGGGTCACGCCGTGACGGGGCACTTTATCATTGCATGATCGCCGTCAGCGAGAGCATGTCATGCAGAACGCTACCCGCGTGGGGCAAGCTGGTGTCAGCTTAACCACATTAAAATAATCTGTAAACGTAAGTGTATAATAAAATTGTGGCGGATTATTTTGCTTGTTAGTATAATTCAATTAGATATCAATTTAAATGCAATAAGGAGCTTAATTATGGCTGATAAAAATATTTTTGAAAAGTTGTTTTTGGAAGCTGAAAAAACAAACTTACAAGTATTAATGGATATTGCTTTAAACGAAAAAGATCCCGACAAGAAAGAACTCTTAATGGCCATTTATACTTATGCCATCGGTAAGAAACAAAAAGAATTACTTAAAAACAAAGAATTTGTGATTTGAAAAGAAAGGCGGTTTATGTTTTCACTAGTAGCCGATTTAATCTAGCTGTTTTATACTCAATACATGCTCTTATACTAAAAAAATGGACTATTTTTATTCAGTCCGTAAAATGAAAGTATAGGAGTATTTTTATGTCAATTCGTTATTCACAAGATTTTAAAGATTCACTGGTTAAACTTCACCAAGAAGGCCGTTCACTTAAGTCATTAGCAGACGAATTTGGACCTTCAAAAGATTCTATTGCTATTTGGGTCAAGCAAGCTACCCCAGTCATGATTCAGGGTCAGTCAAAGACTTTAAAAGACGTTAAGCAATTAGAAAAGCGTCTCGCTATTTTGGAGGAAGAAAACGAAATTTTATCACGCATAGCCTGACATGCATTGAGCGGCCATCTTACTAGCCAAAAAATAGTCCGTAATGTGGGATTGCCGCTAGTTAATCAATTTTTAGCACAAGGCTACGCGCTTGTGCGTATTTTAAATGCACTTAAAATCAGATCTAGTACCTATTACAATTGGCGCCATTGGCAGCCCAGTCGACAAGAAAAGCGTAGAGAATCCCTAAAACCTTATATTTTAGACGTTTGGAAAACCTTTAAATTTTATGGTTATCGCCGTATTGCTGCTTATAGTCAACAAACCGACGGGGCGAAAGTATCTGAGTATATGACACTCCAATTAATGCGTGAATTAGGGATTAGATCGCGCATGCAAAAATGTTATCGCAAACCCAAAACTGTTGTGACGGTTGATCAAAAACCCAATCTGATTAGACACTTGCATGATTTAAGCGGTGTTTGGCAAACAGATATCACTTATATTCAGTTGACTAATCACAGATGGGTCTATTTAGCGACCGTTTTGGATCCTGAGAAGAGAAAAGTATTGGGCTATAAAATTGGCGATACAATGACAGCCGAGCTAGCCACAAGTGCCTTACAGATGGCGTTAGATAAGCATCGAAAGCCACTCATTATTCATTCAGATATGGGGTCACAATACACGAGTGCTGAGTTTAATATTAAATGCCAAAATTATGGCTTGAAACATTCTTATTCACTCAAAGGCCATCCGTACGATAATGGCCGTATGGAAGCGTTCCATTCAATATTGAAGCGTGAAGAGGTGTATTTGAAGGCATACCAAACATTAACTGAAGTCCAAGCAGCCATTGGTTGGTATATCAATTTTTTTTATAATCGCAATCGTATCTCAAATGTCGCCTAATTAACTGAATAAAAATAGTCCAATTTATTGACTTCTGAGCAACATAGTCAATTTACATGGCTATTCTCTTCTCTCCCATAAATTTTATTCATCAAATTATTCTCTCTCAAAAAGGACCGTCTCCCTCCCAGAGCGGTCCTTTTACTTTGGTTAACAAACATTAAATATCTTTAAACCGTCTTTGTTGTGTACGTTCACTTATGCCTGTTTTTCTAGCAATCATCTTGTAAGTCATGCCTTGCTGGCGCAAATCATAAGCTAAACGTATTTGTTCATCAGTATAGGTTTGTGGGCGTCCCTCACTAAAATAGGGGTCATTCCGCTTAGCATATTCTTTTCCCTCATGTGTCCTTGTAACAATCATATCTCTTTCAAATTGCGCAAAGGCACTAAAAATCGTAAAAATCAGTTGTCCTGTGGGGGTGTTATCAATTATTCCCATGTTGAGAATATTAACTTTGATGTTACGTTTAAAAAGGTCTTGAATTATATCAAGGGCTTCTTTAGTATTACGTGCGAAGCGGTCTAATTTCGTAACAATCAATGTGTCATCTGTTTTTAGTTCATTCAGCACTTTGTTAAATTCAGGACGTTCAGTAGTCGTACCAGTAAATTTTTCTTTATAGATTATTTCAGCGCCTGAATTTTTTAAGCTCTCAATTTGATTTTCTAGTTTTTGATCGATGGTGCTTACGCGTGCATAGCCATATTTCATATGTTTATTCCTTTCCAAACGGGTAGAAAATTTCATGTTTTGTTTCGTACTCGATTATTTTAGATATTTTAGAATCGCCATTAAATTCAATTCGTGAAATACCGTCAAAAATATATTCATTTTCTTCTTTTGCATGAAAAATCCAAGTCACGAAAAAAGAATTATTATCTACGTTTACAGTATTAATTGACCAGTTTAAGACTACTTGCTTTTTCAATTGCTGAGTAATCCATAAGTGGATTTCTTTTAAATTACGATAACAGGCGCCATAGCATTCACGGTAGAAAATATCATCAGCAAAAATATCATTAATCCTAGAAAAATCTCGTTCAATCCACATTTTAAAATATGTCTCAATCAATTTTATCTGATGTTCGTTTTTCATTAATTTGTTTCTCCTTTATGTCTATAAGTTATGACGCATTCTAACCCCTTTAATTATAAGACACAAAAAAAGGCGACACAACTGTTGAGTTATGACGCATTTTAATTAGTATATATATATAGTACTATAACAAATTATTTAACATGCTTTTTACAGTATTTTTAGTTTGTAAGCCTACTTCTCGAGTAATGAGTTTTCCATCTTTATAAAGTAAAAAGGTTGGAATACCTGAAATAGAATGACGAATATTTAATTCCATGTTATTATCAACATTAACCTTCCCAAATTTAATCGATTCATATATTGGGTCTTCTGCTATTTTATCTAAGACAGAATCCATCATTCTACAAGGCGCACACCAATCTGCACGAAAATCAACTAATATAACCCCTTTGGACACAGATTCTTCATAGTTTTCACTTGTTAATTCGATTTCTTTTACCATATAAAATTACTCCTTTTATTTTAATAGACAGATATAAAATTAACTGTCACTATTGTGAGCAATTTCTTGCCAATCATGAACACTACTATTAAGACTATATGCATTTAATCCATATTGGTTCAATTTTTTAACTGCAAAATTAGAATTAGCGCACAATCTCCCACGACAATAAACAATAATTTTTTTATTTTTAGGTATAATATTTATATTATCTATTAATTCATTAAGTGGGATGTTTATTGCGCCTAAAATATGATTTGCAATATACTCATCTTTTGGACGTACATCTAGCAAAAAAATATTATCAATTTCTTGACGCACTTTTTCAAGACTTATTGTTTTCACATACTGATCATTGTCAGCTTCTTTTTGAATATATTTCATCTCAGATGATTCACGTTCACCAACTTTCATTAAAGTACGTACTAGACTAACGACATTGTCTGAAGCTAAACTATATATAATTTGATTACCGTTCCTAGAAGAAGCAACTAAGTGACTTTCTTTTAACACTTGTAAATGACGTGAAGTGTTCGCAACACTATTACCAGTATCTCTAGAAATACTATCTACAGATTTTGATGCTTGTAATAATAAGTCCAGTATTTCTAATCTTTTATTGCTAGCCAATCCTTTACTAAAATGAGCTAATTCGTCATATAAACTATTCTTGTATTGAATAATATCTAAAACCATTTACATTACTACTCCATCTTCTCTAATTGTTATAATCACATAAAATTAAGAAATACAAAAAGGTATGATTGATATATTCTAGTATTATCACAACTATAAATAGATCTAATCAATATTAAAGTAAAAGTAACTGAAATCATTGATTACTATAATATATTTCGTAACTTAAACGCTAATGATGGGAAAGACATTACCATTTTTTCATTCCAGAGATTTTGGTCGATATCTAACGCTATAATTGGTATAAAAATATTGATATCATCACTGGCAGTTTGGCTAATTTCTGATGCTGCTATAATTCTTTGATTCTGATCGTAAACAAGTGATAAATGAGCATTATAGTCATTAGTGCCAGCGTAGAGAAAATCACCCTTTGAAATATCAATATCCTTAACTGTGAGATTTGGATCAAGGCGAGCTTGGTCAATATCAACTCCAGTAGAAGCAAGTTGAGGAAAAGTAAAGGTAACTTTGCCAATAACAGGATAATGAATTTCACTTTTCTTCTTCCCGAGTAAGTAAGCACTTAAATAAGCACCTTCAAACTGAGCAGTTAGAGTTAATCTAGGAATATCCTTTTTAATAACATCTCCAATGGCATAGATATTAGAAGCAGTTGTTCTTAAATACTTATCAACAATCACACCATCTTTATCAAAATCAACTTTTGTATTTTCTAAGTTAAGAGCATTAATATTTGGAATTCTACCAGTAGCGTTAATAACAGTTGAAAATTCTAAATTTTGACCATTATCAGTAGTAACTAGAATTCCATTTGATGTCTTTTCAGCTTTAGTAACCTGAGTATTGAAACGGAAGTCAATACCAAGATTTTCCTTCATGTTTTTAATAAGCATATCAACATGTCGGCTATCGAAATCGCGCAAAGGACGATCTGACCGTTGTAACATTGTTACATTAGAACCAGCAGCGGATAATATAGTTGCAATTTCCATACCAACGTAACCACTACCAATAATAGCAACCGTCGCAGGTAAGTCTTCCATATTAAAGAAATCATCACTTGTTAGGAAGAGATGGCTACCAGGAATATTCATTGGTCGCGGTTTCAAGCCAGTAGCGATAATGAAGTTATCACTAGTAATTAATGTTTCATCAACTTTAATAGTATGTTCATCGACAAAACTAGCTGTGCCTCTAACAGTATCGGCTCCTAATTCTTCATAAGCATGTTGATTATTTGTTGAAACAGGAGAAAATACCCGTTTTTTTTCTAGTATTAGATCATTCCAATTTAACTTAGCTGGAGATTCAATCCCTTTATTTAATAAATCTCTCGAAGTAAGAGCGGTTTTAATAGCACCCTCTAAAAAAATTTTGGGTTCACAACCAGCATTCGGACAAATACCCCCAAAATTATCTGATTCAACGACTAAAATCCGTTTTTTACTTCCTTGCATACCAACTAGGAAACGATAAACAGAAGGACCACTACCAATAATTGTATAATCATACGTTTTCATGTTACATCCTCCTTTATATAGCTAGTCATTACTTATCTTTATTTTCTTCTTCTGTTACTTGTTTATGGTGATCAGCGATAATACAACCGTCTGGTCCGCAAACATCAACGTCATTAGTTACACCAAAAGTTTGGAAAGTCATCTTTTGTTCTTTATTCATAAAATATTTCTCCTTACTATCCTTTAGCTTTATCTTCTTCATCTTGAACTTGTTTTAATGCATTTATAAAGACTTCATAAGGTTGAGCACCATTAATACCATATTTATTGTTAATAACAAAAAAAGGGGCCGCATGAATGCCAGATTGCATTGCTTCAATCTCATCGGCTTTTACTTCTTGAAAGTACTTATCGGAATTAAGGATTACTTCAACTTCATCTTTATATAAGCCAACTTCGGTTGCTGCATTAACTAATACATTATGATCAGCGATTGAACGGCCATCATTAAAGTATACTTGGTAAAAACGGCGAATCAAGTTTTCAGTTAGGACCGGATCATGTTTACTATTAGCGAGTTTAATTAGCCGGTGAGCATCAACAGTATTGGTTGGAATAACACTATTGATATCCATTGATAAGCCATCATCATGAGCCATTTTTTCGATATAAGCCATTTGTTGTTTGGCTTGATCCTCCATTGACTTATTACCTTGGGTAAAATGATTAATGTATCCTTCAGTAGTTTCCTTTGATGTTGTTGGATCGAGCTCAAAAGACTTAAACTCTAACTCAGTTGTATTATAGATACCTAATTCCTTCATGGCTCTTTTCATACGATTAGAGCCAATATAACAAAAAGGACAAGCTATATCTGACCAATATTTTATTTCCATTTTCTTCTCCTATTTTTCGTTAAACTGTTCAATATACTCAAATGAGTTTTGACCTGCAATACCACCATCACCTACTGCAGTGGTTATTTGACGGAGTTTTTTTAACCTTACATCTCCAATTGCAAAAATACCAGGTATATTTGTTTCCATTTCGCTATTAGTAATAATCCATCCTGACTCATCAGTAATGTTTAAATTACTAAACATTTGGGTATTGGGTATGTTTCCAATATAAATAAAAACACCTGTAGTATCGACAGTAGTAAGTTTTCCCGATTGATTATCAACCATTTTAATACCAGTTACGCGGTTATCATCTCCAACTATTTCTACCACATTACTATTCCACGTAAAGTCGATTTTATTATTTGAAAACGCACGATCTTGAAGAACTTTTTGGGCACGCAACTTGTCACGATGATGAACAATGCCAACGTGATCTGTAATATTAGCTAAATAGGTCCCTTCAGAAATTGCTGAATCTCCACCCCCGACAACAGTAACATTCTCATTTTTAAAGAATGCACCATCACAAACAGCGCAATATGAGACACCTTTTCCACTAAATTCTTTTTCTCCTGGAATACCCAACTTACGATTATTAGATCCAGTAGCAATAATAACTACCTTAGATACTAAATCCTCACTATCTGTTTTTACATGTTTATACTGATTATCATCAACAGTTACTTCTTGAACGTCACCAAAAATAAATTCAACTCCTGCGTTAACTGTATTCTGATACATTTTTTCACCTAAATCAGGCCCTTTAATTGTAGGAAATCCAGGATAATTTTCTATATCATCAGTATTATTCATTTGACCGCCATAAACACCACGATCAATCATCGCCACTTTTAAATTAGCTCGTGCAGCATAAAGGGAAGCTGTCATGCCACCTGGTCCTGCACCAATTACAATTACATCATATTCAAGCATACTACCATCATCTTTCTATTGCTTGATCAATAAAACTTATAATTTCATTTTTTGTTTTACGATCTTTATTTACTAATCTATCTATTTCTTTACCGGAATCATAAACTACAAAACTCGGAATACCAAAAATATTAAGTGATCGTGCTATATGCATATTTTTGTCGGTATCAATATTAATAAATTGATATTCACGAAATGTATTCTCAATCTCTGGTAATACAGGTTCAATAAATTTGCAATCTCCACACCAATCAGCAGTGAATACTAAAACATATTTACCATTTTTTATCTTATGTTTTAATTCATTGAAAGAATTATAAAAAACTTTTTCCATCTATATAACGTCCTATTTATTAAATTACGCATAATACGCCAGTACTTTTTTTAATTGATCTTTTGTGTGAAAACCAACTAACTTTTCAACAATTTCTCCATTTTTTTTAACTACTAATGTTGGAATGGATCTAATACCTAAACTAGTTGCAACTTGTTGATTATTATCAACATCAACTTTAGTAAACTTAACTTGATTCCCAATTTCATCATCTAGTTGATCTATAATAGGGCTTTGCATTCGGCAAGGCGCACACCATTCTGCCCAAAAATCGGTTAATACAACTCCTTCAGAAGTGCTGATGTCAAAATTTTCATAAGTCAAATTTTCAACCATGGATAAATTCCTTTCTAAATAAAAAAACAATTAAACTATTCAATATAATAATTGAATAGTTTAATTATAACACATTTTATTATCAATCATATTATTTTGATAGAAAATAACCATTCAGGATATTAGAGTATTAATCATCAATAGGTAAATCACGCTTTATCCTGTATAATGGTTTGAGTAGAGAAGTTAAGGCGGTGGCTATTTCCTTAAAAAGGGGGTGGTGCTTATGGTGTAACAACTATAAACTCACATTCTAGGAAGGGAGTAGCCCAAGTGTCCGTATCGGACGCTTTACAGCTTATGTTGATGTTTGGCACTTTTATAGTTGCCTTACTGACATTAGTTGTTGAGTTGATTAAAAATCAGCAAAAAAAATAACCGCCTTAGCTCTGCAAAGCTAGCGGTTATTTAATAATCATAGTATTGTCACCGTCTTAAACGGCTCTACATAGGAAGTCTTGTTAGCGCAAGGCTTCCTTTTTTCTGTATTCATTATATCATTATTTAATCTTTTCTGCTATATTGTTTGTTCGTCACGTTCAACTTTGGGTTGTTTAAGGGTAGGGGTGTTTTTTGCAAATGCTTGTAGTTCAGATTGTGTTTGCTCACTGATATTTTGGCGTACCTGTTTGAGTTGCTTTTCTGTTTGCTGACTACTGTTATCAGGCTCTTTTTTAAGCGTTGGAATAAATCCAGTACAGGCGTTATTTTAATTATAAGAAAAAAACAGCCCCTAACCAACCGAATCGATTCGTTAGGGGCTGTTTTATTAAGGTTTTACAGGGGTTATCTTATCATTATAGCCCCTTAACTCAATAATTTTTGAATTATTCATCATTTTTATTTTTTGTGGGCCAAATGGGTTTAGTCATGATTATTATGACGACTCCCACTATCATAGTAACAAAGGAAATAATTTTTTGTGGATAATTTACTATTAGCCAAAAAGAGCCAATTATTATTGATAAACCTAACACAATAAACAGTGTTATGAAGCTATATCTAATTATTGGCGATATAGAATCAAAAGGATTTTTATTATCAGTAGGTTCTATCATATATCCAAAAATGAAGCCAACGAATAGCCAAGTTAAAAAAACAACGATACGAAGTGGGGTCTGAATATTTAAAAACCACACCATTGCTAACATACCGGTTAACAGCGAATATAAACTCACCACTATAGCCAGCGCATTGTCACGAAAAACTTTATGACTATCTTTGATTAGTTTATTCTCTAACTGACTATTACCAGTGATTAGTTCATCCAGTGTTACGTCTAAGACTTTAGATATTTTAATAATCAATTCAATATCTGGTAAATTTCTTTCATTCTCCCAGTTTGAAATAGTTTTAGGGGAAACATTCAATTTTTTAGCTAATTGTCTCTGAGATAGTTTATGGCGCAAACGTAATTATTTTAAACTTTTTGCAAATGACATAACATACCTCCGTATTTGCTTTTTTGTTAATGTGAATAAAACTAACTTAACAATAAATAGAGATAGCTATCAAGTATTTTTATCAAAAACGTATCTCGTTATTCGAGAGGAGTAATATTTTTGTGACCTTATGTAAATCATAAAAGGAAGTTATGCTAATTATCACACACTCGTGAGGATTTTTTTGGTATTGATCACCACAAAGCAAGAACTATCTAGTATTTAGTTGATTAATTTCTTAATGTTAATATTATTTGCTTTAAATTTTAATAGATTATCGCTATATTAATTTCTAGAAGGAGGTCATGTATCAATGTTAATTGGTGTGAAAATAAAAATGATTAGAGAGGCTTTTGATTTAACACAAGAGCAACTAGGAAAAGAATTACATCTAACACGCCAAACAATATCTAGCTGGGAAAATGGGAAAAGCTATCCTGGCATAACTGATATTCTGAGCATCAGCAACAAATATAATGTGTCATTAGATGAGTTAATGAAGGAGGATATAGAATTGATTGGACATTTTGAAGCAATCGATCATAGTTTAAATAAGCAAAAAATATTGTACGCGATTGCTTATGTCGCAAATGTTTTATTTCTGGCAGTTTATATATTGGCAAATTATATGCATGTTTTGCCAATATATAAAGTGACTGCGTTAATTATGGGCATGATTGCATTGTTTGTCTTATTTTCAACAGTGCAACAACCAGTTAATTTATATACGAACAAATGGGCCTTAATTGCAATTATCATTGCTTTTATGTATTTTGTGAGTATGGCTATTTTTAGAGGAGTCACTAGCAATAATATTGATGAACAAACTGGTATTTATGTTAGTTTAGGCTTACGCGTTTTACTATTAACTAGTAGTGTCTATTTCGTACCGCAATTACCATTTAGAAAATAGAACAGCGTGTTAGTCATCTATAATCCTGGGGGATAATAAAATCAATTATTTGACAATCGTTTTTAAGTAGATGTTGTTAAATCAAAAGAACAAAGAGCTTGACTCCTTTAATAACTAGAGTTAAGCTCTTTGTTCTGATAACCATGATTATGTTGACTTATAAACGTTAAAAAAGGTTTCAATACTTAAGTTAAAAACATTTTTTTAACATTCCCAATCCAAATCATCGTTAGTGATATTAGCTAATAATAACCAACCTTATTAAAAAAAAGGTCAAACCTTTTTACAAGTTGACCTTTTTTTATTTCAGGTATGATAATATCACACGACGTTAGCCATGACCCCGCAGGGTTTCCTGATACATTTCCTCATTTTTCAATAACAAATTAAGAATGTGTTGATAAACACATGTCGGATATAAGACTATTAAAGTCTAGACCGGTTACAGCCCGCTTCCACTATATCCTACTACTTTAATTTATTATACTTGTATTTTAACACAAATGATATATCATATCCAAAAATTACTTCCAAAAATATCTGGTCTAAGATCTCGATTTGTCATAGCTCCTGAATAATATAAACTCTTAATAGCTTTCATAATATATAAACTTTTATATTCTTTATCATATTGCGCCTGACTAAAATTAGAATCATTTTTCAACCTATAATCTAACATATGCTTGTTACCTATGTGGCTAGGAACATAATCAATTAACTGCAAACTATTACTATTATCTTCTTTATCAACAAATGACAAGCCTTTTATCTGTTGAAACGTACTAGGTTCTAAAGTTATATTACCAACTGCTAATAATTTTGTATATGTTTCATAAAAGTTAGATATATGCGAACAATCTTCATAAATGATTTTTCCCGTTACAGGAGAAGAATGTTCTTTGCCCTTAAAATAAAGGAATTGAGCAAACATTTGAATTATATTTGAAAAAACTACGTTATGAACTCTATTATCATCCACAATATAAACATCCTTATATTTATTTATGTTTATGGTTGAAGATAATAAAGTACCTTTCAATATATCGTTCGAAAATATATCTTGAATTTTTTCGTGATATCCCAAAAAATTTTTTGGATCATTATATTCATAATACTGTGGACGAGCTAATATGATTTGGTCTCTAAAAGACTGATTCCCTGGTTTTGATAAAGAAGCAGGAGAAAAAGCATTCACTTCAGCAGTATGTAAAATAACATCAGTGCGACCGAATAAAGATAATTTATAGCTATTTAATTCCTGTTCTACAAAAGAATTAGCAGCATTATTCAATATAATACCAGACATAGTAAGAAACTTTAATGGAAAACCGCCTATTGGGTCTTTTGGTAATCGAGTATAACTTTCATCAACGTATAAAACATAATCTGTTGGATTCATATAAACCTCTTCACAAGAATAAAATTAAACAGCTCAAGTTAAAAGTATAAACTAATAAACAAAATAAACAACAAAGGCAATCAGTTTGATTTAAGCAGAGGAAGCCCTAAGTATTTAGGACTTTTAAATTTGTTCAAGGTATAATTCAGAATTATATCGCTTGTATCAATCATTTATCCTTATTTTTTCTTTACTTTTATTTACCAAAACGCCACCACTTTTTAGATTTAGAAGTGTCTTGATGATTAGTTTCTTCTACATCACTTTGCTTATTAACAGACGCCTGTTTATCTATTGAAGATTGGGTAGTTAATGCTTTTAAATCTTTAATTTCAGTTTTGTATTCTTCTAAGAGTTTTTTATCTTGCAACGCTAACCGTTGTTGCTGATCTAGTAATTTATGTAACTCTTTCTTTTCAGATTGAAGTTCCAATACTAAATCACGGAGAAAATCAACCTCACCCGGACCGTCAACATGCTCTTTTTTGTTGTCGTCAACTTTATCTTCACGTTGACGATTTTCAGTTGACATTTTATCTAAAAACATTGATTTTATAGCTTTTTGTCCGTCAACATTAATGTAAACAGTGTTCCCTTTTTTTGACGTAAATTGACGTAAATTGATTGACGAATCTCTTTTTATCTTTTGCCATACAGCTTGCTTTGAAACACCTAACTCATCAGAAAGTTCTCGAATGGTTTTTAAATTTTCACTCATGATCTATATCCTGCCTTTTAATGATTGGTAGATACTGTTCAATTGATTTTTTAAGATACTTAGCAATGTTCTTTTTTGAATAGTCATCTTGTTTATCTCTGATATATGCCAAATGCTCTTTAACGCCGTTTAGGCCACGTAAGTCTTTTAACTCGTCATAGAGTGGATAAACATTTTTCTGTAGTCCTGCCAATATTTTTTTATCCATAAGGTCCAGATATGATAATAAAAATTGTTCCATCAGCAATTTTGTATATGGACTATCCATTGCCTGCAAAACTAATTCATTTTCACTTTCTTCTTGCCTTATCTTACCGTCAATATAAGCTGGATCATCTAACTTGTAACTGCTATCATCTGCTACCTGCTTTTTAGTGATATGAAAGACAATACTATCAATACTCCGCCCTTTTTTGAGCTTTTCGTAAGTTACATTGAACGTTGTGTGTCTAGTAATTTCTGACAATGGTTCATTCAGTACTCTTTTTTCAAAATGATCAAATCGTTTATATTCATCAATTGTATCTGTCATTTGACGTAAATCTCGCATACTTATTTCAGGATTACGGTAACTTTCAACCTGTTCCTCTCTCCGTCCACCTTTAACACTGTAATGCTCGTATTGATTGTAATTCATCGATAACCAACGATACAAAATAACGGCATATTTACTATTCAATTCTGCAATATCTGACAATGCATGTTGTGTAAAATTATTTTTAAGATTGATTAAGTAAGGCATGATTTCACGATGAAATTCAATTTTTACTTCATCGTTATAATCCGTCCATTCAACATAAGGGATTGGTACAATACTAATAAATTTAAAGCCTTTATCTTGTTCTTTTTTAATCTGAAAAAAAGCTTGTTTCTGCATTTTTTCAACGGCTTCTTTAAAACGACTATGTTTGTTGCTATCATTGACCTTAAAAAAAGCAAATAACTCTCGCTTTGATAAATACACCGTATGATCCTTAGGTGGATTTTCAGTGTCAATTAAAGAAACTGCCAATTCAAACATTTTTAGTGGCGTTTTATCCATTTTTGCAATGGACGTGATTAAACTATTATGTTCAACCACTTTTCGTTTGGACAGTTCATTCAAGCTCTGCACCTGCCTTACGTTATTTTCTGGTAGAATAGACATATAAATACGCTCCTTTGTGCGTGTTACTGAAAAAGTATAAAGAAAAACTTCTAGACAGGATTTTCTTTATGCTTTTTATTATATCCTATACACCCACTTATTTAAATTAAAAGTGGGTGTATACATAGTATTTTGTGGGTTTATACATAGTATTTTGTGGGTGTATACATAGTATTTTGTGGGTACATAATCTTGTAAACCCTTGATAACAATGTATTTCTAACTACGCAAAAGAACAAAAGATTAAAATATAAAAGATAAACTTATAATAGGCTGCGCCTTTTTATTAACCCACTTAAAAAAACAAAAAGAGAACATAGACAACAAAATTAACTGGCTGCGATGTTCTCTTTTTTGATGATTGTGTCTTTCAAATGACGTCTCAATAATGATTTAAAATTATCCCCTCGTATTAAGCTCATAGAGCTCGTTTAACATCTTTGTTGAGTATTTATTAATCAAACCGTTAAAAACGCTTAAAACGGATCATAGAGCCATTTAAATCTATAGACTTGGCCCTTTAAATAGATCCCGAGTTAATTCGATAATCCGATTAATTAATGCTTTAACTTGTTCAATCCCTCGCCCTAATCTGCTAGAGGCAATTTTGCTATCTGGATTCTCTCGCGCAGTCTTTAGCATAGCTAACCAGGACGTGGCCTCTTTTTTACTTTTGGTCAGTTGTTCATGATCAAGCCGATACAGGACATAGCGTGCTTCAACATCACTATGGGGTATCTTTTCGACGCCATAATCATTTTTAAGCATATCCCGCATCGCATAGTCCATCTGTTGACTTTCTCTCACTCGCTGTTGAAGTGCTTGATGCGTATCTTTCAGCTGTTGATAGTCAGCTTGCAACTCAGCGAATTGGTCTTTGATTTTTAATAAGGCTTGATTGCTAGCTGCTGCATCACGTTGGCCTTGCAGGGTGGCTTTTTTCATATTGGCTAACACGCTTTTAAAGCGATCTAAATCATCTGGTTTAATCACGGTCTTGCCAAATAAATTTTTAGATAGTGCTTGTTTAAAGTCATCAATTTGTTTTTCAGCTAAGTCAACTTCCGTTAGAGCTTGATTCGTGACTTTGAGTAATGCCTTTTTAGCACTGATATTTTCTTCGACATTGGCTAGTTCCTCTTTTAAGGCTTTAAATTGATCATTGTATTTTTTGATTTCAGCGACATTCTCAAACGGTAAGGTTTTGTTATTTAAAATGCCCTGTTCATAAAAGGGTAGTGTCTGTTTTAAAGTCTGATCCAAATCATCATGAAATGTTTGTAAGTCATGCCTTGTGAGGACTTCTTTAGCAGAAACTTTATAGCGTTCTTTTTTGGCATCAAAAACGACTGGGACAAAGGCATAGTGCAAATGGGGTGTTGTCTCATCATAGTGCACCACAGCGGCCACAGCATTTTCTTGCCCATAACGATCGTCTAGAAATTGTTTGGTTGCTTGAAAAAAGGCGCTCTGTTGCTCATAGGGCGCTTCTGATAACTCTTCAGGTAAAGTAACGATCCAAGTCGCTAACGCCTTCACGTCGTCTCTTTTCATGCAATAAACGTCATTTAACCGCTCATTGAAGCGGGAAATCATATCTGAGTCATCTGATATAAGATCTTGATTAAGATATGTTTTCGCCACATCAATTTCTTTGTTGCTGTGATGGTCAGTTTTACGTTCAAAATGAACAGCTAAACCGGGCACTGCACCACGGGTATTTTTCTTTAAATGCGCCATAAAAAATGCCTCCTCAAAAAAGGTTTTACGAGACCAGTATAACACCGTTAAAAATCTGGTATAGCCTGTTATACCAAAATGATATTTTGGACAGGCTCTGCGAGGCG
>NZ_BPKY01000009.1 GCF_019656055.1 Leuconostoc miyukkimchii | reverse complement strand
TTTATAGGGTGTAACTTGATGAATTTCAATCGAAACGGTTGAAGGAGAGCGTTTAATAAAGCGCGCAATGGCACGAACAGAATAATTCAATTCGAGTAAAGTTTGAATGACAGTGCGTCCTTGAGATGATAAACTAGTCATGAGTCGCAGTTCCTTTATGGTTGTTTTAGACAATTACCATTAAAGGCGCTGCGGCTTTTTTATTCAAGTGTTCGGTTTAATTTTACAATCTACCATATAAAAATCCTCAAGGACTTATTCCTTGAGGATCTCTATTTTAATTTGTTATAAATGATTTATTAGATTTGATCAAACAAATCATTTAATGCCTCTGTCATTGTTGGATGGGTGTATATTTGATCGCGCAAAGCTTCAGCTGGAAGGTGATTCTGCATCGCTAGGCTAATGATATTAATCGTTTCAAATGATTCTTCAGCATAAATTGTTGTACCCAAAATCTGATGACTCTGTGGATCTATCAATGCTTTATAAATGCTTCTTGGATTACCAATTACTTGTGCTTTAGGCACACTAGCTGCAGATATTTTCAATACTGTATAATCAATGCCTGCCTCACGGAGCTGTTCCTCTGTTCTTCCAATACTACTAATAGCCGGATTTAAAAAAAATAGTGTTCGCGAATACTGGTCGATTTAAACGACTTCGTGTCTTATTACCATACAAATTATTAGCAATAATGCGCCAATCATCTAATGAAATATACGTGAATTGTGGTCCACCAGTAACATCGCCTAAAGCATAGACATCTTTAGCATTTGTTTCTAGTACATCATTGACTAAAATTTCACCGTGACTACCTGTTTTAATGCTGGTTCGTTCTAGGTGCAAATCGGTCACATTAGCTCGACGACCTGTAGCAACTAGTAGTCCATCTGCCTGTATTTCTTTCATTCCTTCTGGTGTGCTTATTGTTAATGTAACACCATTTAGCGTGTCATTTACATTAGTTATATGGCTTTCTAACAAAAAGGATATCCCATCCTCTTCTAAATCATGTTTAGCTTGTTGAGCAACCTCAGGTTCAAATTTCCCCAAAATCTTAGGTGCCTTATCAACGATCGTTACATGGCTACCAAATTGTGTATACATTGATGCAAATTCTAATCCAATGGGACCACTACCTAGAATAACTAACTCTTTTAATTGTTTATCTTTTGCAAGTAGATCTGTTGATGAATAAACCTTTTTACTATTAAGCAATCCATCAATATTAGGCCAAACTGGTGTGGCCCCTGTATTAATAAAAATTCGATCTGCTTGCAATGTTTCCTGCCCTGAATTATCAGATACTTGCAGTGTATGATCATCTAAAAATTCAGCAGTAGCTGTCAAAACTGTTACGCCGCTTAAATCAGCCACCTTATGATAATTTTTATTACGTAGCTTTGCAGTTAGATCATTTTTCTTTTTTAAGGCAGCTTCATATCTTATGCCACGGTGTGCATTGATAATCATATTTTTAGTTGGTAAACAAGCAATATTTATACACGTACCACCATACATGTTGGGGTCTTTTTCAATAACTAATACTTCTTCACCATGCTTTGCAAGTGTGCCTGCAAGTGTTTTACCCGCTTTTCCAAATCCGATAATAATATTACTAAAATGTTTCATTATGCACCTTTCTATTCAATAATTTAACTATGTGATCAAATCTCAAATCAGGATCTAAAATAATTAAGTAATTAAATTTATTTAGAAATAACTTTGCAAATAATTCCCAATTTGTATGTTATTTTTTTGTACAAGATTATTGCAACAATATTCTGATATTTTCATGATCTGATTCCCCCTCAATCAATTATAGATAATTCAATTATTTTAGCGCAAATTTCTTTTGGATAACAAATAGTCGTAAAGAGGCATTCATTGGTGATAATCTATCCTTGTGGAATGTTAGCCAACCAGCAACTATCAAAGTAATTGTAAACAAGAATGATCATATACTCAAAAAAACCATCCATTTTTTGAATATATGATTCATCTTTTTTACTGTATTTTATGTGGTTAAGCTGACGCCAGCTTGCCCAACGCGGGTAGCGTTCTGCATGACATGCTCCCGCTGAAAGCGATCCTGCAATGATAAATTGCCCCGTCACGGCGTGACCCGCCGGAGGTTTTACAAGCCGGATAAGTGGCGCTGTAAAATAGCAGTTTCCCCAGTACGAAGGGGACAAGCTACTGTCATCGCTTGTCGATGACGCGCCTCGCAGAGCCTGTCCAAAATACTATTTTGGTATAACAGGCTATACCAGATTTTCAACGGTGTTATACTGGTCTTGGAAAACCTTTTTCGAGGAGGCATTTTTGATGGCGCATTTAAAGAAAAATACGCGTGGCGCAGTACCCGGTTTAGCGGTCCATTTTGAACGTAAAACCGACCATCACACTAACAAAGAAATTGATGTGTCGAAAACCTATCTGAATCAAGAGCTCATGGCGGATGGTTCTGATATGCTGTCACGCTTCAATGCGCGTTTAAATGACGTTTATTGCATGAAAAGAGACGATGTAAAGGCGTTAGCGACTTGGATTGTCACTTTACCTGAAGAACTCGCAGAAGCGCCCTACGAGCAACAGAGCGCCTTTTTTGAAGTAACCAGCAATTTTCTCAATGACCGTTATGGTCAAGAAAATGCCGTGGCAGCTGTCGTGCTCAGAAGTCAATAAATTGGACTATTTTTGTTCAGTTAATTAGGCGACATTTGAGATACGATTGGGATTATAAAAATTGATATACCAACCAATGGCTGCTTGGACTTCTGAGCAACCCAGACTGATGTCGACTATTTAGTGAAACCAAAACAATTTTAATCCAAATAACATAGTATTAGTATTTTCAGAAATAGCTTTTGAATCAAAGCCCTTTCAATCCCTTTAAAAGCCGCTTTAAGATATAATAACTTTGCATAGTCTATTGATACACAAAATCTTAAAAAGCGCCTCAAATCGTTAACCAGCAACCATTAATTACTAAAGTACGTAAAAAAAACAGCCTTTCTGTTCAAAAAAAGAACGAAAGGCTGTTTTTAATCCAAATCACACGTGACTAAAAAGAATTTTTCTGTTGTAAGCGCCAAATACACCACTTTAAAAATTCGCTTTCATTCAAAATTTCAACGCTGTGCGTCTCAGCATACTTAATTTTTTTGGTGGTTAATATTTCGAACATGGACTGCTCTATTTGACCAGCAATCACATACTTTATTTTTTGATTCATGTTAGTTTGAGGAAACGCCCCTAACATCGCTGCCAATTGTTGGGCTTGTAGTCGTGTCAAACTGTTAAGTTTACCAGTAAAGATAATCGGTTGTTGCGATAAATCTTTCATGCCAACACTTCCTCACTAAAAATGACTATAAACACTGATTCCTGATTATAAAAAAATGCAATTTAAAGTCTGAATAGATTATGCCAAGTCACGTGGAGAACAGACTGGTCAGTTTTAAAAGGTAGCCTAATCGTCCTGGTTTATTGTATCGAATATAGGTCAAGACGCTTCTTATGTCATCACAATATATAAATATTTACTAACTGGGAGACTAAAAAAGTATCTATATCTTAGCAAAAAAACGAGGTTAATAACAGATCCCGAACATTGCAACAATATACAACTAAAAATTCACAATATTAGTGTTGATAAAACAGTAATAAAGAAATTCATAGTCATAAAAAGTGGCTACTTATATTCATTACAATAGTTGACATATGCCGATTTAAATGATTGTTTTATTATATTGTCTCATTTTTGAAAACATATTATAGGACATGCTAGGTAATTTTGCACATTGATACAAAACTCCTGTAACCCTTAACCCCCATACGAACTTGGGGGTTTTACTAGTTGTCTTTCGGTTAATTTACCCCCCCTATTAGTAATTTGGGGGCTACGCGATTTTTCTCATCTTTAGCACCTTATCCTTATAATAAAGCACTTTGACCCATCACCGGTCCACGACCTATCGGTCTTAGTCCCTGGTCACAGCAGAGCTGTTCCCTGATGGGTCACGCGAAAAAAATAATTACCTTAAGTATACCATATTTTATTACCATGAATATATGATTAAAGATCACAATAGCTAAAAAGATCGAAATATATACAATCCGTCGTAATTAAAACAATTAGGAGCAGGACTTCTTCCTGCTATGATATATCTTAGGCGTTGTGATTAGACGCCCAGAAGGGAGGTGTTCCTTCGTGAAAGCTTCTATAATTGTACTGCAACAGCTACAAGCCACACTTTGGCAGATTTTGGCTGGCTTAGTGTTAATCTCGTTGCAGAATTATATTGAGGATCACAATCATTAATTTACAACCCCCCTCGTCTGGCAGTATGGGGGTTATTTTTTTAAATCAAAAAGCTTATCACTGGCAGGTGACAAGCTCTGGATTATCTGCCACTAGAAACGGAAACCGCGCAACTGCCAACACAACAGTTAAGCTCGCCCGTGGTTATTATTATTATTGTGGCTTTTTTTAATGTCTTTAAATCAAAACCAATAGAGAAAACTAAAAGAAGTTATTGACACAAGCAAGTCACAAATGCTTGATTGAGAGTGAGGGAAGTTTAGAGCCGAAGAAAGTTTTTCCCTTGTTTTGGGAAGAAAAAAACTTTAATCAAACAAACACTTGACCGATCGTTCAGTCGTCCGTCACCTTATCCATACAAGCTTTGGTTTTACCCACTTGCTTTAATCAATTACTTAGTCATTGAACCAATAAAAAAACGCCCTTATTGGCGCTGTATCACTATATTTATTCTCTTTGTCACGATACAGTTTAAAGACAAGCTCTGTGTCCTTGAACACCGTTTTACCTGCCGAGCCGTTAATGGTCGCTCTCACCCTACTACACGCCCAGTATGGATTGTTTGTGTAGCACCCAAATATTTTTGTACAGTAGTGTCTGGGAAAATGGCACTTGTCTATTTTTTCGTATACCTGATACAGCAATTTGGATCTACCGAGTTGCAAGAAACACAACTACCCCCTACCTGTCATATCAACCATACCCCTTAAAGTGTTTGGCTTCACTCTTTTTGAAATCACCCACATTTACAACACAAAGGTTATGTTGTATAATAGAGCTACATTGATCAAACAAATAAGATGTATGTAGCTATCAAGGACGGCAATCCTTGGTGGCTTTTCTTTTATTCTTTTTTATTAACACTATCAATATAATACACCCTAATCACCCTGTCAACAATATATTTGTTTAATAGTGATATTTAACTATTTAACTATTTCACTATTTACATATATAGATATTTATAAATAGTGAAATAGTTAAAACGGGATATTTAACTATTTATAAACACTATAAAACCAGTATGTACAGCCGGTTAAATAGTTAAAAAGTTATATTTATCTATTGATATATTTATATATAGTGATATAGTTATATTTATAAATAGTTATATAGTTATATATTATTTTTTTATAAAGGACTAATCATGGAATTAAAAACAAATAGAAAACAAGCAATCACGCTAACAGTTGGAAACTTCAAAGGTGGTGTAGGAAAAACTACTAATAGTATTCTAATAGCATATACATTAGCGCAAAAAGGAATTAAGACCTTAGTTATTGATCTTGATCCCCAAGCAAACGCCACAAAAACACTAACTTTAACAAAGTTAAACCAAGATGAAGACGGAATACTCACGTTTGAAAAAACACTTATGCGTGGTATTGCTGACAATAAAATTGATGATCTACCAATAAAAATTATTGATAATTTATTTTTAATGCCTTCAAATATTGATTTCGAAGAATTTGCCAAGTTTTTATACCAAAACACAGACAATCAAACAGACGAAGATTTTTATTTTTCAAAACTATTAGATCCAATAAAAGAAAGCTTTGATATTATTATTATTGATGTTCCACCAATGTCTAAAGAAATTACACGTAATGCTGTTACTAGTTCTGACTATGTTTTAATTTCACTACAAACACAAGAACATTCACTAACTGGTGCTGAAAATTATATCGAAGAGTTAAATAAACTAAATGAAAAATATGATCTAAATCTAACAGTTGTAGGTTTACTGCCAGTTCTTTTAAAAAATACTGGAACAGTTGATGAATATATTATTGAAAATGCCAAAGAAATTTTCGGTGAAAGCAATATTTTCTCAACAATTGTGCCACAAATGGAACGTATTAAACGCTTTGATATAAATGGAATTACAAATCATGATAGACATGACTTAAAAGTTCTACAAAAGTATAACGAAGTCACAGATGAGCTAATTACTAGACTAAATTTTTATGAAAAAGAGGTAAACTAAAATGAGTAATAGCGTACTAAAAGGAATGAGCCCAAGAGTACAAGGTAACATCCCAGCTAAAGAACAATTTTCTTTAAATGATAGTAGAGAAAAGAAAGTAGCACCAAAACCACAATCTACAATTAAAACAGATACTATTGAAACTAAAAACAAAAAATCTAATAAAGAAAAATTTGTCAATCAAAAGTCGCAGATTAAAATTTCTGAAAGTATTAAAACGGAATTAGCTGCACTCAAAGCTATTAACAAAACAAAGTTTGACTACGAAGTAATAGAATTATTGATTGACAGTTATGTTCAAAATTCACTAACATCAACACAAAAAAGAAAATTTAAAGCATTAACCAGTGACGATTTTTAAATTGGTATAGATTGTGAAAAAAGCTTAAACCTGACTTTGTGAACTGTCGGAAAAGGTCAGGGGGATCACAATACACAAGTGCTGATTTTAATATTAAATATCAAAAGTCTGGATCGAAACATTCATACTCGCAGCAATGGCAAACATACGACAAGGGACATATGGAAGAGTTATATTGAAAACATACCAAACATCAACTGAATTCCAAGCAGCTATCGGGTGGTATACTAATTTTTATAATCGCAACCTTACCTCAAAATTTCAAATGTTGCCTAAGCAACTGAACAAAAGTAGTTCAATTTATTGATTTCTGATCATAAAATATCGCCGACAATTCAATATTATCAAAACTAACATTCCTAAAATTTGTATCTTCTTTACTTTTTTCATCATTTCTCCTCATACACTGAAAAAAAAGCGCTTATGCGCTTTTGTCAAATAAATGTATGCTTTGTTAAATTACTCTTCAGAGCCTTCAAGCTCCCCTTCTTGAATGATAGCTTCTTCCTTGGTCGATTCTGTAACACCGTGTTCATGCTTAACTGGTGAATAGATAGAGTAGCACTTCATAACCTGATCACCAACATTGATAACATTGTGCCAAGTATTATCAGGAATAATAATGGCCTCACCAGGAGTAATATCCTTATCAATAGTCAATTTCTCTCTATCTTTTCCCATCTGAACATGTCCGACACCTTCAACTAAATAAATAAACTGGTCATTACCATGATGAATTTCCATTCCAATATCACCACCATTAGGTGGAATTGCCATTAAAGTAACTTGAAAATGATCTCCTGTCCACAAGGTTGTGCGATAATTAACATTTTTTATAGCCGCCTGATTAAGGTCAACAGCAAATGGATGTGGTCCGTAATCTTTCAACTTCATCTCATTGTTAGTCATTATTTAATTCCTCCTTTGCTCATTATAGCATAAATACATGATCTTATACTTAATTAGTGGGCGTCAAATAATGAGACCAAACCACTTATTTGATCAGTATAAGATCAATGAAAATAATCAACTGTGTATCACCACGGCATGTTTTGCAGTAATTTGTAATGTTCATTTAATTCTTGTAATTAACCGTAAAATAAAATGTTATAATTTACACATGGATATACAAATTAGTAAAAAAATAAATATTCTACGTGCCATTGTGATGGGAGCGAACGACGGTATTATTTCAATTGCTGGCGTTGTTTTTGGTGTTTATGGGGCCTCAATGAATACTTGGACAATTTTTCTGGCTGGCCTGACAGCAACAATCGCCGGTACTTTTTCAATGGCCACAGGTGAGTATGTATCCGTAAATTCACAATTAGATTCAGAGCGTTCAGCTAAAGACGAACAAAGAAGTGCGCTAGTTAATAATTTTTCACAAGAAGCTCAATTTCTGATACAACACTATCAAACAGATGGCATCAGTGAGGAAAATGCACGGTTACTTGCGCAACAAAGCATGCAAAAAGATGCATTAGGAGAAACCTTACACGCACGCTATGGCATAAATGAGGATGATTTTATCTCGCCAGCTGAAGCTGCTATTGCTTCAATGATGGCTTTCCCCCTTGGTGCCATCTTGCCAATGGTCGGTATGATCTTTGTCCCGATGACATACCGTGTCGTCATAACTCTTATTTTTGTAATTTTCGCCTTGGTTTTAACCGGCTATTTCTCAGCCGTGTATGGAAATACACCAAAAAAAACAATGATTTTACGAAACGTACTGATGGGGCTATTAACAATGTCCGTGACATACTTAATTGGCTTATTAATGGCTGCGTAATATGGAATACAAAAAATTGACTTTATCAGAAAAATTAAATATTATTCGTGCTGGAGTGTTAGGTGCCAATGACGGAATTATTGGTGGCGCTGGTGTCATCCTCGGTATTACTGGTGCGACTACCAATAATACAGTCGTCTTTGTAGCTGGTATTGCTGAAATGCTCGCTGTTGCTTTTTCTATGGCGTCAGGGGAGTTTGTTTCGGTTTCGTCACAAAAAGATACAGAAAAAGCAGTGGTTGCAAAAGCTGAGACCCTTTTGGCCACCCAACCTACAATTGTGCATGATGAAATTGCTATATATTATGAACAACGGGGTGCTGATCCTAAATTAGCCACACGTGTGGCGGATGACCTGATGACAAATGATGCTTTGAAACACTATGTACAAATTAAGTACGGTATTGTAGTTGGAAAGTATTTAAGCCCTGGACATGCCTTAGTATCATCATTTATTGCCTCAATATCTGGTGGTATCTGGCCATTACTATCCGTGATATTACTACCCGACAATCTGAAAGTTATAGGAACAATTTTGGCAACGCTTTGGGCACTTTTTTTAACTGGTTGGCTAAGCGCTTGGGCGGGACGAGCACCAATAATTCCAGCTATTTTGCGCAACATATTCACAGGAGTGCTCACAATGGCCTTCACTTATTGGCTTGGAACCCTATTTAAGTAGCAAAATGAAATTTTATAACGCATAACCTGACAGAAACCAATCAGCCATCTGCTAATATAGCAACTTTTATAATTGTAATATCAAATCTTTTTGAACAGTGGTTTCATGATTATCGGAGCTACTATTGTTGAAACGATGACAGCAACAATAAACTCCGCTGAAGTATAATCATCAATAATATGTGATGATATACCTATTTGAATAATCACAAGGGCCATCTCACCTCTAGAAATCATGCCTGCCCCAATTGCACTTGAAACTCTGGTATCTAGACCAGAAATTTTTGCTCCCCATAACGAGCCAACAAATTTTGTGACAATAGCTAAAATACTAAAAATTATAATAGCTGTTATCTTATCTCCCAGTCCCTGGATTACGATTTCAAGACCGATGGACCCGAAAAATACAGGGTAAAAGAAAGAATTACCCATTTTCGTACTGATAACACCAATTTTATCAGAAAAATTATACTTCCTGAGTAGTATACCTAACGCAAAAGCGAGTAATGGTAAAATACTGTTTATCCCCAGTGCACCTCCACCTACTAAAACAGAAAATAAAGTCACCGCAAACAAAGCAATTATGTCATCTATTACAGCCGCCGAAAGTATGATTGCTCCTATTGCAGTGGCTAATTTTTTTTGTTCCGATAGTACAGCTAACGTTATAGATATTGAAGTTGCAGAGAACACAACACCGGCAAATATGGAAGTCTGTATATTATATCCAAGCAATAAAAATGCAATCGGAAAAGTAATTAAGGGTAGTAGTACCCCCATAACTGCAATGAGTGACGATGCTTTAATGTATCTTTTCATTTCCTTTAAATCCGACTCTAGTCCCGAATTTAACATCAGTAAAAAAATACCTATCTCAGCTATCAAGTGGATTAAATTACTTGACTGTACTATATTAAATATGCTGGATCCTAAAATGATACCTGAAAATAGTTGCCCAACAACTTCAGAAAAACCAAACCAGGTGCCTACCTTTCCCAGAAAAATAGTAACTATGACTAAGAACATGATTAATAGATATTCCATTATTTCTCCTAATATTTAAAAAGCTCCAAAAAATGCTAGTTCCCCGACTAACAATTCTTGAAGCTTGCGCCCAACCGTTTAAATTAAATTAAATTAAATTAAATATACCATAGTTTTATTATTCAAATCAAATTTCGCTATATATTATTGTCCTGATCCTACGATATAATTTTTAAAAAGACATTTTCTGTCTCTAATTAAAAAAATATGATTTTTTATTAGCAAAAAAGGAATATATAGAAATTGTTTAAACAAAGAACTTACACCAAAAAAAGCTGATGGTTAGTACAAAACTAATTTTTATATCATCATACTCCACCTCTTCTTAGGCAAATTTTTATTTTGATACAATTATGTTGAATATAATTTCACTATTACGATGTGCTCACTCAATCAAAACACTCTAAATTACGATAAAGCGATGTTATCTCAATTGAATTTGAAACTAAAGCTGGTTCCAATTATTTGTAAAAAAGAATCTCCTGGTAATTATTTCTGTAATTGTAATTTAATTGATAACGAATTTATCTTTTCGACGCAAAAACTCTAAAATCGTGTTTTTGAAATTTATTTAGTTGTTAAGTGATAGTTGATTTCTAGTAATTTTTGCATCTTTTTGGTTCATTCTAATATAAATAATATCACCAGCACGTAATACTAAGTCTCCTTTGGGAATCAGTACATTTTCAGATCTTCTGACCAGTGTAATCAAACTATTTGATTCCAGTTGTAAGTCTCTTATTTGTTGATCTTCTAGCATACCACCAGCAAGAACAGTGACTTCCATAGTTATCATGGAGGACATCGCTAGATGCGCTGGTTTTCTTTTCAACAAACGTTCTAATAAAGATTCATATATTGGTGCACCATTTAATAGATCAACTACTAAGTAGGCTACTAAACTTACAAGTGCTAAAGGTAAAATGTGGGTCACACTCCCAACCATCTCAAAGATAAGAATAATTGCAGTAAATGGTGCTTTACCAATACATGCGAAATAACCTGCCATACCGATCACAATAAAGTTTAAAGCATAATTTGCACTCATGAGATGTAAATAGACAAATATATGAGCCATCAATGCGCCACTTAGTGCACCTAGAGTCAAAATAGGTAAAAATATTCCCCCTGGCAGACCGGAACCGTAACTAATCATTGAGAAAACAAATCGAACTAACAAAATTACGATGATCATTTTCATTGTCATAGGTGCTTCTTTCAGTGATAAAATTAAATTATTTCCCCCACCTAAAAGATTTGGCCATAAAATTCCAATCGGTATCACCAAGATAAACGGCACGATACCGTATAAATATTTAGGAACCCTAATTTTACTGTAACAATTTAAGCTGAATAGTAAAAATTTTTGATATAAAAAGCCAAATAAGCCTAATATAATACCAAATACCAACAATAAACCATATAACTGTACCGGGAAAACGCTTAAGTGTCCAATAGATAAAACTGGTGTTTGGCCAAACAAAACCGTAGAGACAAAATCCGAAACGCTTGCGCCTGTCAATGCACCAACCCAGACAAAGGGAGAAATACTGTGATAGACTTCCTCCAATACAAACATAACGCCGGCTAAAGGTGCATTAAATGCAGCTGATAAACCTGCAGCGGCACCACTGGCTATAAGCCCTTTCGATTGATTATGACTAAGACGTTTATATGATGCCACACCCTGACCAATTGATGCACCCAGTTGAATTGAAGGACCTTCCCGCCCCAGCATTAAACCACTACCAATAGCCAAAATTCCTGATATAAATTTCCGCCACAATGTCGACCACCAGTTTATTTTTAGTTCACCCAATAATAGACCTTCAACCTGTGGAATGCCGGAACCGGATATATTAGGTTCTTTGTTTAACATCCATGAAACAATTAAAAAACAAATTAAATTAGCAGTTATCACTAAAAATATTAACGCTATATTGCCATGTGAAATATCGAGATACAGCGTTTGCACAAATTGAAGCAATTTTTCAATTGTCCAGCGGAAGACACTAACAACTATTCCTGTTAAAAAACCTATAAGTGTGCCATATAATACTACTGACAGCTTTGATGTATTGAGTCTAATTCTTTTTTTAAACATAAAATCAGTTTACAACAAAAAGGGGGTTGATTCCAAATACAGAAAAATTTAACGATTTTCTTTATATATTCTCATTCTTTGATTAAAACAGAATCAAGCGAATTCGTTTTGTGTATGTATTAACAAAACATCAAAGACATTTAAAACTGCGTGTTTCACATTCAAAGTATTTCGTTAAACGTGTATGTGTATAGCTACAATAAATAAAAAAATTCCTAAGACTAATGTCAATGCAAAATATACCATACTCCGTTTAAAACTATTAAACTGCTCTCCCTGTGTCATCATGGTGCTGAATGTCGTCAGGCCGCCAATAAAACCCGTTCCAATAATAATATGCCAGACGTTGCTGTTCATATTAACTGATAATACACCCATCAAAAAAGCACCAATAATATTAACATAAAAAACACCTGTGAAAAAATTTGTAATCCTTGGCATAAAACTTATAACTAGATATCGAATAACAGCACCTAGCCCAGCAGCTAAACAGAAATACAAATAAAAGTTAAAAAAATTCACTGATTTAATCTCCGATTTTTTCCTACATTTTTCCCAAAAACAACTGCAATGTAAGCCAGTATAAAACTAATTAATGTATAAATAATACTAATTAAAAAATTTTCTCTACCTAATTGATTAATTTGAAGTATAAATGTGCTGAATGTTGTAAAGCCACCCATGATACCCGTCCCTATAAAATTTTTTAAAATTAAAGAATAGTCATAGCTGTCAGGAATGACTGCTCCGATATAAGCAAGGAAGAATGATCCTAAAACATTGATGACTACTATAACCCAAGGACTACTCCCAATATGTGGAATTTCGGTAATTAGTAGCCTGAACAAGCTACCTAATGACCCACCAAAAAATACTACAAGACAACTAGTCAGCAGGGTACTATCTTTTAAATATTTCATGTTTTCTCCTAAACAATACTTGTTAACACTTTAAAAAGTATAAAAATCAAATATTTATATTTTATAGTGTCTCTTCAAAAGTAAAAATTACAGATGTGGAAAATAATTTACTGATATCATCATGTATCTAAAATGCACGTTATACCAACCTAAATTGGGATACTACATGAAAATAGAAAAGAGATAATTATGATCAGTTCAGTACAATTTGAAAACACAAAATGTTATTCAAACCTATCAAACAAAGACTGCATTGCAAGTAAGGAATTCGTTTTTTTAAAAAAATGATTCTTGCGGAAAATGGCTACAAAATAGATAACATTGAAAATAACTTAGCACCAAAAATTGCAAATATAACGCTTTCTGATGACAATACCGCCCTTAAGCAACGTATATACGTTGAGTCAACAATATCAAATAAGATTCCGAATTTCGTATACTTAATATATCAAGAACGCCATACACCCGATGAAGTATCGCTTAGTACGACCATTTCATTACTAACCCCATTTAGTATTAATGGATTATTAAACAACACACCTGAAAATTAGTTTAAAAATGCTAAATAAAAACAAGCAAAATGATCTATGAAATAGAAATAATTGGCAAAAACAGTGAAAGTGGTATAATATAAATATAAACAAAAAGACCCATGTTAGGTACATGACCTTTTAAGTCACAAGCGTGCTTCAGCGTTGGTAGTTGTTATTTTGTTAATAAACTAAAATAGTCATTTCACGAAAACCCCTAGAACCGGCCAAAGTTAAGGGGTTTTTGTTTACCTATTTTTTAGACTTGTTAATTTCTTTTAGTAGTTCGACTACTTTCGTAGCTAAAACAACCAGAAATGTGATCAACACAATTACCGCGGTCTAACAGACCATTTGGTGTTATCCTTTCAGGTAGCCTTGAGTTTCAACAATAAGCGTCACCCCCAACTATCAGATTCCACCAGTCCTTAACTTGCTTGTAAATAAAATTATATCATAACCTAATCTTCACAAAAAAATATGACAGCTTTACAGTTATTAGTGCAATAAACTTTTGAGTAGTTTGCACTTTTTCAAAGTCATGCTATACTTGGCTTTATATACTGCAATTTAGTTATGCAATTTTAAAGAGGTATAAAATGACAGTTTATGGTTATGCACGGGTTTCAACAGCTGGACAATCTTTATATGAACAAAAAGAGACTTTGAAAAATGCCGGGGCTGAAATGATTTTCAGTGAAAAATATTCAGGTACAACTACATCACGACCACAGTTTAAAAAACTTGTCAATCTAATTGAACCTAATGACACATTGATCGTCACCAAGTTAGATCGCTTTGCTCGAAATACACGTGAAGCATTAAATTTAATTGATGATCTCCTGAAACAAAAAATTGTGATTAAAGTTCTAAACTTAGGAACAATTGACAATACCCCAATGGGTCGCATGATTGTAAGAACATTACTTTCGGTTGCGGAAATGGAACGCGACATGATTATCGAACGTACGCAGGCTGGTAAGATATTTGCAAGGCAACACAATCCCAACTATAAAGAAGGTAGACCCAAAAGAAAAAAAGATAGCCGAAACACAGCTATCTTTGAGTATTCTCAAACGCACACAATAAAATCTACAGCAGAAGCTTTCAATATTTCTGTTAGAACAGTACAATATATTAAAAAATTGTTTATTCAAGATTAATTATATTAAATTAATGGCAGATGACAAAAATATACGTCTTCCAATTGATATGCATATATGATATCAGTTCAGTAACATGGACAAACGCTTATACCAGACTCACACTTTATTATAATCAACCAATTTTACCTAGATTTACAATGCTCGTATACTGAAAATCAGGACTTCTTTATTTCTAGGGCATAATCCGATGCTAATATACTAAAAAATGGACTATCTTTATTCAGTCCGTTATTCACAAGATGTCAAAGGTTTCTTGGTTAAACTTCACCAAGAAGGCCGTTCACTTAAATCACTAGCAGAAGGATTCGGACCGTCGAACGATCCTATGGATATTTGGGTTAAACAAGCTACTCCAATCTTGATCAAGGGTCAGTCAAAGACTTTAAAATACGTCAAGCAACTAGAGAAGCGCCTCACTATTTTGGAGGAAGAAAACGAAATTTTATCACGCATAGCCTGACAAGCATTGAGCGGCCATCTTACTAGCCAAAAAATAGTCCGTAATGTGGGATTGCCGCTAGTTAACCAATTTTTAGCACAAGGCTACGCGCTTGTGCGTATTTTAAGTCCACTTAAAATCAGACCTAGTACCTATTACAACTGGCGCCATTGGCAGTTCAGTCGACAAGAAAAGTTTAGAGAATGCCTAAAACCTTATATTTTAGACGTTTGGAAAACCTTTAAATTTTATGGTTATCGTCGTATTGCTGCTTATAGTCAACTAACCAATGACTGCCCGAAAATATCTGAGTATATGACACTCAAATTGATGCGTGAATTAAGGATTAGATCAAGCATGCAAAACGTTATCGCAAACACAAAACCGTTGTGACGGTTTCTCAAATAACTAATCTGATTAGGCACTAGCATGATTTGAGCGGTGTTTGGCAAACAGATATCACTTATATTCAGTTGACTAATCACAGATGGGCCTATTTAGCAACCGTTTTGGATCCTGAGAAGAGAAAAGTATTAGGCTATAAAATTGGCAATACAAGGACAGCCGAACTAGCTACAAGTGCCTTACAGATGGCGTTAGATAATCATCAAAAGCCACTAATAGTTCATTCGGATATGGGGTTACAATACACGAGTGCTGAATTTAATACCAAGGGTCAAAATTATGGCTTGAAACATTCATATTCACTCAAAGGACATCCATACGATAATGACTTTATGGAAGCGTTTCATTCAATATTGAAGCGTGAAGAAGTTTATTTGAAGGCATACCAAACATTAACTGAGGTCCAAGCAGCCATTGGTTGGACTATCAATTTTTATAATCGAAATCGTATCTCAAATGTCGCCTAATTAACTGAATAAAAATGGTCCAATTTATTGACTTCTAAGCAATAGACTGGGCTACTAGAAATATCTATTTGAGAGGAGCTAACACAGAATTTTAGAATAATCATAATTACCTAAATGAGATTGTTTAACATAAAGTAATTAAAAAAATAAACTCATAATGAAAAACTAACATATTCATTATAAGTTTATTTAGCATAAATCCTATTTTATAAGATACCTCACCGGTCTATCCCACGTATCCTTTGAAAATTTATGGATTGATTGAGGAGGCAACACTAGCGAAACCGTTATACCATTATACTCTGCCAACGTTGCGTCAAAGAAACCTGCACCGTAACCTATCCGATAATTATCTTCGCTAAAGGCTACACCGGGAACCACCATTAGATCTATTCCCTTCAAATTTTGTGCTTGATTTTCATCTTGTGTTGGTTCTAGAATTCCGAATTTTGATTTACTCATTAAACTTTCTATATAGTCAAACCATAATAATTTTCCACTACTCACCCTAGGTACTACTACTTTCTTATGGCTTCTCAACGCCTCCTGAATAATGACATCAGTACTCAATTCGTGTTCCATACTTATAGTTACAGCCACTGAATTAGAGTTATTCCAATATGCCTTAGAAAACAGAATTGCCTGTAATCGCTCTTCTTCAGTAATCTTGCTATGGTAATCATATAATTTTAGTTTATCCAAGGTCATTTTTCTTATTTCTTTTTTACTAAGCACTGCTACAAACCTCCTCCAAATTATCTTCAAACTAGTCCGATAAAATCTTACTAATTATCTCTTTTAATTCTGGCACAACCTCTTGTTCAAACCACGGATTTTTTTTAATCCATATATTATTTCTTGGTGAAGGATGAACTATCGGAAAATAAAGAGGCAAGTAATTTTTGTAGTTCTTTATTACATCGGTTATCTTGCTTTGATAACCAAGATTCAGATAATATTTCTGAGCATATGATCCCACCAATATAATTAACTGAACATCGGGCATAAGCTCCAATAATTTTGGGTGCCATTTGTTAGCTACTCCTCGTCTGGGCGGTAAGTCACCCCATTTTCCTTTTCCTGGATAGTAAAAGTCCATGGGAATTACGCCAATTTTTCCTGAATTATAAAAGGTATCTTTACCAACCCCGATCCACTCTCTTAATCGATCTCCCGATGCATCATCCCACATTATACCCGAGTTTTGAACTCGTAATCCCGGTGCTTGACCAATAATGACTAATTTTGCTTTTTTCGATACGTGAAATATTGGCCTTAATCCTTTTTTAGTAAACTCCATATTCATTTGATCTGCTGCTATATCATCAATAATACTCATATTCCCCCTCCTAACCAATGTATAATAATTATTATAAGCTACTTTATCAAACTTATATTGATTTATTAGTTCACAACTAAACTATAAAAGTCTACCAAGAGTCGTGCAACTTCTTTCTGCATCGCATTAAATTCGGCACGAGTCACTGGCTTACCGGTAACGTCCGTCCCAATGATTTGGGCTTTCTTCACCCAACCCGTGACGGTTTGTACAGCCAAATGGTATTCATTGGCTAGAGAATTAGCAGAACGTCCCTCGTTATACAAGGTGACAATTGATGACTTAAATTCTGTTGAGTATCGCTTAGCTTTCATAATATAAAAAAACTCCTATACTTGATTATCTCGGATTATGCCCTAGAAATAAAGCGGTCCGGATTTTCAGTATACGAGCACCTATGTTGATGAAAGCATTGCATTTAAGTTTATGGTGTATCATGGTGTTATACAAATTAAAATTATAGGTGGTTTAGAATGAAAAAAATTTATTTTTTATGTACAGGAAATTCTTGTCGCAGTCAAATGGCTGAAGGATATGCAAAAAAAATATTGCCGGCAAATGAGTTTCAAATCGAGAGTGCAGGGATTGAAACTCATGGGTTAAATCTAAATGCTGTTAAAGTTATGGCTGAAGATGGAGTAGATATTAGTAGCCACTACTCTAAATTAATTGATCTAAATTATTTGAACACTTCAGATTTAGTTATTACTTTATGTGGTGATGCCAAGGATAAATGTCCTATGCTTCCCCCTCAAACCAAGAGTTTACACTGGCCTTTATCTGACCCAGCGCAAGCCACAGGAACTTTAGAAGAACAACTACAAGAATTCCGTAAGGTTCGTGACGAAATTAAAAAATTAGTTACAAGTTTGAATAACTACGTTCATTAATAAAAAAACGCCATATAGTGCCGCAGTAAAACAGTCCAATTAATTTATTGACTTCTAAGGAAAATACCAGGGCTTTGGTTATGAGCTAGATATGTGACTAGGCACTCACTAAAATGCCCTTCCATTCAGGGTCTATAATTATATAATGACCCCTCAAAAAGACTATTAAAACAACCCTCATTATCTGACTAGTAGATACCGGGGGTTGTTTTTTTATAAAATGATATAATACTCCCTAGATAGGAGAAAACGTATGTCTAGACAAAAACGATCAATCAAGGAAAATAATGATAAATTAAAAGTTCAATTAGAACTCCTCCGTAGTTATACGGAACACTTTGACTCAGGTATGATTCATATGGCTTTGCCAATGGCTACACAGGTTCGTGTATTAATACATCAAACATTATTGACTTCTGAGCACTTTTTCATCCGGCTGTTGTCGGCGCCGATCATTGTGCGATCGGGGGTGGGCATATGAATTCATTGATTAGTTTAGAAAAAGTTAATTATCAAATCGCTGATCAACATATTTTACATGATGTTGATTGGCAGATTCCAGCTGGGGCTCATATTACATTGACGGGACCATCCGGTGGTGGGAAAAGTACGTTATTACGGATCATTGCGGCCATGATTTCTAAAACAAGTGGGACCTTGATTTTTGATGGGCAGCCGATTGAAAGTTATGACCCAATCATGTATCGGCGGCAAGTCTCATATTGTTTCCAACAACCGACGTTATTTGGTGAGACGGTGGCAGATAACTTAGCTTTCCCGTACCAAATTCGTAAGCAAGTCATGGATACGCAACGAGTGGTAACGGCGTTAAATAATGTTGGGCTGTCCGAACGAACCCTGCATCAGCCGATTATCGAGCTTTCCGGTGGTGAACGGCAGCGGGTCGCGCTGATTCGCAACATCTTATTCTTACCAAAAGTGTTGTTATTAGATGAGGTGACAGCTGGTTTGGATGAAAATAATAAGCAAATCGTGCACGCCTGGTTACGACAGTTAAATGAGCAGGATCACGTGACAACGATCTTGATTACTCATGATGCGACAGAGATTGCTGCGGCAGATCAGTTAGCGAAAGTGGTTGCTGGCAGATTGGAGGTACACGCATGAATTTAGCAGTTAATAATACGTCGCTATTTTTGGCGGCAATGTTAGTGCTCGTCGCGTTAGGAATTAGTTTGTGGCAGAAACTTGGCTTAGATAGGGACATCGTCATTGGTGTCGTGCGGGCTGTTGTACAACTATTTATCGTGGGTTACTTGCTAAAGTATATTTTCCGAGTCAACAATTTGTGGCTAACGCTGGCGATGATAGGCTTCATTATCTTCAATGCGGCTTGGAATGCGAAAAAACGGGGGCCGGGGATTGACCATGCATTAGCCATTTCGTTATTAGCCATTTTTGTTAGTACGGGGGTAACACTCGGCGTCCTCGTGCTATCTGGTGCGATTAAGTTTGTGCCATCGCAAATGATTCCCATTTCTGGTATGATTGCGTCGAATTCAATGGTCGCAATTGGGCTGGCTTATCGCAGCCTCAATAGTCAGTTTCATGACCAGCGGCAAGGTGTGCTTGAACGGTTGGCGTTAGGGGCTGGTCTACTTGATGCTTCGATTGCCATCGTGCGTGAGGCGATTCGTACGGGGATGTCACCAACCATTGATTCGGCAAAGACTGTGGGTCTAGTCAGTCTGCCAGGGATGATGTCCGGTTTGATCTTTGCAGGGGTCGATCCAGTACGGGCCATTAGGTATCAAATTATGGTCACGTTCATGCTCTTATCAGCGACTAGTTTGGGGTCAATCATTGCGTGCTATTTAGCTTACCGTAATTTCTATAATGAACAAAAACAGTTGAAGTAATGACTCCTGATTGCAGTCCCGCGGGGAGTCCTTTATGATGGAAACTGATCTTTTTTGTCCGAACAGCGTTCGGATTAATTTTACAATCTACCACTACGATAAAAATAATTGGTCATTCATTGACAAAAGTGAACCAATTATAGGCAAGGACTGTTCTATTATTGAGGTTAAATAGATATGCAACAAATCGTACTCCCAATCAAAGACTCTAACGTCTTAAAAATGGTGCAAGACACCTTACTAGATAGTTTTCGGGCAGGTCGCCGTAACTACACCATCTTTCAAGTTGGCAAAGCCACCCTGCTGCGGGTGAGTGATGTGATGACGTTAAAGAAATCCGATGTCTATAATCCAGATGGCTCTGTTAAACACACGGCCTTTATTCATGATAAAAAGACCGGTAAAGCAAATACACTATATTTAAAGCCCGTGCAACAAGACTTGTTGCAATATCATGATTGGCTAGTCCAACAGAATATCAATTCAGACTGGTTATTTCCCTCAACGGCCCATCCAGACCGTCATATCACTGAGAAGCAGTTTTATAAGGTGATGGCACGCGTTGGTGATCTCTTAGGCATCAACTATCTGGGCACACATACCATGCGTAAAACAGGCGCCTATCGCGTTTATACGCAATCAAACTACAATATTGGTTTAGTCATGCACTTATTGAATCATTCGAGTGAGGCTATGACGCTTACTTATCTGGGGTTAGATCAAGCAAGTCGCGAAACAATGTTAGATCAAATTGATTTTGGGTAATAACGCCAACTAATCTCCCTAAATTAGCACGTATTTGTTCATTTTGACGCCACTATGGAGGTATTTTTAATGACTAGGATTACTAAGGCACAATTAGACAACATCATTACACGTTGCCACCATCCGAGGTAATTGGTGCCCCATTGTCTGAAACTGCAACTAAAGGGTTGCTAGGTAATACTTTTTGAGTCATAATTTTAGACGCTCCAATTTTTGAGTATTTGGTTTGTTTTTCACTAACAAAATATCATAACAAAGAGCTCCTATGGTTTTCACCCAACGGGTGAAAGCGCAAAACCCGCTGAAACGGTATTAACTTGCTGTTTCAGCGGGTTTTTGTTTGTCTTGATGAATAATCCGGGTATTAAGTTCTACACCATCTCACTTTTCTCGACCATAGAGCGTCTTTCTAGATATCCCCGAACAGATTTACTCACCTGTTTGGGGTTTTCTTTACAAAAAAGTGTTTTTTGTCAGCAGGCGTGTTGGTAACCACTAAAAGTAACTCCCTAAGGACACCATTTTCGATGACGTAATATAACATATCGTTTCTTTGTATACATGGTTAGCTATTACAGGTCGACTCAATTAAAGGTGTTCTAAAAATATGATTTAAAATTTTACCCGGATTATTTCTAACGAATCGACAGGCAAGCACCCTGATGCGCTATACTCTGCTGATTTAATGAACGCAGCTAAAGAAGAAGCTAAGCGTCGAGGATTGTTTGACTTAAATAATCTATAACTGATTACCATATAACTAAATATCTAAAAAGAAAAACGTCTTGAATATTCAAGGTGTTTTTTTGTCTACAAATAATAATTCAGTAAGATACCAACGCCATAAGCAACAATTGCAGCGACGTACCCGATAGAAAGTGTGCGTAGAATTTCTGTTCTTACTTTCTGCTCTGACAGGTTGGCCTTCACCCAGCCTAGCAACGCCAAAGAGACACCGACGATGACAAAGGCGATTGGAAAGGCGATGGCTTTGTCGTGAATGAACGCATTTGTAATTAAGTAGGCACCTAGTGGAATTAAACCGAAGACGTTAAACGAAATGAATGTCGCGATACCAGCTGCCAATGCTTTACTTTTTGATTGATTGTTATCCGATGTTGCTGACAGGTAGGCACCGGCCCCCATTGAAAAGCCATCGGCTAATAAGTTTGAGAATCCCAAAATGATGATAACGATGTTTGAAACGTTACCACCGACCGATCCAGCAACGACTGCGAACGTCGTGATAATGCCATCTAAGCCACCGTAGACGATGGCTGAAACGTGTTTTTTCATTTATTTTCTCCAGTTTCTCTCAGTGGTGATAAAACCAATATATAAGAAAAAAGTGACCAATTATCGGTAATTTCACATCGGATTAAAAATGTTTCAAAAACGAAACAAATAAAACCCGGATTATTCATGCACTAAATTTTTAACCACAGCTAAATCAGTAAAATACGATAAAACACCTTGAAACTGCCATTACCTTGGCACAGTTTCAGGGTGTTTTTTCGATTGAGCGTTTTTTGAGAAAAATAGGAACACTAAAACCAGCCAGATTTTGCTATTTTTTTTAAAATCTACTTCGTTGTTTTATTGCCACAAAGCATTTAGTCGTTCCCAAGCTCGCCAGAACAGACCATCGAATTGTTCTTGGATGCGGCTATCTAACGTCAAAATCACCTTGCGGGCGTGCTTAGTGACACACGTCCACCGATTTTTAACAAACGGTCTCGAAAGGTATTGATTGTCCACGATTGTTGCTGGTCGTCCAACGCAATACTCTTCATCAACCGCATCAAGTTTGATGCAATTACTGAGATCCACATGCGCGCTTTGTTGGCGAAAAATGAACTGCTATCAGTTTTGCCAAAGGCAAATCCACCTTTAAGCTCGCGAATAATATCTTCAATCGCCGCAAGCTTGCGGTAAACACGGACGATGTCTTTTTGTGGAAGACTTAGGTTAGTGACGATGAACTGTGTACCGCCATGTTCATCATTTAAAACGATATCCTTATTTTTAAGTATAAATCGACTTAACTTGATACAAATAATAATTCATCTAAATCAAATATCTCAACACATTTTTGGGTGTGCCGTTTAATTAGACCTCTCTCTTCCAATGATGAGAACTTACGGCTTATTGTTTCTGGAGTTGTCCCCAGGTAAGTAGCCAAATCTTTTTTTGACATGGGTAAAGTCACATAAGTATGGTTTTTTTCATCTTCAACATTTTCTGATAGAAAATCAATAATTCGAGCTTCAACAGGTTCAGTACTGACTTGCACAGTTTGTTTTTCTGATAACTGTAGTCGTTTTGTAATATCCGATAATATTCGTCGCATGATTTCTGGATAGCGATCTAAATATTGATCTAAATCCTTTTTATGAATCCTACAAATACTTGTTTCCGATATTGCTTCAGCATAATTCGAATGATAACCTTCAGTCTGTAAAACAGCAACTTCCCCCATAAAATCACCCGGATGTAGGATACGTATGGTTTGCTCACGACCAGACTCACTTAGGCTATAAATACGTACACGTCCATTGTTTATGATATATAATGTGTCATCTTTATCACCAAACCTAAATAATAGCTCATTCTTTACGTATTGTACTTCATTCGCTGATTGAGCAATTAGATGCATTTGTTCATCATTGAGATGATTGAAAATCGGCACTAAACGTATACAATCTACATGACTATGATGATTATGGTATGCCATACCGTTTTTCTCCTAATTAATCGTTATCTATATAGTCATCGTCTTCTAAGGCATCCTTATTAATAAATGCTTGAAGTTGCCAAATATTTACGTCTAAATAAGCTTTATAACTAATTAGTGAATCTTCCAAAGCATCATTTTCTTCTTCCTGTGCTAAGCGAATTGCACGAATAGTAAATTCTCGATTAGATCTAAAATCTTCTACTATCTGTAGGACCATCTCATCAGCAGTGTAATATTTTTCCGAAGAATCTTCAGAAATCGTTGTAAATTCTTGAAATTCAGTAGTTGTTGATGCTGGCTTAAATCCTGAAGCTAGTAAACGTTCTGCAATTTTATCAAACCATGCCTCATTCTCGTTATATAAATTTTCAAAAACATTATGCAATGCATAGAAATTTTTGCCTTTTACATACCAATGATATTGATGCAATTTTACATGTAATGTATGAATATTAGCAAGTATATGATCTGTAACAGCTGCAGAATTAATCTTAGTATGATGAATGTGTTCTTTATATGCTTGTTCGGCAGCTAATTTTTCTTGCCTTTCATTTACCGTTGTCATTTTATGCACCTTCCTTTACTTTTGAACTAATTACTGGGTATCCTAAGTCTTCAATTGCTTTTTCAATTGTATTCAAATTGACCTGATTTTCATCAAAATCCACTTTTACCTTACTCGCATTGAAAAGTACTTTTACAGAATCTTTTTTTACACCAGCAGTCTGTTTTAAACCACGTTCGATTTTTTGTAAACATGATGGACAAGTTAATGTTTCTAATTTTAGTGTTGCTTTAGTCATATCTATCACTCCTTTAAATGAATTATATAGGCCATTCTTTTTAAGATACTTGATATAGATCAATTATCTTAATTGATAACCTCTTAATCTCATTGCATTTAAAATAACTACTAAAATACTGGCCTCATGAATCAACATCCCAATTGACATAGACATCCATTCACTAAATATTAAACTAACCAATAGTATTATCACGACGCCAACAGCAATTAGAATATTTTGTCGCATATTAGCATATGTTACTTTTGCTAGGCCTAAAGCATGAGGAAGACGGTTAAAGTTAGAATTCATTAAAACAATATCTGAACTTTCAATTGCGACATCTGTTCCATTCCCCATAGCTATACCTACCTCTGCAGTAGCCAGAGAGGGACTGTCATTAACGCCGTCACCGATAAAAACAACTATTTCACCTGAGTCCTGTCGTTTTTTTAGAAATGCTTGCTTGTCCTCTGGTAGCATATCACCATGGGCTTCGGTTAAACCTAGTTCCTTTTTAACTGAATTAACTGTACCTTGGTTATCACCTGATAATACAATGAGATTTTTAATACCAAGTGATTTTAATTTTTGTAAGTCCTGCTTAACACCTGGTCGAACTTTGTCGCGGATACCCATTAACATGATTAACTTATGATCAACTGCCGTTAATACAATTGAATTACCGGTTCTTTCTAATTTATTCAATTTTTTAAGAACATCATCAGATAGCGGTATACTTTCTTGTTTCATTAAGGTTTTATTTCCTACTGAAACAACGTGCCCATCTACGTGAGCAATTACGCCCCCACCTTTTACAACCTGTGTATTTTCTATAGGCCTTACTTTATATTGTGCTAATTTATTTACAATAGCGACAGCTAATGGATGATCAGACTCACTTTCAACTGAAAGCAATAGAGATAAATCCTCCTCCTGATTATTTCCATAATAAATAATATCGCTCACTTCAGGCTTTCCTTCAGTTAAGGTACCTGTTTTATCGAATAACACTGTATCTGCATTGGCAAAATGACTAATCACTTCAGAACCTTTAAATAAAATACCATTTTTTGCGCCATTTCCTATCCCCGCAACATTTGAAACAGGTACACCAATTACCAAGGCTCCTGGGCAACCAAGTACTAATACAGTAATCGCAAGTTCTGTATCTTTGGTTAATACCCAAACCAACAGCCCAATTGTAAGTACTGCAGGTGTATACCAGCGAGAAAACTGGTCAATGAATCGTTCTGCTTCTGATTTAGAATCCTGTGCTTCTTCTACCAACCCAATAATTTTTCCAAATGTAGAATCTTCCCCTACTCTATCAGCCACTATTTGAATAGTACCGTTGTCCATAATAGTACCGGCAAATACTTCATCGTCTTTTTCTTTCTTTAAAGGTAAAGATTCACCTGTGATATTAGCCTCATTTACATATCCTTTTCCAGTAGTTACCCTACCATCTACGGGAATCTTGGCACCAGTCTTTACTAGGAGAATATCCCCTTCTTCTACTTCATCAATATCTACTTCTGCAAATTGTCCCCCTGTCAATTGCTTAAAAGCAGTTTCTGGAGCCATTTCCGTCAACTCTTTAATAGCTGATCGTGTTTGGTTAAGTGTTCGTTGTTCTAAATATGATCCAAATAAAAATAAAAAAGTAACAATTGCTGATTCTTCATAATTTTGAATAAAGAGAGCACCAATGACCGCTATCGTTACTAAAACATCAATACTTACTACTTTTACTTTCATAGCCTGATAAGCCTGTAAAGAAATGGGGGTAGCGCCTAATATCGAAGCTATAATAAAAGCACTATTAGAAATTGTTGTATTGGCAAAAATAAAGTGTGCGATTAGTCCTAAGGCAATGAGTAAGCCACTGATACTCATAATTTTATTTTTATGTTTAAGAATATTATGTTGCATATGATTTCTCCCTTAATTTTAGTTCAACTAAAGTGTATTAACTTTTGGGAAATATAAACTTGACGTCCATCAAGTTTATAAAATAGTTCTAAATAAGTAAAAATATTATAATATTGGCTTAGTCATGCACTTATTGAATCATTCTAGTGCGGCCATGACACTGGCTTACCTTGGTTTAGATCAAGCCAGCCGTGAGACTATGTTGAATCAAATTGATTTTGGTTAAGCTCATTAGCTATAACTACGGCTATAGTTGTAGTTATAGCTAAGGTTTGCTTATTTTTAGTAGGCTTCATATGGGGCAGAAAATCGCAAGAAAATTATATCCTTGATCTAGCAAATGATGTTGATCGCCTAGAACAAGCACAAAAATAATACATAACTATTTTCCATTTTAAACCTATCATCATACACTATAAATTATTGAAATTAAGACTTAAAATATCTGTTAATTGCATAAAACAAACTAATTACGTTATAATATATGTACATTAACTAATAGGTTTGGAGATTCCAATCCTTTCGAGCTCATCGCTGGCAGGCGACGAGCTTTTATTTTACAAAAAAACCCCGTCTGGCAGGACGAGGCACATGCATTAACGACGATCGTCGAAATACTTTTGCAACCAGATTAACGTTATGCCAACAAAAATTTGCCATAATGCAGCGTTGAGCAGTTGCAATTCATTAACTAATAGTATCAAGGAGACCCACCTCCCTTCACGGCGCTTAATCTTAACGCCTCGGTAACTAATATAACAGATTTAATTTTTGTTGACTATTTCAATAATTTTCTTCTAAGGTTACTTTTATAGCGTCCGTTTTGTTTGTTAGTATTTTTCGTTCATCAACCGTCCGCTTATCAAAATTGATTTTAATTCAAAAAGGGATTGGGAATTTCCCAAACAAAAGCATATCAATATTGATATGTTTTCACCTCATGTGTGGCCACACATAGTATGCTCGCAACAAGAATTTTTGATAGTTTTTAAGTTGTCGCCTATAGCGACTTCTGACACACTGCTTTCTAGCAATTAATCAACCAGTTTCTTGGTGGAGTGTAAGTGCGCATTGACCTAAAAAATAGGTCATACGGACTACCATAGAATTTTCTATGTGTAAGTGCGCATTAAACTCATTTTATTCGTTTTGCTGACGGATTATTTTGCTTATTAGTATAATTAGACTAGATACCATTTTAAAGACAACAAGGAGCTTAAATTATGGCTGATAAAAATATTTTTGAAGAGTTGTTTTTGGAAGCTGAAAAAAACAACTTACAAGTATTAATGGACAATGCTTTAAACGAAAAGGATCCTGATAAGAAAAAAGTCTTAATGGAAATTTACACCTATGCCATTGGTAAGAAACAAAAAGAATTACTTAAAAACAAAGAATTTGTGATTTGAAAAGAAAGGTAGTTTATGTTTTCAATGCTAGTCGATTTAATCAGTTTAATAACCGATACACTTTCAAACTATCTATGGTATTCTGATGAACAAAAAAATAAATAATAACTACATCCATTATTTAGCCTAGATTTAATCTAGCTATTTTATACTCAATACATAGTCAATTAGATGACTATTCTCTTCTCTCCCATAAATTTTATTCATCAATTATTCTCTCAAAAATTCTCTCAAAAAAAAGCCATTCCCCCAGAATGGCCTTTTTTATTGAAAGTAATTATCCAAAAGAATAAAAAGTACTAACACCAAATAATAAGGTATCAGTACGTATGTTAAAAATTGCAATTTATTTTTTCTCAAGAATTTCTGTAATTTGTTTCAAATATTTTTCTGTATTGGTTTCTTCAACAACTTTTTCTTCAACACGTTTCTTATTTACTTTGTTAAATACTTTAACCATTATAAATATTGAAAAAGCAATAATCAAAAAGTTAATAATTGTCTGTAAGAATGATCCATAGGCTACAGTAGCTGTTCCAACTTTTACAGCCATCTTAGAAATATCAATCCCTCCAATTAATATACCCACAAGTGGCATAATAATATCATTAACCAATGATTTTACAATTAATCCAAAAGCACCACCTATAATGACAGCCACTGCTAGATCGACGACATTTCCCTTAAAGGCAAAGTCTCTAAATTCTTTCCACATAAAAAATCTCCCTTATATTTTAATTAGAACGCCCATACGCCCATACATTATTATCTTAAAAAATCATAAAACTAGCAAGATTAACGCTTACCATTATTACTATACTTAATTTTTCTGCTAAAAAACAATTAACTTATGGTAGATTGCAAGAATTAACCGAACACTGCAAACTGCTGAAAAACCTTTCGTGGTGATTGCCAGTTGAGTGTTTTCATTGGTCTCGCATTGATCCAATGATTAATTTGATCTAATTCTTTGGCGCTAACTGTTTCAATTTTGCGTTCTTTCGGTATAAAACGACGGACGTATCGATTTAATATCTCATTACTCCCACGTTCTTCTGGTGAATATGGGTGCGCAAAATAGACTGGAATGCCTAGTTTTTGCTCGATTTCGTTATATTTTGCAAATTCTCGCCCACGATCAACAGTGATTGACTTGGCATTTTTGATCCCTTGAAAAAAATGAATTAAGACTGGTGTCACTGCCTGACTATTGCGCCCAGTGACCTGTCTCACGATATGTTGCCGGCTTAGTCTTTCAGTAATTGTCACCAGCACATCGCCACGTCTTTTACCCGATTGCATGGTGTCAACTTCAAAATGTCCAAAGGTTTGTCGTGCTTTCACACTTTCAGGTCTCGTTTCAATCGAACGACCATGCACAAATACTTTTCGTCTACCATCAGATTGACGCTTTTGACGGATACCTTTGTCAGGTAAATCAGCCAATGATAGTTTGAGTCGACCAGCATTGAGCCAATTATAAATCGTTTTGAAAGGTAACCCTAAAACATGCGCAGCGGTTTCTGGTGACCACTTCAATATACCAATGTGGTGATTCAAAAAGACAGCGATAGCTGGTGTTAGCGTGTCATGACGACCACGTAGATGACGTTTTTTCAATGCCAACGCATGAGCAACCTCAGCTTTATAGGGTGTAACTTGATGAATTTCAATCGAAACGGTTGAAGGAGAGCGTTTAATAAAGCGCGCAATGGCACGAATCGAATAATTCAATTCCAGCAAAGTTTGAATGACAGTACGTTCTTGAGATGATAAACTAGTCATGAGTCGCAGTTCCTTTATGGTTGTTTTGGACAATTACCATTAAAGGCGCTGCGGCTTTTTTATTCAAGTGTTCGGTTTAATTTTACAATCTACCATTTACACAAGATATTTTACGCTCTCTCAATACTTCCTACTAGCAATGTAATCTCTCCTTCAATTTTTAGGTAATCGTTTTCAATATATTACACGATACTATTTTCTGTTTTTTTACGTCAAATTAAATTTATCAAAATAAATTACTAAATTATTGTCATAAGTTGAAGAAATTTGTTTCAAGACAACATGATATAATTAAATTAGTTATATAACCAATGGGTGAAATAATGAAAGCAAAAATAGATGATGTAGCGAAATTAGCAGGAGTTTCCAAAACTACCGTTTCAAGGGTGATGAATAAACGGGGTTATTTGAGTGAGAAAACAATTAAAAAAGTTCATGATGCGATGGATGAATTAAATTACCAACCTAATGTTGTGGCAAGACAGTTATTTAAGCAGGAAACAAAATTGGTGGGGTTGATTTTTCCAACAGTCAATAATCCCTTTTTTGGACAATTGGTTGCCACTATGGAAAAAAAGCTTTTTAGTAAAGGATTTAAAGTTTTACTTGGTGACTCTATGAATGATCCTGAAAAAGAAAAGTTATATTTGAGAGAGCTAATGGCACATCAAGTCGATGGGTTGATTGTTGGAGCCCATAATCAAGGTATCAAGGAGTATCAAAATGCTAATTTACCCATTATTGCAATTGATAGAATTATGAATAATGATATTCCCGTAGTATCATCCGATAATTATCAGGGCGGTAAAATGGCTACAGAATTACTGATAAAAAATGGTGCTAAGGTGATTATCCACACAAATGGACCAAAAACTTTACAAACTCCAGCTCAAAAAAGATATCAAGCATATGAAGATACTATGATTCAATATGGCTTAAAACCAATAACTTATACAGTCGACTTCAATGTTAGTTATGAGCAAAAAGCTAAATTTCTAAAGAATATTTTTAAAGAACATCCAGATGTTGACGGTATGTTTATTTCTAATGATGTGGATGCTGCTCAAGCCATTGATATTGCTGGTGATTTGGGCTACAAAGTACCTGAAGACTTGAAAATAGTGGGCTATGATGGAGCAGAAGCTACAAGAATTTTATTACCGAATTTAACGACAATTATTCAACCCATTGATCGAATGGCAGAAACAGCTGTAAATATGCTAGTAGCAAGGATTTCTAATAATGATGCTGGGGAAAATAAGGTTCTTCCAGTTAAGGTTTGGAGAGGAAAGACAGTATAAATTTTTGATAACCGGTTGACATACAATATGAAAGCGCTTACAATAAACTTTGTTAAGTGCTTATTTTTTAATGATTAAATGTCAACCGGTTAACACAAAATAAGGAGTAATCAATAATGCGTAAAAATACTTATGTTAGACTTAGTGCCTTTTTCTTCTTTTTCTTTGTCAGTTGGTCAGCTTGTTATTCATTGTTTGCAATTTGGTTAGGTCAAGAAATTCATTTAAATGGTGAAGCAACAGGGATTATTTTTGGAATTAACGCAGCTTTCACTTTGTTAATGCAACCTTTGTATGGATATATTTCGGATAAGTTAGGTACTCGTAAAGATTTACTAGTTTATTTAAGCGGTATTTTGATTTTCACAGGTCCATTTTTTATTTATGTATATGGACCATTATTAAAATTTAATGTAGTTATAGGAGCAATAGTAGGTGGAATTTTTCTAGGGGTTGGATATTTGGCCTCTTGTGGTGCGGTTGAATCTTATATTGAAAAAATCAGTCGTAAATATGATTTTGAATATGGACGTGCTCGGATGTGGGGTTCATTAGGTTGGGCCGTAGCAACATTTTTTGCGGGACAATTATTTAACATAAATCCTAGTTATAATTTCTGGATCGCATCAATTGCGGCAATTGTGATGTTCCTAATTATTTTGACTACTAAGGTTGAAGTTACTGATGTTGAAGCTAAGAATGCTGATTCAGTTACCGTTAAAGATGTTTTCAATTTATTTAAGTTAAAGGATTTTTGGTTCTTTGTTATCTTTGTTTTAGGTATTACATGTGTTTATGGGGTTTATGATCAACAATTTCCACGTTATTTTGCAGAACAATTTGCAACAGTAAAATTAGGTAATCAAATGTTTGGTTATTTAAATTCATTCCAAGTTTTTCTTGAAGCTGGAATGATGTTTTTAGCACCAAAGATTGTTAATAAAATTGGTGCTCGTAATTCACTTTTGCTAGCAGGATTTCTGATGGCATTTCGAATTACGGGGTCAGGTTTGGTTGATGGACCAATTTTAATTTCAATGATGAAACTAATTCACTCATTTGAATTGCCAATTATGTTAGTTTCTGTATTTAAATACTTAGATGCCAATTTTGAATCTAGATTATCCTCTATTCTATATTTGGTTGGTTTTCAGTTTTTTGGTCAGATCGGAACGATTGGGTTATCTTCACTTGTAGGTAAAATGTATGATTCACTCGGATTTAAAATAACTTATTTATATCTTGGTATTTTTGTTTGTGTCTTTGCAGTAATATCAGTGTTTACTCTGAAAAAGGGTGATTCACAAATAACTAAAACAAATTCAATTGATGCTCATGTTCAAAGTTAAGGAGAAATTTATGCAAGAAGTAGAAAGTAAAAAGATAAAATTAAATAATACACGTTATAGATTGGGATACCATATAATGGCACCATCTGGATGGATTAATGATCCAAATGGTTTTTGTTATTTTCAAGGATATTATCATATTTTTTATCAGCATTATCCTAATGATTCTAAATGGGGACCAATGCATTGGGGACACGCTAGAAGTAAGGATTTAGTACATTGGGAGAGTTTGCCAATAGCACTTACTCCTGGAGATAAAGAAGATGAAGATGGCTGTTTCTCAGGAAGTGCAGTTGTCTATAATGGTAAGATGTATTTGATTTATACAGGCCATCATTATTATGGAGATGGTGATTCGGATCATTTTTGGCAAAATCAAAATTTGGCAATTAGTGAAGATGGGATCCATTTTGAAAAATATGAAAATAATCCGATTATATCTCAAGCGCCTGAAGATAATACTCAACATTTTCGTGATCCTAAAGTCTGGTATAACAATGGAAAATGGTATTTGATATTAGGAAGCCAAAATAAGCAAGAAATGGGTCGAGTATTACTTTATAAATCGGACAATTTAATTGATTGGATTTTAGTAGGTCCAGTTGCAGAATCAAAAGACACAAAAAAAGAAGGTTATATGTGGGAATGTCCAGATTTCTTTAGATTAGGAGATAATGACTTTCTTCTAATGTCGCCACAAGGAATAGAGGCTGATAAAGGACGTTTTAAGAATCTTCATGAAACAGGTTATTTAGTAGGTAATTATCGTTATAACGATAATAATTTTGAACGTGGAGATTTTAATGAACTAGATAATGGACATGATTTTTATGCAACACAGACTACCTTAACCCCAGATGGTCGAAGAATCGTTATTGGTTGGATGGATATGTGGGAAAGTCCAATGCCAGAAAGTGCCGATGGTTGGGCTGGAGCATTAACTATTCCACGAGAATTGATTTATCAAGATGGAATTCTAAAAATGAAACCAATTAAGGAATTAGAAAAATTAAGAACCAGAGAACTATTGAATAAGAATTACCTGGTTAAAGGTAATCAGAATATAGTTTCTAATTCTAGAAACTATGAGGCTAAATTAAATCTTAATGTTGGAGATAATGATGAGGCCGGTTTTGAACTAAGAAATGAAGAAAACAATTTAATTTTAAGAGTTGTATATGATAAGAGAAATAATAGAATCGTTTTAAATCGTTCGGGAGATGATCCTGAACGCGAAGCAATTTTGTCAAAAAGTGAACAGTTAAAATTCCATTTATATGTTGATACCAGTTCGATTGAAATATTCGTTAATGACGGGGAAAGAACCTTCACAGAAAGATTTTATAGTGACGGAGCCAAGTTAAACGTTATTTCTGAGAATGATATGAAAGTTCAGGCGTCAGTTTATCAGTTAGATAAGAATGCAGTGAAGTTTTAAGAATCAAAAAGGTTAAACCAATCGAGGTTTAACCTTTTTTAGTAGATAGTATGTGTAGAATCATCTTTGAAGTTATCGAAAGCTTTAATAGTAGTATCTCTATCATGTTGTTCCAAGTTCAAAGTATTTTTATCTTGGAGGCCATTATCTAAAAAGTGATAGATGAAGTTATCTCTGAAGCCGATATTTTTAGCATCTTCAGCGGTATTTCCGTAGTAACAAGCTTTGATATTTGCCGAAATAATAGCCCCAAGACACATTGGACAAGGGTAAGCGTTAGTGTAAAGTTCACATCCAGATAAGTCTGCTCTTATACTAAAAAAATGGACTATTTTTATTCAGTCCGTAAAATGAAAGTATATGATTAATTAATATCATTTCCTAGTTTTAGATAATTGAATCCTCTCCTATTTTTTATTAAACTTGTTTTAGGAAAAAGGGGGCTACAATGATTACAAAATTAAACAGTTTTTCAGACAGGGATTTAGAACAATTGGCACAGATTTGGTTGAATGGCAATTTACAAGCACATTCATTTATTCCCGCTCAGTATTGGAAAAATCAATTTGTGAACATTAAAAAAATGTTGCCTGAAGCAAATATTTTTGTGTATAGGAATAATGAAATAATTATCGGTTTTTTAGGCGAATTAGATGGTTACATAGCTGGATTATTTGTTGACATGAACTACAGAAAGCAAGGTGTTGGTAGCCGATTAATTAATTACCTAAAACAAATAAACGACAAATTAACACTTTCAGTCTATGTAGATAATATTAATGCCGTTAATTTTTATGAGAATAAAGATTTTATCATAGACAGTGTAGGTATGGATACTGAGACTGATTCAAAAGAGTATCGTATGACTTGGGAAAAATAAAAGGTAAAGACTTTTTTTATAAAAGCTTTGCTTTTTATTTTGCAATAAATAATGCTAATGTAAGTGACAGAATAATTAGTACCAATATCGCTAAGACACTTTTGATACCAAAAGCAATAGTTAGACTTATCAAAATAATAAGTGGCAAATAAAAATAGTCCAATTTATTGACTTCTGAGCAATCCATACCAGTGTAGATTTATTAAAATTGTTACCAAAAAAGCGCGTGTAGTTTGCTTACAGGGAATATTAGTCATAACTTAATACGATGAGAAATTATATTAGCATTCAAAATAAGTTGAGATACAGATACTATCTCAACTTATTTTTTTATGGGGTTAAGCTGACACCAGCTTGCCCCACGCGGGTAGCGTTCTGCATGACATGCTCCCGCTGAAGGTGATCATGCAATGATAAATTGCCCTGTCACGGCGTGACCCGCCAGAGGTTTTACGAGCCGGATAATAGGCGCTGTAAAATAGCAGTTTCCCCAGTAGGAAGGGGAAACGCTACTGTCAGCGCTTGTCGATGACGCGCCTCGCAGAGCCTGTCCAAAATATCATTTTGGTATAACAGGCTATACCAGATTTTTAACGGTGTTATACTGGTCTTGGAAAACCTTTTTCGAGGAGGCAATTTTGATGGCGCATTTAAAGAAAAATACCCGTGGTGCAGTGCCTGGTTTAGCCGTTCATTTTGAACGTAAAACTGACCATCACACCAACAAAGAAATTGATGTGTCGAAAACTTATCTGAATCAAGATCTGATGACAGATGGTTCTGATATGCTTTCACGCTTCAATGCGCGTTTAAATGACGTTTATTACATGAAAAGAGACGATGTGAAGGCGTTAGCGACGTGGATAGTCACTTTACCCGAAGAACTTGCAGAAGCGTCCTACGAGCAACAGAGCGCCTTTTTTGAAGCAACCACTAATTTTCTGAATGAACGTTATGGTCAAGAAAATGCCGTGGCCGCTGTCGTGCATTATGACGAGACAACCCCTCACTTGCACTATGCCTTTGTACCAGTGGTTTTTGATGCAAAAAAAGCGCGTTATAAAGTATCCGCTAAAGAAGTCCTAACGCGACATGATCTGCAAAGCTTTCATGAGGATCTAGATCAGGATTTAAAAAAGGTGCTGCCATTTTATGAACAAGGGATTTTAAATAACAAAACCTTACCGTTTGAGAATGTCGCTGAAATCAAAAAATACAATGATCAGTTTAATGCCTTAAAAACGGAACTAGCCGATATTGAAGACAACATTCGTGCGAAACAGGCCGTACTTAAAATCACGGATCAATCCTTAACGGAAGTTGACTTAGCCGAAAAACAAATTGATGCGTTTAAACAAGACTTATCTAAAAATATATTTGGTAAGACGGTGCTGAAGCCAGATGACTTAGATCGCTTTAAAAACGTGTTAGCCACGATGAAGAAAGCCACCTTGCAAAGCCAGCATGAGACGGAAGAACTCAAGCAAACGTTAGGACAAGTAAAAGCGCAATTAGCTGACATCCAAGCTGATTATCAAAACCTAAAAGAAACGCATCAAGCGCTACAGAAGCGGCAACGAGAACAGCAACAGCTGGATTATGCCATGAGAGACATGCTTAAAAATGATTATGGTGTCGAAAAGCTATCGCATACTGATGTGGAGGCCCGGTCTGTTCTTTATAAGCTGGATCATGAAGAACTCACAAAAAATAAAAAAGTAGCCCAGTCATGGTTAAAAACACTGACGACAGCTAGAGCAGATCCGGATACCAAAATAGCGCCAACTAGATTAGATTGGGGTATTGAACAAGTTAAAGCATTAATCAATCGGATCATTGAATTGACACGTGATATTTTTAAGGGGCCAAGTCTTTAACGTTATAACGGCTTATTTGCCCGGATAAGCGTTTTTAGCTACGAAACGTAGAAATAGTCATCAAATAGATTAAAACGTCGCTATTGGCTTAATAAGTGGCAATCAGGTTACATAACCAGTAATCCATCATTTAAAATAATGCCAAACAAAAAGAACACCCTGTACAAAATTTATGTACACCGTGTTCTTTTGTTTTGTTTTTTATTGAATCAATAAAAAGGCGAAGCCTATTATAAGTTTATCTTTTATATTTTAATCTTTTGTTCTTTTGCGTAGTTATAAATACAGTAATAACAATGCATTCACGTATTATATAGCCACAAAAAACTGTGTATATAACCACAAAAAACTGTGTACATAACCACAAAAAACTGTGTATATAGCCACAAAAAAATAAAATAAGTGGCTATATAATGTTATAATAAAAGCATAAAGAAATTCCCGTCTAAAAGTTTTTCTTTATGCTTATCCAACAACACACCCAAAGGAGTGTATTTATATGACTATTATACCAGAATCAAAGACAAGGCAGTTACAGACCTTGAATGAATTATCAAAAAGAAAAGTCGTTGAACATAATAGTTTAATCACATCCATTGCCAAGATGGATAAGACACCACTCAAAATGTTTGAACTAGCGGTGTCTTTAATTGATACCGACAATCCACCTCAGGATCAGACGGTTTATTTATCAAAGAAAGAAATGTTTGCTTTCTTTAAAGTGGATGACAACGATAAGCATAGTCGTTTTAAAGAGGCAATTGAAAAAATGCAAAAACAGGCTTTTTTTCAGATTAAAAAAGAACAAGATAAAGGTTTTAAGTTTGTTAGCATTGTGCCAATTCCATATGTAGAATGGACAGATTATCATGATGAGGTATTAATTCGATTTAGTCCTGAAATTATGCCCTATTTAATTAACCTCAAAACCAATTTTACACAACATGCCTTGTCAGAAATTTCCGAATTGAATAGTAAATATGCCGTTATTTTGTATCGTTGGTTGTCGATGAATTACAACCAATACGAGCACTATAGTGTTAAAGGTGGACGCCGAGAAGAACAAATTGACAGGTACCGTAATCCTGAAATTGGTATGAAAGAGTTACGAGAAATGACTGATACGATAACAGAATACAAACGATTCACTCACTTTGAAACGAGAGTATTGAAAGAACCTCTAGCAGAAATCACAAATCATACCAGCTTTAATGTTATATACGAAAAAGTTAAAAAAGGACGCAGCATTGATAGTATCGTCTTTCATATCACTAAAAAGCAGGTGGCAGATGATATTAGTTACAAGTTAGATGATCCAACTTATATTGACGATAAGATAAGGCAAGAAGAAAGTGAAAAAGACCTCGTGTACGAAGCTATGAAAAGTCCATATACAAAATTGCTGATGGAACATTTCTTATTGTCATATATTGATTTGACGGATACGGCTATTTTGTCAGGGTTACAGAAAAATGTTTATCCACTTTATGACGAATTAAAAGAGTTACGTGGTTTAAAGGGCGTGAAAGAACACTTAGCCTATATCAGAGATAAACAAGATGACTATTCGAAAAAGAATATTGCTAAGTATCTTAAAAAATCGATTGAACAGTATCTACCAATCGTTAAAAGGCAGGATATAGATCATGAGTGACAATTTAAAAACAATCCGAGAACTTGCTGATGAATTGGGAGTTTCAAAACAGGCTATTCAGTATCATATAAAATCACTGACAAACAAACGTAGACAAACAAACGACAAAGGTATTGTTGTTTTGTCTGTAGATGAGCAGCGTTTTATAAGAGGCAAAGTAGACAAACAGACAAACAAAACAGAGACAAATAAACAGACAAACAGGAGACAAACAGACAAACAGGAAGAGTGGGATATTAACCAATATTTACGTAGTGAAATTGAGGAAATTAAAAAGAACCGGGATAAACAATTAGCTGTTAAAGATAAACAACTAGAAAATAAAGACTTGCAAATCAATCAAATGCAAAATTTGTTAGATCAGCAACAAAGACTAGCCTTACAAGATAAAAAATTATTGGAAGAATATCAGTCTGAAATTAAAGATTTAAAATCATTAAAAAATCCAGTAAAACCTATTGAAAATAAAGATATAAATGATAAAAGCGATATAGCAAAGAAGCCAAATAAAATAAAAAAATGGTGGCACATTAGAAAATAATATTCAATATACAATGTAAAGGATTACAATTAGTGAGTTAAAGAATAAATTGTTAAAATTCAGATATCAGGAGTAGAACGCAATGGATAACAAGCCGAGTCGTGGATCAGAGTGGCGCAAATGGGATTTACATCTACATTCACCATTTACATGGTTGGATAATAAATATAAGCACAATAATGAGGGGATAATTGGAGATGATGAAATCAGTCAATTTATTGATACTATCGTTAATTCTGGGTTATCTGTGATTGGCTTAACGAATTATTTTAAATTTGATGATAAAGACTTTGAAATAAAAAAAAGGCTTGAAGAAAAAGGCATTACAACCTTCCTAAATCTTGAAGTTAGGTTATCAAATGTTAACAAGTCAGGACAGATGATCGACTATCATATCATTTTCGATAATCAGTTGCCTGACATTAATATAAAGAATTTTTTAGCTTCTTCAAAAGCTAAAATAGGGAGCTCTGAAGTAGCATTTAATCAATTAACTCATGATGATATTGAGCATAGGGCTTCAATCAATTTAGATAAACTGTTAGAAAAGCTTTCTGAAGATGGTTCAGGGTTGAGGGGAAAATACTTAAAAGGATTTTTATCACGTGGGCACGGAAATGCAACGTCTGAGTCTGACAAAAAAACACACACGGTTTATGAAGAAATCACTAGAAAATCGGACTTAATTTTGCACTCCAGTGACAATGAAGATAATCTCATTGGTGATAGAAAATATTGGCTTAAAGAATCGCCCTATATTAGGCCCTTACTTCAAAGCTCAGATGCACATGCTCTTAACGAAATTGGTGAAAAATTTACTTGGATAAAAGCTGATACAACGTTCGAAGGGTTACGTCAGATTATTTTTGAACCCGAAAATCGAGTTGGAATATCAATAGAAAAGCCTGAACTCAAAAGGCCATATCTTGTAATTGACTACGTCGAATTTAGTCAATTAAATTCTACTGATACAACCAAGATATTTTTTAATCCGAATTTGAATACAGTTATTGGAGGCCGTTCGAATGGGAAATCAACACTAACCAATTCTATCGCTCAACAATTAAACCATGAATTATTCACTCCCAAAGATCCAACTACTGGACTCGGCATGTATACTTTTAACAATGCTAACTTCAATATTTATTGGCAGGATGGAGTTGGAGTAAATAACGATCGAAAAATTGAGTTTATTCCACAAGATTACATGATTAGGGTGGCTGAAAAAGACGAAGACAGAAATAAGTTAATTCGTTCAACAGTGGAGACGGATGAATCAAACTATCAAAAAATAATCAATTTTGAGCAAAGTGTACAAGAAAATTTTTCAGCTATTCGGCAACTACTTGAAGAATTGGAAATAATAAATAATCAGTTAGAAAATTTAAAAGAACCAGAAGGTGATAAGGCTGGCATCGAAAAGCAACTAAAAAAAATTGACGAAGCAATAAAGGAACAATCTGAAAAAATCAATTTTAGTGCTGATGAGCAAAAAAAATATCGGGAAACTATTGATATTTTAAGATACCAAGTAAATAGGAAGCGGTTAGCGGAATCAAATTTAAAAAGTTTAGAATTCATAAGGGCCAACAGTATTAGTTTAAAAATTCCTATTTCAGAGACTGACGATAGTCAATATAATAAAAAATTAAGTGATGTTTTAATTACGTTAGAACAGGAAGTCAACCAAAAATGGCAAGAAGAATTAATATCAATTGACACGGAACAAAACAAGCAAATGATTGTTGCCCAAGAAGCTATTGACAAAATCATTACATCTGCTGACTATGTAAAAGGTCAAGCAAACATTAAAAATAATAAAGAATTAGAAACTCTATCTAACCAACAAAAAATTGAATCAGAACAATTAGCAAGCTTTACAAAATTTCAATCTGAAAAATCAAAACTAGACAATAAAAAAGTAGTAAAACAAAATGAAATACGTGATGTTTATAGGAATTTTAAAAAATATCGAAATCAGTTAGAACGTACATTTAAAGCAAAACCAGCTGATGGTAAAATTGAAATTGCGATAAGTTTCTCAAATATTCCTTTTGAAAGTGAAATTCAATACCTTCGAGGTAGAAATGCTGAAAACGATAAATTTATAAGCGAATTTGATAAGGACCCTGACGCAGTAATAGATACTATTTTTTCTGAAAGAAACTTAAGTTTTAATCACAACGGTAATGAAAATACTTTGGTGAAAAATGTGTTATCTATAAATTGGACAAAATTAAACTATATTCTGAAATATGAAGATGATGATTTCTCTCAAATGTCTCAAGGGAAAAAAGCATTTGTTATTTTGACATTGATTTTAGAATTTAGCCAGGATAAAAAGCCAGTCATTATTGATCAGCCTGAAGACAGTTTAGATAACCGATCAATCTATTTAGAACTTACAAAATATTTAAAATCAAAGAAGAAGGACCGTCAAATCATCTTAGTAACTCATAATCCGAATGTTGTGGTTGGGGCTGATACTGAAAATGTTATCGTAGCTAATCAAAATTCATCTAAAACACCAAATAAAGATGGTGTTCAGTTTAGCTATATTAACGGTTCACTTGAAAATACACTTTCAGATAGTCATTCTAAAACAACATTGGAATCAAAGAGCATTAGGGAGCATGTTATTGAGATTCTTGAGGGCGGTAATGATGCCTTTAGAGAACGTGAAAATAAATATATGTCATAATATCGACTATATTTCCCGTAAGATTCTGAATAAAACTTACAATATAAAAGTAAATGATTATAGCAAGGATTAAATATTATGGTAAAAAATCAATCTACTAGACTAACAGACCAACATAAAATTTCAAAAGGTGTGGTAGGCATTTTTGGAGCTAATGCTAAAAAACATGACTTATCAGTGGGAGATATGGCTCAAGTAGTTTTACAGACTTTAGAAGATGAGTACCCTAGTTTACAGTTTAGATATAGAACAAAATTATTAAAATCTGAGATTAACCAAAAACTGAATAATATAGATACATATTTAGGACAATCCTTATTTGTTCGAAATGCTTCAATAATACCTGATGGTGGTCTAATTGAAGTAATGGATGATTCTGATCGATGGAGAGTAGTTCTTGTTTCGGAGGCTAAGTATCAAGGTAAAGATATTGAAAACATAGAAAACGGGCAATTAGTTGGATCTAAAAATAACCAAGATCTTATGGCTGCTGGGAATGCTATAGAAAGATCTCATAAGAATATTTCTGAAATAGCCAATTTTATGATAGATGAAGTTCATTTTCCATATGTAATTTTTTTAGAAGGTTCAAATTTTTTGACGCAGACCATCAAAGTAACTCGACCAGATGGTCGGGTTGTCACACTACAATATGACTCAGGAATGTTAAACCGATTAGATAGACTGACTGCGGCTAACTACGGTATGCCTTTTAATGTTAACCTATGTAAAAATAAAATTATACATGTTGATAGTCAATCAATCATGCTGCAGGCTGCTTCAATGTATACAACAGGTGATGGCAGTGACTGGGATCCAATTGATATGGGGACAATCATGTTAGAGGTAGCTAAAACTGCGCTTCAATTATTAGGGAAAGATTTATTTAAACAAATAACTACAAATTCATGATGGAGGAATCTATTGTCAATGAGAAAAAATGGAAATAAACTGTTACAGCAGGCAAAAAAAAATAAGAACGATGAATTTTATACTCAACTGAAAGACATTGAAAACGAATTACAATATTATACTGATTATTTTAAAGAAAAAGTTATTTATTGTAATACTGATAATCCAATGACCAGCAATTTTTATAAATATTTCGCTACAAATTTTAATAAACTTGGATTAAAAAAATTAATAGCATCTTGCTATGTTGATAATGAATTAAACCTATTCAATCAATTTCCTAATAATAAATCAGGAGGATTTTATTATGAATATACAGGCGCACCTAATGAACCCATAATTCCTAGATCAAAAGATGTAATTTATTTTAAAGATAATGGTGATTTTAGAAGCCCTGAAAGTATAGATATACTCAAAAAATCCGATATAGTTGTAACTAATCCGCCTTTTTCATTATTTAGAGAACATATTGCTCAAATAATGAATTATGGCAAAGAATTTTTAGTTATAGGAAACATTAATGCGATTACGTACAAAGAAATATTTAAATTAATAAAAGATAGCAAGGCGTGGATGGGAGTTAATATGGGCAGAGGCATATCTGGTTTTATTGTTCCAAATCATTATGAACTATATGGGACAGAGACATCTATAGATTCTTCAGGTAACAGAATCATTTCGCCAAATAATGCTCTATGGTTAACTAATTTGGATCATTCTTATAGACACAAAAGTATTCCTTTGACGGAGTATTATTATGGTAATGAGGATAAGTATCCAACCTATGATAATTATGATGCTATAAATGTAAACAAAACAAAAGATATTCCACAGGATTATACTGGAGTGGTAGGTGTACCTATTACTTTTTTGCATAAATTTAATCCTAATCAATTTGATATCATACAGTTTAGAAAGGGAAATGATAATAAAGACTTATCCATAAATGGTAAAAACCCTTATTTTAGAGTATTAATCAAGCAAAAAGCAACTTATTAGCTTTCTAATGAATTTGATCAGTGTTTTATAGGGTCTATAATTATAGGATGACTCCTAAATCTAAAAAGACAAGGCCCATTAATTTATTAACTAATAATATTGAATTTCAATTTCATAGGAAAATTGGTAAACTATTCAACAAAATAGTTGAAAAGGTGGGAAGAAAATGTTTGAACAAGCAGTTAACTACAAAAATGGACTATATGAAGAACTGTCTAAAATTGGTAAGGGGCTAAGCAGTGATCGACGATTAGAAATTCTTGATCTTTTAACTCAAGCACCCAAATCAGTTGAAACTATTGCCAACGGGGTCGGAATAAGTGTAGCTAACGCCTCACGCCATCTACAAATATTGAAGGACAGTCATCTGGTTAAAACAAAACGAAAAGGCAATCATATTATTTATAGCCTTAGTTCTCCCAGAATTAGTGATCTTGTGCACCTATTAACCGACATTGGCAACAGTGAACTTTCAGATATGAAAACAATTCAGGATAAATCAGACGCTCAAGATAACGTTAAAACCATTTCGTTAAAGCAAGCTCAAGAAGAATACAAAAATTGCTTTGTCCTTGATGTACGACCTTCTGATGAATATGCAGCAGGCCACATACAATCGGCAATTAATGTCCCATTGGAAACATTAAAAGAATCAATGCCCAAATTACCTAAAGATCAAAAGATTATTGTTTATTGCCGTGGAAGACTATGTGCTAATTCCAACATTGCCACACAGATCTTAAATAAAAATGGTTTTGACGCAGTTAGTTTAAATTCAAGTCACTATGATTGGAATAAAATAACAGAATAAACAGTTTAAGCACGATTTAGTCATTTATTGATTAAATCGTGCTTTTATATTGACTTACAAAAAGTATATGATATTATTAAACTATTCAAGTAAACAATTGAATGATTGAAAGGCAGTGACATAACTTGTCTACTATTGATAAAACGCTAACCTTAATTAATTTTGAGAATAATTGGTGCGCCCAGTGTTATACGCAGCGACCAATAATAAATAAGATTAGCCATGACTTTAATTCATATTTAAACGTTCGGGTAGTGAATTCAGATGCTCACCCAGAACTAGCAAAAAAATACAATGTTTATTCCGTACCCAGTACTATTTTGCTGCGTGATGGAAGAATCGTTGAAAAAATTACCCGTTTTATTGATCAATCACAATTAACAACTTTAATTAAATATTACCTATAAAGGAGCGACTCTTATGGTTAAGAACTTAACTGACAAAGACTTTGTGAAAGAAACTAGTACCGGTGTTACATTAACTGATTTTTGGGCTACTTGGTGTCCTCCATGTCGAATGCAAGGACCGATTATTGAACAACTTGATAAAGAAATTGGCGATAAAGTCAAAATCACTAAAATGGACGTAGATGCAAATCAAGAAACACCAATGGAATTTGGAATTATGTCTATTCCAACCTTAATTATCAAAAAAGATGGCCAAGTAGTTGATAAGCTGGTTGGCCTCCAAAGTAAGGACCAACTTAAAACCGTTCTTGCTCAATATACTAATTAGGTTAAGAGGGGAGAAGCTGAATGGAACAACTATCAGTAATGAATAAAAAAGAATTTGATAAAAAACTGAAGAATGGAAAATATATTTTAGTTTTTATGGCTTCTTGGTGCCCTGATTGTAGCTTTATCAAGCCTCATCTACCAGAAATTGAACAAGAATTCAAAGATTACACTTTCATCAGTGTCGATCGTGATGAGAATACCGAATTGGCTCAAGAACTAAATATCTTTGGTATTCCAAGCTTCGTTATTTTTAGAGATGGGCAAGAAATCGGAAGACTTGTCAATAAAGATCGGAAGACTAAAGAAGAAGTCGAAAATTTCATTACCAACACTATTAAATAATGAAGAAGTTTTTTACTATTCTTGGCGGTATGGGGACGTTAGCAACTGAAAGTTATGTCCGACTCCTTAATAAGAAAACTGAAACCCATAAAGACCAAGACTATTTAGATTATATAGTGGGTAACCATTATTGATGCACAAGAAGTCATTGTTAATCGTTCATTGGATAAGGGATTAGCGTTACGTGACGACTAATAAGTAGATTGGAGTGAAATTTAATGAGGAAATATGATGTAGTAGTGATTGGGGCCGGTCCTGGTGGAATGACCGCTGCCTTATATGCAGCACGAGCTAATTTAAATGTAGCAATGCTTGATCGCGGTATTTATGGTGGACAAATGAACAACACCGATGACATTGAAAACTACCCTGGTTTTACAACAATTAAGGGTCCTGAACTTGGTGAGAAAATGTATCAAGGAACCGTTAAGGCCGGAGTAAATTTTGTATATGGTGATGTCCAAAACGTTACCGTTGATGATCAACAAATGAAGCATATTCAAACCGATAGTGACGAGTTAGTAGCAAGCGCAGTAATTATTGCAACAGGATCTAATAATCGAAAATTAGGTGTACCAGGTGAAGAAAAGTTCTCCGGAAAAGGGGTTTCTTACTGTGCAGTATGTGATGGTTCTTTCTTTAAAGGAAAGAACGTGACTGTAGTTGGCGGTGGTGATTCAGCAATTTCTGAAGGATTGTACTTAGCTAATGTCACTGATGGAGTTAATGTCATTCATCGTCGCGATCAGTTACGGGCACAAAAGGTATTACAAAATCGTGCTTTTGATAACGATAAGATAGATTTCACTTGGAATACTAGTGTGACAGAGATTTTAGGTGATGAAAATCATGTTACTGGAGTAAAAATTCATAACAATCAGGTCGGTGATGATACAACCCTAGACACTGATGGAGTTTTCGTTTATGTCGGTAACTTTCCAAATAGCCAAATTTTCAATAATTTAAATATTACCGATCAAGCTGGTTGGATTATAACTAACGATCAAATGGAAACAACAATTCCTGGAATCTATGCAATTGGTGATGTCCGGCAAAAGCAACTGCGGCAAATTACAACTGCGGTTGGCGATGGTGGTATTGCTGGGCAAAACGCCTTTGAATATTTCGAAGCCATAAAGCATCGGCAAACGGTTAAAGATTAAAGAGAGGAAAATTACTTTATGGAAATCAAATATTGGTCAGACATTGCTTGCCCCTTTTGTTATATCGGTTCTAACCGAATGAAACGAGCAATGAAGGAAATTGGTATTTATGACACAACTGAATTAGAGTTCAAATCATTCGAGCTTAACCCTGCAACACCAAAGGAAACCGATGAAGGATACATTAATCACTTCACTCAGGGAAATAAGGCAATGGAGCCACAGGCCAAAAAGCAAATGGCTTACATCGAACAAATGGCGCATAACGATGGTCTACCAATGGATCTTGACAGTGTAGTACCTACAAATAGTATGGATGCGCACCGGATTATTAAATTCGCAGAAACTAAAAATGATCCTGATTTGACTGAACGAGTAATTAGACGCTTCTACCAAGTTTACTTTAGTGATGGTCAATCGATTTCTGACCATGATGTGCTATTAAATGCGGCAATGGAAGCTGGGCTTGCTAAAGACGAAGTAGAAAAAGTGCTTAATTCTAACCAATATCATCAAGCTGTGGTCAATGACGAGGCAGAGGCTCAACAATCCGGTATTCATGCTGCACCTTTTTTTGTAATCAATAATAAGTATGCAATTAGTGGTGCCCAACCATATGAAGTCTTTGTTAAAGCCTTAAAGCGAGTTCAAGAAGAAGAAAATTAGGAGGAATTTACGATGGCCGAAGATAAGCCACAATTTAATACAATATTTGGCGATAATAATGATGCTGCTGTATGTGGGCCAGACGGTTGTACTATCGCTGAACATCAAAAGCAAACTGAGGATAAGAAGAAGAAAACAAAATAAATGGAGGGAAGCTATAAATGAAGTTTGACTACGTTGTTATTGGCAGTGGGCCATCAGTTTATCGTTTCCTATTGGGAATGCAGAATAGCGGAAAGAAAATCGCGGTTGTTGAAAAGAATCGGTTTGGCGGAATTTGCCCTAACGAAGGCTGCGAACCCAAGATTTTCTTAGAAGGAGCAGCACGAGCAACCTTAACTTCAATGCGTTTGCAAGGTAAGGGAATTACTCAACCAGCTAAGCTTGACTGGAAAGAACTTATTCAGCAAAAGAATAAGGCTATGGCGTCATTCCTAAATAATATGCAAAGTATGTATGAAGGCCTGGGTGCGACTACCATCAAGGGTGAAGCATCATTTGTTGATCAACATACCATTGAAGTTAATAATAAAAAAATCACTGCTGATAATTTTGTAATCGCAACCGGAAAAAAGCCGCATCCTCTTAACATTCCTGGCCACGAGTACCTACTTACTAGTACTAACCTTTTTGAACTCGAAGATACTCCAAAGAACGTCGCAATTATCGGAAGTGGTTACGTTGGTATGGAATTTGCTACATTGTTGTCTGCTGCCGGGGTTAAAGTAACCGTTATTGTCCGATCCGGCCAACCGCTAGAGGGATTTTACAGCCAACACGTTCATCAGTTAGTTGATGAAATGAAAAACTCACTTGGTATTAATTTTATATTTAACACAAATGTTACAGCTGTTACCGAAGCACAAACTGGCTATGAGGTTCAATCAGCTAACGGCAACCTTGGCACTTTTGATAAAGTTATTAATGCCAGTGGTAGAGTTCCTGAAATTAATGCATTGAAACTTGATAATGCTGGTGTAGAGTACAGCAACCGCGGAATTAAAGTTGATAAATATTTGACCACATCAGCAAATAACATTTACGCAATGGGCGATATTGTTGATAAAACCGCACCAGCATTAACCTCTACGGCACAGTTTGAAGCAGACTACTTAAGTGCCTTACTTACTAATAAAACAACTGAACCTCTTAGGTACCCAGTAATTGGAACCGTTACGTTCACATTCCCCCAACTCGCTCAAGCTGGAATTAGTATTGATAAAGCAAAGGAAGACAGTAATTATTCAATTAAAGATATTGATATTACTCAAGGTGACTTTTTTTATGCTGGAACAGATGATCACGCACGATTATCATTAGTCTTTGACAAGCAAAATCATCTCGTGGGCGCTGCTGAAATTAGCCAAACAGCAGTAGATGATATCAATGCACTAATTCCTGTTATGGCAATTAATGTTGATCCAGAGGTTTGGAAAGAAAAGATGATAATGGCTTTCCCTGGTTTAGCATATAAAATTAGAACATTAATTTAACAATAAGAGGGTCTATTTTTACATTATCGCCCCTCAAAAAGACTATTAAAACAGCCTCCAATATCTACTGGTTAGATAATGGGGGCTGTTTTTTTGTTAAGTGGTATAATAAACCATAAAAGAAGTTTAGAAATACGGCCCTGTTCCACCTACACAAACACCCAGAAATCACGCCGTTTTAAGCTGAAATCCGGGTTTTGAAAAATTTTCGGAGTCCGGCAACTCTCGGTGCCGAAAAAACCTGTCCATAATCTTGACATCAGCGCCGGCTGTACGATAAATAGAGTTGATAGGCATTTTGCCATCAACTCTATTTATGTATACCATTTATTAATAAAACTATTTTAGAACATCAAAAAGACACCATCCATACCTTTAGATGTTCTACCCTGAATTTCGTTCAGTTAACGGTATATTTACTTTTATAGCTATTGATACACAAACATCATCATCTAATTGAGTTTATTCATGATCGACTGTCTAAAACAATTATTGAACACTTTATAAAAAATTATAGCTTGTCAGAACGACAAGCAGTTAAGACTGTCTCTATTGATTTGAACGCTAATTACCAGTCGGTCATTCATAAAATTTTTCCCAATGCTCAAATAATAGTTAATAGATTTCATATAGTTCAGCTATATAGCCGGGCATTGGATCAAGTTAGAATCAGTTGTCTTAAAAAAATAAATGATAAACATTCCCGTTTATATAAAGTACTCAAGTCTAATTGGCATCGCTATGAATACATCTATTTCAACGTTACATAAGAATTTAAATTATATAAAGAATAGTTGTACAATGTCATAATCCAATGGTCCTCTTGAAGAGACCATTGGAAAGATAAAAAAACTCAAACGTATCGGTTATGGATTTAGAAATCTTTTATGCATTTGGTAGATTGCAAGAATTAACCGAACACTGCGAACTGCTGAAAAACCTTTCGTGGTGATTGCCAGTTGAGCGTTTTCATTGGTCTCGCATTGATCCAATGATTAATTTGATCTAATTCTTTGGCGCTAACTGTTTCAATTTTGCGTTC
>NZ_BPKY01000008.1 GCF_019656055.1 Leuconostoc miyukkimchii | reverse complement strand
TCCTTTTTTCCCTTTTTATTTTCCGCTCCCTTTCTTCCCCTCCTTTCCCCCTTTCGTTAATCTTTTACTTCCCTTTCACCCTCACTTTCTTCCCTTCGTTCGCTTTTTTTACTTTTCCCTTTACGCTTTCTTTACCTTATTTAAAAACCCGCTTTCGCGGGCTTCTCTTCTTTCTATTTATGCCATCGTTGTCCTTGTGGTGTATCTTCTACAAAAACGCCTAATTCATTTAATTCTTCACGTAGTTTATCAGAAGTCTTAAAGTCATGCGATGCGCGCGCTGCAACACGTGCCTCAAGTAAGCTACTTTGTTCTTCTGTCAAACCTTGGTTGGTGGTTAAATCTTCAATACCAAATACAGACATCAGTTTTTCAATTGAATCCAAAAGATATTTTACTGTATCATTTTTGACTAACTCATTTTCTGAGTATGTATTTGCGATTGTGACGAGTTCAAAAACGGCAGCTAAGGCATTTGGTGTATTAAAATCATCATCCATTGCAACTTCAAAAACGTTTACTTGCTTATCAACTAAACTATCCACAGTTTCATCATGTCCTGCACTAGCTTTTGATAACCGGAATGATAAGTTACGGTATCCCGTCCGAATACGTTCCAAGGCAAGATGTGCTTGAGATAATGTGTCGGACGAATAATTAATTGGTCGTCGATATTGTGTTGTTGCTAAAAGATATCTGATTGCCATGGGGTCATCATATTGAACCAGCATATCATGTACTGTTGTAAAATTGCCGAGTGACTTAGACATCTTTTCATCATTGACATTAACAAAGCCATTGTGTAACCAATAATTTACAAATTTTTCACCAGTATGTGCTTCTGATTGTGCTATTTCATTTGTATGATGCGGGAAAGCCAAATCTATTCCACCACCATGAATATCAATAGTATCTGCCAAATATTTTTGTGCCATAACAGAGCATTCAATATGCCAACCTGGTCGGCCCGCTCCCCACGGTGATTGCCACGATATTTCATCGCTTGCATGACTAGCTTTCCAAACAGCAAAATCAATTGGATCTTCTTTACGCGTTAATTCCTCATCATCCAAACGTCCAGCAGCATTTGCTTCCATTTCAGACAAGTCTTGATGAGCTAATATACCATATCCCTTAAACTTTTTTGCTCGGAAATAAACATCCCCCTCTGATTCATAAGCATAGCCTTTTTCAATGAGATCAGCCACGAACGCAATAATTTCGGGAATTACCTCAGTAGCACGAGAACGTACTGTAGCTGGTTTAATATTCAATGGTAAAGTATCTTCAAAAAAGGCATTAGCATATTTATTAGCAATAGTTAACTCATCAACGCCTTCTTTACGTGCACGGTTAATAATTTTATCGTCAACATCTGTGAAATTTGATACGTAATTGACTTCATAATCACGGTATTCAAAATAACGTCTAATCACATCAAACGCAATTGCTGATCGCGCATTTCCAATGTGAATGTAGTTATATACGGTTGGTCCGCAGACATACATATTAATTTTACCAGGGGTAATTGAATTAAAAACTTCTTTTTCACGGGTTAATGTATTGTAAACCTGAATCATAGCGATCTCCTTCATTTATTTCGATTGTAACTTAGCACCATTATACATTACAAAACGTTAGTTTGACCACCAACATTAATTAAAATCACCAATTTTTCTCATTTATTTTATTTCTAAAAATATCAACAAAAAAACAGCCATAAATTAGGCTGTTTTAAGCATTATTTTTCAGAAATAGCAGCAATTCCTGGTAATTCCTTACCTTCAAGGTATTCCAAAGATGCACCACCACCAGTTGAAATGTGTGACAACTTGTCAGCAACACCCAATTGTTGAACAGCAGCGGTTGAATCTCCACCACCAACGATTGTTGTGCCACCATTTTCAGTAACAGTAACTAATTCTTCACCAATTGCCAATGTACCCTTGGCAAAATTAGGCATTTCGAATACGCCCATTGGTCCGTTCCAAACAACAGTTTTTGCGTCTGACAAAGTATCCTGCAACAACTTGATTGACTTAGGACCGATGTCAAGACCCATGTAACCATCAGGAATACCAGCTTCTGCATCAACAACTTCAGTATTTGCATCATTTGAGAAAGCATCAGCAGCAATTGAATCAACAGGCAAAACTAACTTATCGCCAGCTTCTGCCATCAATTGCTTAGCTAACTCAACTTTATCAGCTTCAAACAACGAATTACCAATCTTATTACCCTTAGCAGCATCAAATGTATAAGCCATACCACCACCAACAATAACCTTGTCAGCCTTAGCCAATAATGACTTCACGATCTCAATCTTGTCAGAAACCTTTGCACCACCGATGATAGCAACAAATGGACGAACTGGGTTAGCAACAGCCTCTCCCAAGAACTTGATTTCCTTTTCCATTAAGAAGCCAGCAGCTGCTTGTGAAACGTTAGCTGAGATACCAACGTTTGATGCATGGGCACGATGAGCCGTACCAAAAGCGTCGTTGATGAACAAATCATCACCCAATGATGCCCAGTATTGACCCAATTCTGGATTGTTCTTTGATTCATTTTTAACTTCTTGGCCGTCAACAACATCTTCAAAACGTGTGTTTTCAACCATCAAAACTTCGCCGTCTTGCAAAGCTTCAACAGCAGCTTCTAATTCTGCACCACGAGTTTGTGGGACAAATTTAATTTCCTTGCCCAACAACTCACCCAAACGTGCAGCAACAGGTGCCAATGATAATTCTTTCTTGTCGTCTTCAGACTTGATACGACCCAAATGTGAGAACAAAATTGCTCGTCCGTTATTTTCAAGAACATACTTGATTGTTGGCAAAGCTGCCACAATACGATTATCGTTACCGATAACGCCCGCCTTGATTGGCACGTTGAAATCAACGCGCAACAATACTTTCTTACCTGAAAGTTCCAAATCTGAAACAGTCAATTTAGCCATGATAGCCTCCAAAATTTTATTGTAACAAGTCTATTATAAAACAAAAAATGCTTGTTGTGTTGTGATATGTGAAATGCTACTCAAATTCTTTTAACACGTAATTTATTTGTCGGGAAATTTTGTGTTTTCAAGATATCAAAATCACGTTGTGTGACATTGACTTGCTGAATTTTACATGTGCTATCTTCCAATAAAATAGCCAAGTTGCGATGTACTTTGCCTTTGTCATCTAAAACGCCGTCAACCAAGGTCAATATCGTATTTTTCGGGGCAAATGCCAACTCACGACCCAGTTGTGTGATTTCAAAAGTCTCTTGTGGTGATTGATCGCCAGTACTAGCGATATAATCTTCAGCATTCTTATACTTCTGTTCTTTAGCATACACAAAATTACGCTGTTTCTCAAAATAAAAATCTTTTACTTGAATCGCTTCTTGACCAAAATAAAAATCTGACTCCAGCAATTCTCCATCACTAAAATACTGCTTAGCAAATAACTTACCATCTCGTCTATAAATGTCTTTATAATCAATTTTGCCATCAATATCAAACCAAACGACTGCCTGAACAATACGTTTTGAGCTACTAAACCAGCGGATTTTGGCTATTTCATGGCCATGACTAAAAACACTCTTAGTATGATCTTGATTAATGATGAATTGTGCATTATTCGGTACCGGTAAATCCGTCCACCAAATACCCTTTCTACTATCCACATCCTCAAGGTATCGTTGTGCATACATATCATAAACTTTTGTGGGATTGATTCCCATTTTTGTCAGTAAATAGGCGGCATCTTCATGAGGTGTTGCCAACCAAAGCGCATCACGCCTACCAGATTTCACTTGTTCTATTTGCCAAGCAATCCCCGGAAAATCGGCATAAGCTAATGAATTAATAATTTCAACTGTCATGTCAGATCCACCATAATATCTTCCCACTGCTTTGCTATAACCTCATTTTTATACTGAACGGCAAGCTTGCTTGCACCAATTGAGAGCTGATCATAGTTTTCAAACACACGTTGCATGGCATTTGCAAGATTACGTATGTTTGTTAACTCATCTGTATCATGATGGGAAAATGAAGCTAAGTAGCCATTCACACCATCATGAACCAATTCCTGTGCACCATAAAGGTTTGCATAGGTTGCAATTGGCAACGCATTCCCCATAGCCTCAATATATGTTAAACCAAAACCTTCGGAGTAAGAAGCCGATACAAAAGCATCGTAGTTCTGCATGTCCGTTACCATATTTTGACTTAATCCTTTTAACTGCACAGAGGACTCTAGATTCAAAGATTTAATGAGCGCTGTTAATTGTTTTTTCTCGGTACCCGTGCCATAAATTGTTAAAACGGCAGGCATACCTGCAACACGCAATTGCTTTATGGCTTGAATAATATGATTAATATGTTTTTCTGGGTGTAAGCGTGAGGCAGTGACAAATTTAGCAACATTCCCTTGCCAATGTTTCGGCGGTGAATAAGAGGACACGCCACCAACAGGAATCGTAACAATTTTATTTGCAACATTTTCAGATCTACTAGTTATTAATTCCGATATCATTGCATCTCTTTGTAATTTTGTGGAAACAACAACGCGATCAATATCTTGTATATGATCAAACATATATTGGTAATAATTATTCCATAATGGATGGTTATCGTACCAAGTTATAAAATGGGCAGCATGCACAACATCTACAATTTTCAGCGGTACACCATTTTGTTTCATGCGTGTTAGCGTTTCTTCATTTTCAGATCCACGATCAATGATATAAGTATTATTTGTAAATCGTCTTTGTAAGTCTAAAAAAAAGAAATCTACTAATTCTTCAAAAGTTGTGAATAAGTAGCAATGACCACGGAAGTTATCCACTCGAATGTTGGTGATACTTTGTTGATTTGACTTGTCTGTTCTATAATGCCAAGAAACGCGCTTAGTGCCATTTTCAAGTATCAAACGATCATCTGTTACTTGGTAACCGTTTTTTTCTTGAAGATAACGTTTACGTCGCTGAATAGTTTCTGTGTAGTTGCCCGTCGCTTGGCGTTTAATTATTCTTTGTGTATTCGTCGTATCCCATAATACATCTTCATAATATTCATGCGTATTGTGCTCACCTACACGCAAATAGTCATCTGGATCATCACTTAGCAAATAGTCGTATAAACTAATCACTTGATCTTCTGCTATGTGCCATTCCTTCATATGTTGATGTAGCATTGGTAAATGATCAGTAAAAACTAATTTATAAGGTATATTTTTCTCACGAAAACGTTCAGCGCGATAGAATTGTGCATGCTCAACACCACTATTACCGTGGCCCATACCCTTATTCACAAAAAAATTCATCGCACAACCTCCTCATGTTTCATTTGATACTTGGCCTCTTGAGATATATCTGATTGTTATCTGTATTTTCATTATCATAGCACAAAAGCGACAGTCTCTGAAATAGAAACCATCGCCTTATGTCTAATTAATCAAGCTGTAATACCTTTTTAACCTGATTAGCCTCAAGTGTAGCCGCTTTATCTGGATCAACTTTTGCTAAATCAGCTAGTTGTTTTTGTTGCGCAGCTGCCGAAACACGCTCTGCAGTTGTTTTGGGTGTTAATTTACTTGCTAATGACTTTGCCTGCTTTGTTGTTAGCGCCACCCATGTTGGAGGCACTTGATATGTTACGCGGCGATGCTTGAGCTGTTTATTGTTACCAGCAATGCCAAACAAGAACTTAAAGCCATTATTTTTGTACTCATATCGTGTTGTTTTAACAACGCGATAAGCTTTATTGCCAGATATATCTACTTTTTTTGAAGTCGTATTCAAATCAGGCTTAGCAAGCGTTGTTTTTTTGTCTGTCTTTGATGTTTTGTAAATATAAACATTTTCCTGACCATTAGTGCCAACACCTTGATACAAAAGCATTCCGAAATTTTGATTACTTTGTCCTGCTGAATAAATTTCTTTCTTTGTTGTCGTTGTGACTGATTTCATACCATAGTAATCATGCATATTAGCCACCAAGGCTACTACACTTATGATTAAACCACCAAGCAGCACCAATGTCACTGTATAACGCATCCCAGAATTTTTAATTGTCATATTGGCAAAAAAAGCCGAAATTGCAAATAATGCCAGAATCAATATAATCATATTACAACTCCTTCTTTGCTTGTACAGTTACTTTGCCACTGTGTAATAGAAATGTTACTAGTAGGGCAATTGTAGCAAACACAGCTGCTAGGATAAACGCGGCATGAAAACCATTAAGTGTGGCATCGATAGCATGACGCTGAAAAAGCAACGGATCTTGACCACTCAAACTATTTTTTGGCATATTATTCTTCGTAACAGACTGCATAACAGATGACAAAACTGCGGTGCCAAGAGATGATGCAATTTGACGCATTGTATTGTTAGCTGCCGTTCCTTGTGCAGCATTTTGAGCTGATAAAGCGCCCATAGCTGAAGCCGTCAATGGCATCATTGTCATGGCAATACCAAACATACGTAATGTATACAATGTTGTAATATATAATGTTGGCGTGTTAGCTGTCAAATAGACTAACGGTACTGTCCCAATAATTAGTATTGTAAATCCCGTCATAGCTAGTCGTTTTGCCCCGTATTTATCATAAAACGACCCAGCAATTGGTGACACAATGCCCATCATTAGAGCACCAGGTAAGAGAATTAATCCTGAGTGAAGTGGTGTTAGACCTCGAATGTTTTGCATATAGATTGGCAAAACCATTTCAACACCTATCATTGCCATCATAACAAATGATACTAGAATTGTAGTAATCGTAAACTGTTTTGATTTGAAAACTGACATATCTAAGAATGGCTTGTCCATCTTTGATTGATGCCATATAAATTCAATGACAATTATAAGACCAATAATCAATGGTAAAATAACATTCAAACTACCCCAACCATCTGTAGCAACCATCGCAAAACCGTATAGTACCAATCCAAAACCAAAAGTTGATTCAATGAGTGATCGTACGTTTAGGGTTACTTTTCTTGTTGGTAGTACATCATGAAATAAGAAGAACGATGCTATTATAACCAGAATAACGACTGGTAAGACAATACCAAAAATAGATCGCCATGAATTTTGTAGCGTGAAACCTAAGAATGTATGATCCTTTTCAAGTATCCATCCTGATAATGTTGGTCCAATAGCCGGTGCCATACCAATTACTAAACCACCAAGTCCCATAGCTCGACCACGTGACGCTGCATCAAACAATGACAATGACACAACCTGCATAAGAGGCATCAGTATACCAACAGCCATTGCTTGCAGCACACGTGCCACCATTAACAACCAGAATGCATTCGTTGGCGTAATAAATGCAACAAATGTACCGATAGTAAACAATGTCAAAGCTGATAGATATAATGTTTTTGTTGGAATTCGTGTCGTTAAAAAGGCAGATACTGGTACCATAATACCATTAGCCATCAAAAAAATAGTCGTTAACCACTGAACTGTTGATGCGTTAACATCAAATGCTTTCATTAGAGATGGTAATGCTGTACCTAGTGCTGTTTGCATCAACATTACTGAAAATACACCAACGAGTAAGACAAGCATCATTCCCAAACGATTCACTGGTTTCCCATGTCTATCAAGTATTTCATTGTTCATAGTTTTTCCTTCTTTACATCTTATACTTAATTTACCAATTACTATCTAAAAGTATTTGGTTTAATTACCTAAGCTATGTTACGCTTAACTAAAAACATTGTCAACAAAGTTGACAATGTTTTTAACTATCTTATAGTAATACTTTTAATATCATGATTTTTATCCAATGCTACCACAGCATCGGCATATTGTTTCGTTGGTAAAATAAAGCGGTCAAGATTAACTTGATTGGTTTCATCCCAAATTTTCATAACTAAATCTGAAAATGTACCAATTGGCATTTGTGCATATTGATAACGCCACGAAGCTGGGTCATTTTTAGCTAGTGCTGTCATTTCCAATGTACGTGCTAAATACCAAGATTTAATGTCTGTTAGATCTGCATCTAGATAGATTTTAAAATCTATTTGATCAATCTGCAATGCTACGACACCTTCAATAATTAGAATTTCTGGTCTCTGAATTGTCTGCATTGTTTCTGGGTGAATATCTGCTAATTCCTGTGTGTAATAAGGTATTTTCACTGACGTATCACCTGACTTAAAACGGGTGATTACTTCCACTAATTTTTTTAGATCATATGTTTCTGGAAAACCTTTTTGATCAAAAAGTTTTTTTTCTTTTAATATATGATTTGGCATCAAAAAATCATCAGTACTAATAACTGTTGTCTTTGCAGATAATTTCTGAGCAAGACCAGCAGCAAATGTACTTTTCCCAACAGATACCGAACCAGCAACTGCGATAGTCATGAACGTATTTTGAAATCGCTGATTAATTATACGAATCAGTTGATCCATTGCCTCACCTCATAAAGATTCTTTGGCACATCATTAATCAAAAGCGATGCATCATTTGCTGCAATTAACGTCAAAGTATGCATTGCCCGACTTGCCACCGTATACAATAATCGACGATCGGATTCATCACCATAACGTGTATCGTCAGCATGCCAAATGATTACAGCATCAAACTCCAACCCTTTGGCTAAGTAAGACGGCACAATAATCGTACCTTGCGCTAACCTTTGATTTTCTGATTGAATTAAAGTGACATTTTGACTATCGAGCTGTGCTGCAAGTGCTTGTGCATCAGCACGCGTTTTTGTAATAATGGCAGTCGTATCTTTGTTTACATCGTGTTCTTCTAATTGTGCACGTAACTGCGCTAACATATCAGTTTCATTTGGTAATGTATATAATATGGGCTTTTTACCATCACGATTGAAAGCATCAATATCTTGTCCGTCACGTAATATATATTTAGTAAAATCGGTAATTTGCTGTGTTGAACGATATGTTTGCGTTAGTTTGATACTTTCAACACGATCACTATCAAATAGTGACGCAAAATCATTTTGTAGATTCTTTGCATCATCTTTTGTAAAAATAGCTTGATTCAAATCACCCAAAACCGTGAACTTAGCTTTAGGAAAACTAAATTTCAAGAAGGCCAATTGAAACGGGGTATAATCTTGTATTTCATCAATAAACAAGAAACGAATATCACGCTCACCATTTTTGCCAGTAATCAAATCGTACAAATATAGATATAAGGTTGTGTCAGTTAAAGATAACTGTCGTTTTTTCAACGATGTAATCACAGTTTCAACATGAGCCAGCCACTCAGATGGCGTAATATTAAATTGTGATAAGTCAATATAATGATGTGCTTGACGTAAGAAATCAATAAATTGCGCATTAATATTGAGAAAACTAGCACGACGAATTTGACGTGCTAATGGTTTCAATGCTTGAGTCACAATTTGCTTTGATAAAAATTGACGCTCTGCTTTTTCACTTGCAAATTCTCGTTCTTTAGGACCATCACCAAGCTGGGCTTGTCGGGTTCTTGCTGCTGCATCGTTTTCTTGATCATCACCCATACGTACTTTCCCAGCACCAACGATTTCATCGTACTCTTGTTTGGATAAATTTTCGATTGCTAATTCTACCCAATCCTTACGCGCTTCTGTGCCGATATGAGAGCTCAAAATACGCATGAGGGTATCTCTTGTCGCTTCTAATCGCTGCGCAAGTTTATAATTTTCATTATATTGATAGTAAATTTCTGAAATGCGTTCCTTAGAAATAAGCGGCTCGCCGTTAAACATCACGCTACGAATTTTCATCTCAGAACGATTTAAATGCTCAGCATAAGCTGTAACAGCATTAAACATAGCCAAACTACCTTTTGCAAGGTTTATTTGAGGTTCTGTTGTATCTATCTCAAATCGTTCTTGCAAAGTTTCAACATTCACTTTAGGTAAACGTCGCGATGCGTATTGATAAAATGTCATTTGTACCATGTTTTGTTCGCCAAGTTCAGGCAAAACATTATCAATATAATCATTAAATAGCTGATTTGGACTAAATAATACAACTTGTCCCGATGTCAATTTCCCACGATAACGGTACAATAAATACGCAACACGTTGCAACACAGCAGCTGTTTTACCTGATCCTGCTGCGCCTTGCACAAACAATAAATCAGAGGAAGTATTTCTAATAATTTTATTTTGTTCTTTTTGAATCGTCGTGACAATAGATTTCATTTTAGTAGATGATTCACCAGATAAGGCATTCATCAACATTGCATCACCAATTGCTTCTTCTGTATCAAAAAGTGTCACAATGACACCCTCTTCGATTTGAAATTGGCGTTTCAATGTTACTGTCGCGTTTTGGGTGCCATCTGGTGTCAAATAAGTCACATCGCCAATGCCACCATCATAATAAATAGAAGCTACCGGCGCACGCCAATCATAGACTAAAAAATCATTTTTTTCGTCACTAAATGAACCCAGTCCAATATAAATTGTTTCAGGTTCAGTCGTCTGACTAGTTGATTCATTAAAATCTATCCGTGCAAAGTATGGTTTTTCAATTTGTTTGGTTAGCGTTGCAAATCGACGTTCAGCGCGTGTTTTAGAATTTTCACGTTCAGATAACATCTGTTGTTGTTGTCGAATTGATGCAGCGGTCTCAACAATGCCAGAATAAGTATCTGTTTTTAAACGGACATCCCCCCAACTCTGGGCAACTGAGTTGATACTTTTATTGGTTTGTTTAATTTCTGATATGGTCTTACTAAGCGAATTTTGCATTGCCTGTAACGTTTTATCAAGATATTGCGTTTCATCAATTTTAATTTGATTGTCCAAAATGACTCCCACTCTCTTCAAATTCAGTGCTTTAATTATACGCTTTATACAACCAAATTACAAAAAACTGGCCTAATATAATTTATGATGATACATAAAAAGCCGCAACCGAGGTTGCGACTTTTTATAGCTCGTGAGAGAATCGAACTCTCGATTCCGCCGTGAAAGGGCAGCGTCTTAGCCACTTGACCAACGAGCCATGGTCAGTGATGCCTGATATCTATCAGACAACTATATTAGTATAGCAAGAAACATTATTCACGTCAACACTTTTTTTATAATCCATACTACTTTTCCGATATTATCCACTATGACCGTTTCTTTAACGTCATTAACTTTGTGGGATCAATCGGTTTAGGCATCTGTGTAACAACTTCCTTATAATATCGCCAAGGCTGTTTGGGATCAAATCCCAGATCCGTCGTAATTGGTAAACCATTTCTAAACCGTGTTAGCAGCCACTCTTCTAGTGGTTTTGGGATACCGAGTAATTCAAAATCAGATGGTGATATTGCATAGCGAATCGCGTTTAAATCATGACCTGCAACTTTTTGCACCCAGTTAGGCTCAACAATTAATTCCCGACCTAACGCTGCAAGTGTTACACCTGCATCCATTATTTCCTCAACTTGTTTAGGTTGTTTCAGTAAGCCAGCAACCATTAACGGATAGTCAACTGGTAACGCTGCACGATAATAATCAATCACACGTTTTTGATCAACTTTGTTTGCAAAAGGCGTTTGGAAACCATCCTTTAAAGAGAGATGAAGATAGTCAACTGGTAATGTTACAATTTTTTTTGCAAAGTCTATTGACTCTGACAGTGTAATACCTGGATCCATCGGTTCTTCTGGAGATTGCCGATAACCTAGTAAAAATGGTTTTTCCGCATACTTTTCAATTATTTGTGCAACTTTTGCTACCACAGCTAGTCCAAAACGACTTCTTTTTTCGACTGTGCCTCCCCATATATCATGACGCTGATTACTGTCAGGTGAAAAAAATTGTTGTATTAAATAAAGATTTGCCCCATGAATTTCCACACCATCAAATCCCGCAAGAATGGCTCTTTTTGTTGCTTGAGCAAAGTCATCAATTGTTTGTACTATTTCAGCATGTGTTAAAGCACGAGGTGTTTCACTTTCCTCTCTAGGATATGGCTTATTCGAAGCAGAAACCGGTTGATCACCTCGTAAAATAGCAGTAGTAGTTTGCCGACCTGCAGCAAAAATTTGAAGAATTGCCTTAGCCCCACCAGATTGAATTGTACTGGCCAACCGACGCAATCCCGGAATCTTATCATCATTTGCAGCAGAAATACCACCTTCCCAGCCACGACCACTTTCGTTAACATAAGCGGTCTCTGTAATAATCATTGCTGGACCCTGAGCACGCATTTGATAATACTTTAATTCATTGTCTGTGACACTACCATCTTCTAACGACGCACGAAGTGTTGTCGGTGCCATGACAACCCGATTCCGCAATGTCATGTTTTTATTTTTGAAAGTGTAATTGTCTAAAAAATCATAGTTAATTTGCATAGCTTTATTATACAAAAAATTAGTATCATAGGCGAACAATTCGTCATAAATTAAACAGATAATTCTGTTCTATAGGCAATAAAAAAAACCGCCGAAGCGATTCTTTCCAAATAATTAATACCAACCAGTTGCTTGTGAATGTGCCCAAGCATTTTCAGCACTACCGTAACGTGCGTTAATATAAGACTTCATAGCATTTAATTGGTCATTATAGTCAGTAGAGTTACCACCATATTGTGCACGTGCTTGTGGTGATAATTGACCGATACCGAAGTATTGACCATTTGATGCGTTTACATTACCACTTGATTCTTTATTAATCAAGGCATCCAATGCAGCAGATGTTGAGCCAGCAGCTGGTTGTTGTGCCGGTGCAGCTGGTTGTGCTGGAGCTTGTACAACAGGAGCTACAGGTGCTTGTACAGCTGGGGCTTGTGCTACTGGTGAAGTAGGTGTCACTTGAGCTGCAGGAGCTTGTGCTGCTGGGGCTTGTGCCACTGGGGCTTTTTCAGTAAATAGTAAGCGTTGTCCTACAAAAATTACATCAACGTCACTAATGTTGTTATTTGTAGCAATATCGTCAACAGAAATTTTGAATTCTTGGGACAACTTGTTTAATGTATCGCCTGACTTAACAACATAGTCCGCTGGTGTATTATTTGTTGTATCTGCACTAACGTTTGAAGCACCAAATGCAAATGCACCGGCAACTCCAGCAGCTAATGTTAATGACTTTTTAAAACTAAACATGTATTTTCTACCTCATAGATTGATTTAAGTTCTCTTTACGTTATGTAGAATAGTTTATGCTCTGAATATAATAGCCAAACATCGAGATGATGTCAATTACATTACGGTCTGTTATTTAATAAACATTGTGTATAAATTTGTTTATTATTTGATGTAAAATTGTAAATTTGGTAGATTTCTCATTTTATATTCCACGTTATCCTACCTTAATTCTTACTCAATCCGGTAATAAAAAAATATTTTGTTGGCTTTTACATGGCTCTTAAGAATAAAAAACTGTAAAAATTCTCCCATAATACCTAGCTTTTGCCAAATATTGGTGTCATCTTACCTATTTACTGTAACTGACGTTGCGCTCAACATAAAAAGCCGAATGAATAATTCATTCGGCTTTAACTATAAAGTATCTACTAAATTAGTGGATATTTGTTTCTGTTGATCATTTACCTTGTCTAATTGCAGCAACATGAATACGATTAACTGCACGCATCAAAGCAACGCGAGCACGTTTCAATTCCGCATCATTATTATCGTTTTGTGCATGAGCAATACGTGCTTCCGCACGTTCCTTTGCACTCTCCGCACGGGTTAAGTCAATCGTACCTGATGTCTCAGCACTATCGGCCACCACCGTTAATACATCATTAGAAAATTCAGCGATACCACCATTAACAGCCAAAGTATCAGTTTGACCATTCTTTTTGACAAACAATTCATTAATTGTCAATGCAGCTAACAATGGGACATGCTTACGCATAATACCGATCTGGCCACCCTGTGTATTCACAATGGCTAGTTCAACATTATTTTCATTATATACTTCGCCAGCAGGTGTCACAATTTGTATCGTGATACCTGTTGAGGCTACTGTAGCTGTTTCATCTGCCATTTTATCAATACCCCCTTATTGGGCCATTGTCTTGGCTTTTTCGACGACTTGTTCAATAGCACCAACATTTCGGAAAGCATCTTCAGGCAAGTCATCATACTTACCACCCAAGATGTCGTTGAATGAACGTACAGTTTCAGCAACTGGCACGTATTCTCCATTAATTCCTGTAAACGTTTCAGCAACTGAGAATGGTTGTGACAAGAAGAATTGAATACGACGGGCACGGTTAACCGTTGTCTTTTCTTCATCTGACAATTCATCCATACCCAAAATTGAAATAATATCTTGCAATTCACGGTAGCGTTGCAATGTACGTTGCACTTCAGTAGCAACTTCGTAGTGTTCTTGACCGACAATTTGTGGGTCCAAAGCAGAAGAAGTCGAAGCCAAAGGATCAACCGCTGGGTAAATACCTTGCTGAGTCAATGAACGCTCCAAGTTAGTAGTTGCATCCAAGTGCGCAAATGTTGTGGCAGGTGCCGGATCAGTATAATCATCGGCTGGCACATAAACGGCTTGAATTGAAGTAACAGAACCCTTCTTAGTTGAAGTGATTCGTTCTTGCAATTGTCCCATTTCTGTTGCCAATGTTGGTTGATAACCAACAGCTGATGGAATACGTCCCAACAAAGCTGATACTTCAGAACCAGCTTGAGTGAAACGGAAAATGTTATCAATAAACAATAACACATCCTTACCCTCATCATCACGGAAGTTTTCAGCCATTGTCAAACCTGTCAAAGCAACACGCATACGTGCACCAGGTGGTTCGTTCATTTGACCATAAACCATGGCTGTTTGTTTCAAAACGCCTGATTCTTCCATTTCATGGTACATATCGTTACCTTCACGGGTACGTTCCCCGACACCAGTAAAGACAGAAATACCATTGTGCCCTTGGGCGATATTGTGAATCAATTCTTGAATTAGAACGGTTTTACCAACACCGGCACCACCGAACAAACCAATTTTTCCACCACGGACATAAGGTGCAAGTAAATCAATAACTTTAATACCTGTTTCCAAAATTTCCGTAGAACTTGCTAATTCATCATACTTAGGTGCTTCACGGTGAATAGAGTGTCGTGGTGTTTCGGCACTAATGTCACCGTTATTATCCACTGGTTCCCCTAACACATTGAAAACGCGACCCAATGTAGCCTCTCCAACTGGTACTGTAATTGCATCGCCAGTATCAGTTACTGACATACCACGTTGGAGTCCATCCGTTGAGTCCATGGCTATTGTCCGGACTACGCCGTTTCCCAATGCCAATGAAACTTCAACTGTCAATGTCTGGCCTTCGCCCTTATCGATTTTAAGCGCATTATTGATATCAGGTACTTTTTGACCTGCTTCAAACGCAATATCGACGACCGGACCAATCACTTGTACGACTTTTCCAGTACTCATTGTCGTTTTCCTTTCAGTTTAGAGCGTTAGCAACGATATCATGATATTAAAACGTGTCCATAAATTCGAGTGACAATCATTTGAATATCATGCGTTAAAAACGCATTTCTGCTCAAAAGCAGTTCATCTTAATATAGTTGATACGTCTACTCTTGTATTATTTTGTACCAACGATAGTTTTTAGGACTATCATTGACATCCTGATTATTCAAGAGCAGCCATACCACCTGTAATTTCCGTAATTTCGGTCGTAATTGCTGCCTGACGTGCACGGTTGAACTGCAATTCCAAGCGACCAATAAGGTCTTTGGCGTTGTCTGTAGCCCCCTTCATCGCTGTCGATGAGGCTGCATGTTCAGCCGTTTTTGCGTCAAGAACCGCTTCATACACTAAACTTTGTGCAAATTGTGGCAATACAACATTCAAAACAGCAGTTGTATCTGGTTCAATTTCATACGTACTTTGAATGTTTAATTCTGCTTTTTCAGCTTCAGTACCACCCATGGCATCCAATGTATCACCAGTCAATGGCAATAATTGCACATCACGATATTCACTAGTCAAACGGTTTACAAAGTGATTATATACCACATGAAGGGCATCGAACACTTCACTTTCATATAAACTTGTCACTGTTTTAACAACTGAACGAATTTCGTTAAATGATGGTACATCGGAGACACCGCGGTGCTCAAAAATAACTTCAAAGCCACGCTTTTTATAGAAATCGGCACCATTTCCACCAACAGCAAGAATACTCGTGTTAGTGGTATCCAAATTCAATCGTTCCATTAAAAGATTCGTTTGCTTAATTACATTAGCATTATATGAACCAACTAATCCACGATCTGATGTGACAACTAAGATACCAGTCTTTTGAATTGGACGCTGTGCAATCAATGGAATGTGTTTAGCATCTGCATTATCAAAAAGATGAGCAGAAACCAGATGTTCCACAACTGCTTCTAAGCGAGCAGCATAAGACTGATAGCCTTTGCTATAACGTTGAATTTGACTCAACTTAGCCGTTGAGACCATTTGCATGGCACTCGTAATTTGACGCGTCTTTTTAGTGGATGAAATACGACGCTGAATATCTTGCAAAGAAGCCATTGCAGCGTCCTCCTATTATTCCGCTGTCGAACCAGCAAATCCAGCCTTAAAGGCTTCGATTGCTGAGTTCAAGGCAGCTTCTTCAGGCAAATTTTTTGTCTCCACAATTGTCTTGAACAAGTCATTTGCATTGGCATCAACATACGAAATTAATTCGTCTTGGAAACGTTGAATATCTTCAACCGCAACATCATCAATGTAGCCATGTGTCAAAGCATATAATACAACAACTTGTTGTTGTACTGGCATTGGCTTGTGCAATGGCTGCTTCAAAATTTCAACTGTACGACGACCTCGAGCTAACTTAGCTTGAGTTGCAGAATCCAAATCTGAACCAAACTGTGCAAAGCTTTCCAATTCACGGAATGAAGCCAAATCTAAACGAAGTGTGCCGGCAACTTTTTTCATTGCCTTAATTTGCGCATCACCACCAACACGTGAAACAGATGTTCCAGCATCAATAGCAGGACGAACACCAGCATAGAATTGATCAGCATCCAAGAAAACTTGACCATCGGTAATAGAAATAACGTTGGTTGGGATATATGCTGAAACATCACCAGCTTGTGTTTCAATAAATGGTAGTGCAGTCATTGATCCACCACCTAGTTCATCTGATAGCTTAGCTGCACGTTCTAACAAACGTGAATGTAAGTAAAAGACATCACCAGGGTAGGCTTCACGTCCTGGCGGACGACGAAGAATCAATGAGAGCTCACGATAAGCTGTGGCTTGTTTTGACAAATCATCATAAACAATCAACACATGTTTACCGTTATACATGAATTCTTCACCCATGGCAGCACCAACATAAGGTGCCAAATACAACATTGGCGCTGGTTCCGAAGGTCCAGCATTAACAACAATTGTATAATCCATTGCGCCGAGTTGGCGTAAAGTTTCAACCTGTGTACGCACAGTTGAATCTTTTTGACCAATAGCAACATAGATAACAATCATATTTTGATCTTTTTGGTTCAAAATTGTATCGATTGCCAAAGACGTCTTACCTGTCTTACGGTCTCCGATAATCAATTCACGTTGTCCACGTCCAATTGGAACGAGGGCATCGATTGCTTTAATACCTGTTTGCAACGGTTCGAAAACAGACTTACGTTGCATCACACCAGGTGCTTTAACTTCGACAGGACGTGTCTTGTCTGTTTTGATTTCACCCAATCCATCAATTGGTTGACCCAAAGAGTTAACAACGCGTCCAATTAATTGTTCGCCGACCGGCACTTCCATAATGCGGCCAGTACGCTTAACTGTATCACCTTCGCGAATATCATCAAAACCACCAAGAATGATGATTCCAACTTCGCTTGAGTTGAGGTTTTGAGCCATACCGAATGTGCCATTGGCAAATTCGAGCAATTCACCAGCCATAGCATTTGCTAGACCAGTTGCGCGGGCCACACCATCACCAATATAGGTAACAGTTCCTACTTCTTCTACAGTTAGCGTTGTGTCGAACTTTTCGAGCTGTTGCTTAATTAAAGCAGAAATTTCTTCAGCTTGAATAGCCATTATTCTTCCTCACTAACCTAATAATTGTGCCTTCATTTTGGCAATTTTTGTTTGTAAGCTACCATCGATCAGCGTTGATTTTGATTTCAAAATTACACCACCAAGTATGCTTTCATCTACAACATTTTTCAAATTTACATGTTTTGCACCTGTCTTTGCGGCGAAAACAACTGATAATTTGTTCAAACGTTCATCATCTAGTGCAACAGCAGTGATTGCCGTAACATCTACAATCCCATTTGCTTCATTATACTGGTCATTGAAAGCATCAACAACCTGAGACAAAATGTTTAAACGCTTGTTATAGGCCAGTAACTTTACCAAGTTTTGAATTGATTCTGTTGCGCCTTTGGTCAACGTTTGTAACAAATTGTCACGTGAAGCCTCATCAAGATCTTTAGACGTTACAATCTCAATGTAATTCGGATTATCCTTTAAAACATCTTGTAATGCTTTTAGATTTGACCTTACTTCTTCAATGTTATCTCGTTCACTAGATAATTCAAAAATCGCTTTAGCGTACTGGTCAGCTATATCTTTAAGATTTTTTGCCATCCCAATACTCCTTATTTAGTTTCTAAATCTGAAATGTAAGCATCAATCAATGCTTGTTGATCATTTAACGATAGTTCCTTTTGCATAAGCTTTGAAGCGATTGCCACTGATAACGCTGCGACATCGTTTTTTGCGTTAAAAATAGCATCTTCCTTGAGCTTTTGAGCATCAGTTTGTGCCTGTTGATTAATTAAAGTAGCACGATCTGAAGCAGTAGCAATTAATGAATCACTTTGCTTTTGTGCGCTTGCTTTTGCATCAGCTACTACTTTTGTCGCTTGTTGACGTGTAACAGTCAATTCACTTTGACGTTGCAATGCTAATTTCTCAGCTTCTTGACGCGCAGCTTCAGCATCATCAATGTCTGCAGAAATTTTATCTGCACGTTCATCAAGAACTTTTGTCACTGGCTCATAAGCCACTCTCTTCAAAATAACCATCAACACGAGGAATGAAATGATAATGAACAGCATATTACCCAGTGGTATTTTGTTTGCTGCTAAGGTTGTTAAACCAAACATGATTTTCCTCCACTATATACTTGTGATTATCTACCCATCAACATGAAGGCGAAGACAATTGACAAAATTGGCATAACTTCAACCAATGCGACACCCAAGAACATTCGTGACAATAGTCGGCTCTCAAGTTCAGGTTGACGACTCATACCTGCCAAGAATTGCGAAATTAATACACCGTTTCCAATACCACCACCAATAGCGGCTCCAGCGGCTGCAAGGCCGGCTGCGATTACACCAAGATTGTGTAAATCCATGAGATTACTCCTTATTATTAGAGTGCACAGTAACATGTATTTCCTATCATGTATTTAAACCAAGTAACACACGTTACCGTACACATTTCCATTTTGATTAGATGAAACGCTCCCGCGTAATTAGCAAACCAACTCGTGTCATAACTTGATTATTACTAGTCAAATTGTGGCACAAATCTCATTTACTTAGACCTGTTACTCCTCACCTGACAACTGAGCAATAAATACACCTGTCAAAATAACGAACACGTAGGCTTGTATCCCACCGATAAAGAGTGAAAAGCCTTGCCAGACCATTTCAATCGGCAATGCTAGCACTGACCAAAAACCATTAAAATGGCCTGGCCATGCTAAGCTTTTAGCAACGAGTGTTAGTACCATCTCCCCAGCGAAAATATTACTAAACAGACGCAGTGATAACGTTAAGAAGTTAGCTAACTGCTCAATGATGTTTAAAGGCAACATCCAAGTATAAGGTGTCAGTAACATATTATTAAGGTATCCCTTTAATCCAAGTTTCTGTACACCCATACCATGTGCAACTACCAAAGACATAATAGCCAACGTCATTGGCACAATTGGCGTAGCAGTTGGTGATTTAATATAGGTCACACCATTACCACCTTGCAATTGCAACAACAACCCAATTTCGTTTGATACAACAATGAAGAAAAACAATGTAAATGCATACAAACCAAATTGGCGTGCTTGTTTCTTTGGTAACTGCCCATTGACAACCCCATTAGTGAAATCAAGTAAGTATTCGATCATGTTTTGTCGCTTACCTGGTTTTAATTTGAGGTTTCTTGTCAGCACAACTGATACAATCACAACGATTGCCATAGCCAGCAACGTTGAAAGTATTGTACCCCAATCAAACGTGAGGCCCAGGAACTCAAACGGTGCCGTAGGTTCATCCATGCGCTCTCTCCTTTCTTAATAAATTTGGCGAAATGGTCGTAAACGGCTACTCGTCATAACATATAAACCTATAATACGCTTTTCAAAATGAAATACAACCATTTTATGGCACTTTTTCACAAAGAAATGGTCTCTTCTGATTCAGAGACCTAATAAGTTAGTTTTTTAAGGTTAATTATTAAAATATGTTTGAATTTTAATTATTTATATCTTGTTAAAATTTTTGATTATTTCGTCCATATCTGCGGTTTTTTTGGGTTTTTTCACAAAATATTATACTTATTTAATAAAAGTGTTTGTGATGTTTTTCAATATCAACTTGCCCTCGCATTTTTTAAAATACTACTTTACAATGTGACATATTGTGATAAAACAAACAAAAATCCGGCAAATTTGCCGGATTTCTTACATTTCTTTTTCACTTGCTGCTATTTTTGGTAAAATCAAGTTCAAAACGATACCTAATAACGTTGCAATGGCAACACCTGAAAAATTAACTTGTGCGCCTAATTGCAAATGAAAATCACCAATACCAACAACTAAAATTGGCGCCGCAATCATCAAATTACGTTTCTTACTGTAATCTATCTTGTTATCAACAATGACTTGTAAGCCAGCCGCAGCAATGACACCATACAACATAAAGCCAACACCACCAGTTACAGCTCCTGGAATAGTTGAAATAAGTGCTGATAGTTTACCTACAAAACTAAAGATAACAGCAAAGAATGCTGCACCACCGATAACCCATACGGAATAGACACGACTAAGTTGCATGACACCAATATTTTCGCCATATGATGTCACAGCAGGTCCACCAACCAAACCAGCAACAACAGAAGCCGTACCATCACCCGTTAATGTCCGTTTCAATCCTGGATTAGCAAAGAAATCATGACCCGTAATTTTGGATAATACCATTAAATGACCTAAGTGTTCTGATAACGTAACCAAGGCTAATGGTGCCATACTTAAAATGGCTGCAGGATACAACTTGAAGCCATCTTTGCCAATGAAAGTTTCAAAGTCAGGTAGCTGGAACCAGTGCGCTGTGGCGATTGGCGATAAATCAACCAATCCAAATAACAATGCAACGATATACCCAAAAATAATACCGAGTAGCACAGGTAACAGACCTAAAAATCCCTTTAAGAACATATTAAAGGCAATTGTTGCTAACAATGTTATAAGTGCGACAACAAAGATTTTCCAATCATATTGACCATTAACTGTTGTCGCTGAACTGGCAGCCGAACCCGCTAAGCTTAAGCCAATCACCATAATAATGGGACCAACAACTTCTGCTGGGAAAATAGTATCAATCCAACCTGTGCCTGTGAATGTAATAATGAACGCCACAATAAGATAAACCACACCAACAGAGATAATTCCCTGTGCGACAGCAGGATACCCAATTGTTTTCATAAGCGATGCCATTGGGATAATAAATGCAAAACTTGATCCCATGTAGGCCGGTACTTTACCATGTGTAATAAGTAAATGCAACAAAGTACCCACACCCGAAGTGAACAAGGCCACACCTGGATTCAATCCCACCAATAATGGCACCAGCACAGTCGCACCAAACATCGAAAATAGGTGTTGCAGTGATAATCCTAACCAAGTAAAAAACGGTGGTTTATCATGTAAATCATAAATTGCATTGTTTGTTTTTGTTGCCATGACGATGTTGCGCAAGTTCTAATAAAAACCTGCGTCTCCTCCTAAAATACTTAAATGGTGTTCTGACTAAATCTCAAACATTTTAAGTATAAACTAAAAACCTAACATAGTGTTCGACCATGTTAGGTTCTATAGTTTATTTAATTATTATTTGCGCTGCAAACGCAAAGTTGATACCGAAATTTCTACATCCATTTATCAGCTCGCTTCTTACCAATTCGTCATTTTGCTCATTATTCATTGGTGTCCAGACATATAATGTCTGCTTGTTCGTACATTTTTTACAATAGACGAATCTTCGTGATACCAGTTAATCATTCAAATCACTTATCAATGTTATTCTTTTAAGAATGCTGTTTTTATTAACTAGTGTCTACAAGATGATAGCACATGAAGTTTCAATTTCTGTCGAATTATTTTGCGTCATTCATGGCCTCCTTCATTTGTTGACTTTATTATATCATTATTTGTAAGCGCTTACAATGTGTTTTAAAATTAAAATAGATTATTCATCTATTTCAATTTTAAAACACATTGTTTATTCAATTACGACTTACATTTTTTCTTCTAATACAACATCTGGATACTTGTCATGGAACCAGTTCATGGCAAATCGGTTTTCAAATAAGAAAACTGGTTGGTCATAGCGGTCTTTTACTAATAAGTTACGACTCGATGCCATTTTTTCATCTAATTGATCAGGAGAAATCCAACGTGCAACTTTTGATCCGATTTGTTCAAACTGTATTTCAACATTGTATTCATTTTCCATACGGAACTGAAATACTTCAAATTGTAGTTGACCAACAGCACCAATAATATAGTCACTACCCTGCCACGATTTGTAAAGTTGAATGGTTCCTTCTTGCACAAGTTGTTGAATGCCCTTATGATACGATTTTTGTTTCATCACATCTTTGGCAATCACACGATTAAACAATTCGGGTGTAAAGGTTGGTAAATCTGGGAATTGCACTGATTTTTTACCAGCATAAATCGTATCACCAATTTGGAAATTACCAGTATCATACACACCGATAATATCACCCGGCACCGCAGTTTGAACGTTTTCACGTTCTTCCGCCATAAATTGTGTAACATTAGATAATTTTAATTTTTTGCTGTTTCTTTGTAATATGACATCCATACCACGATCGAATTCACCAGACACAATACGTACAAAAGCTATGCGATCACGATGACGAGGATCCATATTTGCTTGAATTTTGAACACAAAACCAGTAAATTGTGTGCGATCTGGTGTCACAATTTCACCACCGACAGCAGTAATTGGGGCTGGAGCTGGGGCATACTTTAAGTATTCCCGTAAGAATTCTGTCACACCAAAGTTGACCAGTGCTGAACCAAAAAATACTGGCGTGAGCTTTCCATGTGCAATTGCTTCTTCATCAAAAGCATTTCCCGCATCACGTAATAGTTCGATTTCATCCATCGTTTCTTCAACAACTTCAGGATGAGAAACAGCATTTTTGAAAGGTACCAAAGTATCTTGTTGTAAATCATAGATGCCTTGCAAAATTTGTCCGGAACCAACTGGCCAATTCATTGGATAGGCCTGAATCCCCAAGATGGTTTCTAATTCATCCATTAAATCCAATGGTGGTCGTGCATCACGATCAATTTTATTGAATAAGGTGAATACTGGTATACCACGTTGGGCAACAATCTCAAATAATTTCTTTGTTTGTGGTTCAATACCCTTAGCGGCATCTACAACCATAACAACTGAATCAACAGCCATCAAAGTACGGTAGGTATCTTCTGAAAAATCCTCATGCCCTGGTGTGTCTAGGATATTAATTCGTTTGCCATCGTAATCAAATTGCAAGACCGATGATGTAACGGAAATACCTCGTTGTTGTTCAATTGCCATCCAATCAGAGGAAGCAAGCTTGTGTGATCCACGACCTTTGACTGTTCCCGCCTCACGAATGACACCCCCATGAAGCAATAATTGTTCTGTTAAGGTTGTTTTACCCGCATCCGGATGAGAAATAATAGCGAATGTTCTGCGATTTTTTAATTGTTCTTGAAAGTTTTCCATAACCTCTAGTTTACCTGATATAGCAGTGTTTCACAACAATACGATGTATCATTTTTCGACATGAACAGATAACACATCACGATCCGAAATATCTTGTATATCACGATGATTATTAGGATAACGTTCATGTATAACAGCTAAATCAGCAGCACTAACCACAATTGGTTCGGAAAGCACTATCCAGATAACCTTAGGACCTAAGGGAGGTGTCGTCAGTGAACCAACATAGCGATAATATGAGTGCTTCTCAGGCAACCAATCAGCGATTAATTTTGCATCTATTGGTTTTGTAAATATTTCTTGAATATGTGTATCAATAGACTTATCTGTAACATCTCCAAGTACTGCCAAAACTAAAATACGTTCCCCTTGTCGATAAACAAAATGAATTTCTAAATCATGTCTCACACCATCTATAACATGTTCAGCGCCATCGTGAAAATGAATACGTTCTAGATCCCAGGTTTCTCCAGAAATCTTTAACTCACCAGTGACCAAAAATTGTTCTCCAACAACACGATCATCATACACTGTCTGTCCATCAAAGGTCAGTGCTAAATCCGACTCTTTTGTTGACTGTGTCGTTGTAGTATTGATGGCGATGGGTGATTGCAATGGCGTATCGTCAGATTGACGCCAAGAATCCTGTTGACTGTAATCTAAATGCTGCATCGTAAGCCTCCAAAATATTTATCTTATATTGTATCAAATTTAGACCCGAACATTACCGAATTAAATAAAACTCATCCCTTTGCTCGGCGTTATCCTGTATAATAAAATTAAGATTAATAAGGAAAAGTGACTAACATGCAACTTGTAACTGCTATTGAAATGCAAAAGATTGACGACTATACCATTGAAACGATTGGTATGCCGCAAGATGTGCTCATTGAACGAGCGGCTTTGTCGGTAATTGATGTCATTGGCGCTGGTAATTTTAATCTAGATAATGTTTTAGTATTGGCCGGACTGGGTCATAACGGCGCCGACGGTGTGGCGATTGCGCGATTGCTATATGCACAAGGGATTAACGTCTCATTACAATTTGTAGGCAACATCAGCCGAGCTAAGGATAGCGTGTTACGCCAGCTTCACATTATTGAAAATTACGGTCTAACACGCTCAGAAAAAAGCGACTTTAACGAGGCAACTTTAATCATTGATGCTATTTTTGGCGTTGGTTTAAATAATGTTTTACCAGAAGGTTTACAGAAAATGATTAAAGCAGCCAATCATATTGAAAAACCCGTTATCGCAGTTGATATACCAACTGGTGTTGATGCTACAACTGGTGATGTGCGTGGCGCTGCTCTAAAGGCTCACACCACTGTTACATTTGGCTATAATAAATTAGGATTAACACAGCATACTGGTGGCTATTTATCTGGTCACGTTGTTACTAAAGACATTGGTTTACTATTACCACCTGACTTTGAGTTCTCATTGACATAATATAACAACTTAGTTAACTGACGATTTCTCATATTCAAAACTATTATTAGCGACGCTGGCGGCACTAATTCGACTCAAGAACTCCTTTAATCGTGGTGATTTTGGATGATCAAAAAATTCAGCGGGCTCATTTTGTTCAACCACTAATCCGCGATCCATGAAAACAACTTTATCTGCCACATCTCTGGCAAATGCCATTTCATGAGTGACTACAATCATTGTTTTTCCTTCATCAGCTAGTTGCTTAATGACTTGTAGAACATCGGCCACAAGTTCAGGGTCTAATGCACTTGTTGGTTCATCGAGTAAGATAATTTCTGGGTTAAGTGCTGCCGCACGGGCAATTCCAACACGCTGTGCTTGTCCACCTGATAATTGACTTGGAAAATGGTCTGAAAATTCTAATAGTCCAACCTTTTTTAAAGCTTCTTGTGCTATTTGCTTAGCCTCTGCTTTAGGTATCTTATGACCAATAACCAATCCTTCTTCCACATTTTGTAATGCTGTTTTATTAGCAAACAGGTTGAAATTTTGAAAAACAAAACCCATTTTTTGACGAAGTTGCTTAATATCATTGGCAGTTGCAGATTGAATATCTATTTTTTGATCATCAAATATAATATTTCCGGAATCACCAGGTGTCAAGAATGCTAATCCACGTAAAAATGTTGTTTTACCTGAACCAGATGGTCCAAGTAATGCAACCACATCCCCTTTTTCAATTGTCATATCTATGCCTTTTAACACCTCGTGTTGATGGTATTTTTTTTTGAAATTTTTAACTGTTAACATATCAAACCCCTTATCATTATCACGCTGTACGCTTCAATTTGTGACGACCTAAGTAACGCTCCAAGAACTTAAATATAACCTGTAGAATTGCACCTAGAATAAAATAAATGACAAAAATATCAATATATGCTTCTGTGTAATTATAGGTATACGATGCGGCAGTTTTCGCCACAGCCGTTATCTCTGGAACAGCCATCATAAAGGCAAGCGAAGTACCCTTTAAAATATTCAATGTTAAATTACCTATGTTAGGTATTGCCGAGACCAGCGCTTGCGGTATAATAATGCGACGATAAATCTGTGTTGGTGATAAACCGACCATTAAAGCAGCCTCTTTTTGTCCAGGATCAATTGTTAGAATAGCTGACCGGAACACTTCAGACAAATTAGCAATGGCAATCAACGCAAACACAATAATCGCGTAAATGACAGGATTAATGTCAAAGACTTTGATACCTAAATGAAAGTGCTTGTTAATGATGACATTTAGAAAACTAGGTAATGTACTATAAAATAATAAGATAAGTAACACCATCGGTGTCGCGCGAATGAGTGATGTATACGCCACAGCCAATGGATATAACACTTTAATTTTTCTAATTTTAATCCAAGCAAGACCAAAACCAAGCGGTAATCCGAGCAACAATGCTGCGCCAGTAATTAATATTGTTAAGGGGATGCCACTAATAGATAACCAAAATGTATGAATTAAAAAAGTCGTATTCATGCAGTTACCCCCGATTGTGTCGTGTCTACAGCACGGCTTTTACTCAAATACTTCTCTAAATATTTTGTTCCTTGCTCAACAATGATAAAAATAACCCAATAAACAACAGCTAATGCCAAATAAGTTTCCAAGGAATGGTGTCCAAAATTCCTAGCAATTAAATTATTACCAGCTCCCATCATATCAACTAACCCAATCACATAAGCCAGTGCTGCATCCTTAATTAACGCTGCAACCGTGTTGGCAAAATTAGGTAATGCAACAACAATAGTTTGCGGTAACGTAATACGATAAAATGCTTGCCATTCTGATAACCCAGCCATGAGGGCTGCTTCACGCTGCCCCGTGTTAACCGTTAAATAGGCCGCTTTGAAAACTTCTGCTAAATTAGAAGCAAATAGTAATGACAAGGCAATGACAACAAACACTGATTTTTGCCAACCATTAACATTAATATTTAGAAATAGTAACAGCAGTTTAGGGAAACCATAAAATACTAAAAAAAGTAGCACAATAGGTGGCGTTGAACGTAGAACAAAAACATAACTTTGTGTCACTGTACGCCAAAATAATGATCGGCTAATTCCTCCAGCTGCTAAAAAGCTCCCCAACAGCGAACTGAAAATAATAGATAAAATGATAATTAGTAACGTTATTGGCAAGTAAGGTAATATTTCACCAAACACTGACAAAAAAAATTCAAAACTAAATGGTGGCATTTTTACTCCCTCTTGTTGGTTATAGGTTATTTATCACCTACAAAGTCCCAAACATTTTCTTTAAAGTACTTTTGAGACAACTTTGACAGTGTGCCATTTTTTTGTAACTTCTTAATGGCTTGATCGTATTCTTTAGCAAAGTGGCTATTATCCTTGTTGTTGCGACTGATTATTGGATATGTTTTGATACCCTTATATGGTGTGTATGCTAACTTATCTGCGGCACTATGATAAGCACCATCACTCTTTTCAACAGAGTTTTGATAATTAACCTTCACGTCGAAATATGCATCATAACGGCCTTCTAATACCCAGTTGTAAGCATCCCCAGATTTAAACTGATCTGCTGCTTTTAAATCAATTTGTTCATTTTTGTGTGCTTTATTCCAGTCTTGAATAACTGAATATTGACCATTTTGTGGTGAAATTGGCACTAACTTGCCTGACTTCTTGGCAAAATCAGCAAATGTTTTATAATTATCTGCCTTTCTATAAGTGATACCAATAATTGAGGCGCCAACAGCTTGCTTTGGTAAGATGTATTTTTCAGAACGTTCTTTCGTCCACCAAGCACCTTTAACACCAACATCATATTTACCTGAATCCAAACCGACTAATAAATCTTCATCGGATGTTGGATTATACTTAAATTTGTAATCGGGTAGTAACTTGTCAACAGCCTTTAAGACATCTACTTCATATCCCTTTGATACACCATTTTCAACGTAATCGTATGGTACATAGTCTTGCGTATGCGCAACATTGATTGTTCTAACTTTACGATCGGCTGTTTTTGATTTATTACTGTCCGCGTTGAGTTGGCGTATGGTTAGTCCACCACCAATAATAACTACTGCAACAACTGAACCAATAATTGTACTTCTCTTGCTTACCATATAAACTTCTCCTCATCTACTGTAAGTTATTTTTAACTCACATATCCCAAGCTCTCTATTAAATATATTTTTATGACACTAATGACACACGATGGACTGCATCAATAGCCCACTTCAAATGATCAACTGGTGTATCACGTGGTACAGTGCAATCAGCACCAATAATGACACGTTCTAAGTCTAGATCTGACAGTAATGTATCGACTTCTTTTTCTATCTCTTCTTTTGTCCCTTGGTATAAAACGTCTTGCGTTGTATTCCCAAAACCACCCAAGACGACTTTACCTTGAAAAATTTCTTGACCTTCTTTTAAACTCACGTTTTCAAATTTAACAGCCCAATTAACAATTGGTAAATCATAATCCTTGAACCACTCTAAATGATTACTTGTATGACTGAAACCACATACATGCAAAATGCTGATGTCACTCACTTCATTAATTGCTGCAATGACAGATAAATCAATGCCTTTTTGAATGGTATCAAATAATTTTTTGTTGTACGCACTATTTTGAAGTTCCTGTGTGCTGTAATATAATCCATCTGCACCGCCAGTTGTCACCACAATCTTAACTTGTTTGATGACACCTTTTGCGATAACTTGTAAAACATGTGTAATTTCTTCTGGATTATTGATGAAAAATTCTGTTAAGCGTTCATCACCTTTGAGTGCATTTTCTGTTTCTGAATCAAATAATGCCCATTTTAAAATGGTAAGTGGTGAAAATATATTATAAAATCCCTTGCGATCGCCAATGACCTTTTTCTGTTCACGAACTAATTGCGCTTGTCTAACTAACCATTCATCATCATCAGAAATTTCTTGAATATGCTTTAAATCATCAATATTTTTAGGATCTGTTACACCCTTTAAAGGTAAATTAAAATACCCGTCGCTCATCAATTTTACAAAATCCGGAGCTAATTCTGAGATATATTGCTCGTGCCCTGAAATATTGATGCCATCAACCTCTGCATGCGTTAACGCGTCAATTGTTTCGTCTTCAGCAAAATGTTGCCAAAAACTCACAGGTATTTGAGTGGTCGAATTTTTTAGTATTTGTTGTGAATTACTCATTTGTTTTATGCCTCTATTCCCTTTTTTACAGCTTGAATCGCCCATGTTAAATGTGCGAGATCAATGTCTCGTGGTACTGTACAATTCGCACCAATTATAATATTATTTTTGCCAGAGTCACGAATTAAATCCGTGACATATTCTTGAATATCTGATTGTGATCCCGTGTATAAAATATCTTTTTTAGTATTACCAAAGCCACCAAGAACAATACGATCTTTAAAAATTTGTTTGCCCTCTTTTAATGAGACACCTTCGATGTCTGTTGACCAATTAACAACTGCTGCTGGATAATCTTTAAACCAGTCTAGTGGATTTCTGGCACCACCATTACCACAAATATGCAAAATATTTGTATCCGCTATGTTGTTGGCAGCCAATAGTACTTGTTGATCTGTTTTGGCGACGAATTGTTCAAAGTCCGTTTCATTCAATCGCTCATCTTGTATCGTTTGCGTACTATAATATATGCCATCCGCACCCGAATTGATAGCTACTTTGACTTGTTTAATCACGTCTGCTGCAATCACTTGCAAGGCGCGTTTAACTTCGTCTCGATCAATCAAAATGGCGTCTGCCAATGCCTCATCAGCATGTGCTTTGTCATGAAGACCATCTGATTGCTTAACTAATGCCCATTTCAATAATGTTGTCGGCGAAAAAATATTGTAAAAGGATAAACGATCCCCAATAACTTGTTTTTGCCTAGCAACCAATTCACCGGTTTTAATTAACCACGGGTGATTATCATCAATTGGTGCCAAGTTTTGGTAAATATTTTTTGGCTGCACATCCCGTTTATGATTAAATTGGTAATGAAACAAACCTTCACTCATTAATTTCACAAAATCAGGTGCCACCGTTTCAACTAAATGTTTTGTCCCCGCAACGTTACGGTCAAGAATTTCAGGATCTTTAAATGCATCTAAGTCAACCCCAGAAGTATCAGAAAAATGATACCAGAAACTAGCCAGTACGCGATTTGTATCTTGAACTGCAAATATGTTATTTAAATGACTCATATAATCTCCTCTTAAATGAACAGTAATGATTTCATCTTTATAACATCACATTCGGCTACAAACTATTCCCAATCCTTTTAGCCATATCAACTTTTGTTTGTTTGGACAATGCATTTAAATTGGTCTCCTTTACATTTATACAACAAAAAATCCCGCAGCTTTAGTTACTAAAGCTGCGGGACGAAGTTATCGTGTTACCACCCGTTTTCTGTTATCTATTGCTAGTTAACACTTACTAAGTACGGAAAAAAACCTAATTTTTTCGATACTCTGACACTGTAACGGGTGTACCCGAATATGATTTACTATCGCTAGCTCACCATATTGTTAACTCCAAGACCATTTTCCAAATTGCCATGATACTAACTTTCACCAAACATTAGCTCTCTATACAATCATTTTCAAATGTACTTATCTTTTCATCGTTATATGATAGAGTAATTATATACTACTCATTTTTTGATGTCAATACCTTTATTTTAATAATAAAAACATTATAAAAAAAGTACAAATAACTATTTGTACTTTTTCTTTCTACTATTAAGCTACTGTGATAACACCTAAAATACCTAGAATCAGGAATATGATACCAACAGCAATCCGATACCATCCAAATATTTTGAAATCGTTATTTTGAATATAGCGCATCATGATTTTAATCGCAAACCAAGCAACAATCCAAGAAGTCACAAAGCCAAAAAACATCACTAAGCTTTGCATACCTGTAAATCGACCACCTTTTAGCAAGAAATTACCAACCTTCAGTATCGTCACACCAAACATGACTGGAATGGATAGAAAGAAAGAAAATTCTGCTGCAACAAATCTTGAAGCGCCTAGAATGATAGCGCCTAGAATTGTCGCCCCCGAACGAGACGTTCCTGGAACAAGTGACAAAACCTGAAATAATCCAATGAAAAAGGCCAACTTGAAACTAATTTTATTGATATCCGTTACTTTGGGAGCAATACCCTTTTGTCGATTTTCGATTACAATGAACAAAATACCATAAAGTATCAGCATTGCCGACACAACCCAAAGATTTAAGAGATGTGCATCCATGAAATCATTCAGCAAAAAGCCAAATATGACGGCAGGAATGACACCTACTACAACTTTAATCCACAAACGCCATGTTTGAAACTGTTCGCGGGCTGTTTTTTTTGGCGAAAACGGATTAAGTTTATGAAAATAAAGTTGGATAACAGCAAAAATCGCACCCAATTGTATTGAATAATCAAAAACTGGTTTAAATGTCTCTGTCCACACATGGCCACCAGGAATACCTAGTAATGCTTCAGATAAGATAATATGTCCAGTAGAGGATACAGGTAGAAACTCGGTAATACCTTCCACAATTCCAATAATAATTGATTTAATAATATCTAGCATGTTATTTATATTGTTAGCAACTCATGCTAACAAATTCCCTTCCAATTAAACTTCTTTTATTCTATACTAAATTACCAAAGCATGCCATAAAACAAGTGTTCGTACTATAATACCAAGGAATAAGTATTGCATTTTCAAAAAGCACATGGTATTATATTATATGTTGTTTACATCAAATAATATATGGACAGCTAGCTCAGTTGGTAGAGCAACGGACTCTTAATCCGTGGGTCCAGGGTTCGAGCCCCTGGCTGTCCACTAGATCAAACCAATAGAAATATTGGTTTTTTTTATACCTTTTATCGTGTTAAAAAACCGAAGCGTTGGCTTCGGTTTTTTGTTTATAAACTTATATATATACTGACAAACATTAGGCCTGCACCAATTAACACAAATATATGCCAGTAGACATGACCCATTGGGATTTTTGGTATGAGATAAAAAATTGTTCCTGCCGAATAGGTGATGCCACCAGCAACTAAAAGCCAAAAGGCAACAGGTGACAAAACACCCCATAAGACTGGCATTGCTAAGACAATTAACCACCCCATCACCATGTAGATAGTAACAGACACCCACGGCCAACGACCGACAAAGAACAAATCATAGGTAAAACCCGCAATAGTCATTGTCAGTATCGCACCCCAAATTGTCCAACCTTGCCAGCCTTTGATAAGCAACCAAGTATACGGCGTGTAACTACCCAAAATCACAAAGTAAATACCCGCATGATCAAAGAATTGAAACAGTTTAGCTGCTCGCGTAAAGACCAAGGAGTGGAAAAGCGTTGAGGCGAGCAAAAAGAAACCAATAGTACTGATATATATTACAATGGCCGTCATTTCCAACGTTGTCACTGGTCGTCTTAAAACGTGAAGCATTAAAGCAATGCCAGCTAACACGGCTAACAAAAATCCGAGTCCATGGGTCACCGCGTTTAAAACTTCATACGTAATTTGGTAACGTTTAGATCGTTGCATTTAGTTGTCCCCGTAAATCAATTTAATGTTAATATTATAACATGATTGGTCACAAGATAGCATCATTTGACAATCGTATTCGTGAGTTAACGCGTCAATACCTCACTCAGAGTCGCTCCATTTTAGACAAGAGTTTCCCAATCACGTGCCCATAAGACACCCATTGCGCCATCACCTGTATGCACACCAATGTAGGCACCAATGACTCCGCGTTCAAACTTAACTGTCGGATAATCATGTTGTAAATCCTTAAGCCACTTATCTCCAAGTTTAGGATCATTGCCATCTACAACAATTGCCCGAACCGGAAAATCAACTTGTGTTAAATATTGGTTAAGTGCTATCTTAATTTCTTTCAACGCACCACTCATTTTACGAGCCTTACCGACTGCACCGATTTTACCTTCATTTTGAATGTCCATTGATAAAATTGGTTTGATGTTAAGTAACCCGCCAACCAAAGCTGCACCACGGGACAAACGGCCGGTACGTTGTAAGTGTGATATATCATTGACAACAAAACGTACATCAAAGGTCTGCTGTAAAGTTTGTAGAGCAGCAATGATGTCATCTAATGTGTGCCCTTTTTCAGCCATAAAGGCTGCCATGACAGCTTGCATGCCCGATCCCATCACGGCAAACTTCGAGTCCCATACACGAACATCAGAGAGATCTTGACATGATTCTGCTACTAGACTTGCTGTCTGGTAGGCACCTGATAATCCAGAAGAAATAGGCACAATCAACGCTTGGTCATATCCAGATGACTTAGCAACATTTAAAGCCTCTTCCCAATCTCCGGGCGCCGGTTGCGATGTTGAAGCTACCATTTTTTTATCCTTCATCATCTTAACTAATTCACCAAGATCATGAATATCCACTGATTCTTTATATACTTCTTCTCCAAAAATAATTGGATCGTTTACTTGAAAAATATGATAACGATTACGAATTGCTGCTGGTATTGCTGAAGCTGAATCACTAATTATTGCTATTTTAGACATTTTATTCTCCTAAACAAACAGATTATTAATAGTCTGTTAATGTTGTTATTTAATTCATCATTACCAGTGCGCTGTCCAACATAAAACACAGCATGCTGCCAATCAATTGTACCATGAGATAAATTAATTGCTTGTAAAATGACTGTTGCGCGCTTTGGACAATCGTTGTACTAAATATGGTAAAACCGACAATCACTCGTTCACTTAGACTTTATCGTTGTTTTTTCATAACTATCATTTTAACAATTTTAAGCATGATGAGCAAAAAATGCTTGGCCCATTGCTTTTTTGTCATATTCATGTGAAAATATGATGATTGATTTTTTAATAGCAATCATTTTGAGAGGATCCCATGTTTTCATATTACATTTTGCCAAGTATTTACGTTTTGTTACTCTTTATCTTTTCGTTGTTCAAACCCGCTCGATTTGAAGTCACAGTATCTGAATTTCAACGTGTCACCATGAAATCAGTTTTACTGGCTGTTTTAGCACTCACATTCACAACAAGCCCCCTCACACAATTCTATGGTTTTTGGTTCAATATCACATTAGTCTTGTCATTAATTCGTGTGGTAATGCGTGTGCGACAGCAGAAAAAATAACATCATTGACTAAAAAGCATTGATTGAAAAATTCAATCAATGCTTTTTAGTCTATTTTTGCGTTATAAATATCATCAAACATGTCACATTAAAACACAACGCAGTGATTAATTATTTTCCGAAAAACTGTGATTTATTAAGTATTGTCTGTAACTGGTTTAAGAAGCCAGCACCTTCAATACACACCAATGCCTCTTCACTTAATTCTTCAACATTTTCTATTTCTACCATATAAATTCTCCTTTCCATTGATTTAACAAATTATACATAATATCAAATAAACCTACAACCGACATGTCTCGTATCTGTTACTGATATTTTATGGTAAACGTTTACTTCTTAGTGTAAAATATTAGTATATTTGGAGGGATTTGTTTTGAATTTAGTAATTTTAATTCACCTTATGTTTGGTCTGGTATTTTTATCAATTATAAAATTCACCGTTTTTTGTGTTATAAGTAAAATACAATGGCATATAGGATATTATTTAGTATTTCTAACAATGACTATGCTCACAGCATATGAACTAGGTGTATGGAGTCACATTATACAAGTAGGCTTATTAGTTATGTTAGGCTTCACGTTTAACCGACGAGCTCAAAGTATTCCCCTTATATACTTTTACGGACTATACGCTGTACTTAGCGTATCAGCTTTTGGCACTATTATTCAATCACTTGGTACAATTTTTTTACCGATAAAATTCCTTTCATATAATACAACAACTATGTACGAAACAATTTTATCGCCAGTCATTATCGCCATTTTACAATATTTCATTATTAAACTAATCTCCCCAAACTTAATAATTATCCGAAAAAATAAATATTTTCAACAAAATAATCAATTTCGATTCGTAAACTTACTTTTATCTATAAGTTTATTATCTTACTTGTTAATCCCACTATTTAAAAATAACGAGTATAAAGCTACTGTTAATATTTTTTTTGCTATTAGTTTAATCTCACTATTAATTTATCTTAAAAACACTACCCAAAACTACTTTAATTTGCAATTAGCAGAACAAAGGCAACAACAATTAAATAACTTAACAGATTACACAACGGAAATTGAAACGCTTTACAAAAACATTAATGGCTTTCGTCACGATTATATCAATTTAATCATTAGCCTGGAAACAAGTATCCAAAAGGGTGATATAAAACAAATTCGCGAAATATATAATAACGTATTAAAAAAATCACCCAATATACTGAATCACGACCACTATTCTCTAGGCGCCTTATCAAACATTACAATCCCTGCTATTAAAAGCCTTTTATCTCATAAAATCATCTATGCTTTGGAAAAAGGCATTCATACCGAAATTGAAATTGAACAACAGTGGACAAGCTGTCACATGGATACACTGGATTATATCCGAATTCTTGGTATTTTACTTGATAATGCTATCGAAGCAAGCGAAAAAAATGTCAACGCATTTATTCATATTGCCGTCATTATCGATTCGGCACAAAAAGAAAATCGCCTCATCATTGAAAATGCCACCACCGAAGAAACAAGCCCTATTCACCAAATTTTTAAGCATCGTGTCACAACAAAAGGAAACGACCATGGCACAGGTCTACACAATGTGCAACAAATTTTAATCGAATACGAACAAGCACATTTAGAAACAGCACATGCCAATCATATATTCAACCAAACATTGGTTACACAAGGATAGTTCTTATGCAAATCAATATTTTAGAAGATGACATTATACAACAACAAAAATTAAAACGCTACTTAGTTGAAATTATGCAAGCAAATAATTGGCCACATCAACAGATCAGTACCTATTCTAGACCAGAACAATTACTAGCTAATTTAACCAGTCGCGGTACACATCACATCTATTTTCTTGATGTTGAACTCAAAGGTTCCGATAGAAAAGGATTCGAGGTTGCCAAGCAAATCAGAGAGCATGATCCGTATGCCATTATTATTTTTGTGACAACACACTCTGAGTTTTTACCACTTACTTTTAAATATCAAGTATCTGCACTAGATTTCATTGCAAAAGACCAAGATGCTAAAAATTTTAAACAACAACTAGAAAATAATTTACAACATATCGTTCAACAGTTCAACGTAGATATGCCACTTGACTTATTCCAATTCAACACACCAAAAGCCAACTTTAAAATACCTTTTAGTGATATTCTGTATTTTGAAACACAACCAGGGACACGACAAATTATACTCGTTGGCATGACTAAACGTATTGAATTTACTGGCCAATTACAAGACATTGCAACCATGGATAACCGTTTATTCCGTAGCCATCGTGCTTATCTTGTCAATATTAATAATATTGAACAGATCGATAAAGTTAGCAATGTCATTATTTTTAAGAATCAATCAACCTGCTTAATCTCACGCCGAAAAGTGAAAGCATTGATAAGTATTTTATAACTAAAAACCGATAACAATGCTACTAATAACGTTGTCATCGGTTTTTGGCTGTGTATATCAACCTAAGCTATACGTTATTATGTTGATTAACCGAACAGCTACAGACAAAAAACAGTTAAAATTATTGATTTAGAAACAAATGGTTGTTTGAAAAAAATGTTTGGTGAATAACTCACTTAAGAAATGATTCGCCACAACCAACTAGTGTTACTATATACAGCAATAAATAATTGTCATTTTTTGTAAAAATCCAATATAAAGCAGTATTGTGATAACAGTCATTCATGTTATTATCAATGCACTAGCAATAAAACCGAGAATGGTTAGAATGGCAACTGCTATAATTAATAAGTTATTAATCATATACCCTCCTTCTGTGGTCATAATTTCAAATACTACTGTTGAAATTAATTGTTATCATTTTTCAGCATATTTAGTAACCCTTTTCTTCCCAGTATGTGTATAAGATAAATAAAATATAAAAAATAGCACTGCTGATAATAATAAAATCAAAGGACATCAAAAATATTTGAAAAGAATATGCAACAACCATACTTGGAAGCATAGCTGCTATCACCATTCCTGCATCTTTGATAGCAATCTTACAAATCACACTTTTTTGCATAACTATTAATTTATCTTTTAATATAAATACTTAATTTGATTGTGCATTATAATTTTTAAAAATAATTTTAACGTTCTTTAAATTTTCCAAGAAACCCACGTAAGATAAAATCAAATACCCAAAATATAATTGTTGCTAGAACGGCCCCTATTAATAATGAGTTACCGCATAAGTGGCTGCTCCCGCTGCCGCACCAACATGTGCACCAACAAACATGCCTCCTGGTATTCCTCTAATAACGCCGCCAAGAGCTCCTGCTCCAATAGCTTTAGCAAGACCTCTGCCAGTCATTACCCCACCAACTATTGTCTCTAATTTTTCAACATTTATTGGTTCAAAATCGCTTATCATAACTTCCATCCTTCGTTCTATCCATCTCACTAGTGCGTTTACAACCAAAGTATAAAAAACTGTCGTTTTTTATCGTTGCGCAACGAATACATTCAATATACATTGATAAAATAACGTTTGATACATCAATGACCTCAATGGTCTGTTTACAGCACTGAAAGGTTGAAATCAGCCATTCACGTCAAAATATCTACCATTGGCGTTTATTTTGTAAAAAGAATGTATTTTCCCTATAAAATTTAGACTGGTACTATTTTAAGGGAGACTATACATAAAATGAAGAGATTTGATTATATATCACAACTAGAAGAAAAAGATTGTGGTGTATCCGCACTTGCGATGATTTTAAAACAATACGGTTCTGATATCTCATTAGCAAGTATCCGTGAACGCTGTCAAACATCACTATCAGGAACAACTGCCTTAGGATTGGTGAAGGCAGCCGAATCATTTAACATGGATGTTCGTCCTATTAAAGCCGATCTGACACTATTCGATATGAAAGATCTACCAATGCCGTTTATCGCTCATGTTGATAAAAACGGAAAATATTTACATTATTATGTCGTATACCATATCAATAAAAATAAAATTATGATCGCAGATCCGGACCCAACAGTTGGTAAAACAATAATGACTCTGCAGGATTTTTCTAAAGAATGGACGGGTGTTGCACTATTTATGTCCCCTTCCCCAGAATACAAGCCAGTTAAAGAAAACAAGAGCAGTATTCAATCATTTTTACCTATTATTGGTCGACAAAAAGCACTGATTTTTAACATCATTGCTGCATCTTTATTAATCACACTAATTAGCATTGCTGGTTCATACTACATGCAACTTGTCATTGATGCCTATGTTCCCAACGGACAAGCTAACACCTTAACTATTGTTTCATTAGGATTGATTGCCACCTATATTCTACAACAAGTACTTGGTTTTGCTCGAACCTACTTACTAACAGTTATGGGGCAACGTCTATCTATTGAAGTCATACTGTCTTATATTCGCCATTTATTTGAATTACCAGTTAATTTCTTCGCCACACGACGAACCGGTGAAATTGTAACACGTTTTAATGACGCTAATGCTATCATTGATGCAATGGCTAACACAATTCTCTCTTTATTCTTAGACTTAGGTATTACTATTATCATTGGTAGTGTCTTAGCTGTTCAAAACATACAACTATTCTTACTCTCTTTAATTTCATTTCCAGTTTATTTTTTAATTGTCTATACCTTTATGAGACCGTTTGAACGTCTCAATCAAGAACAAATGGCGAGTAATGCGACTTTGAGCTCGTCGATTATTGAAGATATTAATGGCATAGAAACGATCAAATCACTAACAAGTGAAAAGTCTAATTATCAAAAAATTGACCGAGAATTTGTCGATTACTTAAAAAAATCTTTTGCACATCAAAAGATTGAAGCAATTCAAAATAGCATTAAACAGTCGACCCAGCTTATTATTAATATCCTCGTCCTATGGTTTGGTGCTAAACTAGTTATTTCTAATCAACTTAGTGTTGGCCAATTAGTCACATATAATGCCCTATTAGGTTATTTTACCGAACCATTTCAAAATATTATTAATTTACAAACCAAAATACAAACCGCAACTGTTGCAAACCGGCGATTGAATGAAGTTTACTTAGTCGATTCCGAATTTAAAGCGAACGAGTCACAAGAATTACAACAAAATAATTCATATGATCTCACAATAAATAAAGTGAGCTATCAATATGGCTATCAGAAACCTATTCTAACCAACTTTTCTCTTAAAATAGTTTTTGGTGAAAAAATAGCTCTTGTAGGTGTTAGTGGATCAGGAAAATCAACGCTAGCCAAGCTGTTAGTTAACTTTATGTCACCATCCAGTGGATACATCCAAATCGGTTCCCAAGATATTAATCACATTCATCGTCAAAATCTCAGGCGACATGTGACTTACTTACCTCAAAATCCTTATATATTTACCGGTAGTATATTGGATAACCTCACACTTGGTGCCCCTGATGGCACGACACAAGAAGATATATTAACTGCTGTGACATTAGCGGACATCAAAAACGATATTGAAAGCATGCCTCAGAACTATCAAACTGAGATTTCAGAAGATGGTGGCATGTCTGGTGGACAAAAGCAGCGCATAGCTTTAGCTCGTGCACTTTTAAGTCAATCTCCTATTCTTATTTTGGATGAATCAACCAGTAATCTCGATGTATTGACTGAGAAAAAAATAATCGATAGCTTACTCACAATTAAAAATAAAACAATTATATTCATCGCTCACCGCCTAACTATTGCTGAAAAAGCACAACGCGTTATTTTACTTGAATCAGGCACTATTGTTGAAGATGGTACTCACAACGAACTGCTTGCCAATCAAGCACAATATTATCATTTAGTTAATCGTTAATCATCGAAAGGTAACAACATGTTCAATGAAAAACTCTTAGAAAGCTCGGAATTTTATAGTAAACGTTATCAAAACTTTACAACGCTAATCATCTTTCCAACTCTGATCCTATTACTGCTACTAATCGGTTTAGCTTCTTTTACGCATAAAGAAGTTGTGGTCAGAAGCACTGGTGAAATTAATCCAGATAAAATATTGGCTACAATACAATCTACAAGCAACAATGCCATCATCAAAAACAATTTAATATCAAAAAAATCTGTACGTCATGGTGATATGCTAATCAAATATCAAAACAGCGAAACCGATACTACTTTAAAACTCGAAAATGCTAGTCTTCAAAACCTGCAAGCACGCGAAAAAGCATTATTAACCTATAAAAAAAGTTTAAGTGACGACAAAAATCTTTTCTCCGAGTCAGACGCCTATGGCTATTTTGATGCATTTCAAAACTATCTTTCTCAAACTCATATACTATCCAATGATTATCAACAACAATTAGATAGTCAAAATCGTGCTACCCAACAAAAAAACGTTCTCACAAGTTCATTAACCAAGAAAGAAAACAATCTCAATCATTACCAGTCATTATTACTTGCTATCCAAAATAACACGAACTTGTCATCAGAAAATGATTATTATCGCATTTTTTCTGATTATAAGGATCAAACAGCAACTCGTAATTCTGAAGAATCTGCTAGCATAAAACGCCATACTATCAGTACGTTACAAGAACAAATAGATCGGTTAGAAGATGCTATAGCTAACTATAAAACACAGTATGACTCTTTACCCTCTGAAAACGCACTACCACCCAATACATTACCAGACAAATTATCCGATTTAAAATCACAGCAGTTAAGTACTGTTGCCAAAGATCTCAGTACTGTAACACAGGAAATGAAACAAATAAAAATTCAGCATCAAGCCACCCAAGATAGCTCTAACAATGCTATCATTTCCCCAGAAACAGGTACGGTGAAACTACTAGTTGATAAAACAAAAACGCATTATATGCCACAAGGTACAAATATTGCACAGATTTACCCCAATTTAACTGAGAAACCCAAATTGAAAGTAACTTTTTATATCAACACATCGGAAATTACAAACATATCTGAGGGACAATTAGTACGCTACATCTTATCACAAAACAACAATACGAAATCAACATTGACTGGGCATATCTCTCAGATCGCCACCCATTCTGTGTCAACTAAACAAGGTAATTTTTATCAAGTCGATGCAACATTACACTTGAAGCATAACGACTATTCAACTGTTCATTATGGTCAAGAAGGTACTGTTAGTGTTATTACAGGCAAGAGCACCTGGTTTATTTACCTGAAAAATAAATTAACTAGCTAAAGAGATATGTTGCTAACCTTACACATCGTAGCTAGTGAATACACCACGTGAATTATACGAATTTTTAAGCACCGCGCATAAAAAACTTCAACGTCTATATTTTCATTGAAGTGAACTTGATAACTTGGACAGAATAAAACTTATTAACATATAAGGTGATGATCGTTCTCGACGGATATTATCTTCGCCTATTTTTTATTTATTCTAAAATAGGTTATGAAACATAGGTCGCACGGATTTTTGTCACTAGATGTCGCGAATAAACATCGCCATTTCACTAGCGTTACCACACAATTTGTTCTGAGTAAGTTAGACGCTAGACTTCGGGTATAGAAAATTAAATGGCGATGGCTGTCAGCGACTGTTTCAATCAATTATTTTTTGGAGGTGCCTTGACCGTCTTGCCTTTTACAAAAACTAAAAATCACACTTAAATTCAACAGCTCATAAACCTCTCACAGATTAAAAATTCACAAAGGTAAAAATGAGTGTATCAGTATTCTAAGAGGTAGACCAATTCCTAACAAGAAAAATCACAATTCTAAATCACAGAAAAATCGCCAGACCCTATTCAATTAAGGTTTGGCGATTTCCACTTTACATAATCTGTGTTATGCTAATTCACTTTAGTATATATTATTATCAATAATTATTTCTATTAACCAAATTTAGTTGCAAATTTATATCCAGCATACAAACCAGCACCAAATACACCAGCACCTAGAGCTGCTTTCCCTGCATAAATTGCTCCAGCTACTACAAGTGGTGCAATTCCACCATTTATATCATCTAATTCCTGTGTGTTTAGTTCTTTAAACTTATCCAATGAATTCATTTTTTCTCCCTTTAATTTAAGCCTACAAATACGCCAATTCCAAAACTAACGATAAATAATATTTGTAATATCGTACTAAATATATCGTAATTATCTAAAAAAATACCTGAAAATATTTGTCTCATTATTATCACTTCTTTACTTTGTTCAATCCAACTGCCACACCGAAACCAAATCCAGATGTAAATGCACCACCTAGAACAACCAAAGGTGGAATAAAGAACACACCACCATTAATTTCAGACAATTCTTGTTCGCTTAACATTTTTAATTTTCCATTATTCATAAAAATCACCTTTTATTATATTAACGTTTATTTACTAAGTATTCTGTGGCTACTCCAGCTACAAAAATTTCAGCATCAGATCCACCAATAATCAGCAATGGATGTCCAACCCACAGTCTCTGATAATACCGTATCATTCAATACCTGCAATTGCGAAGTATTTTTCATAATTATTTCCTCCTTTATTTGTTTTAATAGTAACAAATATTTATATTACACGCGATACCACTTTGGTATTATTCATAAATAATATTCTCAACGCTAGTTTTAAATAATTTTGAAAATTTAATAAGGGTATCAATATCTGGTACTCTGGAACCGTTTTCATAACGTGTAATAGAAGTTGGATCAACATGTAATTCTTCAGCTATTTCATATTTAGTAACACCAGACGTAATTCTAAGAGTTAACAGATTTGTCCCAATATGCTCTGCCCCTCCACCATAGATATTAACTAAATGATTTTCTTTCAATATCATATACTTTTTCAAAGTACCCATGTCTTTCTCCTATCAATTATTAACTATACCTAAGTATTTATTTTCATATAAAAAATTTAATTCTATAAATATAATACGAAAACAAAAAAATTCGACAACTCTAACAAGGGCAATCAGTTTGATTTGAGCAGAGAAAGTCCTAATTTTTTAGGACTTTCTCTGCTCAAGGTATAATTCAGAATCATATCGCTTGTATCAACCACGTATATCGCTCTATTTTCTATAGTGTGCTCAATAGAAATCCTTGTAATTTAATTTTATTTTATAAGTAAATAAGGTTAAAACACATCAGGCACTGTTTAAATCGTCACAACCTGACACATTACACATTCATATTCAAAGTTGGGGCATCCATACAATAATGCAAAAATTGAAAGTTTTCACTCATTATTAAAGCATGAAATGATTCATCAATTTAGATTGCCATCGATTGCTCACCTGATATTGGATGTAGCTAAGTATATTAATTGGTTCAGCATCGACAGAATCAGTATTGTCAATCGAAAAATGAAAGTAGCCTAAACAAATACAGCCTTAGATAAAAAATAGTCCGAATTATTAACTTATGAGCATATAACGTTTATCATTGCGTAACGAATATATTCAATATACGCTCATGAAGTAGTGTTTGATATATAAATGACCTCAATGGTCTGTTTACTGCACTGAAAGGTTGCTCATCAGTCAATACTTCGAAATATTGACTGATGAGCAAATAAAAACTAACGTAGCAATATTGACCACGCTTAGAATACCAACTGCTGCACCACTACTAACAAAACTCATCACATAGCGACCGACAGTCGCTGATTCGAGGATCTTCTAACTATCAATGACGATTACCACTAAGCTTAAAAATAGTCAAAATTAGATCTATGCACTATTACTATTTGACTTTTAAACTTGATTGAAAATGACTAACGCATAGCTTTTTTTATGATTTAATTAATCATATTGTATTATTTTAGCACTGAGGGTACAGCATATTGCTTAATTTATACTTTAATTAAGAAAGAAGATAAATACTGACATTTGCATCTTACAATCCTGCATGGTACTCTTACTATTATGTTGTTAACCGATAACCACTGTCAGCTTAATTTTTCTAGAGCAAAGGAGTTTTATGTTTAAACATAATCATGCCCATACAAAAAAATACTCAAAAGTAAAAATATTAGTTATTATTACCTTAGTTGTCATTTTTAGTAGTTATATATTACTACAACACCCGCGTAATCAATATACTCATTCGTCAAAAAAGCTCAGCCAACGGACAATAAAAAAGCAGCAATCAACTCAAACTAGTAACACCGCAACTAGTTCATCCCGTCCTAATGGTCCAGAATATCAAATGAGAATTGGACCTTTGGCCGACCCAAACGACACCCCGCCTACACAAACTGGTTGGGTTGATCCAAACGGTGGCGGCTATTATGTTGGTGAGGGTCCCTTTGATGTGACTGATTCGAACGGCGAACATCACTGGGTTGATCCACAAACGGCTGGTTGGACCAAAATGACTTATTCAAACACAAAAGAAACATACGATGATTCTGGTAACTAGCCATAACTACACTTTCCGTCTGAGCATGCTTGCAAGACTTTAAGTTTAAAATTATTTTTAGTTATGTCGCTTTTTTAACTGCCATAAAATTTTGGCTCTAAAAGTCCTTGTTGAACAGCTACATTAACTTGAGCTGTTATCTTATCTTCTTTTATCTAACTTTTTAATAAGATAGGCACTGGCGAATCCAATCGAAAAGTATAAGACTGTCCACAACCGTAGTAATTTAAGGTAATCACTGTATAGTATTCTCAGTGGAATTGTTAAAAAAATTTTTTCATGATAAACTTTAATAAATCAAACGTTTATCAATTTAAAAAATATACTATTTGATTAAATGGAAAAATATAGCCGCTAGGTATCCAAAATATGCACCTCTTCATACAGTTCTGATCGATATCAACGTAACGATAGATACTATATCGTTACTTAAAAGGACAATATCTATAAACAGGAGATTAATGTGTTTAAAACAGATAACCAAAAATTCTTAGTAGACTTTGTAGAAAGCCACCTAGGTTTAAACGATAATGAAAAAAAGATTATCTTCGATGCCGTTAAAAAACTAAATGAAAAAAATGTATCCCAATATCGAGAAGTATCACTTGTGACGAATTCGCTTCATAGACTATCACTTAATGGTAAACTATCAAATGACGGACGCATACTACTCAAAAAACTACACCAAAAAGATTGGTTCATGGGAATACTCTACAACCTAAGACTTTTTGAAAACTAAAATTTATTATAAAAATGAAAAAGGTCGCGCTTTATTTTTAATAAATGATGTGAACCCAATAACTTCAAGCACAAATGTCGCAAAAGTTATTGGGTTTTAGTATGTCTAAAATTGGGGCTCTCCAAGCGCATGTTGTGCCGCCAGATTTAACAAACTCCATTGTCGATCAAATCCTGGTTGGAAGAAAAAGTCAGCCTGTGCTAAGTCTTCCAATAGCAGTCCTTGTTCGACAGCTAATGCAATAACATTTCCTTGAGCTGTTATATCATAAGTTGACAGCACTGCACCACCTAAAATACGGTGAGTCTGTGGATCAAAATTTAGCCCCACGTAAACATCTGGATTACCTTTTTCGCTTGGCACATAGTTAGGTCGTAATGTGTCTTTATAAAAAGAACTTTTTATTGTTACACCAGCTTTTTGCGCTGTGGTTGTATTTAGTCCGGAAGTTGCAAAGTGATAGTCAAACACACTCAAGGCTGATGAACCAACAACACCGGAAAATGGCACTGTTGGATTTTGTTCAAATAAATGAGCTACAATATAACGTACTTCACGTCGCACGACCGATGCCAAAGCAATAGGTAATTTAGTTTGTGCAGGAATTGAGTATGACAAAACCGCATCCCCAACAGCGTAAACATCTGTAACATTAGTGCGCAAATATTCATCGGTTTTAATCCAACCATGCTCATCTAAGTCAATAACACCTTTTAACCAATCAGTGTTTGGTTGGACACCAGCTGCTTGAATAACCACGTCACTTAAATATTGACCTTTATCTGTCTGCACCGCGGTAACTTTACCATCACCTTCATAACTTTCAATCCGAGCTCCGGTAACAATTTCCACACCCTTATTAGTTAATTCCTGCGATAAAATAGCTGTTAACCCAGCATCCAAGTAATTTCCCAAAGGCCGTTCTATCATATCAATTAGCGTGACTTTTTTGCCTGCCTTAACGCTGGCTTCAGCAGCTTCAATACCAATATAACCAGCACCGATTACCGTGATATTCTCAACTGTCGGATCATCTAACTTTGCTTTTATTTTAGTCGCCCAATCTTTACCACGCATGAGGTAAACATTTTCTAAATCATATCCTGGCACAGGTAAATTTTTTGGTGTGACACCTGAGCTTAAAATCAATTTATCATAATCATATTTTTCTATTGTGCCATTAGTGTGGTCCTTAACAGTCACTGTCTTGTTATCAGCATCAATTGCTGTCACTTCATGACTGCTATAGACCGATGCGCCTAATTGTTCCATTTCTTCTGGTCGGAAATTTCTAACGTCATTAACATCAGTGACATTATTTTCCAAATATAATACCATGCCACATGACATGAAGGACACAAAATCACCGGATTCGAATAACTTAATATCAAGGTTTTGATATTGTCGCGTTAACTCTAAGATCGCTTGGTGTCCACCATGTGATGCACCTACTATAACAACTTTTGTTTTTGACATATTATCTAGTTCCTCCTAATATAGTAATTGGTTGATCTAATTACTATATTAGAACAATTCTAAATAAAAAACAAATTATTTGCTATGAATCGCTCAAATAATTTTTTCGACTGCTTGTAGCAATTGTTTTACCTTACTTTCGACATTATCAGCCTGCATAATGTCACTCACAACACAAATACCTGCTATGCCTGATCCTTGTAATGTTTTAATATTGTGTTCTTTGATACCACCAATAGCATTAACTGGCACATTAACACGCGAAACAATCGCTTTTAGTGTTTCAATACTCGTATGTTTGGTAACTACCTTAGTTTTTGTTGGATAAATAGCGCCAACACCAAAGTAATCTGCGCCTTGTGTGATTATCTCATCTGCTCTTTCAACACTTTTAACTGATACACCTAGAATCTTATCCGGACCAAGCATTTGACGTACAACTGTCACTGGCAAATCACTATCACCGATATGCACGCCAGCAGCATCTACCGCTAAGCAAATATCAACACGATCGTCAATAATTAATGGCACATTAAATCGATCCGTGATTTTTTTGACTGCCAACGCCAATTCAAAATAACGTTTTGAACTGACAGATTTTTCCCGAAGTTGCACCAACGTCACGCCACTTTTGCAAGCGGTTGTAATAATGTCTAAAAATTGATCATCTGAATAGTCATATCGATTTGTGACAAGATAAAGCTTGTAGTCTATTGTGTGGTCTTTCATATGTCTCTTCCCTCATTTTTGGCTTAGTTTAAGCGACAAAAAAGCTGTTCTCACGTTAAATCATACGCAAAAACAGCTTAATAATAAATTTTTATTATTAGTCATATCTTCCTACGCAGATTCTAATCCGATCAGGTTATATGGGTATTTCTCAGCCAAGATAATCCTTTTGGCACCCCAGATATTTTATATTCAATTACAGGTCAATACTATCACGATATTTTTATTTGTCAATCTTCTTTGAAAATCATTTTAAGTATGGCTTATTTTCATGTGTACTTTAAATAGGCTGTTCTAAGTAACGACCTATTATTTTTTCAGCATTTTCAAATTGATATTTATTAGATTTTAGTAGGACAGGATTGCCTTGCTGATCAAAAAAATTTGCTGTGATACCGACAACATCTGTACTTGTAGCTAAATATTTTCCCACAGGCACTTCAGTATTTTGCAATGTTTGCGTGTAGGGCATCAGATTGCTACGTACATCACCTGGATAAAAACTGTTGACTGTAGTTTGTTGGTTTTTCAGTTTCTCTGCTAAAAAATACATTAACAAGGTTTTATGTGTCAAAAGCCATGCTGCTCGAGACAATGCATGACTCTGATTTTCAGATATTGGTATCCTTTTAACGGCAAGAGGATTACCCGTGACGATTAGAACACGCCCCTCATGCAACATATCACTTAATCCTAGTGTTAAATAATAGTGCGATAACAAATTATAGTTAATATTATCTGTTGCAGTTTTAGGTACAATGCCCGCACAATGTATCAAAACATCAACATGTGAAACAAGGTTTTCAATACCTGAAATAACTGCTTTCACACCTGAATGTTGTGACAAGTCCCCCACTACAACGTTCACATGACTGCCTAATTGTTTTTTAACATGCATCGCTTTAGCTAGATTTCGTCCTACGATGACGAGGTTATTGTCTACTGCCAAGTCTTTTGCAATGGCTAAACCAACACCAGATGAACCACCGGTGATCACAATATTTTTCATTAATTCTATACCTACTTTCAAGATAAATTGTGTCATCTCATTATTTTTTGTTGGCAAATATAAGCGCAACTTCATCAATAATCGCTGGTCTGCCTGCCATATATCGTGATGTTTGACGTAGGATTCTGAGACCAATTCTTTCTGGTAAAAAAGGTGCAGCAAGTATCGCTAAATAAGCATCAAACTGCCATAATACAGATAGATTATCGAAGTATTCTGTTACCTCATTTGGCACTATATCATAATTATTGATTCGTACTTCTAACACAATTTTGAAAACCTGTTCTTGATGCAATAAAATATCACGCTGGTTTAATTTTTCTAAAATACTAATTAAACTGTTTATGTCGTTTTGATAAGCATATGCCTTTTCGATTAATTCGTTGACCTCAAAACCACTAAATACCTCACTGTAACATAGGTCATCAAGCGTCAAGGACAATGCACTTAGAATTTTAATCATACTGCTAAATTGAATGTCTGTCTGACCACGTTCAAATTTTGAAATCACGCTACGAGAGACCCCTGTTGCGTTCACTAAATCAGTTGCACTGATGTGACGATCTTCTCTAATTTTCCTAATAAAACGGCCAAAATTTTGAACTTCTGAAAAAGTATCTTGTTTCTTTTCTATCAACTACCAAATCTCCTAACTTATCTGCACTTTATCATACAATAAAAATAAGACGTGTTCCCAAAATTTTCTTATAAGAAAATTTTAAGTTATGAAAATTTGATGCCTATAACTACGTCACATATCTATTTATTTGATTCATTATCAAAAAATGTCAGATTAACTATTGACAACTCATTAAATTCTTAGTATTCTTAATCCATAAACAACTCGGAGAATAATCATGCAAAATATATCAGCACAACTTAACAATGCCTGGTGGCGTCGGTAAATCAGCTTTTCGGTAACGGATAAAGCTGATGTTTAAAACATTTGTTTTATCCATACCGACGTATTTTGTGACACACTCGAGTCTGTATGGGAATATGCCGTGCAGACTTTTCTTTTGACCTTGGAAAGCCTTGTATGGCATCCAAGGTCAATTTTATTTTAGAAAGAATTCGGAGATTTACTATGAACAAACGTCTACTATCAAGCATTGCTGTTATCGTGGCATTCCTAGCCATTGCCTTTGTTATCACAAGTAAGCCAACAGCTGATGCTAAGAAGAAAAATTATGTGCCCACCATCGGTATCTTGCAGTTGGTGACTCATCCCGCATTAGACGAAATTCATCGTGGCATTATTGCAGGCTTAAAGGAACAAGGTTATGCCGGTAACAAAATTAAAATTGATTACCAAAATGCACAAGCCAATCAATCTAATTTAAAAACGATGTCACAAAAATTCGCTAACGAGAATGCTGATTTGACATTAGGTATTGCAACGCCAGCAGCACTTTCCTTAGCTAAAACAGCAAATGGTACAGACCCAGTAATTTTAGCCGGCATTACCGATCCCGTAGGTTCAGATTTGGTTAAAACGACAAAACGTCCTGGTAATAACATCACTGGCACATCTGGAGATTCACCGCTTGAACAACACCTTGGCGTCATCAAACAAGTTGTCCCACATGCAAAAAAACTTGGTATCATTTATACAACTTCAGATCATGGCGGTGAATACAACGCTAAAAATATGGCCAAACTAGCACAAGCAGCCGGCTATGATGTTAAAATGTACACTATCTCGACCACAAATGACATGCAATTAGTTGCTGAAACAATGGCTAGTCAAGTCGATGTTGTCTACGCACCACAAGATAATGGTGTTGCAAGCGCAATGAAAACACTCATTAACGTGACAAATAAAAATAAAATTCCTGTTATTCCTGCTGTTGATACAATGGTGAAAGATGGCGGTGTTGCAACCATTTCAGTCAGCCAATATGATATTGGTTATCAAGCTGGCATTATGGCCGGCAAGGTTTTGAAAGGTAAAGATACCGCAACTTATCCTGTCAAGACAATTACAAAAGGTGACATGGTTGTTAATTTGAAACAAGCACAACTATTAGGTTTAAAATTACCTGATAGCATGATTAAAGATGCTGAAACCAAAGGAGAGGTATTCAAATGAGTATGATTGTATCTAGTATTGGACAGGGCCTACTTTGGGCTGTTCTAGGCGTTGCCTTATTTCTAACTTTCCGTATTTTAGACTTTCCAGATATGACGGTTGAAGGCTCCTTTCCATTAGGTGCCTCAACTGCCGTATCCATGATTGCTCATGGGATCAATCCTTATTTGGCAACCTTAGTAGCATTTATTGTAGGAACTCTCGCTGGATTAATAACCGGACTACTTTACACCAAAGGTCGTATTCCAATTTTACTTGCCGGAATTCTTGTTATGACTGCCTCACTATCCATCAATCTACGGATTATGGGATCTGCTAATATTTCGCTCCTAAATCAAAAATCTATTTTCTCATCAGCATTTTTACAAGATTTACCAAAGTATTTTGACTCAGTTTTTGTTGGTTTCATTATTATTACAATTATCACCCTTGCCCTGGTATTCTTCCTACAAACAGAAATCGGCCAAGCCTTTATCGCCACAGGTGACAACGCGACAATGGCACAATCTATTGGTATCAAAACAGACCGTATGACGATTATGGGACTTATGTTATCCAATGGTTTGATTGCGTTTGGTGGTGCCGTCATTGCTCAAAATAATGGCTACGCTGATATTAACATGGGTATTGGTATTATCGTCATTGCACTTGCTTCAATTATTATTGGCGAAGTGGCCTTTGGTGATTTATCACTCAATGAACGCCTTGTTGCCGTTATTGTTGGTTCAATTTTATATCGTCTGGTGCTACTCGCCGTGCTACGACTTGGTTTCTCAACAAACGATTTAAATCTTATTTCGGCCATTGTTTTGGCCGTTGCAATGATGTTACCACGTCTACGTCGTGCACTTAAGCTCGACTCAGTAATCAAGAAAGGTGTTACCACACATGACTGAACCTGTATTTTCTCTAAAAAATATTGTTGTGACTGTTGGTGACAACGTACAAATACTCAAATCACTCAATCTTGATATATTTGAAGGTGACTTTATCACTGTTTTAGGCACAAATGGTGCTGGAAAATCTACTTTATTCAACACAATTGCTGGTAATTTACATATTGATTCCGGACAATTATTACACCATGGCCGCAATATTTCTAATGAAGCAGCCGTTACACGTACAAACTACATTGCGCGCGTTTTCCAAGATCCAAAAATGGGTACGGCACCTCGTATGACGGTGGCTGAAAATCTACTACTCGCTGAAAAACGTGGTCAAAAACGTACTTTACGTAGCCGTGGTTTAACTAAAGAAAAACTGGCAACGTACGCTAATATCACACAAGTAATGGGAAATAATTTAGACACCCGTCTCCAAACTGCTACCGGTGATCTATCAGGTGGCCAGCGACAAGCGCTCAGCTTTCTAATGGCAACACGTGTGAAACCAGAGTTATTACTTCTCGATGAACATACTGCCGCATTAGATCCAAAAACATCTGAACAACTGATGTTAGCGACCAATGAACAAGTCACAACTAACAATCTCACAGCGTTAATGATTACTCACAATTTATCAGATGCATTAAAATATGGTAACCGCTTAATTATTTTAAATGCTGGTACTATTGTACTTGATGTTCGCAATGACGAAAAATCAGCATTGACTGAAGAACAAATTTTAAAGTATTTTATTGCATAATTAAAAAAAGACAGCCACTGTTTCACGTGAAGTAATGGCTGTCTTTTTTTAAATATGTGTATATTTTAACTAAGAACACATATTTAAATTAATGAGGTGCACCATGAGAAAAATTGGTATTATCGGAATTGGTCATATAAAAACGGTAAAAAACAGTCATCAAGCATAAAAACTATAATTATATGGCGTCATAATTATACCTTTTTAACAATTCTTTTTTTCGTTAGCAGTAACAATCCAATTATAATAAAGAAAGCTACAAGTCCGGATGAAATAAATACTTGGTAGCTTTCAAAGCGATCAAACAAAAGGCCATAACATAATCCTCCCAAAGGAACAAACAATTGCGAAACTGCATTGACGATTGAATACATCCCACCCTGCTTATTTTCCGGCACTTCAACTTGTAAATACGTCGTCATTGCAGTATTGGCAAGTACAACTATTAATCCAAAAACAACTACCAATATCCCTAAAAATCCAATGATTATTAAATAATTACGCGTTATTAATTCCGGAAAACCGAACAGAACAATGATGATAGTAAAACATAACATCGATTGATACATGCTTTTTAAGTTATCCTTAATAGTATGAACAGTCAATATGATGCCACCTAATACCATTGCAGCACTAGCTAAACTTTCCAAAAAACTATAAACCAATTTTGACAGAGATAGTTGCTTAATAACAAGTACAGGTAAGCCAATAGTTATAGATGAAGCAAATAAATTTATAAACATCGCAATAATAACAAGAGATAAAATTTCTGGACGACTCTTGATAAATTTTATAATTGTCAAAAAAGAATTCTTGTCAGTATCCATTACCCTATGTATGACATCTAATTTTAGAGTACTTGTGGATAAGATTGACACGGCAACTAGAAAAATTATTAGAGAGATAAAAAACGGCAATGTGAGTAAGCTGAATGCTAGTCCACCTAAAACGGGGGCAATAATATTTGCGACTGAAGTAGCGGACTGAACTGATGCGTTCAATCTTTGATAGTTGTGCTTTTCCACTAATTGTGTAGTCGAAGCTTTTAATGTGACAATAAATAACTCCTCACTGACACGGATAATAATCATTAAAACATAGACATATGCGAGCGTCTCAACATCTAAATGCTCACTGACTATGATCAAATAAACTAAAAGAAATACAAATGAAATGATTTGAGATATTAATAATATCTTTTTATGTGAAACTGTATCTACAATCCTGGTCATAATTGGTGTAAGTAACAGGCTGACCAATGGTCCAATAATTGTTAGTGTCCCAAAAATAAAAGCCGACCGAGTTATTTGCAGAAAGTATAATCCGAAAAAAAAATTTAAAGAGGTTATTGATAAATTAAAAATTAGACTAATTATTGATGTCTTTATAATTGTGTTGAACATTATCGTCCACCCTTTCCTTTTTTCTAATTTATCATCAAAAATGTCTAGACATTTTGTTAATATGTGTAGTATAGTTTACGTTACTAGGTATAAGCGGAGGCAGTTATAACTTATGAAAACAATTGGGGCCACGATTAAAACAATTCGAAAACAAAAGAGGCTAACTCAAAAAGAAGTTTATATGGGAATTGTGTCTAGAAACTTCGCATCACGATTTGAAAATGGACACAACAGTGTTGAATCTGAAAAGTTATTTGCCATTCTAAAACGATTAGAGATCTCCCCAAATGAGTTTCAATTTATTCACTATAACAACTCAGAGTACTGGTTTAATAGCATTTTAAGTCAACTTGATAATGACGCTAGTAAGAAAAAAACAGACACGTTAATGAAGAAACATGCTGAATTTAGAAAAAATCCATCTCTAGACAGTCAGATTCTTGCCGCCATTGCGTACATCAAGATATATATTATTGGTAATAATCCTTTAAAAATGAATATCGATCCTGCCTATCCATTAAAAAACCACTTAACTGAAACTAAATATTGGTCAGTATTCGAATTAAGAGCATTTGTTGATGGTATTTTCATTTTTAGAAAAGATCCAGTAGGATTATTTAACTGTATGACTAAAGTTCATGAAGTATATAAAAAATATAAAGGATTTACAGAATATTCCTATATAATCGAACAAAGTGTCGCTAGTATTATTCTTAATTATGTTCAGATTGAACTCACAAATTTTAACTATAACTCAAGCACTTTTCAGAAAATAACTGATAATTCTTGCTACAGTACCATAACTGACTTTACAGCTAAACTTACTATAGATTTTGCCAGATTGATTATTTTTCTCTATTTAGGATCAGACCAAAAAAATGATGAAGCGAACTGTTATGAATTTATAAGAATACTAAAAACGCTACAACATGATGATTATATAGTATTTAAAGAAATCTATCAGTACCATTTACCTCTAAGCCAACGATATCGTATGAAACAATTATGATATATTGTTTCATGTAGTACCAGAACATCTGAACCAGTAACACCTAACCATCTCAGAGCATTACTGATTACTCACAATTTATCAGATGCATTAAAATATGGTAACCGCTTAATTATTTTAAATGCTGGTGCCATCGTGCTTGATGTTCGCAATGACGAAAAATCAGCATTGACGGAAGAACACATTTTAAAGTATTTTATTGCATAATTGAAAAAAGACAGCCATTGTTTCACGTGAAACAGTGGCTGTCTTTTTTTCGAAATATGTGTATAATCTAACTAATAACACATTTTAAATTAATGAGGTGCTCCATGAGAAAAATTGGTATTATCGGAATTGGTCATGTTGGCGTAACAGTGGCACATATTATTATTGCCCAAGGGTTGGCAGATGAATTGGTTTTAGTGGACAAGAATTCAGAAAAATTAGCAGCCGAAACATTAGATTTTCGTGATGCTGCCAGTCTATTGGCTCAGCACACTACTGTTCATGCAGGTACAGCAGCGGATTTGTTTGATGCTGATGTTGTTATTTCTGCGCTTGGCCATATTGAATTAATCAAACCAGGTGGTGATCGCTTTACAGAACTAAAGGCAAATACACCAGAAGTACAACAAGTCGGTACTGATTTGAAAAATGCCGGTTTCAATGGTGTCTTAATCGTTATTTCTAATCCTGTTGATGTGATTACTGGTATTTACCAAAAAGTAACCGGTCTACCCACAAACCAAGTTTTCGGTACAGGTACTTATCTAGACACTGCACGTCTTAAACGTGTTCTTGGAGAAAAACTGTCTGTTGATCCCCGTAGTATTCAGGGTTATATGTTAGGTGAACATGGTGATTCACAATTTGCTGCTTGGTCTACAGTTTCTGCACTTGGCAAAAATATCACAGCATTAGTTGAGCCCTATCAAATTGATTTAGACCAAGTTGCAGAAGATGCGCGTGTTGGTGGTTTCACTGTTTTCAATGGCAAAAAATATACTAATTTCGCAATTGCCCATGCCGCTGTCTCACTTGCTCAATTAGTTTTATCCAACGCACACACCGAAGCCATTGTCTCCCATTACGACGAGAAATTTCAAAGTTATATTTCTACCCCTGCGATTATTGGTCGTGGTGGTATCATCAAAACATTTGATTTACCGTTAACATCAACTGAAGAAACGGCCTTAAAAGCTTCTGCAGACGCTATCGTTGAAAAAACAAGAGCCTACCTATAATTTAAATCTATCAAATAACAGCAGAACGCCCTAAAATTGGAAGTATCCATTTCTAGGGCGTTCTGCTGTTTATTTAATTTTGTACAACTGAGTAAATTCAGATGCCACTAAGCAGCTTTAATATAATTCACACCATCAGCCTTTGGTGCACGTGTCTTACCAAAGAAGAAAACAAGCACGATAATTGTGAAAACATAAGGCGCTATTTGTAGCCAAATTGAAGGCACATTTTTCAATCCCGGTAATTGTGCACCAACTACCGCAAGAGATTGTGACAGCCCAAAGAATAACGATGCACCAAGTGCGCCCAATGGGTTCCAACGACCAAATATCATCGCCGCCATTGCCATAAATCCTTGACCAACAATTGTGCTAGCTGAATAATTTAACGAAATAGATTGTGCTACCACTGCACCGCCCACACCACCAAGCAAGCCAGATATCATAACACCTGAATAGCGTAATCGTGCGACATTAAGACCTAATGTGTCAGCGGCTTGCGGATTTTCACCAACTGAACGCAAACGCAAACCAAACTTTGTTTTAAAAATGATATACCAAGAAAGACCTGCAACTAACATAGCCAACCACGCTGGCCCAGATGTTTTTTCAAATAATAGTTGTCCAAGAACGGGAATTTTTGATAATCCAGGAATTGAAGCGTAACCAAAATCTTGAGAGATTGGTATTGTCTGTCCCTTACCATATAATACCTTAATCAAGAAAACACCCAACGCTGGGGCCAACAAATTAATCACTGTACCTGAAATAATATGATCAGCACGAAGCGTGACTGTCGCAACCGCATGTAGCAGTGAAAATAATACACCAACAGCAGCGCCAGCAACTAAGCCCAACCAAGGTGTTGCAGCACCTAGCGTATCAGCAAGTGTCAGGTTAAAGACCACAGAAGCAAAAGCACCCATGCCCATAATACCTTCCAAACCAACGTTAACGACACCCGCACGTTCTGAAAAGGTACCACCAATTGAAGTGAATATTAATGGTGCGGAATAGACTAACGTACTAGAAATTACAAGTGAGAACATAGCCATCAATGACATCTCTATTCACCGCCTTTCTTACTATTATCTTGAACGGATTTTGTTTTAGCTATTTTTTTTGCTTCAGCTGTTGAGGCAGCTTTTTCATCCATCGCTTTGATACGTGCTTGCATTAATTTAATCAAATAACTCGCACCAACAAAGAAAATAATTGAAGCTGTTACAATATCAACCAATTCAAATGGTACACCAGATGACATTGGCATACCTAAACCACCTATTTTCAAAACTGATAAAATAGCAGCCGCACCAAGCACGCCAAGATATGAACCGCCTCCTAGTAATGCTACAGCCATACCATCAAAACCAATTGCTGGTGATCCGTTTTGTGTAAAGAAATTCAAATAATTTCCTAAGCCTTCAATGGTTCCAGCTAGACCAGCTAAACCACCAGAAATTGCCATAGCAACAATGGCACTACGCTTTGCTGATATACCTGCGTATCGTGCTGAATCAGGATTCAAGCCTACCGCACGGATTTCAAAGCCAAGCGTTGTTTTCTTCATGATGAACCATACAACAACTATCATGATGAGTGAAATGAAGATACCTGCTGAAATGCTAGAACCTTGTGTTAAGTCAGTCAACCATTTAATCTGTAACGAAGCATTGGCTCCAACTTGTTTCGTTGTTTCAGCAGACTCTTTAATATTTTTAGACATGGTGTTTTGCAAAATATCATTACCTAGAAAAAGCAAAATATAGTTCATCATAATAGTAACAATGACTTCGCTGGCACCAAACTGTGCACGTAACCAACCCGGAATTGCACCGGCCAAAGCGCCTAACCCTGCACCTAGAATTAAGGCACTAGGAATCATGAAGTAAGCAGGCATATCAGGGAAACTTAGGCTATACCAAACAGCCCCAACCCAACCAGCTAATGCCTGCCCTGACAAACCAATATTGAAAAATCCGGCTGTTTGCGCAACTGTAAATCCTAACGCCGTTAATATCAATGGTGTCATTTGAGTCAACACACTACCAATGTCTTGCATTGATCCAAATGCCGAGCTTAGCAATGCTGTGTAACCGGAAAAGGGATTATATCCGAACACCAACATGATGATGGCACCAATAATTAGCCCAAACAAAACCGAAAATAATGCAACTGAAAGTGAATTTTTTTGTGCAGTCATTAGGCATCTACCTCTTTTTTAAGTGCTGCGCGCGCATCTGCTAAGCTCATGCCCGTCATCAACAGACCTAATTCTTGTTTATTTGTGTCCTTGGCATTAACAATACCAACAATTTTACCAGCATTCATAACAGCAATACGATCTGATAAGTTTAGTATCTCATCAAGTTCGAAACTAACAACCAAGACTGCTTTTCCCGCATCACGTTGTGCTATTAATCGTTGATGAATATATTCAACAGCACCCACATCCAAACCACGTGTTGGCTGTGCGGCAATAATGAGTTCATTATCACGATTTAATTCACGTGCAATAACGGCTTTTTGTTGATTGCCACCAGACATTGATCCTGCAGTCACTTGAATCCCAGCTGATCGGACATCAAACTCTTTAACTAATTTGTTGGCAACCTGATCAATTTCAGTAGGCTGTAAAACGCCGCCCTTAGACAAAGGTGACTTATAATAAGTTTGCAATGCTAAGTTTTCTGACAAAGTCATATCAACTTCCATTCCAAAACGTAACCGATCTTCAGGAATATGCCCCACACCGGCTTCAGTAATTTGTCGGGGCTTTTTATTTGTAATATCTTTACCTTGAAGTATAACAGCACCAGACTGTACTTTAGTCAAACCCGTTATTGCTTGGATTAATTCGGTTTGTCCATTACCATCAATACCAGCAATACCAACGATTTCGCCGGCCTTAACTTGCAGTGAAAAGTCTTTAACAGCAGTAACTTCTCGTGAATTTTGCACCTCAATATTATCAATACGAAGTACTGTATCTCCCGTTTCAACGTCTTGCTTGACTGTTTTGAAGCTAACCTCTCGACCAACCATCAAATCTGCTAATTCTTGCGACGACACACCGGCTACTGGGAATGTTTCAATAGACTTTCCTGAACGTATCACCGTCACAGTATCAGCTGCCGCACGAATTTCGTCCAGTTTATGTGTGATTAAAATGATTGATTTGCCTTCTTTAGCTAAATTATGCAAAATGGTAATCAACTCACCAATTTCTTGTGGTGTCAAAACAGCGGTGGGTTCATCAAAGATTAAAATATCAGCACCACGATATAGTGTTTTTAGGATTTCAACACGTTGTTGTTGACCAACTGAAATATCCGTTATCTTTGCATATGGATCAACTTGTAAACCATATTGCTCAGATAATTGCTTGATTTTTTTGGCTGCAGTTTTGGTGTCAAGCGATAACCCCTTAGTCACCTCTGAACCTAATATAATATTTTCAGTGACAGTAAATGCATCAATCAGCATGAAGTGTTGATGCACCATACCAATACCGAGTGCATCAGATTTCGATGGAGAATCCACTGCGACTGATTTACCATTGATCAGAATCTGTCCAGATGTTGGCTGCAATAAACCAGTTAGAATGTTCATCAATGTTGATTTTCCAGCACCGTTCTCACCAAGTAACGCGTGAATTTCACCTTGTTGGACTTGTAAATTAATGTCATCATTGGCTGCGAAATCGCCAAATTTTTTGACGATATGGCGCATTTCAATGACTGGCGTTGATTCGGTCATTTATCTTCTCAGAGCGCGAATTTTATTAGCAAGCTTGATTTATTTTATTAAAACAATCTCGCACGCAAAACCGCGTTTCCACTTTCTGAAATTTTTTTAAAAAATCCACGAACAATAACTGCTCGTGGGATTTTTCTTCAAGGAATATTATATCATGTTTATTGGTCTGTAATTGTTTCATTTGATTTACCTAAAAACAAAATACAATACAAATAGCAATAATTAAATCGTTGTCATCTGGTACCATTAGTAACAAATTTTTGCGTTTCAACATATCCAACAAACATTTAAGTTATAATAGAAGCATGTCACGAAAAATAGAACTCCCGACTGCAGCGGAGATGAAAAAATTTCATAATCAATCCCAACGTCGCAACTTTTTTTCACGGCTCTCTATGCCACAACGTTTAACGTTAGGATTTTTATCAGTTATTACTGTGGGTGCCTTACTCTTGATGCTGCCTTTTAGTTATAACGGTGATATGGGTCATTCTTTTATGGATGCATTATTTACTGCGACTTCTGCAGCATCTGTCACTGGCTTAACTGTTGTTGATACTGCAACGCACTGGACCGTTTTTGGTCAAATTGTGATTATGTTTTTAATTGAAATTGGCGCACTAGGTTTTATGTCGTTCTCCGTGCTCTTATTCACAGCCACAAAAAGACAAATGAATCTTCGTGATAAAATGATGGTTCAAGAAGTTTATAGTCTAGAAAGTCTATATGATACACGTGCAGTGTTTGGTTACGTGATTAAATTATCAGCTATTATCCAAGCTGTTGGGGCACTATTGTTATCACCATTCTTTATTCATGATTTTGGGATAAAACATGGCGTGTTTTATGCAGTGTTTCACGCTGTCTCAGCATTCGGTAATGCTGGTTTCACAATTTTACCAGCTGGGGATGTGGCTTATGCCGATAAGCCATGGATTTTACTTATCATTGCAGCACTTATTATTGCTGGTTCGCTTGGTTTTCTAGTGTGGCGTGATGTCTTATTATACTCTCGCACGCACAAGTTAACACTACATTCAAAGTTGGCCCTTGTCATGACTGGCGCATTAATCATTGGTGGTTGGTTATTATTTGAACTCACTGAGAGTAATTTAGCTATTGCCAAAAATCTTTCCGGTATTAATCGTGTAGCCAATACCTTATTTATGTCTATTTCATATCGTACTGCTGGTTTTTCACAATTTGATTTTAGTCAAATGGCACCAGCAACAATTCTTTTAACTATCATGTTAATGTATGTCGGCGGTACACCTGGCTCAACAGCTGGTGGTATTAAAACAACCACGTTAGGTGTCTTATTACTTAAAACACATGCTGCCTTGCGCGGAAAAAAGGACGTCACTTTTGCACACAGACGTCTCACAAATGAAAACATTTCACGTTCCCTTTTACTTGTGTTTGTATCGTTACTTTTCTTAGGTGTGTTATCATTTTTACTCATGTTAACTCAAGGCAGTAATTCACAGTATGGACTAGAATATATCATTTTTGAAGTTGTTAGCGCCTTTGCAACAGCCGGACTCACTCTAGGATTGACACCACATTTAAATGTTTTTGGGCAATGTGTTATTATGTTGACTATGTTTATTGGACGTGTCGGCGTATATACTGTCATGTTCTCTATTTTGAACGTTCATAGTGATCACGCACCTTATCAATATCCGGAAGAATCTGTTATTATCGGCTGAGTTATCTGTCAAAAAATTGGAGAAAAAATTATGCGTCAAACTTATGCCATTATTGGTCTTGGCCGTTTCGGCGGTGCGTTACTCGAAACACTTGTTGCAAATGGACAAGACGTGCTCGGTATTGATATTAGTGAAGAACATGTGAATGATTACCGAGATATCGCGACTCAAGTCGTCATCGCTGATGCACAAGAAGACGATGTACTACGTAAACTAGATATCGCCAGTTTTGACCACGTCGTTATTGCAATTGGGCATAACATGCAGGCTAGTATTTTAGCCACTATTAATGCCAAAGATCTCGGTGCCAAAAATGTCATTGCTAAAGCTGAAAATCGGACACACCTTCGCGTACTAACAAAAATCGGTGCCGATCTTGTCGTACAACCCGAACGCGAAATGGGGGAACGTATTGGTCGAAAGCTTTTAGCACCAAATATGCTCAATTTCATTGAATTGTCAGACGATTATTCAATGGCTGAAGTCCAAATTGTTAACCCATCTTTTACTGGTAAGACAATATCTGAACTCAATATCCATAAAAAATTTGGATTGAACGTTATTGCGGTACGTCATGACGGAGAAGTCATTGTCGCGCCAGATTCCAAATATCGTATTCACGACAAAGATATTTTATCCGTTGTTGGCCCCAAAGATATGGTTGACGATTTTGATCAAATGACAAATAATTAGCACGATATTTTCGCCATACATCTTAAAATAAAAACAGCAGAAACGTTAATTAACGTTTCTGCTGTTTTTCTGTGTATACTTTAATTAATAATTGCCCCAATATTTTTCCATTGTCGTTAAACCAACGCCTGGATTAAAGCTATTAGTAGGGTCGTTACGCTTATAGTGTGTTATTAAGGTGGAAGCTGCATGGTACAAATGTCCGACATTATGCTCTGCAGGATAGATCGCCCCACGCTTATCAAGTAACTTTAACATTTCTTCTTTCAACTCGTGTGGATCAACACCCTTTTTTAAAATATAATCTTGGTGCATAACATGATCAAGAAAATGCCCATAATATAATTTATGTTCAATTTTATCTTCAATTTCTTTTGGCAAATGTTCAAACCAATCAAACTCATTACGAGGCAATGCAATATCTAAAGGTAAGATATCTAGTTTTTGATTTTGAAATACTTCTTGATATCTAATTGCCACGCCGGCTGTTACATAACGATGCGTAGCAGCGCGTTCTGCCTCTGAAGGCGTACACTCTAAATAATCACCTGACTCTGTTTTAAAAAATTTCTGAAGGTACTGCCTGGCTTCATCAATACCGTCACCAACCATTTTCAATTGAAGATAATGCTCGTATTTATCATTATACTCTTCTACTCGTTTTGGTAACTGATTGGGAAATACTTCACCTATATGCTGTAATACACGATCAGGAAAATAAGGTTTAAACGTCGGAATATGACTGAGTATCCGTTCAGCTGTTGACTTCATACCGAAAAGGTATGGCAACATGTTGGTACCAATTGTATCAATCACAAGGAGTGAGTCCTTGCCGTATTTTTTAGCTAAATCATACGCCTCTTTGTGCATATACTCGCCAGAAACAGGCAAGTTTTTAAACTCAGCTAAAATGTGTCGACGCAATCTCTCCAATACAGCAGGATCGTTCGTACCAATATAAAATACTTGTGAAGCCCCTTCTTTTGGAAAAGTGTCTAGACGCACTGCAAAAGCAGCGAGTTTACCAGATGCACCTGAAACTTCATATAATTCGTTTGGATCGGCATTATAACGTGTTGGTGTATGTGAATGAATATTCCGAACGCGTGCCTCATAGTCACGGTTGTGCCCAACGCGTTTATCGTCTTTCTTCACATGATCAATATCAAAATTACGATTTTCGAGATTATTAATCATTTCTTCAGGTGTATCGCCCAATTCAACACCCAAATGGTTCACTAAATGCAATTCATCGTGTTCATCAATTTGAGCATACAATGCTAGTTCCGTATATGCTGGACCACGCTGAATCAATGCACCACCAGAATTGTTATTAATACCACCAATAACTGAAGCCCCTAGGTTTGATGACCCAATAACTGAATGCGGTTCCCGATTAATTGGTTTAAGTGCATTCTCTAATTTAAACAGTGTTGTGCCAGGAAAAGCGAGTGCCTCTTCACCATGGTTAATCAGCTGTACACCCTTAATTCGTGTTCCGTTGACCACAACACATTCTCGATCATAGCCTGGTGCTGGAATTGATCCTTCCGTTAAACTCGTGTTAGAAGCCTGCATAATAATAATTGTATTATGGGCATGAAGTACCTTTAGTACTTGCCACAATTCCATCAAATTACCAGGCAGCACAACCGCCAAAGCATCCCCGCGTCCACTACGATATCCTTTACGATAACGCAATGATTTTGAAGCTGAAGTAATGATGTGCTTGTTACCAACAATTTCTGTCAACTCTTGAACAGTAGTCATAATATGCCCCCAAAATTTATATTTTGAAAATATTCAAAATACATTATGTGTCTACTATACCACTTTGATTTTAAAAAGGTCGATTTAAAAACATTTCAAGAACTTTTATGGCATTAATTATCATTTTGTGAATTACTATGCAAATAAAAATAACCAGTAATTGAACACACTTAATCACCTATAACACGTTGTTTGTGAGATGGTTTTCGTTCGCAAACCAGTTATTCTTTAATTTTGGTAAAGCGTTTTTAACTGATTAATATCAGAAGGTTGTATGCCGTAATCAGCGCCTTGTGGTTGCATAACAGATGCACGACCTGTTTCATGGTCTAATCCTAACGCATGACCGAGTTCATGTTCAGCCGTATTAATTTTTCTTGTCTCTGAGTACTGGTTCAAATAATGCACATTTAATTTTGCTACAACATGTGTCATCACCTTTTTACCATTCAACGGATTGACCAAAAATTGGGCTTCTGCAACACCTGCTTGTGATGTATTGCTAATATCTTCAGTAGTTAAAACAATGTCTGCTTGATTTTTATTTTGTACCCGCACTAATGTCAAAATTTTTACTGCATTCCAATTGTCAAATGCTCGCTGCCATGTTGATTCATAGGCTGGCATATTCACTTCGGATGTATCAAAATAAACATTTAATGTTTTCTTAGGCCATATTGCACCATTTAAATGCGTTGTTCCATGGTCATCTGTACTAACAGTTTCTTGCGTGGCTCCTGACGTTCCTGACTTGCCAGTATTACTATTATTTGTGTCTAAAAGCACAACCCATTCTTGTACTTTGTTGGTTAACCAGGCTCTTCCTTCTGCAACCTTTACAGGATTTTGAATTAAATACGTTGCAGCAACTATTAAAATGATGAATTTAACTATTCTAGAAAATTTCATATGATATCCTCCACCAATTAGTATACAAATTGGTAGCTAAATTATACACGTTCAATATTAAAGTTATGTTAACGCATTTTAAGACATTCAAACCTAGTAATCTAGACAACGGTGCTTAATTCAAAAACTAAATTCATCCACTAAAACAATATTGACATTATCATTACTTACCAGCAATTTAGAAACCGGGCAGCGTTGTGCAACAATGTCTAACATGTCTGTTGCTTCTTGTTGACTAACATGAGGAATTATCACCTGTGCTTGAACAAAAAATTGAAATCCCTTCGTATCGTATCCCATATCCACCCCGACACGCACAACACTTTCATGTTTCAGTTGACGACGTTTCTCTTCTGCCTCAATCGTTGCATTTAAACATGTCGCAAATGATGCAGCCAATAATTGTTCAGGATTGGTACCTGGTTCGTCATTAAGTGGTCCACTGGTCAAGACATCTAGATCGTCACTAGTCACTGTTTTGACATGACCAGATAGACCCGTCACATTTTCAACTTCAGTATGATACAATCTTTCTCTTGTCATTTTAGAATATCCTTATTTTAATTAACTATTTCTTTTTATAGTTGCGTTTTTGCCTTTTCTAATACCTCTAATGTTGCAGTGTAATAAGCAATACCATAGTCAAAAGTGATTTTTTGTACGTCAGTCATACCACTGTCCATCCAGTGATCTAATTGTGCTTTTAACTCAGCTAACTTCGTTTCCTTACGTATGATTTCTTCTTGTAAAAATTCTGCAACCTGTGATGCTGGTAAATTTTGACTAAAGTATAGACGCATCAGAACATCAGATTTGAAAATTTCATCAGCAGTTGGCTCAATCAGGGCTTTAGAAAGCACTGCTTTTCCTGTTGGCGTAATTGTGTAAATATTTTTGTTTGGTTTATCAGTTTGTGCAACTTGCTGCTTTGTAACCAGTTTTTCTTGTTCTAACTTTTTTAAGGTCGGATAAATCATGCCAAACGTTGCATCAAAAAAATGGTTTAGTCGTGTTTGTAAAATGTCATTTATTTCATAACCAGTATGTGGTCCATTTTGTAAAATACCTAAAATTATCTCTCGACCTTTCATTACCACAACGTTTACCTCCAATTTATTTGCTAGCTTTATTATACACTACGTTGAACCACTGATACCTGGGTATCTGAAGAATACGTGAACCTATTCGCATAGTTCGCTATTCAATAATTAATAGGCATAAAAAACAGACTTTTAGTGATTGCTTACCAAAAGTCTGTTTTTGTTACGAACTTATTTTGTCAAAAATAACTTAACTTGATTATTGTTCCTCATCAATTTTATTAATTTTATCAAAGACATGAAAGAGATTTTCCATCTCCGTTAATTTATATTTCTTCGAATTACGATCATATACAATTTCAGATTGTATTGGCTCACCAACCTGTAAATCATGCAAAAAATCACGAATTTCTGCGATATCACGCTGTACAGTCTTACGTCCAATAAAAAACATATCTTCAATTTCTTCAATTGATAAGGCACGATGGCTAATAAGTGCTGAATAAAGTCGTAATATGCGTTGCTTGTCATTAAATACTGTTTTGCGTGCTGTCATCATTTTCCCCAGATTTAAAAGTTAAATTTATTGTACCAAATAAAACAAATGTTCGGTACAATAAAGTTATAAATATTTTTAAAAGAAAGGCGAAAACATGTCACTATTTGATTTGTTCAAAAAGAAAGCACAACCTGTAGTGGTTGAAGACACTACGCCAGTCAAAGAAGAACCGATTACTTGGGAAAACACAACTGATCCCGATGAATTTTTTACTGGATACAATCAAGCTATCAAAGACTTAGAAATTCAGGGTAAAATGGCAGCTGCAGAAACATTGCGTGCCAATAAATCGGTTTTACAAAAAGCATTCATCGATCGTTTCGAACGCACCATTCACCAAAAAATTAGCCAGATAACTGACTTTGATGAACGCACTGATATTATCATTACTGCCATCAAAGACATTCATGCTTATAATAAAGACATGAGTATCGATGTTAGAACCTACCTCGCACAAGCAAAGAAAAGGTTAATAGGAGATTAATATGCAAATTAACGTCGTATTAGAGAATGATCTTATCCCTGATAAGTATGCCAAGTATGCACCTGAAAAATATCGTACAAAAGATATGCCAACTGTCAATTTCCCAGTAAACATCACAGATATTCCCGATGGTACAAAATCTTTATCAGTTAGCCTCATTGACTATGATGCCGTTCCTGTTGTTGGTTTTCCATGGATTCACTGGTTGGCTGCTAATTTACCAGTCACCGACATTCCCGAAAATTTACGGGCCACTGGTCATGCTGTATTTGGTACAAATTCTACGTGGCATGCTGTTAAAACAACTGATACACCGGCAGACCCAAATTTGAACCAAACCTATATTGGTCCCATGCCACCAGATAAAACACATCATTATACATTAACAGTTTTTGCGTTAGATACTGAACTTGATATCAAGGACGGCTTCTTTTTGAATGAGTTACGGCATAAAAGTCAGAAACATGTACTTGATATAGCCATTATAGAGTTACCCGCTCGAGCTTAACACTTCTTCGGAAGTGTTTTTTTGTGTCTTGATATATGTATTTTTATACATTTTAAACACTATATTCATGTTTATTCTGCATATTGTTTGTATTTAAATACAGTAGGGTTTATATTTAAAACATCAAATAAATAAGGAGACACAACATGAATACACAATCAATCAATGTTGCCATTGTCGGCATTACAGGTTATGGCGGTCTTGAATTGTTGCGATTACTATACAATCATCCTACTGTTCATGTTGTGTCAATTCATAACACGTCATCAAGTACAGAAGATATTAGCACAACATTTCCACATCTAAAGTCCATGTATAAAATAACACCAACACCATTTGACCCTGTGCATATTATGCAGTCAGCTGACTTAGTATTCTTTGCTACCTCTAGTGGTGTGACTAAAGACATTGCAGAGCCATTCATTGCCAAAAAATTTCCAGTGATCGATTTATCAGGCGATTTTAGATTAACTGCTCCGGATTATGCGACATGGTATAAGAAAACACCCGCTGCACAGTCACTACTTGATGAAGCGAACTATAGCTTGGCTGATTTTTATCAGCAAAATAGTCACTATATTGCAAATCCTGGTTGCTATGCAACAGCAACACTGCTTGGTTTAGCTCCCTTAGCTCAGCATCAATTACTAGATCAGGACAACATCATCATTGACGCTAAAAGTGGCTTGTCTGGTGCTGGAAAATCGTTGAATTTATCAAGTCACTTTATCAATGTCAATGAAAATTTCAGCATGTATAAAGCCAACCAACACCAACATATTCCAGAAATCACACAACAGCTCAAACAATGGCAACCTACTATTGATCACATTCAATTCACAACCTCACTGCTTCCAATCAATCGCGGTATTTTCATCAGTGCTTATGTCAAAATAAACAATGAAACAACAGCTGATAAGCTTCAAAAAATTTATGAAGATACTTACCAAGATAAGCCCTTTGTTCGTGTTATGCCTAAGGATCAACTCCCTGATATCAAACAAGTTGTCGGCACGAACTTCGCGGATATTGGTCTAACTTATAATCCTGTTACAAAATATCTTACGATTGTCAGCGTGATTGACAACATGATAAAAGGCGCCGCTGGCCAAGCCATTCAAAATATGAATCATCTGTTTGATTTGGACGAAACCACTGGCTTACAACTTATCGCACAATATGCTTAATAAGCAATTTAATTAACAAGGATATAACTATGACAGACTTACTTCAAAAAATTAATCAGTTAGCACTGGCCGATATAGCTGCGCCACTAGGATTTCATGCGGATGGTCAGCATGTTGGTCTCAAACACAAGTCAAAAGATCTCGGTTGGATATTTAGTGATAAACCAGCAGCTGTAGCGGGCGTTTTCACAACGAATCAAGTACAAGCCGCACCTGTTCAACTTAACAAACAAACTATTAAAAATGGCATGTTACAGGCTATTATCGTTAATTCTGGTAACGCAAATGCCGTCACTGGTAAGATTGGCATGGTACATGCAAAACAGATGCAAGAAACAACTGCTACAGTTTTAAACATTGATCCTGACTTAGTTGGTGTTGCATCGACCGGTGTTATCGGACAAATTTTACCCATTGACAAAGTTGTTGCTGGTATTCATCAACTTAAAATTGACGGTAACACAAATGGCTTTGCTCATGCAATTATGACAACAGACACAGCAGAAAAATCAATTACTATCCAAAGTACCATTGCTGGTCATTTAGTTACAATGAGTGGTGTCGCAAAGGGTTCAGGCATGATTCATCCAAATATGGCAACTATGCTTGGCTTTATCACCACAGACATTGATATTGCTCCTGATATGCTACAAAAGGCTCTATCAGAAGATGTCGAAACCAGCTTTAATCAAATCACTATCGATGGTGACACCAGTACAAATGATATGGTGTTAGTCATGGCAAATGGTTTAGCAAATAATGTCACTATTGATCGTCATAATTCTGATTACGACCATTTCAAAGACATGTTGCATACCGTCACTACTGCATTGGCCATTGGCATTGCTAGTGATGGTGAAGGTGCTACAAAGTTATTGTCCGTCACAGTTAATCAGGCTCAGTCAGCATTGGATGCACGTATGGTTGCTAAAAAAGTTGTCGGTTCCTCTCTTGTTAAAACTGCTATGTTTGGTCAGGACCCAAATTGGGGCCGAATTATTGCTGCTATTGGTGCAAGTGATGTTGACATTGATCCTGATATCATTGACATTTCACTCAATGATATACCCGTCATGATCGCTGGTGCACCAACAGATTTTGATCAAACAGACATGACTGAAAGTCTGAAACAAAAAAACATTGCTATCGATATTAATTTACATACTGGTGATGCCAGTGGTCAAGCCTGGGGATCTGATTTAACCTATGAATATGTTAAAATCAACGCCCTCTACACAACCTGATCGCGATGCCACCAATAAGATGACGTAAGGAGCTCAATATGACAAAAAAAATCGTAATCAAAATTGGTGGCACTGCTGCTACACAACTCACGCCCGCTTTTTTTGAAACAATCAAAAACTGGCAAAAACAAAACACTAACATCGTCATTGTTCATGGTGGTGGCGACCATATTTCGGCATTGATGGCACAATTTAATGAGCCTGTTCAAAAAATCAATGGCATTCGCTTTACGACACAAAATGGTATCAATATTACTAAAATGGCTTTACTTGGACAAGTACAACCTGCTCTTGTTGAAGCTTTTCGTCAAAATGCCGTACCAGCCATTGGCCTAAATGCCGGAAGTGATCAATTATTAACTGGCCATGTTTTGGACCAAGATACTTATGGTTATGTTGGTGCGATTCATCAAGTGAACACACAATTAATGAATCGCATGTGGCAAAACAATCTTGTGCCAATTATTGCACCACTAGCTATCACCAATGAAGGTCAGTGGCTCAATGTCAATGCTGATCACGCTGCAACAGCTATCGCCAAGTACATTCAGGCTGACGAACTTTATTTATTGACTGATGTATCAGGTGTTAAAGTCAGTGGCAACATCCTACAAGAGTTGACACCACAAAAAGCCCTCGAATTAAAATCATCAAACATCATCACTGGTGGTATGATCCCCAAAATTAACAGTGCGCTTGATGCCGTTCACCGTGGCGTTCCTAATGTGCATATTACAAATACTGTGACACATCCTGGTACCGTTGTTACACTCTAACATATTCTTCAAGGAGAGTTATCATGACCTTATTTCCAAACTATCATCGCGCACCAGTCACATTTTCATCAGCAAAAAACGCCACTTGGTTTGATGACAAAAATCAGTCTTACAGTGACTTATCCAGTGGTATTGGTGTTTATAATGTTGGCGCCAACAACCCTAAAGTTGTACACGCGTTAACACAGCAAGCAGAAAAAATTTGGCATATTCCTAATCTATACAGCAATCCATTGCAAGAAGCTGTCGCACAAAAAATTGGTGGTGACACTTATACAGCCTATTTTGCTAATTCTGGTGCCGAGTCAAATGAGGCTGCTATTAAATTAGCACGTTTGGCGACCAAAAAACAAACAATTATTTCGTTTTCGAATTCGTTTCACGGCCGTACTTACGCTGCTATGGCTGCCACTGGACAAGATAGTATCCATGCTGGCTTGCCAATGCTATCTGGATTTTCGTACGCTATTTTCAATGATATTAACAGTGTTAAAGCGCTAATAACTGAAGATGTTGCTGCTATCATGCTTGAATTAGTTCAAGGTGAAGGCGGTGTTGTCCCGGCTAAACCGGAATTCATCCAAGCGCTTGTTAAACTGGCACATGATAACAAGATACTCATTATTGTGGATGAAGTACAAACTGGCATGGGTCGTACAGGTAAAAAATTTGCCTTTGAAAATTATGATTTCGAACCAGATATTTTCACAAGCGCTAAAGGTCTTGCTAACGGTGTTCCCGTTGGCGCAATGCTTGCTAAAAATGATTTGGCCCCCGCTCTAGCATATGGGACACATGGTTCCACATTTGGTGGCAATCCGCTTGCCATGGCTGCAGCTGAGGCAACGCTAGATGTCTTAGATGAGTTACTGCCTCAGCTAAGTACCAAAATAGCCCTGTTCTGGGAAAAATTATCTGAATTTAACGCACTAAATGTTGTCGATGATGTTCGTGGCCTTGGCATGATGGCTGGTATTGCATTAAATATTCCTGTCAATACTGTCGTCACTGATTTGTTAAATGAACACATTATTGTTTTATCTGCTGGGAACAATACTTTGCGTTTATTACCACCACTGACAATTCCAACCGATCAGTTATTAAAATCTCTTGATAAAATCAAATTATATCTTTCTGAAAAATAAGTGTTGACATCTTTTTCTAATCTTGATATAATTTAATAGTTGATTAATCAACTTAATTGCTCCATAGTTCAGTGGTAGAATAACGCACTGTTAATGCGCAGGTCCCTGGTTCGAATCCAGGTGGAGCAGTTTTAGTAATATTGAACGAGTAAAATAAAAACCGTGAAAAAGTTTTCACGGTTTTTATTTTTGATTTAAAAAATTTGCAAATATTGATTACGCGTCATTTTAAAATTCTTGGCTTAAACCCTATACATAATTAACGCTGATCTTTGACCATGCATGAACACCATTTTAAACGCGTGTATTAAAATCATCATAAATTGGTTTAATTTATCTCAACTCAGTTCTTTTTATCAAACGACTCACACAAATATGTCTGCTAATAATACGTGTGAATTGACGCCACCAAGTCCTATATATTTTTTAATATTTCTTTTATTAATTCCGGATATTTGACAGGACACCGTTCAACTATCAAAAACTGATCAGGTTTCAAGTTTTGTATGCTCACTGGACGCAAAGTATGATATCTCTAACTGGTTCAACATTACTACTACGGTAATCTGATATTCTTGTAAGAATACCATTCAGATACATACCTACCTGTTTGACGCGCGGTGTTGAAACTGATGCCTTCATATTTTTTCTTAGCGCCTGATAAGTCGATTGATTGGATTGGCTTAATTTTTTCAACGACAGCATATTCTTTTTGAGTGCCCACTTGAACCACTCCTTTTATTTTAAGTGGTTCATTTTTAAAATAGTTATTATTTCCCATCGACAAAACAATGACTGCGCCGTTTTTGGTTAATTGTGTCAATTTATTTTTAATCTCTTTTGTTGGTCGTGGCATGTTTAAGCTAATGTTGATTAAGCTCACGTGCTTTTCTTCAAACCAATTCAATGCTTGTAATAGCTTATCTTGCGACACAAACCCGTTTTCCATGACACTGGCGCTATATAACGTATCAACCTTTGCTAACGGACTATGTTTCATAATGGTGTAGGCCACGGCCGTCCCGTGCTCTTCGTCCACTTGTGTTGCATTTGATACAAAATTCTTACTAATTACCTTGGTGTCATAAAATTGCGGTAAACTTGCTTTCACAGAACCATCAATCAATCCAACTTTTAGTTTCGTCATTGGCACAAGAGTCTGTTTATCTATCACATAGTTTGTAATCACGACCGCACTAGTAAAAAGCAACACAACTAAAATGCCATATATACTATATTTTTTATATTGCTTATTGCGATTCATGTCATTCTTCTTTCCTGTGCCATGATACATAGATAATGTTGCTCAACTCGTTCAGATCCGATATATTAAATGTGATATTAAATATTTGTTTAATATACCTGATACACCATTTTTGTGCAAATATTTGTTATTAAAAAATACATCTTGGTATTATTAACATTTAAAACGTCAACTAGAATTCCGATTTTGAAATGAACTCGGTAATTTGGTATATCAATGTTTCGCTCTTAATAGTTCGAATCCAAGTGATTTTTACGTTATCTAGACAAATCACTTTATCAGTTTATCAAAAAGAGGTATTATGTTGTTAAATAGTATTAAAAATAAACTTTTAGTTAAGATGACATAGCGAGGAAATAATTATGAAAATCATAGTTTTAGATGGTTATGCACTGAATAAAGATTTAAATTGGCAGTTATTAAATCAGTTGGGTGACTGTACTTTTTATGATCGCACACCAGTTGACGATAACAATGAAATTTTGAAACGAATTGGCAATGCTGAAATTGTCATTACACATAAAACACCACTAAACGATGATGTTATCAGCAACGCCCCTAGTTTACAATACATCGGAATCATGGGCACTGGTTATGATGTTGTTGACATCAAGAGCGCTCATAAAAATAATGTTGTCGTCACCAATATTCCTACCTATGCTAGCGACGCTGTAGCACAGTTTACTTTTTCATTATTGCTTGAAGTGACAGGTCAAGTTGGCCTTCACAATCAGCTCGTGCATAATAATAAATGGTCCAACGTACCTGACTTCACTTTTTGGGACAAACCATTATTTGAACTCAAAGGAAAAACATTGGGTCTAATTGGCTTCGGTCATATCGCCCAAAAAGTTGCAGCAATAGCACATGCGTTTTCTATGCCTGTTATTTTTTACAATCATCGCCCCAAAAATATATCTGAACCATGGCTTAAACAGGTATCTCTAGATGAGCTGTTACAGCAATCCGATGTTATTAGTTTACATGTTATTCAAACACCAGACACAATCAATCTCATCAATAAAACAACCATTGCAAAAATGAAAAACAATGTTATTTTATTAAATACAGCAAGAGGCAAATTGATTAATGAACAAGATGTCGCCAATGCGCTTAATGACAATCAAATTTACGCACTAGCGACTGATGTTGTCCAAAAAGAGCCAATTATTAATGACAACCCCTTGTTAAAAGCTAAAAATTGCTACATCACACCTCATATTGCTTGGGCGCCACTCGAAACACGTGAACGATTATTGACCATCACGATTAATAACTTAAAATCTTATTTAGCAAATCAGCCAATCAATATCGTTGAATAAGTTGAATCAATTAGATTTTTAACGTTATTTTGATGAGTCAATTCGTTAACTGACATTTAGAGAACTATTTTTGAAAAACCAGAAAAACGACTTTAATTGAAATTCTTATGCGTAGCGTTTATGTTAATGCTATCAGGTATTGAAAGGATTATAAAGATGACAGTAAATTGGACTATTATTGGAACAGGCGTAATTGCTAACGAGATGGCAACAGCCTTCAATCAAAACAATCGCAATATTTATGGTGTATTTAGTCGTAATGCTGACAAAACACGTCAATTTGCTAATAAATATGGTATTAATCATGAGTTTAGTGAGCTCTCAGATGTCTTTTCGGACGATCTGGTGGATGCTGTCTACATTGCTACACCACATAATACACATTTCGATATTGCAAAGCAGGCCATTGCGCATGGTAAACATGTACTCATGGAAAAAGCTATCACACTAAATAAGGCTGATTTGGATACACTCGAGCAGTTAGCCCAACAACATCATGTTGTGCTATTGGAAGCGATGACATTAGTCCACATGCCTTTAATTAAAAAAATCAAATCACTTATCACAGAAAATCTTTTGGGTGATATTAAACATATTAATGTGACCCTCGGTAGTGTGAAGCCCTATGATCCAAAAAATCGGTTTTTTAATCCTGACTTAGGTGGCGGTGTTTTACTTGATATGGGCGTTTATGCATTATCCGGTGTACGTTATTTTATGTCAGAGCAGCCTAATAATATCCAATCTTTTGTTGATTACGCCCCAACCGGTGTTGATGAACAATCTGTTACGATTCTGCATAATCGATCAGGCGAAATGGCTACCGTCTCAGTATCCTTACAAGCTAAACAACCAAAGACATTAACGATTTCAGGTACAAAAGGATATATTCAAATTCCTGAATATCCACGTGCACAAGAAGCTAGTTGGTACCATGTCGATACCGAAAAAACAGAGCGTATTTCCGAAGGGAATACTGATGATGCTTTGTTTTACGAGATTGCAGATTTTGAAAGTATTATCAATAACTCGGATAATCTTCAGCAATATAAAGGCATCACCGACGATGTATTTAGCATTTTTGAGGAAATGAAAAAATCTTGGTCTGAACAGAAAGCCAATAGCTGAGTCACATACAATATGAGTTAAATTACACTTTAGTTTGTTCGAGGATTACCATTAAGCCTATTGGATGTCATTATTAGAATCATACAGCTTATATTAACTAAAAGAGAATGCTACCAAGGATTTAAGTAATTGGCACTCTCTTTTTTGATTTATTTAGGTGCAAGATAATTATAAGTATTTTGCGCTTTTTGTATGCTGTGATATACTTATGTTTATATACTGCAATTTAATTATGCAACTTTATGAGGCGAAATATGACTATTTATGGATATGCTAGAGTGTCCACTGCTGGGCAATCTTTAAATGAACAAAAAGAAACTTTAAAAAATTCTGGTGCCGATATTATTTTAAGTGAAAAATATTCAGGCACAACTACGGTACGACCGCAGTTTGAAAAATTAGTCGCCATGATTGAACCCAATGACACATTGATTGTCACCAAGTTAGATCGCTTTGCTCGAAATACACGTGAAGCATTAAATTTAATTGATGATCTCCTGAAAGAAAAAATTATAATTAAAGTTTTAAATTTAGGAACTATTGATAACACCCCAATGGGTCGTATGATTGTCAGAACTTTGCTATCGGTGGCTGAGATGGAACGAGACATGATTATCGAAAGAACTCAGGCTGGCAAAGTTTTTGCAAAGCAACATAATCCTAACTATAGAGAGGGACGACCAAGGAGAAAAAAAGATAGCCGTAATACAGCCATTTTTGAATATTCTCAAACACACACGGTAAAATCTACAGCAGAAGCTTTTAATATTTCTGCTAGAACAGTTCAATATATAAAAAAATTATTTATTTAATAAATATCAGTCTAAAATAATTATATAAAAAAAAAATTACATCGAATACTATTTCAAAAAATTATTTGTTATTGAAACTAACTAACTAACTAAAAAGAAGAAAATGAATGCTAGAAAAATTAAATGAACTTTTAAAATCACGACGTATTACACCAAGTATTAAAACAATAATTGGCAATCTAACCGACGAAGGTAAACTTGCATTGAACGATTTTTATGATGAAAAATCCGATTTCTATCAACACGCTCAACCAATATTAATTACAAATAAATTCCATTGTGATCCCAATATTTTCCCTAATTTGTATCACTATACAAGTATTGATGTACTAAAAAAAATAATATCTAAAAAAATAATTTATTTAGGTTCAATTCATTCGATGAATGATCAGAAAGATGGTCTTTATGCGCTTGAGTTGGGAGTAATCGAACTCGAGAGTCTAGGTGCTGGCAAAGAAGAAATACAAGTGTTTAACTTACTTAATAAAAATATACCAAGAAATAATTATATTTGGAGTTTTTCTGCTAATAACCATTCACAATCATTACAACATTATGGAGAAATTGCTTTGTCTTTTAATAGTCAAGATATACAATATTTTCTCAATGAACATTTTTCAAAAGGAGCTAATACTTTTTCAGAATTTAGTCGTGGTAATGGATTTTCTTTCCCACTAAAAGTCGAATACGATATAACAACTCAATTAGAATATATTAAACCCGTCGTCAAAGAGTGGCTCTATGATTACAGAAATCTAAATGTAGATTCTTCAGATATGCTTGAAATAATGCAATGTTCTGCTCAAGCAATGTTTTTATTTTCATTATGTTTTAAAAACCCCGACTTGTACCAGGAAGAGGAGATTCGTTTTGTGGTTGTAAAAATCAATGGAGAAGAGAATGATATTGAACCCGAAATAATTTTTATCGGAAGACCTGTTGTTAGCTTAGAATTTACACCGTCTTTAATAAAAAGCGTAATTTTATCTCACAAAGTTTTCGAACAAAAAAATGATATAAGAAATATACTGAACCAAAACAATTTTACAGATACAAAAATAGAGAAGACCAGACTACCTTATTAATTTCTATCTCTTATGAATGAACTATGCTTCGCATATTGGCATCTAGTTATGCATACACAACATATGATTAATTACCAAATATACAAAAAAAGCGACACAACTGTTAAGTTATGTCACCTTTTTATCAATTTTTTATATTAATTTAGCTTATTATCATCATGTAAAAAATACCTTGATTAGTCGCAATCACAATGAACATCTTTAAACTTTTCGCGATCTTTTTCAGACATATCTGCTAAGTACGATTCAGGTTGTTGAGATTTACCATCGATATAGGCAATGAGCTCGCTACCAATCCACGTTTTTTTGACACCATTAACGTAAATTGACCAAAACTCACCATTGTCTCGAGCAATTTTTTCACAGCCAGATTGACCAGTTTCGTAATAGGATCCGTCCATTAATTTGATTGAATTTACTATTTCATGAATCATTCGTTGCCCTCCGTTATTTAGCGAGTATATATTGAAAATTATTTAGATAAGTTAGTAAATAGTTTCATAGATAATTTAGATAATTCATTCCATTCTTGATCGTTTAATCCACTTTTCAATACTAATTGTTGAGGAAGCGTAAATGCTTCTTCACGTATCTTCTTACCAGAAAGCATTAATTTAATGTAGACAATTCTGGTATCTTTGGTTGATCTCATACGTTCAATTAATTTTTGGCTTTCCATGCGGGTCAATAAAGGGGACAAAGTACCGTAATTTAAGTCCAATAATTCCCCCAGTTCGCTGACAGGAATATTATCGTGATCGTAAAGAGCAACTAAAACTAAATACTGTGGATATGTTAAATTAAGCTCATTGAGAAACGGCTTATACATGCGTTGAATTGATCTTGATAGCTCATAAATAGAAAAACACAAGTGTTTTTCCAATTGGGCGTTGTTTTTGTTAAATTCTATCATAGGAATAACTCCTTTTATTAAATCGTGTGCGATTTAATATTAACACGATTTAATATAATTGTCTAGATAGAATCAGCTATTCAATGCGCTAAATAGATAATTGTCTGACACCCTATACTCAAGATCAATGTCTTATTAATTCAATTTAAGCATTATTAACCTTGATCATTATGAAGTTCAGAACTTGCTGGCTTTGTTTTAGGTACCCCACCCATTGCTTCAGGATTTTCCTGGTAAGTAAACTTTTGACCATCTTTAGCAATTTGATTTTCAAATGCACGTGATCCTTCACCATCTGAAAAATTCATAATAACGTGGCTATACTCTGAATGTTGAATATCGTCCATGTTACCTGGTACTACTATGCCATACTTTGCTTCTAATTCCTCTTGGGCCTTGATAAACTGCAACTGATGTTGTGTTTCGCGTGCGAGTAAGAACTTTAACATATCACGCACTCCTTCATCACGAGTCATATGATATAAACGACTCACTTGAACACGTGCCTGTGATTCTCTAGTTACATTAAAACGCATGTCAGCCAATAAATTACCACTTGATGTAACGTAACCAGTATTCCAAGCTGCACCATTTGGATTAGTTAGACCAGCTGTTAACCCATGTACAAGTCCATGTTCAGGATCAGTGCCACCCATTACTTTAGCAAGAGAAGGATCTTTTTTAATCATTTCCTCTTGCTCGTAAATAGGAGTATCTTCTAAAAGATAAGCAATCATAGTCGAAATCATTTCGACGTGAGCAATTTCTTCTGTCCCAGTATCAAGCAAGATGTCTTTATATTTTTCATCACCAGTTGAAGCCCAACCTTGTGATAAATATGACATCATACCAGTCATTTCACCCCATTGACCGCCAAGTGCTTCTTGTAGTTTGCGGGCCATTAGTGGATCAGGACGATCTGGCTTTGCATTAAATTGTAAGGCACGTGTATGTTTGAACATTGTAATTCCTCTTTCTTGAATCATTAATACATCGCGAACAATTAAATCGTTCACGATGTATTAATGATAACATCATCACTATTATTTGTCTAGAAGTAACTAAAATATTTTTGTTTTAATCCTTTTGTTCAATCTTATAAATAGAGGAGCTGGCATAGATTGTTTCTGGTTGATTGTGAACATAGAAAAAATCAGAGCTGTGTAAAAAGTTTAAGAGACTCATTATCAAATTAGGGTCGTGAATATCTTGTATGCTTATAGGACCATAAAAATGTGATGATTCCGATAATGTTATATTTTTGGTAGTTCTTGGTGACATATTGAAATAATTTTCTTTTTCATAGATTGCTAAATCAAGCAATGTAGTTTGATTAATATCCAATGTCTCACTATTTATAAATGTAATTCTGAGTTTAGTCATGTAGTTATTCCTTTCTTCAATTTGATACATAAACTAATAAATAATAGAATAACAAAGCAAAGTAGGAAACACAAGTTTTTATATTCTATACTTAAGTCAAGTAGAAAAGCTAGAATGATTGCTCTTTTTCAAATTTTTACGTTCATAGTTTCCTTATTAGCATAATGTCTTGAATTAATGAAACAGCATAAAAAAATATCTAGCTTACATTTTGTTACAAATAATTAGTATAAAAAACAGGGCATAATTTAATACTTATGTCCTGTTTTTTTATTTATCACTTTTATACATACTCAGCAACTGTTCCGTCAAAATTAACTACTTTTCCAGAACGATCAGTATTATCAGTGATTAAATCAACAACTAATCGGCCAGCTTCTTCAGCCGTTTTAAATCCTGGTGCGTCCATATGGTTATTAAGATCTGTTGTTACCCCTCCTGGCATAAGAGCAAAAATTTCAACTGGTTTATTTTGTTCTTTAAATTCAAGGCCCCAGGTTTTTGTCATTATGTTTAATGGTGCTTTTGCTGATAAGTAAGCAAAAGGGTGGAAGAAATTATTAGGTTCAATTGGAATTGTCATGCTAAATATTGTACCTTGATTTTTTTCGATGGTAGGTAACAAAGAACGACTTAACTCATAAGCACCTAAAAAATCAGTTGTGTAAGTCTCTTGTAATTCTTTTACTGTAAATTCCCAAGCAGATTTTTGCATGTCTCCTGGTATACCAGCATTGTTAACTAACAATGCTAATTCAGGGTAATTATGACTTATTTTATTGGCAACTTCATTAATCTTGCTTACATTACTAACATCAAGAATTTGCAATGCCACGTCGCCATACTTACTTAAATCATCAACCGCTTTATTTCCACGAGTGACATCTCTAGCGCCGATTACCACATTATATCCGTTTATTAATAAATTTTTAGCAATTTCAAAACCGATACCTTTATTTCCGCCTGTTACTAATGCTGTTTTTGTCATTTTATATCCTCTTTTTTAGTTAAGTATTAACGCATAATTAGTATATCACTATTAATTAGTAAGTGCATGTGTTGATTTTGATACATGATAAAAATTTAACTAATGTTTACTCTTAGCATGATAAAAGGGATAGATACATAAAAACATCTAGATTTATCGAAAATCATACAAAACAGCACAGGGTTCGTCATAATTTACTGTCCTTACATACTTATATCTAAGATTTTAGCACTCTATAAAATAATCATAATTATTGGCTTATTTCATGATTTAATTTCTTAATATGTTAAAAATAATATCTTTTTGACGACAATGTAAGCCTTTTATTTTGGAACAGCTTTTTTGTCGTATTATAATTTATGTAGAGCTAATTATAAGGATATAATCTCATGATTTTCACGAACATAAATGTATATTTACTAATAAGTGTGATTGTAGCAGGTATGACCGTACCACTAATGCAAGTTAGTTTCAATAATAGTATAGGCATACCAAAGGTTAGTGACAACACAGTGCATTCGTCAGAAAATGTAGATAGCAATAATGTTACAATAGTTGGAAATACTGTCTACACTATTCCACCTTAAATTAATAATCAGTTAAGTGATTAACTAAGAGCCGCTAAATATAAGCAGGGTGTGTCTAAGGTAACTAAAAGTGGTAAATATATAACAATTTATATTAGTGAAAACGATGCAAAAGATATCTTTTCAGGAGCTGGATTTGTAATCCGCGGTTATACAGGAAAAGGTTTAGGGGTTATTTTATAACAAATAACCCTAAACTCAGTTTCATATTGTACTGTATTTTTTGTTTTCTTTATTAGTTTCTAGTGGCCAACAATTTGTTTGAACATTTCATTCATTTTTTTAAGTTGAAATCCAATAATATTATATTCAGCAATACCCTCTTTATAAAAAGTTTCTAAATACTGATTATGCTCGCTTAGAAGCTTTTCAACTTCTTGTAAAGGCTTTTTATACGTTAAACTGAAGATAAACAAAATATGCACTCCTAATCGTAACTCATTTGTTATATAATGAACTAATTCACTGAACCAGTTCATTATATAATATGTATAATTAAATATTAATGGAGAAATAAAATGACTCGAGCATAACAAAAATTAACGACTAGAGAAAAACTATTTGATTCCGCAATTATATTGTTTAATAATCAAGGTATTAAACAAACAAAAATTATATATATAGCTAAACACGCAGGTGTTTCTACAGGTACATTTTAAGTCCAAAGAAGAAATTATTAGTTCCATATATTGTGAAGAATTCAATAGATTCATATTTACTAAAATAAAATCAATTAATCAAAATAAACTGAACTTAAAAACATATCTTCTAAGAATTGGAGTTTTAGAATTAAAATTTTCCGAAAAAGTGGGAGTATAAGTTACTACTTTCACATTTTAAAACAAATATGACAATAATTGGGAATCATATTATTAGTATTTTAAATTCATCGGTTCTTCAAAAATTTAGTGCCAAATTAGCTATACCGTTTTTATAATGTGATTTATGTAGTAATACATAAATTTGTATGATTGTTTTGAATTAAACAGCATCTGGCACCAACATTAATACTACAGTTAATTTATCAAATTACCTAGATATTATTTTTTAAAATCAAAATGTAATTAAGTCATTCTTTACAGCTAGGGCAACCGCTTCTAAACCGGATGAGACTCCAAGTTTACTGTAGATTTTAGTTAAATTATTTTTAACCGTTCTTTCTGAAAAATGCTGATCCACCGCAATTTGTTTAATTTTTTTTCCTTGAGCAAGACTAGTCAGAAGATCTACTTCCAGACTCTCTAATTGAAAAAAATTATTTTGCATGTTTCTTTGTTCATGCCGTACTATCTCCGTGACATTATACTGTAAGATTGTATTTCCTTTTAGAGCATTACTAACGGTATTGAAAATAACATCAGTACTGGCGTCTTTTAGTAAGTAGCTTTTAGCACCTAACTTCAGCATTGTTTTGATATCTTGGCTATTATCAATCGTTGAAAGTACCACTACTGGAACTTCAGGGCAATAATCATTAACGTAATTCATAACCCCAAATCCGTCAATATTAGGCATTTTGATATCCAACAAAATTAAATCAGGTTGCTTTATTTTTAATAAAGCAATTGCCTCCTGCCCATCGATAGCTTCATATTCAATGTTATAGTCTCGATTTGTCTCAAAAATCAGTTTCAACCCTTCACGGACGATAACATGGTTATCTACAATCATTATTTTACTCACCATGCTGCCACCTCAATTTTTTTGGTATTTTAATGTCTATTCGCGTTCCTTCGCCAGCATGACTGAAAATATTTGTAGTACCACCAAGTTTTTCAACACGCTCTATAATTGCGTTTAAACCAAAATGATTTGATTTTTTTATTCCCCATTTAACATTAAACCCAACCCCATAATCAATAATAGTAATCGATAAAACATCATCTAGTGAAACTTTTACGATAGCAACATCTGTCTGAGAATGCTTCACAATGTTAGTAAGTGATTCAGAAATAATTCTAATAATTTCTTCCAAATCATTCTTTGGAATTGCAATTGCAACATCAACACCCAGATTAACACTCAAACTATAATTTTCATGAAAAACTTTTACCAATTTATCCAAACGATCACGAAGTTTAATCTGATCATTATTATTTTTTCGCATATCGTAAACAGATTGTCTAGCTTCTTGCAGTGAATCACGTGTTAAAGAAATTGTCTTATCAATTTCTTGGGTAGCTCTGTCCACTTGATGATTTAATAAAAGTAATTTGGTTCCTTCCAGCTGCATTGTAACACCAACAAGTCCTTGCATTAGAGTATCATGTAAATCACGGCCAATTCGATTACGTTCGTTTTGTTGCGAAATTTCTTTAACTTCAGTGTAAGCAACTTGTAACTCATTGAGCAAACTTTGTGTCTTAATTAATTGGCTAACTTGTTGACGATAAAAACGCCATGTTATGAAAAAAATAATGTTTAAAGCCATTGACGATTGGATAGACATGATGGTTAAAAAGAAGCCACTATTGAGATACTGTAACACTACAATGATAACCTGAAATGGTACTAAAATAACTAAAAAAGTAAAAAGCTTGACGTCATCATAGAGCGTCACAATTTGAAGACCAAGAAGTGGTAACATACCTATATAAAGCATGTTTTCTCCTGGGCTAATTAAAATTCCAGCACTAACAATAATTACTATTTGCAGAAATAAATATAATAACTTACTAAATCTTGTAATGTAACTACTGAAATAGTTACTAACTGATTGCACAACATAAAGTGTAAAAAATGTTGATGTTTGAATGCTACCAATGTCTTTTACTTCCATTCTTAGATAAAAAGCCAAAAAGTAAATCATTAAACTTAAAAATATCATTGGCCAACGATATAAATCAAATAAATAACGCTTCGTCTGTATATTGTTTTCTTTAGTCATATAAATCTCCTTTTAAAAAAGACTAAGCTTTTTTTATTCTAGCTTAGTCTCAGTGTTTATTCAATTAGTCAATTTTTACATTTGGCAAAAATTTATCCAACCATTTCGGTAAATACCAACTAGAAGATCCAAATATTGCTATAGTTGCTGGTACTAGCACTAACCTAACAAATAAAGCATCAAACAAAATACCTGTTGCTAAGGCCAATCCCATTGTTTTAACAACAGCATCACTGGCAAATATAAATCCGGAAAAGACGATTATCATAATTAAAGCTGCCGCCACCACGGCCGGTCCACTGTCCTTCATGCCAGCCATCACTGCTTGACGTGTATCATGAGATTTTAAATATTCTTCACGAATTCGGCTAACCAAAAACACTTCATAATCCATCGCCAACCCAAACATAATCCCAATAACCAAAACTGGTAAGAAATTTAAAATTGCTCCCTTATTAGGAATTCCCAAAAGGTTAATAAAATTGCCATCTTGGATAACAAATACAATAGTTCCTAAGGTTGCCCCTAATGACAGTACAAATCCCGCAACAGCAACAACAGGGATTAGTAATGATCTAAAGACAATTGTTAACAAAATAAATGCGAAAACAACAATTAAAATTGCAAATTTAGGTAACGCCTTCATCAAAGCGTCCGACATATCAATATTGATTGCAGTAGCACCCGTTACATAAAGTGGAGGAATATCATTTTTATTAGCCAATTTTCTAATATGATGCACCACTTTTTTTGTTTTAACATCATTGGAATCAGTACTAGGTATTACAGTAATCATTTGATACTTATTATTCTCACTTGGAGCTGCTTGTGAGACTGACACAACATTGGATAATGCTTTAATCTTTTGTATACCATTTTGAACTGCTTTTTGATTATCGCTTCTCACAAGTACAACTAGAGTAGCTTGACTACCTTTTCCGTAAGCTTCTGTCAAAATATCATATGCTCGACGCTCTGTCAATTTTTCAGATTTGACAGCATCATTTGGTAATCCCAGATTAATATGAGTAAACGGAATCGTTGCTGTTGCTAGCAATCCAATAACAAGTATCGTGAGTAAATACTTATATTTTGTAACTAATTTACCCCATCCACCTTTTACACGTAGTAGACTAACTATATATAAAACACGATTAGGTTTTTTTCCAGTAACTCGATCACCTAAGATTGTTAACATTGCTGGAACAAAAGTTAACGAGGTCAAAATCGCCGTAAAGACAGACATTGCTGCAGTCATTCCCATTACTGTAAGCATGTCAATTCCTAAAATTGTCATGCCAAGTAAGGCCGCTATAACCGTTACTCCAGCAAAAACAACTGATGTTCCTGCAGTAGACATTGCATAAGTTAATGCCTCTTTTTTTGATTTTTCAACTAATTCTTGTCGATATCTAGAAATAATAAATAACGCGTAATCAATACCGACGGCTAGTCCCATCATACCAACTAATGACATTGAAAAAGTCCCAACAGACAAGAAATTTGTTGAAATTAGAACCAACATCATGCCAGCAATCAATCCAAGAATCGCTGATAAAATCGGAATACCTGCTACCAATAATGACGCAAAGGTAATAGATAATATTATAAAAGCAATAATTAATCCAACTACTTCTGCCTGTTCGCCATTATCCATTGGAGAAATAGTAACATCATTTGACGTTAGTTCCGTTTGAATACTCTTGTTGCGAGTAATTTTTAATGATTTTTGTAAAGATTTAATTGTTTTAGGTGAAACATTATCACCTTTCTGTTTATACATAACTCTAGCGATACCTGTCATGTTATCTTTACTAAAACTTTGTAACATTTGAGGAATAACAACCATCTTAACATGCTTATTTTTCTGAACATCTGTAAACAGATCATTCATGGTCTTTTGATTATCAGGTGTACTTAATGGTTTCCCATTGCTAGAATGCAATACAATTTGAATTTGACCGCCATTCTGCTTAGTATTTGGAAATTCTTTTTCCATTAATTTATTAGCTTTTTCAGACTCTGATCCTTGAATTGACATCCCAGCAGCATCAAAGTGAACACCGATACTTAATGCCACTACAACAGAAATAACCACTGTTATAATAAATCCAAATATCGTTATTTTGGCATGACCGTATATCCACGATCCTAATTTTCCAAGTGATTTACCCATTGTATTCTCCTTAAACTTGATATGTAATTAATATAGCAAGTTTTCAAAAAATAATCAGCGTACAATCGGGCATACTTTTTTGCCCTGAAGGGCAAGTACTAATGCCTTTTTGTACATAATATTCTTATATTTAAAAATGTTTAAAATTCATTTAATCTAAAATCAATATATTTGACTCATCAACAAATGTTGATAAGAAAATTAAAGGATTATGTTTTTGAAAAACCCTCTCCCTAATATTGATTCCCTCTAGTATTGGTATCCTTCTATCATAAATATACTTCCGCCTATAAACAATTACGTTTTTTTGCTTGTCAAAATCCTCCTTAATTATTGATCTTTTTGACTATAATATTGATTAATTAGCGTCGCCTATAAACAAAATTGTCCATAACCATTCGCAAAAATATATTAAACTAATCGAATCCATATTCAATCCGTTTTTGAATAAATTCAATTTCAATATAGTGTCTAATATATTTGATTGTCTGATCATGAATATTTTCTAGTTGTGAAAAAAACAAAGCTTTATTTTGAACGTGCAGTTTACGATATTGACCATGAATATCATCTATTGCTTGATTAACATGATCAATGACACTACCGTCTAAACCAACTTTTTCTAACAATACCTGATACTGTTTACGAATGTTTTTCATAGCGCCATTGATCACTGCTTCATCATCATATTGATGTGCAATTAAACTAATTGTCTGATCTAAATTTTCTAATGCCTGGTCACACGTTGTTAATAGTTCTACTAGTCACTCTACCTGCTTCATTTGTTCATATAAATCTTGTACTAAATACGGTGTCATTCTATCATCATAGCGTTGATAAAAGTGTGCCAATTCAATATAAATCGTCTGCATTGCCTTACTATTTAACTTGTTTGAACTCTGATAAGCCGTATACAAATGTAAATAATCATTTTTGACCACTAAAAATATTTCTTTTGCTAACTGATATGCACTATCTGGCAAAATGCTAATATCTGAACCAATTTGTACTGTTGTCATGTTTTCTACCCCTTTCTCTACCAATGTAATTTATACTTTTAGTTGTCACCTGGATAGGCAAAAGTCATATCCCCATAACCAACTGCTTGACTATCTTTGGCATAGTCTTTTTTAGGGACTAATGTAATTTCATAATCCTTGCTAGTCCCCGCATTTTGATTCGCAACAATCAAATCACCATTTGCTAAAACATGCAACACAACGCCTGTATGATTAGGACGATCAGACGCAAAAACAGCCCCAGCTTTTGGTGTCGTGGTGACTTTAACTCCTGTTGCTTTTGCCACAGTTTCTGCCGTCACATTACCATTTCCTCTAAAAGTAAAATTAGGTGACCAAATCGCATTCATATAGACTTGTGAGAAACCCGCACACTGATTATAGGCGTTTGGTGTCGTTAAATCTCCAATCTAGTTTTTTGACGTAATATTATGCACATAAGTCTTAATGTCATCATTATTACAATAGGCACCTTGATTGTTACTGTCATTATCAACACTATTATTTGCTAATATATTACTATCACTAGCTAAATTATTGTCACTGTTTAATGATTCCTCAAAATTAAGATCATATGTTTTTCTGATTGATTCCGTCCGTGCTCTAACTTTTGACACTTTACGTTTTGGATTACTTGCCCAACAGGGTTGACCGCCTTAGTATTTAGATTATTTTCACGCCGATCAGTCGCAACACTAGAAGATTAAAGTGATTTTAATTAAGGAAAAAAGTGCTTCTTGATCCCTCTTATAGTCGAAGTCATCACTTCAGATAACTGACCAAATTCGCAGATTGGATGGGTCCTGTATCTTTTTTCAGTATATTGTTGCCATACCTATGCAAGATTTTAGTGTGGCACAAACAAAAATCACAATCGTATAACTCGTAGATTTTTATCTAAAGGGAAAACAAAAACGACTTCAAATGAAGTCGTTCAAATTCAAACTCGGATGAGTCGTTATCTAAGAAAAATATTTAATTATCAGGCACATTACAATGTGGCTGATAATTAAATTTGCACTTTGTCTTTTATTTACTATGTAAAAAAATGTTAGAATTTCTCTTATACAGCATTATAGCTGTTAACAAGTAAACTACTGTTAAAATAATAGGAACATAACTTATATTCTGCAAATCAGGTTGACCACTCATATTGAAGAAAAAATCAGACCAATCCACTAAGGTATGTGCAATAATAGGAATTATTAAACTTCTGGTGATAAAATAGATAAATGATAAACAAAGGCCTATAGCAAATGCATATATAACTTGATATAATGTGTAAATAAAATCTGAGCCAGATAATAGATTCATAAAGTGCGACACACCAAAAATAATACTAGATATAATGCTAGCTAGTAGTACACCATGTCTAGAATTTGACAATAGTTTCTTTAATGCATTAAATACTGCACCTCTAGAAATTATTTCTTCAATAAAACCAACCAATAATGCTGCTATAAATGAACTAATAATCCCTACAATAATTTGTCCACTAGGTAGTTTATTAATAATCATATTTAGTGATATAGAGGTAGCTACATTAAATATAATTGTCATAATAACTGGAATAGAAATGATTAATAGGTTAATCTTATGCTGCTTCCAATTCTCAAGTTTAAAACCAAATTTATTTGCAAAAATAAATTTACTTATCGGCAAGAATAAGAGAACGACTATTAACCCTCCTATCGGAATTGTTATGATTCCTAAGGTTGGTTCATTATTATTTCCTATTCCCAAAGATATATTAGGAGCTATCCCGTACAGGTAAGAAACTATTAGTGATACGACTAAAAATAAAATTGTTGAGACTTTTTTCATTGCTATTTCTACTTTCCTAATGTGATTATAAAACTAAGAACTACTTATTACTTATTACTTATTACTTATTTCAAAGATTCCCTCTGAAAAACGAATATAAATAGTTTATCATAAATTCTTTTCAAAAACTATTAATCATATAACTGATTCGTTTACCAGCATCTGAATTTTTATCGGTTAGTGTGCCATTACTTGAATCGTTATCTGAACTAGTTATTATATCGGTTTGATAAACAGCACTGGCATTACCAATCGTACTTTTTTCTAAAACTCATCTCACTTTTTGATGATTAGTTTTTGACACGACTTGTTCCTGCAACTGCGATAAAGTTTGCTATTGTTCCCGCATCATTTGCCAAAATCGTAAACCGACGGTTCGATTGTCAATTTTTAAAACAACAAATTACACTATTGTTGTCATCTGCAAACATTTGACTTTGAGAAAATTCCAAAAAAAATAAAAAGGAAGCTAAAATAATCAGCTTCCAAAATATAGTCTTTGATATCTCGTCAATAATCTTCAAACCAATTGGATCATATTCAAATGTATCTGAGTCCTTAGATTCATTTTTTGACATATCAGGAGTAAACCAGATAACTTTCTGAACAAATTTTTATTTTGTTTAGGCTATCGGGTTCACTTCAACTATCTAACTTTTTCAACACGTCCGTACATATCACGCATGAATCATTATTGCTTCTATGACATAATGACTATACTTCCCCATGCCGTTTACCAATCACAACATGTTTAACATGATTTTTGGTCGACTCAATGACACTTAAAATATGTGGATCATCAAGTTGGTATAAATTTTTCTTTCCCACTCTCTCAGCACTAACCAACTGATGTTTTTTTAAGATGGCTAGTTGATGAGAAACTTGAGGTTGCGAAATTTGCAATTGTTCAACAATCTCGCTAACACTCATCGGTTTATTTTGTAATAAAATGAGAATATTTAGACGTATGCCGTTACTTAGTAGTTTGAAAATACGTTGCATCTCTTTTTGACTAAGTACATTGATATTTTTATTCATATGTTGACCTCTACATATGTTAATGATAACATATGTTTAAATTGATATATGTCATTATATCACGAAGGAGAGAGCAGTATGAACGATTTACCGCTAGTTACAATGTTATTCATTGGTGTTAACTTAGACTTTTTTGTCATATTATTATTTTTGTTACAAAAATACAGCTTCAGAGATACCTTGATTGGTTATGAAGTCGGTATGATGTTAGTTTTTACTATCAGTGCTATGGCTGGTCAAGTGATTCAAAGTTTTATTCCTGGATGGAGCATTGGATTACTTGGTATTATTCCTATTTATATTGGAATTAAGGGAGAAAGCGATGACGACGACCCACAACGTACTAAATCAGCAACAGGGATTATATCTGCCCTCTTAATTTATCTCGTGAGTTGTGGCGCCGATAATATCGCAGTTTATGTGCCGATATTAGCCACCATGAATCTAGCAACTATCTTAATGACAATGATTTATTTTATTATTTTAACTGCCATCTCTTTGACTTTAACTTACTTTTTCGGACAAATTCCAATGATTAAAAACATCTTTGAACGCTGGGGCGCACCACTCAGTCGAATAATTTACATTTTAATTGGTATTTTTGTCATGATTGATACAGGTTTAGTGCACCGATTTTTGAGACTATTTTAAAGCGTTCACAATTTATTCTATATTAATCACTAGCAAAGCAACTATCACACAATATGCTAAGCAAACGAATGCGCCTTTAAAAATTCACTTCAGATAAATAGGCACACTATTTTTTGAATTCCTGAAATCTAAAGTTTGTCCCTAATGCTTGATTTGCTGTGGTATACGCTCTAAATTTATAGATCAAGGGCGACCATTTATCCACATCTATGTGAGTACTATCAAATAGAATATCTTCGTTTACAAAAATATTTTTAATTTCAAATTCAATAATAGCAAAATCATTTCTAATTTTTTTATCTACAAGCGTCGTTTCTATTTGGATGGGACATTCTTTGATTCGTACAGAACCAACCCTTTCGCCAGCTATTTTAGTCAATTCGCCTAAAGTAAATTTGTCTGAACAATATTTATACCCAGCTTCCTTTTTATAATCTGGCAAGTTTTCATTACCTGTTGTATTGGCAATACGCTCAACATTTTCCCATATTGTGTCATCTGCTAGATTGAACGTTGCTTCATGTACCATCTTTAAGTTTAAAAAGCCCTTACTGTGTAAGCTCAGTCCAATAATCATTGATTTATCCAAAGACCAGTTAGAACTAATAACTGTAATATTATCTGTCATACTACTATCTTTTGTAGTCATGAGCGCAACTGGAAAACCGTAATAGAAACTGTCTTTTTCAATTTTTTTAAACATCTTTTCACCTCTAAATATAGTATAATTCAAATATATATCGATACTCATCGACAAATAAAAATGAGGAAAACAACATGAATGGATTTCCAAATTTGCAAGCAGTTACTAAAATTTTGGCAGATCAATCCCGTTTAAATATTCTGACTATACTAATGGACGGAAAATTTCATACGGTAAGTGAATTAGCTAAAAAAACCAAAATACAGACCCACACTGCCTCATATCACCTCAAACAGTTACACGAGCTGAACTGGATTTCTAACTATAAACAAGGAAGAAATGTTTATTATCAGCTCTCTTCTGAAGATGTTGCTGAATTGCTAGAAAAATTAATGACTATAAGCCCAATCAAAGAAATTAAGTCATTTAATGAAAATGTAGCATATAAAAAATTAAAAATGGCACGATCATGTTATACACATTTAGCAGGTGCTATTGGTGTTGACTTTTTTAATTTTCTAACACAAAACAACTATGTTAATTTATTAGAAAATAATACGCTTGAACTAACAAAAGCAGGCACACAATACTTTGAAACCATTGGTATTGAAATCAATCAAATCAAAAAACAACAGGGTATTTTTATTAAACCTTGTTTGGATTGGACAGAAAAAACATTCCATTTGGGTGGTAACCTGGGAAAAGCATTTTTGCAATTTTGCCAAGATAAAAACTACATCATATCAAACAAAGAAAATAGAAGTATTCATTTAACGCCTGCTGGAGAACATTTTTTTGCTGACAAAATATCGGTTTGATTGTCATTTTTTAATATTTAAAAAACCGATTTCCGAGACAGTTTTTGCCTAAGAAATCGGTTTTATTGTGCGTTATTTTATATCACTTCGTTGCGTAGTGTACAGCTGCTGCACCTAAATTAAAACGCGAAATTTTCACTTTGGTAAAGCCTATCTTCAAGAGGATTTTCCCCAGTGTCATATAATCCATGAAGTTTTCAGTCGTCTCATCTAAATACTTATATTCTTTATACTTTCCCTTTGCAAAAACTTTACCAAACATCGGCATAATTTTACCAAAGTATAACTGCCAAAGTGGCTTTACAATCGGATTATCTGGCTGTGATGTTTCCAAAATAACGAGTTGTCCACCTGGCTTGAGGACACGAAACATTTCCTGTAAGCCACGTGCAGGATCTGGTAAATTGCGCAAACCAAAACCGATGGTGACAATATCAAACGTGCTATCATCAAACGATAATGACATGGCATCCCCTTGCACTAAAGTGATTTTATCAGAGTAGTCACTCACATCAACTTTTTTCTGACCAACTGCCAGCATTTCTTCACTAAAATCAAGCCCTGTCACATGTGCTGTGGCATCACTTTTTTCAGCCAGTGCTAGTGCCCAATCAGCTGTCCCAGTTGCCAAATCAATGATTTGCGCGCCTACTGGAAATGTCATTTTAGACATTACTTTTTGTCGCCACAACTTATGTGTGCCAAAAGAAATAATATTATTCATTTTGTCATATTCTGGTGCAATTTTATCAAAAAGCGCCTGAACATCAGTATTTTTAGGTGATTGTGTCATAATTTTCAGTACGTGTTATAACAATACCACGCATTTCTCCTATTTTAAATATTATTGTAGCTCAATGAGTTCAGATAGATCTGATTTAAATCGCCGACGTTGCGTTTTGCCACTGGCCGTACGATACCATGTTTTAGCCACATAAAAACGTTTTGGAACCTTATAATGCGCTAGTTTTTCACGCCCATAGTGACGCAATGCTTGTGCTGATAACTGTGACCCGGTGACAACTGCCACTGGAATTGCACCCCACTCTTCATCTGGTACACCGACCACAACAATATTATCCAATCCAGGCATCTTAGCGTAAATAGATTCAATTTCATCTGGAAATATATTTTCACCACCAGAACTAATCATATCCCCTTCACGACCCTGAATGTACAAAAAACCGTCAGTATCAAAATGTCCAAAATCTTCAGTATTAAACCAACCAGAGATCATATTTTCATTTAACTTATGAGGCTGATTCAAGTACCCCACAGTCAGAGTTGGCGATTTAATCCATATATTACCGCTATCTGTCGATTTTCCAAATTTATCTCTTATGTCAATAGAGACCGGAAACAATGGTTTACCAACTGAACCCAGTTTATCATGAATATCAGCGGGGTCAAGTGCGACAACTTGGGACGCGGTTTCTGTCATACCATAAGACTGAATAATTGGTAATTGATGTTTTTGTGCTTGTTGGAGTGTCAATGGATCTGTTGGCCCACCACCAAGTAGCATGGCTCGGAATTTATCATTGTAATTCACATCATCTGGTAATGCTGCCACTAATTGTTTCAGCATCACTGGCACAACTGACATCGTGGTAATCTGATCACGAATGAGCCATTCATTAATGCGCTGTGCGTCAAATTTTTCTACCAATATAACACGCATACCATATATTAGGCTACGCATCAAAATCGAAAAACCACTAATATGAAAAATCGGCACAACTGCCAACCAACTATCTTCTGCCGTCAAGCCAAGGTTAATGGCATTGCCCATCGCTGACATAAAATGATTATGATAGGTTTGCATCACACCTTTAGGACGACTAGTTGTACCCGATGTGTACATCACACTAGTGACAAAGTTATCTGGAAATTCTGCCACTGGTGTCACATGATGTCCTTGTGGTAGTTGAGAGAACTTAATTTGCTGTGCGATTTCAAGTTCATGATCATAAGCATCATCTGTTAATACTAAATCTAAATCCGCATCTGTGAGTTGATAATTGACTTCATCTACTGATAATCGCCGATTAATAAATATAATCGTTTTGCCAAGCTGCTGTAACGCCATAATAACTAGGTATCCCTTGATATTATTCACCATAATTAGCCCAACACGTTCATTGTTGTTCTGTAACATGTCAATTTGGCCAGCAATGATAGCTGATTCAGCAGCCACTTCACCAAATGTCATTTGCTCTTTGCCGTCAGTGACCGCCATACGCTTTGGCGTTAATTGCGCGCGCTTTGTCAACCAATTTTCCATTTTAAAACCTCTTAATAACTATATTAACATATCACTTATCTGAACATAGTACTTGCTTTTATAAGTCTACAATTGTAGACTGTAGGTATGATAAAAGAAAAGCAAAAAATGACAACAAGTGAATGGGAAACAATGCGTGTCATTTGGACATTAGGCGAGGCGACTGGTCGTCAAATCATTCGTATCATGACCCTTAAAAAAAATTGGTCACCATCAACAATTAAAACTCTGATCTCACGCCTACAAAACAAAGGTTATTTAACTGATAATGGCGCCTTACGTGATCGCATCTATAGACCAACAATTGCCGAACATGAAGCAATGACCACTGCCCTTGACGACACGATTAGCTCTATGTGTGCGATGTGTGTCGGTGACGCCATGGCAGATGTCCTGACAACCGTACAGCTGTCCCAACATGATATTGGCCATTTACAGCATGTTTTAGCTCAAAAAATGGACGACGCACCTGAAACTGTGGCATGTGATTGCATGCCTAATCATTGGGAGGATTTAAAATGAACATGAACGAACACAATCATCATGACATGTCAGCAGATAGTGAAAAAGTAGCAACACATCAACACCAGACGACAGATATGCATCAGATGCACATGCACGACGGAATGAGTATGGATAGTAGTATGGATATGTCGTCACATCATCACATGTCAATGTCTTCTGATGATGGTATGGCCGGTATGGATATGTCTGACATGAAACGCCGTTTTTGGTGGTCTTTTGCCCTCATGGTGCCAATTATTATCATCACACCATTTATGGGCATGCATTTACCATTTACAGTCACATTCCCTGGCAGTATCTGGGTTACAGCTGTTCTTTCAGCTATTTTATACTTCATTGGTTCAAAACCATTCTTTGACGGTGCAAAACATGAAATTAAAGCTAAAAAACCTGCAATGATGAGTTTGGTTAGTCTAGGATTAATTGTCACTTTTTGGTACTCAATTTACGCCCTTTTAGCCAATACGTTCTTGCATAGTACGCATGTGATGGATTTTTTCTGGGAGTTCGCTACATTGACCGTTATTATGCTACTTGGTCATCGCATTGAAATGACCGCTACCATGAAAGCAAGCGACGCAACAGATAAACTACGTGAATTACTACCAAATATTGCACACGTTAAACATGGTACCATGATAATGGACATGCCAGTTGATACGTTGAAAAATGATATGATTATTCAAGTATTGCCTGGTGAATCTTTCCCAGCCGATGGTGTGGTGATTGCTGGTCAAAGTCAGGTTGACGAATCACTCATGACTGGTGAAAGCAAACTCATTGATAAATCTGAAAAAAGTCGCGTTGTCGGTGGCACAATCAACGGTAACGGTTCCTTGGATATACACTTAACGCAAGTTGGCACAGCATCCTTTGTTGGCCAACTACAAACTGCCCTCTCAGATTCTCAAGGTCAAAAATCACGTGCTGAAACATTGGCTGATCGCGTGGCAGGCTACCTCTTCTGGTTAGCACTACTCTTTGCCTTTGTTGCCTTGATTGCTTGGACAATTTTAAGTGATTTCAGTACTGCAACTAATATCGCAGTTACTGTGCTTGTCATTGCCTGCCCACACGCACTTGGTTTAGCTGTCCCCCTCGTTATCCAAAGAACAAAATCTGTCGCTGCTAGTCAAGGTATTTTAATTAAAAACCGCAAAGCTTTAACAGCTGCTAACCACTTACAGTATGCTTTAATGGACAAGACTGGCACATTAACCAACGGTCAATTTAGTGTCCACCGTATTGTCACCTTTGATTTCGATAAAAACAAAGCCATATCAATTATGGCAGCACTTGACTCTCAGTCCACACACCCGCTTGCCAAGTCAATTACCGCGTATGCTGAGCAAGTTCATGCCCCACATTTAAGCGCTACACAAGTAGAAAACATTGCTGGTTATGGTGTTTCCGGCATAGTTGACAACCAACACTATACATTGGTATCTGAGCGTTATTTGATTGAAAGACAAATTGATTTCACACCACTAGATGACGACGAAGGTTCTATTTCCTACTTATTATCTGATAATCATGTGATTGCAGGTATCTCACAAGGAGATACGATTAAAGACACTGCTGCTAATTTTGTAAAGACTTTGATTAGCAAGGGTATCACACCTGTTTTAGTTACTGGTGATAATGATAAATCAGCACAAACTGTAGCTCATCAGCTCAACATCGATGATGTTCACGCACAAGTTTCACCTCAAGAAAAAATTGCGTTGGTTACCAAGTATCAACAACAAGGCGACGTTATGATGATTGGTGATGGTATTAATGACGCACCAGCTCTAGCACAAGCCAATCTATCTATCGCTATTGGTGCAGGTACCCAAGTTGCTCATGCTTCTGCTGATGCCGTACTCATTGCTAACCAATTACCTAAAATCATTGACTTTCTAGCATTAATTAAGCATGCCAACGCCAAACAAATTCAAAATTTGTGGTGGGGTGCCGGCTATAATATTATTGCAATTCCTCTAGCCGCTGGGGTACTATCATCAATTGGGTTGATGTTAAATCCCATGATTGGTGCTATTGTCATGTCTTTGTCGACTATTATTGTTGCTTTAAATGCTATGACATTACGATGAAAATATACGCTTTTGATTATTCATAACGACTAAAAAACAGGCAAAATACTTATAAGTATTTTGCCTGTTTTTGAAATAATGTCAGGGGAACAAAATAATTGCTAGGAAATTTTTGGAACTCAATTATTATTTCTATAGCATAGTGTACGAATAATCTTGAAAAAATCGTTATTTAAAACGCCTATTTTACTTGTTACTAACAATATAACTGTTTTATTTATTTTTTGACGTTGTTATTGTTGTTATTGTTGTTATTAATTAGTGTGTATTCTTTACCATATTTATCTCTGGATAAAAATCCAAAGTCTACTAACGATCTTCTTAACAATGGATAATCATTGTATGTGGACCATCTTCTAAGTATAAAATTCACATCTTGTTCATCGTAAATTTTATTGATTTCAAATTTGGTGGATAAATAAGAAATAACTTCAAATTTTTTACTATATTTAGCAGGCCATACTTCTAGAATATTATCCTTGTTCAAAAACTGTATAATTCCTTTACTCATAAAAAGTTCTCCTTTTGTATTTTTAATAGTGCTCTTTCACAAGCAAAATATACACTACTCCACATAAATGGATAGTTATATAAATCTAATTCATATTGCCAAAGAGATGAGTCTATATTTTCGTTAGATCTTGAACTAAGTTGATAGAACAAATTATTTTTTTCATAATCCATTAAATGTCTCCTTTAAATTATCATGTCACATCATACTTATGTCGGTAAGTTGCGACGCATTCTAACCCTTTTAATTATAAGGCACAAAAAAAGGCGCCACAACTGTTAAGTTATGTCGCTAACGAAAAATTTTTGATGTAATTACGATTTTCTATCAGAGAATAAAAAATAAAAAATTGTTCCCGTTAAAATAATGAACAAGGTATAAATAAACCCCATAGAATGGTCAGGTAACTGCTCTCTAATAAGGTCCAAGTAGAACGTTATGCTAGCAATCAAAATCCAGATTATAATCAATATTATTTTTTTCATATGCGCCATCACCGGAATTCAAGATAGAGTGTTGTACTTTTTTATTTTTTAAATAAATTATTTATAAAATTACCTAATTCGTTTCTTCCTAAAAAGATAATTAATGCAATCATAACAGAATATATGAAGCTTGCAAAGATACCGGTAAACACCTCTTTCCAAAACCAGTAGTTATTAGTAATATTGGGATCTTTCTTGATATTATTAATTAATCCATTTATTTCAAAATTTAGTGTTTTGAAATATTTAAATTCATCATAGAACTGTTTTATGTCTGTGAGTTGTTTAGATTGTTCTTTAATATTATTCAGCATACCTAGTGCTGTTTCTAGATTTGCCACGCCGATTTTGCAATCCTTGTTCGCCATAGAATTTGTATTTTTGTGTCCATGAATAAGCCTGTTAATATGACACACCAGACTGTTCAGCCAAAGCCTGATAATTGTAATCTGAGGCAACGATTGCCTTGACGATGGCTATTCGTTCATTAAAAGTTGTGATGCGACCTTTATTCATTTTTTTAACTCCAGAACCTCTTTGTTTAAGGGTTTGGTCGTTATTATAACGTTTTATCCAATGATTTAATACTGAATTTTGTGTTATTTTATACTTTTTCAGTACATCTGCCTTAGATAAATGATTGACCAAGACATCTTCTATTGCCTTCATTTTTAATTCGTTTGGATACTTAATAGTAGTACCAAGGACAAGTCCTGAAATACCAAAACTATCATATAATCGAAGCCAATCTTTGATACTCGAAACTGAGAGATTGTAATCGTAATTAGCTGATTTGACTGTTAAATCGTGATTGTTAATTTTCGAAATAATCTCTAATTTTTTAAGATAATGAACCTTATTTCTGGACATATAAAAACTCCCTTTATAAAACAGTTTTATTATTTAAACTGTCTCTTTTTAAGGGAGTGTGTCACTGAAGCTAGCGCTTATTTAATCGTATTAAGTTATGCCACCGTCCTAAACGGCTCTACGTGGAAGTCTCGTTCGCGCAAGGCTTCCTTTTATGTCCTCATTATATCCATGATTGTTACCGGATTGCTAATAAGAGGCGCCATAGGATTTGCTATGTTTCATATAGCAAATATTTATCATTGGCAGTAACCAAATTAATTAGTTGCTTATTTTTACATACACATTTTTTAAACAAACAAGCTCATTATTAACACGATGATCAAGCCAACGACTGCAATAATTGTTTCCAAAACAGTCCAAATCATTAATGTTTGTTTCACATTCAAATCAAAATATTCTTTAAACATCCAGAAGCCAGCATCGTTGACATGAGAAGCCGCTAATGAACCAGCACCAATAACCAATACCATCAAAGCAGGATTAACATTAGAAGCCACCATGAGCGGTTGAACCAATCCTGCAGCAGTAAGAGCTGACACTGTCGCTGATCCCAAAGCTACTCGCAAAACGACCGTGATAATCCAAGCCAGCAATAATGGTGAAATTGATGAATGTATAAACAAATTAGAAATTTGATTCGAGATACCACCATCAATCAAGATTTGTTTAAATGCAGCACCACCACCAATGATTAACAACAACATCGCAATAGACTTAATGGCCTCTTCAACAGTCACCATCATGTCAGTTGTTTGTCGACCTTGATGCCATCCCATCGACCATAAAGCAAAAACAAGCGAGATAATCATCGCAGCAACAGGATTACCAATCATCGTTACAAACGCTGAAAACCCTGTCGGTTTAGTAAATGGTTGCCCATCATTAAAAGCAATTGTATAGATCGTTGTAATTCCCATCATTAAGACAGGGAATAACGATGTCAAAACAGAAATACCAAAACTAGGTGTTTCCTCTAAAACAAACTTTTTTTGTTCACCAAATGCCGTCAATTGATGTTTAATAACGAATGCATCTGGCGCAAATTTTTGGGCCAATTTTGTGAAAACCGGTCCAGCAATGATTGCTGCGGGAATCGCCACAATCAAACCATAAACTAGCACAGTTCCTGGGTTCGCACCCAAAGCCCCAGAAATAGCCGTTGGCGCTGGATGTGGTGGTAGAAAACCATGCGTCACTGACAATGCTGCAGCCATTGGAATACCTAAGTAAAGCAGTGGTACTGAAGCTTCCAGCGCGATAGCAAAGACAATAGGAATAAGTAATACCATACCTACTTCAAAGAATAGCGCGATACCAATAATAAAAGCGGCAACCATGATTGCTAATTGCACACGTTTTTTACCAAACTTAGCAATAAGTGTATGCGCAATCCGATATGCGCCACCAGCATCTGCAACCAATCGGCCTAAAATAGCGCCAAAGCCAAACACAATCGCTAATTCACCCAGCGATGAGCCGATACCATTTTGAATAGAAATAGGAATTTGATCCAATTTCATCCCCAACCCAATACCAACCAATACGGAAGTCAAAATTAACGCGATGAAGGTATTAAGCTTAAACTTAATAATCAGTAATAGTAAGAATATAATTCCTACTGCAAGTACGATAAAAGACATCATATCATTATCTCCAATCTGTTTTCTCAATGAATTTAAGCACCGCCGTAAGTCAGTTTAACTATAAAAAAACTCATTTATTTGTAAGCGCTTTCTTGAATAATATTATCACATCATACCTTAAATTACTATCTTTTTGTTCTCTAAATATTACAAATTACCAATTGTTATATATCATCTTAATTTTTTTAAGAGTTTAACATTTTTTGATAATTTAACAGTTGCTTAATCTAAAAGTGTATAATAGTATATATTGACAATTTATACATATACTAAGGAGAATATATTCATGCGTAAGTATCTCGCAGAATTCCTCGGAACATTTATCTTAGTGTTCGTTGGAACTGGTAGCGTTGTTTATTCAGCCGCTACAACACCCTCACCTTTAACAGTTGCTTTAGCCTTTGGTTTGGCACTTGCTGTTGCAATCTATGCTTTTGGTCACATCTCAGGTGGTCATTTTAATCCGGCTGTTTCCTTATCAATGGCTATTCAAAAGCGATTAACATGGATTGAATTTGTTGGTTACGTTATTGCACAAGTGTTTGGTGCAATTGTTGCTTCTGCTGCAGTTTATGGTGGTGTAGCAGCTTATCTAAAGTCACCTACAGTCACACAAGCACTGTCTGGACAAAAAATGTCAGTATCACAATTTGTGAATTTAGCTGGCTTAGGTCAAACAAACTTTGCGGATGGTCAAACATTGGCTGCATTCTTGTTTGAATTAGTTTTGACATTCTTGTTCATTTTGGTAATCTCAATCGTTACAAAATTAGCTAACGTTCCTGCCGGAATTATCATCGGTTTGTGGTTGGCAGCTTTGATTATTGTTGCCTTACCAATCACAGGTGGCGCATTTAACCCTGCACGTGCATTAGCTCCTGCTATTTTTGTACAAGGCAAGGCGTTGGGTCATGTTTGGGTCTATATTTTGGCTAACTTGCTCGGTGGTGTCTTAGCCGCATTTGCAGCTAACTTTTTCAACAAAAACGTTAAAGAAGAAGCTTAATTAAATATAGAAACATCTCACATCATGTGAAAAAACCGATAACTTGGATGATATCCAAGTTATCGGTTTTTTGTGTCTCAATTTTCAAATAGAGCGTAGCATAATCACTCATTCTTAAATTTGCTCTCCCAGAATAATAGTGTCCAAACTATCGTAACTGCCAGAAAAGGTATCGCTTTTTGATATAAAAGTTTAAAGGCATGTATCACATTATCTTGTGCCTTATTTTTTATATCAAATAGTGCCTTATTTATTTTGCTATCAATTTCAAGAATACCAGTATGTTTTTTAAGTATTTGTGATGATTTCTGATTTTTAAGACCCTCATTAGATTTCTTAATTAAATGTGGTTTTATTTTTTTAGGAACATTTAGTTTTGATACAGTTGAGGAAATATAACTTTCAGATTTAACCTGTGCTTTATTCAAATTTGAATATAAACCTGTTACAAAAAGTGCAACTGCTAATACAATACCAAGCTGGCGTAGTACGCCCATGACACTTTGTGATGAAGACAGTAACTCTCCAGTGAAATCTGAAACAGCAATGACAGTTATAGGTCCTATAATCAAACCATATCCGGCGCCTATAAACGCACCATAAAAACAAGAATACAATTGATTGTTCAAACCATTATAAGTGTAACCAATATACCCTACCAACATGAATAAAAATCCAAATGACAGTAAAATTTTTGGTCCCACATTGTTTAATACAAAGCCTGAAATTGGTGATGTGATGAAAATAAGTAAAGTAATCGGAATTAACATAAATGAAGCATTTAAAGCATCAAAGTTTTTAACACTGATATAATAAGTTGGCAAAATAACTGTAACAGCTACTAAAAACAGATTACTCAGAATGATGACAACAGATGCACCCATGAAATTTCTATTCTTAAATAGTCTTAGTGGAATCATAGGTTTGTTTGCTTTAATCTCAACAAATAAAAAGGTAATAAGAAAAAATAATGCACTACACGTAAAAATCAATGAAACAATTGATGTCCATCCCCAAGCCCTTCCTTGTGTTAAAACGGTTGTCGAACTTAAAAGGAACAAGACACTTAAACTCGATCCTAAAATATCAAAATCATGAATGTCATCGTTTCTTTCACTAAAATTAAGTAACTGCCATCCAATCATAAAAGTCAAAATAACAATTGGCAGATTAACAAAGAAAATCCACCGCCAAGTTAAATACTGTGTAATAATGCCCCCAATTACTGGCCCTAATGCACCAGCGAGCCCTTGTGTAACGCCTAATACTGCAATGACACCAGTTCTTTTATTAGTTTCTACCAATTTAATTCCAAGCGTCATTGATAGCGGAAAGACTAAAGCTGCACCTATGCTCTGAACTGCACGCCCAATTACCAACATTTCTATCCCGTTTGATAATCCTGAAATCAGGGAGCCAAGACCAAAACAAATGAACCCTAACATTATGACCCTGTTCATACCAAACTTTTCAGCAACTCTTGTCAACGGAATAGTCAGGGAAGCAAACAATATCGTGTAAATGTTTAACGCCCAAGATAAATTACTTAAAGATGTAGAAAAGGCTACACTAATCTCTGGTAAAGCTACATTCATAACTGTTGTATCAAGCATACATACGAATATGCCGCAGACAAAAATTGAAAGTTTTAACTTCGTTTTGTTCATGAATAAATTCCCCGCTTTGTACTTTATTAACAATATTTATATTAACATTATTAATAATAGTATCAAGTTTTTTTGATAACTTAACAATATTGGATTGGAAAATTACAAACCTTATACAAAAAAGCTGCAAAAACTTTTTATGGCAATTGTTTCAACAACCATAGAGCTTTTGCAGCTTATGCTTTTTTATTTTTTTGTGTCAGACTAGTTCTTGTTACAGACGCTGTAGTTTAAAAAGATTAACCATCAATTAAATTCAAAACAATATTCGTATCAAAATGAATAGGTATCGTCATTATGACGACCAAACAATTTAGTAAAATCAACACCAATTAGTTGTATAATGCGATTTTGAAACGCTGCTAAAGGTTCAGGATTAGACTGTTTTAACCATACAGAAATAAAAGCAATGAGTATCTCGATCAAGTACGCCATATCTAACTTTGTTTCAACTTCGACTTTCTGATGCGTTAACAAGAGCTTTTTGTATCTATTCGAAATAAAATGAGTCCATGCATCCTTAATATACGGGCGCGTATACAATACATTTAATATTATTCGACGCTCATATAACATGGGTGACATATCAAAAATAAATATTTGTAAGATATCTTTACTATTTTCAACTTGAGAGGATACTTCTAATTTTATTTTTTTGTCTACAATAGCAAACAACTCGTAAGTTATTTCGTTTACGCTTTTAAAATGCTGTTTAACATCTTTTAGAGATAAACTCGAAAATTCCGCAACTTGTACGAGAGAAGGCATTATATCTGGTGACTCAAACATGGATTTTATAAATGATCTGATAATCATTTCTTTCTCTTGATTCACATGCTCATCTCTACCGGATTCTATAAAATAATCAAATGGTAACTGGTATCTATCAATAATCTGTAATATCATTTCTGTAGTAGGTTCACCGAGATGTCTTTCCCACTTAGACACTAACTGATATGAAATAAACAATTCGTCTGCCATCTTCTTTTGTGTTAATCCTAGTTCTTTTCTCAAAATGTAAATGCGATCGCCAACTACCATTTCATCTCTCTTACTATAAATTTGATACATAGTCAATAATCTATTTTCAAATCAATCAGTTTAGTCTATCTTTAAATTAAAATGTTATTATTTAATTATCACTTAGTGTTCTAATAAAATCAACAAAAAATAATTTTATTAGAACAATACTGTTCGTGGTGAGAAAAAAGAGATCATTATGAGTAAAAGAAAAATATCATCGATAATTATGGCCGGCATGTTAAGTTTACTTTTGTTAGCCCCAATTGAGACAGCTAATGCATCGTATATTGGTACAGTACTCAACACCGTACGTGCAGCAACTAACAAAAATACAGGTGTGGATCGAATTACAAGAACTTATCGTGAACTATCCGTTAGAAACGGATATACTTGGACAACTCGTGTGACAGCGGATAATACCGCAACAGAATATGCTACTCTCACAACTTATATTTACAGGGTATATTAATTATGACTTTATCTCTAAAAAAACTAGTATTAGCCTATAATTCTAAAGAACCGGTAATCAATGAATTGTCCATCAATTTAGAAAGCGGTCAAATCGTTGGTTTAGTGGCACCTAATGGCACGGGTAAGACCACGCTGATGCGAGGGATCAACGGGGATGTTGAGATTAAGTCTGGTCAAATTGTCTTTTCAAATAATGCAACGGTTTTTTTTCTGGAAAACCAAGATGCATTATTTCCGATGTTAACGGTCAAAGAAATGCTGGAATACGTCGCTAAAAGCTGGCATTCAAAAATATCTAGCGATTTGATTATTGATTTGTTAAAGATATCTACTTACACAAATAAAAAAATCGACGCACTTTCATTAGGCATGCGACAAATGGTGATGATTGGTGTTTATTTAATTGTTGATGCTGACATTATGTTATTTGATGAACCTATAAACGGATTAGATCAAGTTAATATGTCAATTATTTCAAATATTATGCTGCAACTGAAACAAGATAATAAAATTGTGATTGTAAGTTCACACTTATTGGATAATCTAAGCCAGTTTGTTGATGAGTTTTGGTATTTAAAAAATGGCAAAATTGTTAAAAATGCGCAAAATACAAATGACGTTCTGCAAGTGAAAGCAAACTACGAGAGTATCTATGGTGATTTAAATGAAAACGCAAATCGTATTTGAATATAAACGAATTATACGCTCGAAGATTATGTGGATAGTTCTATGTGGCCTTGTTATTTTAACTACCATGCCTTACTTCAGCTTGCCGGGCAGTGATAAGGGAGCATTATTGTCTGAATATAGAATTGAGCAAGCAACCGCTCAACAAGGTTATGATTCTTTGAAGAATATACCAAAAGCCAAAAATACCATGAACGTAATGAAAAGGATAAGCAATAATGCCGAAAACGTTGTATCTGCGCTACAACAAAACAAGCAATATGAAAAAAAAGCGTTGAACTATTGGGGATTTGTACAAACAGCCACCAAAAGTGGTCAACTACAAGGTGATGAACCTATCACCATTCAAATGAAAATAGATAGATTGTCCTGGTCAGTCAAGCACAAAGAACGCGTCACAATACCAAATAAACAAATGCCTGCAGTCGCTTATTTGGTCTATGTCTTATGGGAAAACATCCCCACAATAGTTTGGTTAATGGCGTTTATTTTAATTATTATTAATCTATATATTCCCGAAAATGGTGAGATAGGTCGTAAACTCATTAATCAGATACCCTTAGCTAAATGGAAAAAAATACTATCTAAATCAATAACGAGCATAACTGTTTATATGACCATGGTTGTTACAAGCTTCATTCCTATACTTACTTTTCTGATGATAAAAAATGGTTCAGGAAACCTTAATCAACGATTAGTTTCTACAGTCAATGGACAAAACATCATTAACCAAAGTAGTATGGATTATCTAGGTCATTTGATGCTGCTCACATTATTACTCATGATTATGCTCCTATTTTTTCAACTCATTATCGTGCACTTTGTTAAACAATCGCTAACTCAAGTCGGAATTATCATTGGTGTTTTGGTTGCGTCACAAAATACCAGTATTTTTTCCAAAGGAATTATATCGAGTTGGTTACCGATGAATTATTTAGACTTGAACCGTATTATAATTGGAAAATCTGAGATTTCGCACTTATTTGTCAACAATGGTGGTGTCAGCACAGAAAAACTGACAACTATTTTAGTTACTTGGACCGTGTTACTCATTATAGTTGGTACTATAATGAGCTATAAACGAAAAACATTATAAAGCTCATTTAATCAGAAAGAGATGAACCAATAATTGCATTTCTAATTCCTATATTAAACTAAAAAAACTTTTTAAGCTCGCTATTTGTGCCCCTTCATCGTCAAAATTTTTAGAATCTAGCCATTTTGTAAACATTTGTTTTACAGCAAACCATTCTTCTGGAATAATTGAAAAAAACTGACTGTCCCTAGATCTATTTTTATAAACTACCGCGTTTCTTAATGTCCCTTCAAAAGTAAACCCTAATCTAATGGCTGCTCTGTATGATGGACTGTTATGACTGTCACACTTCCATTGATACCTTCGATACTCTAGCTGCTCAAAAACATAGTTCATCGCCAAAAACTGTGCTTCTGTTGCCATTCTGGTTTGTTTTAATTTTTCTGAGTAAAGAACCCATCCCATTTCGATTGATCTGTTATTAGGGTCAATATTAAGAAAAGAAAATATACCAATCGCTGCTTCTGTTTTTTTGTCGATAACAGCAAAATAATAAGGGTCCGTAGACACTTCAAATTCTTTTAGACACACCATATAATCATTGTAATTGTCGAACTGGTTGATTGGTAAATAAGTGAAGTCTTTTGCATTTGACTGCGGACCAAATACATTGTATAAATCCTTTCCATGCTTTTTGCATGAAAGCTTTTCAATAGTGCTATATTGCCCTTTTATTTGATCCACATTTGGTAGTTTACCAGTAGTATAGTTTATTAAAGTATCTCCAATAGTTTGATTATATTGATTTATCATCCCTGTTAAGTTTCCTTTTTACTTTTTTGGTTACAGCAACTGTTCCGCTTTATCAAAATATGGTCTATAGTGATAAGATCTTTTAGTATACAATATATCAATACGCAATATGAAAATCAACTTTTTTATACTGAAAACCCAGTGGCAATTTCGTCACTGGGTCATTTAATTCACAAGTTTCATTCTGACAATAATTGCCTTGGAAAATCCTTTGGGATAGGCGCTGTAACGATCACTGTCCTTTGACCAAATGGTAACGGTAAGTCAATAGTTGCTGCATGTAGTAGCATCCGATGTGTTACCTTTGTCGTATTGTATAGAGAATCACCGACGATTGGATGATTCATATTGGCTAAGTGTACCCGAATTTGATGCATACGCCCTGTGTCTAACTGTAGACGCAATAATGTTTTTTGAAAAACTGTATGAACGCGTACCCAATGAGTTATTGCAGGTTGTGCATTCACACCATTAACCGCACGTTTGCGACTATCGTTTACATCAATACCAATTGGTTCATTAATGACACCAGACAGACTCGCTACTTTACCATCGACCCACGCTAAATATATCCGTTTGATTTTCTTTTCAGCTATCATGCGATTCAAAATGGGCACAACAACTGGATTCTTTGCAACAATAACAAGACCAGAAGTTTCACGATCAATGCGATGCACCATATATGGTTTTGCAGTATTTTCTGCACTAGTTAGTTGTCTTTTATTAAAGTTGTCAGCTAAGTAGTTCAGCAATGTATCATCTTCATTTGGTGAATGCGGGTGCATCTTCATACCAGCTGGTTTATTGACTACAACCAAATCATCATTTTCAAAAATAATAGTTACCTGCTGTGTACTGTTTGGCTGATAGTGTGACTCACTCGTACGAAAATCCTCATCATCAAATTTAAGTGATAATCTATCTCCAACTTGTAAAACATAACTAGTTGGCACTATCTTATCATTGATCCGATAATTTTTTTTAATACGTAATGCACCGCGTATGCGTTGGGGTAGCCGCCACTGCGTCAATAACTGTTTAATTGTATGCTCAGCTTGCTGGTCTGTCATTACTAATCGATACGTCCAAGTTGATACCATGACTTTTACTCCTTAACTGGGACTATTGCTTGAGACGTTTGTCATCTACGTCTACTAACCGATATCTGACACGATCATTATCAAGAAAAACATAAAGCAATTGCGTCTCAGCTTCATCAAAAAAACCTAAGTTAATAGCAAATCTATCTTTATGTTTTTCAAAACCTTGAAATGATTTTTTCATAATATGTTGAATAACTTTAACATTTTCAATCTGATCATTTGCTGACTTAACAGCATCGTGCAATGACATTTTATTATCCAAATGTTGCTTGATAATTGACACTTTGATGTACGCACGAAAACCATATAGTCGAGATTCTCGACCATCATCACGGACAATTGCTGAGACGTATCCCTGTTTTTCCCAATAACGCAACTGACGCGTAGAGACACCCGTCATACGTGCTAGTTCACCAATTCTAAATTGTAAATTTTCAAGTGTCGCATTTTTAAATACCTTAGAAAATTGGGACTGCGGTTCCGATTCTGAATTCATTCATAGACTCCTTCATGCATATTATATTCTGGTCAACTTAGTTGTCAAATCAACTTGTTGATGAAATATCATTTCCCATTGCTCTAAAATAGGTTCTACTTTGAAGTCTTCCACACGTTCTAAACTTTTTTGAGAATAAAATTGTCGCATCGTTTCGTCCAATAAGAGTGGTTTAATTGCCTGATATAGTGCATCGATATCAGCAGCAGGCGTTAAAATACCATACTTGCCTTCTTGCAATACTTCACTTGAGCCAGTATTTTTCATTGCAACAATTGGTAATCCAAAGCTCATAGCTTCAACCAATACCAATGGTAGTCCTTCCCATCGCGAGGTCTGCACAAATAAGCTCGCATTTTGGTAATGTTCACGTAAAGCGTCATCTTTCAAAGCACCACGATAAATAATTTTATCTTCCGCATGGTTGCTTGATATAAGCTGCTTAAACATCTTCATATCAGTATCAGTGCCACTGCCTGCAATCGCTAATTGCCAATTTGACGGTAATTTTGCAGCCAGTTGCACAGCAAAATCTATTCCTTTATGTTCAATTGCAATGCGGGCTGTGAAGGCAATTGTATGCACAGATAAGTCAGCATGACCGTTTGGCGTGATAGTTAATGGATTCCATATCTTAACTACTCTATTATATTTTTCAAATCCTACCAAATCCGATTCTGTTAATACAACAATCACATCTAATGCACGTAACCCATCATCAAACTCTGTGCGCATAGCAGAATAATACTGTGTTTGGTAGGTCTGGACATTATTGTGCATCCAACCAATCATCTGTGTATGTGGTAAATTTAAGCACGCCGCAAAACTAGATAACAGACCACCTGCCAAAATAACAACATCAAAGTTTTGAGCCACAGCTTCAAATGCTTTAATCTGCTTACTATAACGTTGAAATGGTTTTGCACTACTATCTAGTATTACTGGCATTTCGCCAATAATTAATGGTGCCGTCAAATCGTAAAACGGTTCAATATCAGAAAAACTATAATATGTCACATCATGACTTAAACTCAATGCATTACCAACAACCGTTGTGGCTCTCTTCATGCCACCTAAACCAATATTTTCTAACGCAATCAAAATTTTCATTTTGCAGACCTCCACATAACATTGAGTCTATTGTATCAAAAAACGCCAACCTATGGGCTATCAAAGCCCAAGATTGGCAAATTAACAACAGTTGTTATTCTACTTGACTCCAGTCATCCGCATTTCTTGGTAACAGACGTGTTGTATCTGTCGTCTCATCGTTTACTTCCGGTGCATCTGTCACATATTTGCTTAATGTTGACTGATCACTATTTTTTGCAAATAAGCTCTTTGAATCCTTGCCTAACGTTTTATTCTCTCGCTTCAAGCGTTTTATCGTAGCAATTTTACTGTAATCATACTGACTAGCATCGACCGCTTTGAAATCTTTTGGCGTATAAAAACGTAGCAGATTTTTTTGATTGAGGTTATCTGACATTGCTAGTTTTTCATTAACCCCAGCCTGAATCTTATCAAACTTTTTTTGCAATGTCAGACTAGGTTTTGTAATTATTTCGTTTGTTTTAACATCCCAATATCGACCAGATAAACTTGCATACTTAGCTGTTATCCAATCTTTATTACGAAACAACACAACATTTGAATGCTGTTTACTTAGCATATCCTGTCCGAATTGAATATAGCGACGAGTACTAATACCAAGTAAATGTTCTATCGTAGGTGCTACATCTATTTCACCACCGTATTGATGATTGATTGTACCGTTTTTCATACCTGGTACATGAATCATAAATGGTACACGCTGTAAGTTGGCATTATCTAAGTCGTTCCAGTCGCCCTCATTTTTGCCTAGAATAGGTGCTAAATACTTAGCATCTGTATTTGAAATACCATAATGATCACCATACAAGACAACCATTGTATTATCATATAAACCTGTCTTCTTAAGGTATTCGAAGAACTCTTTTATCGATTGATCTAAATAATGGTTTGTCACAAAATAATTATCAACAATCTTAGAGCCACTATCCGTTGTTACAAAGTTTGGGTCACGATCTTCCCGGTCTAATGTGAATGGTGTATGATTTGTCACAGTGAGATACTTTGCATAAAATGGTTGCTGTAGATTTTCCAAATATGGTACAGATTCTTTGAATAATAACTTATCTTTCAACCCCCACGTTGTCGCCTTTTGTCCAGTCAAATCAAAATAATCTGCTGATACCCAGTTTTGATATCCCATATGTTTATAGACATTATTGCGGTTCCAAAACGTTCCTAAATTACCATGAAATACAGCACTAGAATAACCCGCTCGTTGGTTAAGAATAGCTGGCATAGCCTGAAATGTTTGATCATTTCCAAGTTTTGAAAACAACGATCCCTGAGGTAATCCAAAAGTAGACGTTTCTAACATGTTTTCAGCATCAGATGTTTTTCCTTGGCCTACCGAATGAAAAAAATTGTCAAATGCCATGGTACTTTTACTATGATATAAACTATTTAAAAATGGCGTTACCTCTTGTCCATTAATTTTACGGTCAATTGACATCTGCTGAAAACTTTCCAAATGGATAACAATGACATTTTTGCCTTTTGCTTTACCATAGAATTCTGGATTTATATCTGCATAATTTTTAGCAACATAATTTTTTACCCGTGTGAGCTCCTCTGGCGTTGCACTCTTTCTAACTTGCCCTGTCTGGTATGTGTTAATCGCATCGTAAATCATAAATGGCCCAATTCCAAGATATTTAACCATATATTCTCGATCAAATTGCCTCGTCAACAGCTGAGGACGATCAATATCTGCCACAAGTAAATTGGCAACCAATAGAAAGGAACCAATTGTAAACACCTGAAAAGGTTTAAATCTCATGACTTGTTTGTTATCAAAATGAATTTTACGTGCTAGTAACAACACAATTAATACAACAATATCAATCCAAAATAAAAAATCATGCATCCCAAAAGCAATTGCTCCTGCAGCCTTACTCCCTTGATTAACCGTATTGTAACCAAGCATTGTATTAACAGACATAAAATCCGAAAATTCTCTAAAATAAATCACATTAAGATAAAGTAATAACGTCATTACAGCATCAAGAACAAGAAGCGCGCCATAATAAAGCTGTTTGGATTTGATAAAAAGCGTTAGACTTAGTAACATAACTGTAAATCCTACCGGATTTAACAACATGAGTACCACTTGAATGGGATCTTGCACATGCAGCCATTCAAAATCAGCAATGTAAGCTAAAATTGTTTTCAACACTAAAAGGACAACAACCCATGTAAAGAATCCTAATCGTGTATTTAATTGTCGCTGCCAATTTTTAGGTGCAATGACATTTTTCCAAAAATTACTTAAAGTTTTTTTTACTCGATTTTTCATAACTCTCATTATACCAATAACCTTTACGCCTTGTACTAAATATTGCTATAATACCAATATGACAATAGAAATTAAACATCAAATTGGCCTTGGTGATATTCACGAGGCAGCTTTAAATATAAGAAAAACGGTCTTTGTGCTTGAACAAGGCGTTCCTCTCAGTGATGAACTCGATAACCAAATTGCAGAGGAATCAGCAACACACATCGTTGCTTATCTCAATGGCTCTCCAGTAGCTACTGCTCGAGTACTCGAAGAACACCCTGGCATTTGGCACATACAGCGTGTAGCAACCTTAAAGCCTATGCGTGGTCAGGGACTCGGTTCTCAGCTACTTGCGTACATTGAAGCCCTTGCTTCTGACCCTGACCACCATATCCACACACTTGAACTTGGTGCACAAATCACGGCCAAAACATTCTATGAAAAACTGAATTTTCAAACATACGGATCTGAATTTCTAGAAGCAGGAATTATGCATATCAATATGAAAAAAGAATTGAAGTAACTATCAATTCTTTTTTTCATACGCCACTTCTACCTGAATTTTATACGGTCGCTCAACCACATCTAAGGTTGTTCGTGTAGCAACATGGCCTATCCCACCAGTTATTAAAACTGCTGACAAAGCCAAGCGGTAATTCGTTCGTGCTTGTTTTGTTGGCGTCATACCAACCATTGCTAATGTACCGAGTTCACGTGCTTGAAGTTGATTGATACCACCTATAATTTGAGTCACATCATCCTTAATTATCAAATCAAAATACGGTAACAGTATTCCTGGGTGGTTAGCAAATATGATATCTTTTTGTGCAATAATTTGACGTTGGGCTTGTTCACCCAAATGCCCGTAGTCATTATTCATCAAGCCGAGTTGGTCTAATTGTGATGCCAAAGCTGTTATATTTTCTTGTTGCGTGATATTACTTTCAATAATACCTGTCATAATATTTTGACGCTGATAAATCCCATTAGCTGGTACCATAGTTGGTTGGTTGGTTTCTTCTTCCAAGTGTGGTCCGCCCAGTATTTTTTCAATGTATGGAGAGATATCCCATTTAGTTGTTGTTTTTGTAAAATAATATAAGACATTTAACACAACAAAATATAACAACAAGACAAAAAGCAAGGCGATAAACGTTCCTCGCAACCAACGTCCGTTCTCAAAAAATCGATACGCTAGATATAACAAATACCAGACACCTCCGGCACTAACAGCAGTATATATCCGACCCTTTGTCCTCGTACTAGTTGTGAAATAACCCAAATAGTGATTAACTAAATCAAGAATAGTGAACATTACTGGTTACCTCCTGATACGCTACTAGCTCCTGTGTCCGGCGTTGACGTGGACACACTTGGTTGATCAACTACAGACGTCGAACTTGAACTACTACTCGATGTTTGTGAATCACTAGTCGTAGCTGATGCTACACTACTGCTATTTGCTGATGAAGTACTAGCAGTATCATCATTCTCAGACACTTGCTCAGACGAGTCGTCATTAGATTGACTTGATTTATCATTAGTAGAAGACGAGGCATTACTAGTAACAACTGAACTAGTCGGGTTATTATTTGATGAATCAATGCTACTTTGGCGCGGTGCAGTACGTCCGCCCTCATTTGATCCTGTTGCCACATTGACCACCAAATTTCCAGCACTAATTGCCACAATAAGTGATACAATCGCGGAAGGGGTTAAAAAAGGTGGTGTTCGGTATTTTTTAGACATAATTTTTCCCAGTTTTTTAAGTGAGTCATGGTTAAGATTTATTAGATAGTTCGTGAAATTAAATTCACTTACACTATTTCATTTTACCTGTTTCAATCATTAGTTGCACTAAATTAACCCCTATATGCAACGAAAACCCGCAACTGCTTGCGGGCGGACATTTTTTTATAAAATATTTTAGGGAGATTTTATGTTTTAGGGAGATTGAGATTGGAGAGAAGTCCGTTGATTCGTTGTTTGATATCAACACTTGTTGATGTATATAATATAGTTGACACAAATTAAATGGAGATTAAAGCATAATGACATATAAAGCCTATTTTATTGATCTTGATGGTACCATCTACCAAGGTAAAACCAAGTATCCAAGCGGAAAGCGCTTTGTTGAACGTTTACAGTCTGCAAAAATTCCTTATCTTTTTGTGACAAACAACTCAACTAAATCGCCTACTGACGTAGCACAAAATTTGACAATCAATCACAATATTCCGACAACAGTTGATCAAGTTTACACAAGTGCTATGGCAACAGCTGATTATTTAACATCTTATCTACCACTAAATGCTAAAATTTATGTTATTGGCGAGACTGGCTTAATTGAATCACTAAAAAAAGCTGGTTTCTTAATCGTTGACGATGCATCTGCAAATACTGTCGTCGTTGGTCTAGATCGTGAGATAACTTATCAAAAGCTAGCAATTGCAACAACTGCAATTCAATCTGGTGCACAATTTATAGCAACTAATAATGATACAAATTTACCAACAGAAAATGGTATGATGCCTGGTGCTGGTTCAATAATCGCTGCCATTCAAGCCGCCACACAAGTGCAACCCACCATTATTGCTAAACCTGAATCCCCTATTATGTCTGGTGCGTTGCAACGTTTGTCAGTTGAAAAGGAAGATGTGCTCATGGTAGGTGATAACTATCATACAGACATTTTAGCAGGTCTTAATAATAATATTGATACCCTACTCGTATACTCAGGTGTTTCAACACCTGATCAAATTAAAAACCTGCCCAAAAAGCCGACACACGAAGTGAATTCCCTTGATGATTGGGTCATATAAAAAAGACATGTTTCACGTGAAACATGTCTTTTTTATTAAGCAAATTGTTCAATTTTTGCTTTTTTATTTGGCTTATAAAAAATCAAATAAAGAATTGCCGATATAACTGGGATAACAGCAGCAATAAAGTATAGGTCCCTAAATGGTAATTGAGCATGTAACACACCAAAGACATAAGGTCCAACACCTAAGCCAAGGTCTAACCCAATGAAATAGGTCGATAGCGCAATACCAATTCGATGACTCGTTACTAATTTCAACGTTACAGCTTGTCCATTTGACATGAACGTACCATATCCCAATCCTATAAATGCACCGGACAATAACAGCATCCAAGCACTGTTAGTCATACCTAATATTATTAAACCAATTGTTAAGAACGCATAACTAGGATACATCACAAAATTTTCACCAAAACGATCAAAAATGCGGCCAGACATTGGACGTGTTAACGTCACAATACCAGCATAGACCACAAAGAAAAATGAACTAACTGCGACGAGGTTCAAAGCTTCTGCATATGATGCCAAAAATGATAGAACGCTCGAATATGACAAGCCCATCAAAAATCCAATAACAGCAATTAACAAAACCTTGTATTCAATAAAACTTGAAAGTTGCCATGATTTTAATTCTTTTTTGTGTTCATCAGTCAATTGAACATTGTTAATTTTAATTGCAAACAGAGCAACCACAGATATAGCAATCAAAACAATTGACATCATGACAATAAATCGGAAACCTGTAGCGTGAAAAAGTAGCAGCCCGACAAACGGTCCTATAGCCGCAGCCAAACTCGTACTCAAGCCATAGTAATTGATTCCTTCACCTTTACGTCGATCTGGGATAAACTCTGTGACAATCGCATTCAAAGCTGTTGACGTCATACCATAAGCAAAACCGTTTAATAAACGCACAATATCTAACGTGACAATCGTAGGCACTGTCAAATATGCAATTGTTGTGATTAAGTAAAAAATAACGCCCCAGCGTACAATGCGTTTACGCCCGATTAGTTCGAGTTCTTTACCTACAATCAAACGTGCAAGTAAAGTACCAATAATGTAAATTCCTGATGCTAACCCTGCCTGCCCAAATGATGCATGTAGTTCATTATGGGCCATCACAGCAATAATCACCATCATCAAATAATAAACAAGATAAACAATAAAATTAATGATCGTAATTGTGATAAAGCCTTTGTTAAATAATTTTTCTTCCATGAGTTATCCTTCAATATTCACCAACACAACAGTAAAAAAAAACACTACGTTGGTGAAGGCGATAATCGAAGAAATGTTTTCATGCTGTCCATTTTCAGAAACCTTCATTCAAATTTACACCGCACGCTTGCATGAAAATATTGTAAACGAGAAACAGTTATTTTTAGAATACCACTTTTTCACAAGCTACGCAAAGTTTTTTTCTTAGAAAATTGTCAAATGAGTTGATAATATAGGCTTTAAGAGGCAAGAATCAACGGTCGCCAACCCACCCTCAGCTACTTGAACACAAAAAAAGCAAGTCTCCCTAGAAACTTGCTCCCTAA
>NZ_BPKY01000007.1 GCF_019656055.1 Leuconostoc miyukkimchii | reverse complement strand
GGACGCTTAGCTCAGCTGGGAGAGCACCTGCCTTACAAGCAGGGGGTCACAGGTTCGATCCCTGTAGCGTCCATTGGTCGCATGGTCTAGTTGGTTAGGACGCCTGCCTGTCACGCAGGAGATCGCGGGTTCGAGCCCCGCTGTGACCGCTAATTACTGACAGACATGAACAAGCCAGTGTTATCGTGAGGTGCGACTCCTCACCATGTTATTTCAGCGTTAGCTGATTTTATTTATGATTGTAGGGATATAGTTAAACGGTAGAATAGCGGTCTCCAAAACCGTTGATGTGGGTTCGATTCCCTCTATCCCTGCCATGGCGGTAGTGGTGAAGTGGTTAACACACTGGTTTGTGGATCCAGCATACGAGGGTTCGATCCCCTTCTACCGCCCTATAAGCCTTAGTGCTTTGTATTAGCCGTTGTGGCGGAATTGGCAGACGCGCTGGACTCAAAATCCAGTGGTGGCAACACCGTGTGGGTTCGACTCCCACCGACGGCATTAAAAAGTTGTAGTATCTATTAGATACTACAACTTTTTTAGTACTGATTAAATATGCATTACATTAATATGGTGTACTATGAATAATGTTATTTACCAATTATGCCAAAAAAATAACCTGTTAGGCTATTTATATTGATTTAACTCTTCATTCATCTTACAATTTTTTTATTAACTAAATTAATAGGAGAATTTCTTATGAAGAATCAATCATTTACAACTTTATTGTGCTTTTTAATGGTGAAAGGTATACATTTAAATTTAAACGAACTATTAAATTCTAAAGTTGTTAATCAAGTGGATAATCAGTTTGGTGAATGAGATACATTTTGATACAATAGAGACATGATAATTGGAATTGGAAATGATACGGAATCAATAAGTCGTGTTGGCGATATTGCAGAACGTAAAGTTAATTTTATTAACACTATTTTGACTGAAACAGAGCGTAAGCAAGCTGCCAAACGTAAAGGTAAGCACTATAATGAATTTATAGCTGGACGTTTTTCAGCCAAAGAAGCTTTTTCAAAAGCTACAGGATATGGTATTGGTGAACAAGTTCATTGGCATGATATAGAAATTTTAAACGCAACTAATGGACGCCCAATCATGCGTGTGAAAAATTTCGTTTATAAAACTCATGTAGCAATTACACATAGTGGTGATAGAGTTAACACGGTAGTAATTATTGAACGTTTAACAATCTTAGAACGTTTGAGCTTAAAATTTTTTCCAAAACGTGGGGTTTTATGATGATAGAAAAAAACGACGTTTTAATGACGAGACCGTCTTGGATTGAAGTTGATTTAAAAGCGATTAATTACAATGCTCAGCTAATTATGAGACATGCTGGTGCTAATCGTTTAATTGCTGTTGTAAAAGCGAATGCTTATGGGCATGGTGCAGTTGCAGTGACGAAGTCTTTATATGATATTGGTGTACGTGATTTTGCAGTGGCGACAATTGATGAAGGTATTGTTTTACGGAAGCACTTGCCAAAAAATAATGTTAATATTATATTATTAGGCGTTCAAGATGTTAGTCATGTTAGATTAATGCTCACACATCGTCTTTCTCCAGCCGTTGGGGAACTTGAGTGGTTACAAGAAGCCGAGCAATTGATTGATGATGGTGAAATACTAGATATACAATTAGCTGTTGATACTGGTATGGGGCGTATGGGTGCACATTCGGAAACGGCTGTACAAGCCATGTATGATAAAATTTTATCATCTACTAAACTGAATTTGAGTGGTATATTTACCCACTTTGCTACAGCTGATGATGAGAATCAAAATTATTATGATGAGCAGATTGATAACTTTTATAAGTGGGTACAATCAGCAAACATTCCAAAATCTTATTGGCATTTAGCCAATTCTGGATCAGCTTTATGGCATTATCATCAAATCAATACAGATACAATACGTGTTGGATCTGTCCTGTATGGGTATAATCCCGGTGCCCCAGATCTACCAATGCCAATAATAACTAAAAACGTATTATCACTTAAATCACGTATTGGAGCGGTGCACAAATTGCAAGTTGGGGAGTCACTCAGTTATGGTGCGACTTATACAGCCCAGTATTCGCAGTGGGTTGCAACGTTACCAATCGGGTATGCTGATGGTTACCTAAGGCGCATGACAGGGATGAAGGTATTAGTTGGTGGACAAGAAGAACATGTAATAGGACGTATAACGATGGATCAGCTGGTTATTACATTAGACAGGCAGTATCCTGTTGGTACAATTGTGACATTAATTGGGCGTGATGGTGATAAAGAAATTACCTTGGAAAATTTTGCAGACTATGCACATACAATTCCGCATGAAATTTTAACGTCATTTGGTCAAAGATTATCAAGAATTTATAAATAAAAGCGCCAAGGCGCGTACATAATAAGTGAGAAGTTTATGAAAGAAGAATATCCGACAGTGATGCGTGGTGATGTGTTTTATGCAGATCTGAAACAGGGCATTGGTTCAGAGCAATCTGGTGTTCGACCAGTATTAATTATTCAAAATGATGTTGGTAATGCTAACTCACCAACAACTATAGTTGCTGCAATCACTTCACAAATATCAAAACCAAAATTACCAACTCATGTTTTGTTGCCTGCCCATATGGGTGGCATTAAACGTGACTCGGTAATTTTGGGTGAACAAGTGCGAACAATTGACAAACGTCGCTTACGCGATAAAATTGCTCATATTAGTGGCAGTTCACAGGAAATGCAACAAGTAGCTCATGCATTACGTATTAGTGTTGGATTGAAATAAAATACTAATACGTAATATAAATATGCAATTACTTGACGAAAACAAGAAATTCTAGTATTATTAGCTATATCTTAGAGGAATAAGCAAATACATGTATAGAGAGCTGATGTTGCTGGGAATCAGTCATGTTAATGCCCAAGGTTGCTAAGTGTTAAAATATGAATAAATAAAGTGGCTAATGATATTTTTTACAATATTATCATTAGCAATGCAGGTGGTACCACGGTGAAAATCGTCCTAAATATAATTTTAGGACGATTTTTTAGTACGACCACAACAAAGGAGAATGATATGCGCGACATTGATATGTCAACAAAGTATGAACCAACATCTGTTGAGGCAGGGCGTTATGATAATTGGCAAGAAAAGAAGCTATTTTCACCAGAATCAAATCAAGCCATACAAGGTAATGAACCTGAGTCTTATGCAATTGTTATTCCACCTCCGAATGTTACAGGAAAGCTACATTTAGGTCATGCATGGGATACGACATTGCAAGATATGATCATTCGACAAAAGAAGATGCAAGGTTTAGACGTTTTGTGGTTACCAGGCATGGATCATGCTGGTATTGCAACACAAGCTAAAGTTGAACAACGACTACGCGAAACAGGCGTTTCACGTTACGATTTAGGTCGTGAAAAGTTTGTTGAGCAAGTTTGGGATTGGAAAAATGAATATGCAACAACCATTAAAAAACAATGGGGAAAAATGGGATTGTCGTTGGATTTCGACCGTGAGCGCTTTACATTAGATGAAGGATTGAATAAAGCAGTCAATAAGGTATTTATTGATCTTTATAAAAAAGAGTTGATTTATCGTGGTGAGTACATTATTAATTGGGACCCACAGGCACGAACGGCATTATCAGACATTGAAGTGATTTACCAAGATGATGAAGGTGCATTTTATCATGTAAAATATCCATTCACTGATGGGACAACCTTTGAGGGAAAAGATTATATTGAAATTGCGACAACACGTCCTGAAACAATGTTTGGCGATGTGGCAGTGGCAGTTCATCCAAGCGATGAACGATATAAGCATTTGATTGGTAAAACGATTATGGTACCACTTGTTGGTCGTGAAGTTCCAATTATTGCTGATGAATATGTGGAAAAAGATTTTGGTACGGGAATGGTTAAGATTACACCTGCCCATGATCCAAATGATTTTCAAGTTGGAAATAGACACAATCTTGAAAGAATCAACACGATGACAGATGACGGTCATTTAAATGAATTAGCTGGTCCGTACAGTGGTATGGATCGTTTTGAAGGTCGAAAGGCAATTGTCACCGACCTTGAGAACGGTGACTTTATGTTAAATATCGAACCAGTTGTTCATTCTGTTGGTCATTCTGAACGTACTGGGGTGCCAGTTGAATCACGTTTGTCAACACAATGGTTTGTCAAGATGGCACCATTGGCCGAACAAGCATTGAACATGCAAAAAAATCCTGATGAGAAGGTTGAGTTTGTTCCTGCACGATTTGAGGATACCTTCACACGTTGGATGGAAAATATTCGTGATTGGGTTATTTCACGCCAATTATGGTGGGGTCATCAGATTCCTGCCTGGTATAAGAACAAAGGTACTGATGCAGAAGAAATTTATGTTGGCACTGATGCACCCGCAGGTGATGGTTGGGAACGTGACCCAGATGTTTTGGATACCTGGTTCTCATCTGCGTTGTGGCCATTTTCAACAATGGGTTGGCCAGAAAAAACGGATGGCGACTTTGCGCGATATTATCCTACAAATACTTTAGTAACTGGATATGATATTATTTTCTTCTGGGTTGCTCGTATGATGTTTCAAGGTAAGGAATTTACAGGACAAAGGCCATTTAAAAATGTCTTGATTCATGGCTTGATTCGTGACGGTGAAGGTCGTAAAATGTCCAAATCGTTGGGAAATGGTGTTGATCCAATGGATGTTATTGAAAAGTACGGTGCTGACGCATTGCGTTGGTTCCTAGCCACGGGATCAACACCTGGTCAAGACGTTCGTTTTACATATGATAAGATGGATGCAGCATGGAATTTTATTAACAAAATTTGGAATGCATCGCGCTATGTTATTATGAATTTAGATGACAACACACCATCGACTTTGCCAGATTTGGACAAATTGTCATTAGGTGATAAATGGATTTTGTCACGTTTAAACACAACAGTTGATAAAGTAACACGCAATTTTGATAAATTTGAATTTGGTGAAGCTGGTCGTGAGCTGTATAATTTCATTTGGTCTGATTTTGCAGATTGGTACATTGAAATGACAAAGGAAACATTAGGTGGTAATGCTGACAAGGCACCTGTTCAACAAACATTAGCTTATGTGTTGGATCAGACATTACGACTTTTGCAACCAATTATGCCATTTGTTACTGAGGCAATATGGCAAGAAATGCCGGATCAGGTCGGACATAATGCTGATTTTTCTGTTACACGTTATCCTGTGACACATGAAGAATTAACGAATAAGTCTGCTGAAGTGGCATTTAAGTCGTTACAGGATTTGATTGTAGCTGTAAGAAATATTCGTTCAGAGGCGAATGCACCGATGTCCACAGAGATTGACTTACTTATTAAAACATCGGACAGTAACCTCATTGCTATTTTTAATGATAATATTGATTATATTAACCGTTTTGTTCATCCAAAATCATTACAAATTTCAGAAAATATTAATGTACCTAACTTAGCAATGTCACAAGTCATTACTGGTGCTGAAATATATGTACCTTTAGCAGAATTGATTAATATTGATGAAGAGATTGATCGTCTTTCAAATGATGTTAAAAAATTTACTAACGAAGTGAAGCGTGCAGAAGGCAAGTTAGGAAATGATAAATTTGTGAACTCGGCACCAGAACAAGTTGTTATTAATGAAAAACAAAAATTAGCAGATTGGCAAGCTAAGTTAGTTGCAACACAAAAGCGTCTTGGTGATTTACAAGCAGAAAATAACGTTTAAATAATGATGAAAAAACATGACTGAATGCTATACAACTAATCTTAATCATCCAAATAATTATGTTTTAACACAAGTACCAGATATAGATGTTGAAACAATGTGGGCATTGCAAACGATGGCTAAGTCAAATAATAAAGGGCTTATTGCAAAAGTAAGTGATCCAATTACATTTGGTTTTCTGGAAGATAACGGTTTTAAATTAGTTTCAACGACAGCTATTACTAAAATGAACATACGTGATTATGTCGGAGATCCAGTTGTTACTGTCAATGAATTAGAATCAGACTTGAAACAAGAGCTATTAATATTATTGCGTGATCATTATGAACGAATTCATCGTGTTAATCCAGCTTCTCAAAAAATAAATTACACAAGTTTGACATTTGAAAATAAGCAATTTGACAGTGAGCATAGTATTGTTCGCTTGTCACAGCAACACATTGTTGCTGCAATTTTAATTTTTAAAGATAATAGGGACTTTCAAGTTGGTTGGAGCTTTGGAGATGATGTATCCGAATTATTAATGCTGTGGCGTGATTTGTTAGGTATACTACCCGTTGGTAATGTATTACATGCTGACTTTGACGATACAGATGTCATAGCAACGGTTGTTTATGATGCTTTTGTTTGGCGTAAAATTAGCACTGAGTATACGCTTCTTTGGCAGTCTATCTAAAAGAGCTTGCGTAATGCTTCAAATCCGCTACAATAAAATAAGTATAAATATTAATTTATCTGTTTATGTCAAATGATAAAAGTGAGTTTGAAAGTATATTTATTTGAAGCTAAGCTAACGCGTTTAGAAGGGGAAAAACATATGCCCGGAAGTAAAATATTGGCAAGTGCGCACTATGTACCCAGTGATGTGGTAACTAATGCTGATTTGTCAAAGATTATGGATACTAATGATGAGTGGATACAAGCACACACCGGTATTCAAACAAGACATATATCTTTAAAAGGTGACAACACCAGTGATTTAGCGACAAAGGCTGCTAAATTAGCTCTAGCCAGAGCTCAAGTAGAACCTAAAGATATTGATCTGATTATTGTCACTACTTTTACACCTGATGGACTTGCGCCATCAACTGCTGCTTTAGTCCAGCGTAATTTAAAGGCTGACAATGCTTGGGCTTATGATATCATGACTGCCTGTGCTGGATTTGTGTTTGGTGTTAGTACCGCTGATAAGTTTATTAGATCTGGTATCTATAAAAATGCATTGGTGATTGCTGCTGAAGTAAATTCTAAGATGATGGATTTTTCGGATCGGACAAGTACTGTATTTTTTGGGGATGGTGCAGGAGCTGTTGTTATGACTGCAGATAATTTAGGCGGTACAGTGGTAGCGGAACAGATGCATACAATTGGCAATGCTGATGTTGTTCATTCTGGTCGTATCGCGCCAATTACAGAATTATCAGCAGATAATTATCCTCAAATAGATGCTTTTGCGCAGGTAGGGCGTGATGTTTTTGATGAAGTCACGGAACTCATACCAGGCCATATTAATGATTTTTTAGCACTGAATGATTTGAAGCCAAGTGATATAGACTACTTCATACCGCATCAAGCTAATCTGAGGTTAATTGAATACATTGCAAATGCATTGCAAGAACCCATTGCTAAGTTTTCAACAAATGTTATACGTAATGGTAATACATCATCAGCTGGTATAGCTATTGGTTTTGATGAATTAATGAATGCTGTTAATCTTAGTGGAAAGAAAGTCTTATTAACCGGATTTGGTGCGGGATTTACCTATGGTAGCATCTTGTTAAAACTTTAGAAACATTTTTTCAGAGTGTAATAGTTGCAGAAATAAGTGAAATAAACAGTACAATTCTGTTTATTTCACTTTTTTGTTTCAAAAAACGTATGAGTCATAGTTAGGACTTGAAAGCTAAAAATATAAACACTTATAAGTATGTCATATAAATGAAATATTGTTATAAAACTGAAAAGTTGAAACAACGTATATGTTATACAAGGTAGATATACTAGAGAATGTTCTTAAGATTTGTATAACAACAGGTCTAAAAATTAATAATCATAATAAAATTTAAATATTTGGAGCTTATATTAATGAGTAATAACTTAAAGAAAACATTATTGGCAACCGTAGCCGGTGTTGCCACCCTAGTTGGTGGACATGCAGCTGTTTCAGCTGATACGGTTGAAGTTGAATCAGGAGATACTCTAAGTGGTATCGCACATGAAAATAATACAACAACTGAAAATTTGGTAAAGGCAAATAACATCTCGAACCAAGATTTGATTATTGCTGGTCAAAAATTGACAGTTTCTGCACCAACAACAGTTTCAGTAGATGGTACGACATATACTGTACAAGCTGGTGATACATTGTCAAAAATTGCGCAACAAACTGGTATCAATGTTGCAGAGTTGGCTAATTTGAACAGTTTATCAGATAATAATTATGTGGTTGTTGGACAACAGCTATCATTAAAACAAGATAATACAGTAGCTGCTGTGCCAACAGTTACTGCATCAGAGGCAAATACTCAAGCGCCTGCTGAAAAGTTATCATATGTTGCAGCTGCTGATACAAATAAAGATAGTTTTATGTCAGTAAATGAGTATAATGCTTTCAAGGCGAATGGTGAGAAAACAGTGACGCAAGAAACTGTATCTGTACCTCAAAATGTTAGCTATATTGCAGGTGCTGATACAAATAAAGACGGATTCATGTCAGCAACTGAGTATAATACTTATAAAACAAATGGTGGAGATACTAGTACCACTGCTGCTCAAGCACCACAAGCAGTCACACCTACTACCGAAAATGTTCAGTATATAGCTGCCGCTGATACAAATAAAGATGGTTATATGACTGCTAGTGAATATGCAAATTATCAAGCAAATGGTGGACAAAACCAAGCACCAGCACAAACACAGGTAGCTGCACCTAGCGCACCTGTAAATCAAGTGACACAAGTATCAACAGCTTCTGCAGCACCAACGCAAGTATCAACTGCTGCATCATCAGATGTACAAACATTAGTTAATTCGTTGAATGCAAAGCGTGCCGCCTTAGGTTTGGCACCTGTAACACTAGATGCAGGTTTGTCAGCACAAGCACAATCACGTGCTCAAAATGCTGCTGCTAATGGTGGTATACCAACAAACCATTTTTCAACAAATGGCGAAGTTGTTGCTGTTGGTTTTTCGACGGGTTCAGTTATTGATGCTTGGTTCAATGAAACAAACATGATGACGCCGAATGGGCAACCAGGACATCGTATGTGGGTTGCTAATGCACGTGCCTCTTCTGTTGGTTTCGGTATTGTTGGTGGTGTTATTGTTGGCGAGTCCAACATTGGGCAGTTCTAATATTGTATATCTATGACAGGTAATTGGCTAAATATTGCACTTGCGCAGTTGGGGAAGACTTATCCTTCCTCAGGTGCGTTTGTTGCGTTCGTTTTAAACACAGCAAATATTAAAGCAGATATTCAAACGGGACACTGGTCTTCTAACTTGATAGATCTTGTGCAAGATGTTTATGATTTAACAACAATAGAGAATATGCGTACTGGCGATTTACTTTTTTGGGGCTTACCGGAACAACCATATAGTGTGGCCATTTACCTCGGTGGTGGTCAATTTATTGCAAGAACCGAAAGTGAAGCGAAAATCAAAATACAAACAGTCAATCAAAATTGGTATCCAACATTTGTAGGAACAATTCTTTGAAATGTTTTTGATATAGTAGTGTCTTCAAAATGTAATTTCTTTGAATAAAACTCGGTTTTTGTAACACAATTGGTATTTTGATAACAAAGTGAAAAAATTATAAAACATGAATGTTATTCTAATTTGATACACTTATAAATGTTGAGGCGAACTCAAAATAAATTTTACTTAAAAATTCTATCACTTAACTATAAGGAGTAACACTATTATGAAATCATCTACTATTATTAAATCTGCTCTTGCTGCCGGAACATTTGCTGTTGCTGGTGTTGCTTCTGTATCTGCTGATACAATTACTGTTAAATCCGGTGATACACTTAACAAGATAGCTGCTGCTAATGGCACAACTGTTGCCGAATTAGCTCAAGCTAATGGTATTACAAATACTAACTTAATCTTTATTGGACAACAACTTAAGACGCAAGGATCTAGTACACCTGCAACTCAAGCTGTTGCACCAACTGCAACACCCAATAATGCGACAGGTACTTATTCTGTTAAAGCGGGTGACACACTTTATCGTATTGCTGCATCAAATGGTGTATCAATTGCTGATTTAGTTGCTGCAAATAATATTCAAAATGTTAACTATATTTCAGTTGGTCAAGTATTAAAGTTATCAGGAAATGCTACACAACCTGCAACCAGTACTGCTCCAGTGGCACAACAAGCTGCGCCTGCAGCAAATCCAGCGCCAGCAACCACTACACCGGCTCCAGCAAAGCAAGCTGTTGTTCCTACATCAAATAATACACCTGCACCTGTTGCAAATTCAGCAGCACAGGCATTAGTTGATTCATTGAATTCAAAGCGTGCAGCGTTAGGTTTGAATCCTGTAACATTAGATGCTGGATTGTCAGCACGGGCACAAGCACGAGCACAAAATGCCGTTGCTAATGGTGGTTTACCAACAAATCACTTCCAAACTAATGGTGAAGTTGTTGCAATTGGTTGGGGAATTGGCCAAGTTATTAATGCATGGTACAATGAAACAAATATGATAACAACTGGAACACCTGGTCACCGTTTGTGGGTTGCAAATGCTCGCGCAACTTCAGTTGGATTTGGTATTGTTGGTGGTACTATTGTTGCCGAGTCAAATGTCGGACAATATTAATAATTTATAAAACGTCCTTCGGGCGTTTTTTTATTTTGTATAATAGTAGATAGAGGAAACTAATGTCATGACGTTATATTTTACTGAATTATCTGCAGAAGAATATGCACAGTTTGAGTCTCAGCATATTTTGGGAACATATACACAATCAATTGAGCAGTACAATTTACTTATCAAACGTAATCACACACCGTATTTACTTGGTGTAAAAGATGATAATGTCATAGTCGCTGCTTCACTAGTAATGACTGAAATGACACGATTAGGATCTGTGTTTTTGTTTGATCGTGGGCCATTAATAGATTTTAGTAATACCGTGTTGTTATCTTTTTTTATTCGAGAAGTGCGCAAATTTGCACGTAAGCATGGCGTACTTTATATGCAATGGGAACCAAACATCACTTATGCCAAAACAGATGATAAAGGTAATTTAATAGAAAATTCAAACGATGCTTTCTTGGCAGCAATGAAATTACATGGGCTTGAACATCAACCCTTTGAGTTTGGTATGTCAACAACTGGATCACCAAGTTGGGAGTATGTCAAAAATTTGTCAGATTTAAATGATTTGACTGACATTCGAAAATCTTATGGTAAAAATGTACAATATTATCTTAAAAAAAATCAACAGTTTGGCATTAAGCTACGACAATTATCTCGAGAAGATCTGCCTGAGTTTAAAAATTTAACACAAAAAACAGCAGATCGATTGCACTATCATGATAAAGATTTATCGTTTTATGAACTTTTGTATGATACCTATGGTGATAATGCAAAATTTGTTTTTGCTGAATTAAATTTTGAAACGTATATTACCTCAGAAAATCAAAAAATTGACGCGCTGAATCAAAAATTACTTAACATTCAAAATAAAATTAATAAGTATCCAAATCAAGAGAAATTCAAACGCCAATTTAATGAATTTGATGATCAGAAACAGCATCATATTAAGCGTGTTAACAGTGCTGAGGAGCAAATGGCTGCAGCTGGTAAAAAAATTGTAGTTGTTGCTGGGGCGCTATTTATTCAGCAACCACAAGAAATGACATATCTCTATTCTGGCACGTATGAAATGTATAAGGATTATTACGGACCATATCAAATTCAAGATGCAATGATTCAACAAGCGGTATCTAGTGGTATAAAGTCATATAATTTTTATGGTATTTCTGGACGTTTTGATGGATCGGATGGCGTACTCGGTTTTAAAACAGCATTTGAGGGTGAAGCACGCCAATTAGTTGGCAGTTTTATATTACCAATTCAACCGATTAAATATAAAGTTTATCGACTTTTGAAAAAAGTCATTGGCAGAAAGTAAATAAGCTTTTCTAGACATCATTTTGATAAAGTGCAATTTTGAAATGGTGTATTAGCTATATATTATTTGATTGAAACGTAGTATCCCGTTTAATTTTTAATGGTATAATATTTAATATTGAACAGGAGTAATCATGGATAACCAAGATATGAGTCGTGCTAAACGACGCGAGCAAACCCCAAAAACGCCAAAAGTACCGCGTAAATCGCGAAAATTATGGCGTTGGATCGTTTTAATAATTGTTGTAGTTGTCGCTGCTGGCGGTATTATTTTTGCTAGAGCATTGCATAATGTACATAAATCTGTAGATACTATGCAACGTAGTGCAAATGTTACCAAAGCCCGTGATGTACGACAAGTTGTGAAAGAGGGCAAACCTTTTTCTGTACTAGTTTTGGGTACAGATACTGGTGCATTGTCGCGAGACCGGACTGGTTTAACAGACTCTATGATGTTAATTACAATCAATCCTAAATCGAAAACAACGACAATGATGTCCATTCCACGTGATATTATGATGGCTATTTCAGGTGCTGAAAATACATTCCCCCAAAAATTAAACGCAGCATTTCCTATTGCTGGTGTGGGCGCTACAATGATGACGCTACAAAATTATTTAAATGTACCAATTGATTTTTATGTTTTGGCTAACATGGGTGGGTTAGAGAAGTTGATTGATCAAGTTGGCGGTGTCAAAGTTGCATCGCCACTGACGTTCACATATACTCCTGATGAAGATCAATCGCCGGCAACATATAAATTTGTTAAGGACCAAGAAGCATTTCAATACGCAAAAGATGGCAAAAACTTCAAAAAGTTTGAAACAATGAATGGTAATGCGGCACTATCGTTTTCACGTATGCGTTATGATGACCCTCAAGGAGATTACGGACGACAACTTCGACAACGGTTAGTTTTAAAAGCGTTACTTAAGAAATCAGCGAGTGTATCCACGCTTTTCAATTCGAAATTTATGGCGTCAATATCCAAAAATGTTGAAACGGATTTAAGTTATAATGATATGGTAAATGTCGTTAAAAAGTATATGTCTGCTGCAAAGGGACAAAATGCTGATTATTTACATGGAGTTGGCGATATGTATGATGGGATAAGCTATCAAATGGTCCCAGAAACAGAAAAGCAACGTGTGACAAATAAATTACGACAATCATTAGATTTATCAAACAAAAAAACTGGGACACAATTTGGTGGTCCAGTACCGTCAGAATTTTATGGTATTGCGGAAACTAATTTAAATACAATTAATGAAACTTTAGATCCACAATAGTCACAGTTTGTTTTGCAAAAAAGCCAATTACTTTTTAATTGGCTTTTTGTATGAAGTGGATAGCATATGAGTCAATATTAATGCGGATGACTTTGTTGACCTAAATAATAAAAAAGCGTTCGAATTCAATTTCTTGAGTTCGAACGCTTCATACTTTGTGTAAAAGGTATACCATCAAACCATAAATAACCACGGTAGTAACTTTCCATAGCTAATATTTGTGATAGGGATGTAAAAGGTAATATGAATTTTAACCACAACATATCGGTTGTAAAAAAGGGCACACTCATCATGGCTGCCGTAACAGCATAAATTACGAGTCGACCACGTAATCGTAATTTACGATTAAAAACAGCTTCGTCAACATATTTTATATAATAACGGTTTTGTTGGAGCCAATTTTCGAGACGTTGTGATGATTTTGACCACAAAATAGCAGTTAAAACATAAAAACCCGTGGTTGGTAATCCAGGGATCCAGATTGCGATAGTACCAATTGTGAAAGTTATGAGACCAAGTAGCGTGTAAAATATTTTCATAACCATATTGTAACATGTTTAAATGCCCGTGTAGGGGCTTTTTTTGATATACTGTAAGTAATAAATAATGCCTAGGATGACAACATGAGCTATTTAGCAATTGTCGATCTCGGTAGTAATTCTGCTCGTATGGTAGTGGAAGAATTACACGATGACGGCACATACACGGAGATAGTCCGTGAAAAACAAGATACACGCATTGCACAAAACATGGGACCAGAGCGTATTTTAAAAGAAGAACCCATGGATCGTACAATTGCGGCGTTAAAATATTTTCAAACGAAGTACGCTGAATTTGAACCAGAAGTGCGGGCGATTACCACTGCTGCTGTGCGAATGGCTCACAATCAGAGTGCGTTCTTATCACGAGTGGAATCAGAAACAGGTATCGTATTTCAGGTATTAACGGGCACTGAAGAAGCATACTATGACTATCTGGGTGTCGTTGCTACGCTACCAGTTACCAATGCGGTCATTTTAGATACCGGTGGTGCATCGGTTGAAGTCATTGTTGTAAAAGAAGGTAAAAATATTGCTGCTGCAAGTCTACCATTTGGAGCAGTAACTTTATCAGAACGATTCAACTTAGCAAATGATATCAATCAACATGATATTCATTTAGCATGTGAAAGTATTTCAGAACAGTTTCGGACGCTATCTTGGTTATCAGAACAAAGAAATTTGCCAGTCATATTACTTGGTGGTGCAAACCGTTCATTAGCTCGTATGGGAAGAACATCTCTTGGAGAATCAGTGGTGAACAACTTTCATGGATTTAATATGACAGCTGCAGGCGTAACTACTATCTTTGACAAAATTCGATATATGACACGATCTGAACGTGAAAACATTGCTGGGCTAGAGGTGTCACGTGCAGATATTATCATTAGTGGTTTGCTGCCCCTATTAAATTTAATGGCGCATATTCATGCACCAAAAGTTATTTTTTCAGAAAGCGGTGTACGTGAAGGCTTAATTGCTGAAACGATAAAAAACAATGGCTAAAAAATATTATGAACTATCCCCAGATGAACGTCTGGCGTTATTGCAATTATCTGATCAAGATAAGAGTGCCTGGCATGATAATCAAAGTGACAATAATACTCAAATCGTTGAAAATTATATTACTGATTTTCGTCTACCTATGGGCATATTGCAAGATATTATTGTCAACGGTCACCAAGTTTCAGTTCCAATGGCTATTGAGGAGCCAAGTGTTATTGCTGCAGCAAATAATGGGGCAAAAATGCTAAATGCTGGTGGTGGTGTTCAAGTTGTTTTACCAAAACGTTCAGCGTTAACAGGACAACTATTATTCACTAATATTGATTTTGATACAATTAACCAATTTGTTTTGACACATCAAAAAATATTGTTTGAGTGTGCTAAACAGTCAAAACCATCAATATACAAACGCGGTGGTGGATTACTTTCAGTTGTGACACGAAGAATTACTGATTCTGATGTCAGTGTTGATTTTACCATTGATACAAAGGATGCGATGGGAGCTAATATTGTTAATACCATTTTAGAAGCAGAAACTACTATTTTTTCTGATTTTAAGAATCAATTTATTGGTGCAATATTAAGCAATTACGCAATCGATCAATTGGTGACGGTTACTGGACGTGTACCATTTGCAAATGTTGGGGGTCAACAAGTTGCTGAGAAGATTGTGTCACTCAGTAAATTTTCTAAACATGATATATATCGCGCGACAACAGAAAATAAAGGGTTATTTAATGGTTTGAGTGCAGTTGTCATGGCAACCGGAAATGATTGGCGTGCTGTTGAAGCAAGCGGGCACGCATATGCTAGTCATAATGGACAATATCAATCATTGACAACATGGTCGATTAAAAATGACTATCTCCAAGGTGAGTTAACTTTACCAATATCTGTTGGCACAGTAGGTGGTGCTATTTCAGCAATGCCACAGGCCCAAAGGGCATTGCGCATGATGGCTGTGGAAACAGCGGATCAACTACGGGGGATTATTTTAGCAGTTGGATTGGCACAAAATTTAGCAGCATTGAAGGCGATTGTTGCTGGTGGCATTCAACAAGGACACATGAAAATGCAATATCGTGCACTAGCTATACAGGTTGGTGCAACGATTGCAGAAGTACAAACACTTGTTACAAAGTTGCGGGCATTGAAACAAGTAGATACAGAAATTGCGAAAAAAATATTAATGGAGATGAGAGATGAATCCAAAAATTAAAACGTTGTTAGATGCCGTAAATGAGGTTTATCCAGGAACTGTCATGACTCGTGCATCAGGTGATGCTACTGGTGAATTACATATTGATCGTATGACACAAGAAGTATTAGGGAGTCGTCTGCTTATTGCCTTAGATGATAGAACTGAATCTGATTTCTTGTTTGGTAATGAATTATTAAAGATATTACTAACGCTAAATGGTGTGGTACCGCAGGTCTTTTTTGCATTGACGTTTAAAAATGACGAATTAGACCAACAGTTGATTCAAATTGCAACACGAATGCATCGAACAGTGGTACATGCAATTACTTATCATGAGTTAGAGAAACAAGAAATCATAACATCAGAAACAAGATTGGCTTATTTAGCAGGTGTTAAATCTGAATTAACACCTGAGAATGGTGAATTAGACGATGAAAGCTTATGGCGTCTTTTAATGATCCTTGATGCATTGATATTTGCTGATGCAAGTGGGGCTGATTTTGCTGAATTAGGGACGTTGTATCCGTTGGCATACACAGCAGCCAAAAAACTAGTAGCACCAATTTTAGCTGCTGATTTGACACAACCAAGACACATTCGACGTCAAATAACTATGCTGTTTACTGGTGTTGATGAAGTATTAACAGCGTGGGGCAAGCCAACGGTTAATGCAAAAGAATATGTGACATTAACGAGTGTCCTTTCTAAACGTCAATTAGATTTACCAGTAAGTCAGGTATTTACTATTTATCATTCTGAAATGACAGATTTTCAAACACAAAAAACAGCATATGTAGGATTAGGACAAGTAGATTCTCAAAATAGTTTTGTCATTACCAAGCCAGATGATCAAGATTCAGCGGACTTTTTTAAAGCACTGTATCGTATGAAAGTGAGTGATTTATTTAAACAACTTGCTTTACCATATATTCACCGTGTTTAAAAGAAAGCGTTCAAAAATGATTGTCACAGCAGAGATTCAACAGCAATTTAATTTAGCCAAGAATATTGTTTTTATGACTGGCGCTGGTATTTCGACACCTTCTGGTATACCTGATTATCGCTCAAAGAATGGCATATACAACGGTATTAACCTACGGCCAGAATATTTATTATCGGCAACTGCTTTTCACAATGAACCAGAGAAACAATATCAATTTATGATTGATAACATGTACTTTCCTGACGCATTACCAAATGTTATTCATGAAAAAATGGCCAAGTTAACACAAAATCAGAAAGCAAAAATTATTACACAAAATGTTGATGATTTACATGTGAAGGCAAACACAATTTCTGAGCGCTTAATTCAATTTCATGGTAACTTGTACGATGTTTACGCCCCAAGTGATCATCAAAAAGCTGCTGTATCAGATTATTTAAAAAGTATGCGACGCTCAGATGGTGAATTGTTGCGACCACGTATTACATTTTATGAAGAAACACCATTTGAGGTGAATAAATCTGTTAGTTGGGTGCATGAGGCTGATTTAATTGTGATTGTTGGTACAAGTTTTCAAGTATATCCATTTGCTGGTTTATTAAATTATGCTCAAAAAGACGCCACAATAATGTCAATTAACCTTGAACTGATTGAAACACCGTTTGAGATTAATCAAATTATCGGGGATGCTACGACTTTTTTTAATGAATTACAAGTATGAGAATAAAAAGCACTTAAGCAATCAGGTTTCTAAGATAATAACGTTTGTAGTTGTTATCTTTTTTAATGTATTATTTTTTATATGATTGTAAAATATTTTGGTTAGTTGGGTAGTTATGTATTTGGAAATGGAATCATTCTAACATAAGACATAAGTATAGCCATTAAGAAAAGGATATGATAATATAAACCTATATTGAGAATTATCATCTAGTTGTGTCAGCCAAGAAGCAACCAGATGATAGTTCATCAATTAAAAAATAAAAAATGTTTCGACGCACTTATTTCGACTGTAGATTTTAAACGCGCCGTTTTTGCGTGCTTGAAAGTTTTTTGGCTGAAGCATTCTAAATTTAAAAGTTTACACTCGAGATAATGTCGATAGCATTAGGAGAGTACGAACAATGATAAAAGTCCGAGATATGACGGTGGCCTACAGTGGATCACCAATATTTACGAACCTATCAATCACGTTTGAACCTGGAAAAATTACTGGTATTATCGGACCAAACGGTGCCGGTAAGTCGACCATGATTAAGGGTTTACTGGGGTTGATTCATAAACAAGGTGGAGAGATCACCTTGCATGATAAACCAGTATCTAAGCAATTGAAAAATATTGCTTATGTTGAACAACGTGCTGCACTTGATTTGACGTTTCCAATCAATGTGTTTGATACAGTTATGACAGGAACATACCCCAACTTGGGATTGTTTAATATTCCTGGTACAAAAGAAAAAGAAGCAACAAGCCAGGCGCTTGCTGATGTTAACTTGTCAGAATTTTCGCAACGTCAAATTGGTGAGCTTTCCGGTGGGCAATTGCAACGTGTCTTTGTGGCACGAGCAATTGTTCAAAAAGCAGATGTTATTATTTTAGATGAGCCATTTGTTGGTATTGATATGAAATCCGAGGCGGAAATTATGTCAATTCTAAAACGGTGGCAAGCAGAAGGCAAGACAATTATTGTTGTCCATCATGACCTCAACAAGGTGACCAAGTATTTCGACAACTTGGTGATCATTAATCGTGGCATTGTTGCTTCAGGCACAACGACAGAAGTCTTTACAAAAGAAAATATTACAAAGGCCTTTAGTGGTGATCTGTCAACGATATTATTCTCAGATAAGGAGCCAGAAAATGCGTAGTATTGGATTGTTTATTGATGGTCTTATGCAATATAATTTCTTACAAACAGCACTAATTACCTCAATCTTAGTAGGAATTATGTCCGGCATCATTGGATCATTTATTATTTTAAGAGGTATGTCATTAATGGGAGATGCCATTTCCCATGCCGTGTTACCAGGAGTTGCTGTGGCATATATATTAGGCATTAATTTACTGGTAGGTGCCTCAATATTTGGAATTTTAGCATCGTTACTTATTGGTTTAGTGACAATGAAATCAAAACTAAAAAATGATACAGCAATTGGTATCGTGTTTTCTGCATTTTTTGCACTCGGATTTATTTTGATTTCACTAGCTGAATCAGCAACGAATTTGCACCATATCTTATTTGGTAATGTATTGGCAGTTTCAGATAGTGATTTAGTAACTACAGCAATTGTACTAGCGGTTGTTTTGATTTTTGTTGTAACTTTTTATAAAGAATTATTAATTACATCCTTTGATAATACATTTGCAAAAGCATACGGTTTGAAAACACAGGTTATGCATTATTCACTAATGCTTGTGTTGACGCTTGTGACGGTAACGGCCTTGCAAACAGTAGGTATCATATTAATTGTGGCGATGCTAATTACACCTGCTGCAACAGCCTATTTACTCACCAATAGGTTGTCACACATGATGATTGTTGCGGCAATTTTCTCTGTTATTTCATCAGTTATTGGCTTGTATTTAAGCTTTACCTTTAACTGGGCATCAGGTCCAGCTATTGTTCTAACAGCTGCAATTTTCTTTAGTGTGGCTTTCTTATTTTCACCAAAACAAGGCATTATTTTCAAGAAAAAAATAAGCTAATTCGCGTTTCAATGTTAAAAATAGACGGAGAAAAAAATGATTAAACGTTTGAGTATTATCGTAGTTACTGCAGCTGTTATTATCGGGGGCGTATTATGGTTTGTTAACGGTAGTAAAGGTGGTAAAACCACACAACATGACAAATTGCACGTTATTGCAACAAATTCAATTATTGGTAATATGGTTGAAGAGATTGCAGGAGACAAAGTTGATCTACACACGATTGTCCCACGTGGCACGGATCCACATGAATACGAGCCACGCCCTCAAGATGTGTCAGCAACACAAGAAGCTGATATCTTGTTTCATAATGGCTTGAACCTAGAGACAGGTGGTTCAGGTTGGTTTAAGAAAATGTATCAAAACGCTGGTAAAAAAAATAATAAAGAAGTTTATGCTGTTTCAAAAAATGTAGAAGCAAAGCATTTAACTGATGCAGGAAAAGAAAACGAATTGGACCCACATGCATGGCTTGATATTCAAAATGGTATTAAGTATGTAAAAAACATCGAAAAAGTTTTAATCGATAAAGATCCAAAGAACAGTAGTACTTATGAAAAAAATACCAAGGCATATGTTGCTAAATTAACTGAGTTAGATAAAGGTGCAAAGACAAAGTTTAAGAGTATTCCGGAAAATAAAAGAGTTCTTGTCACTTCTGAAGGGGCATTTAAATACTTTTCTGCTGCATATGATATAACACCTGCATTTATTTGGGAAATTAACACAGAATCACAAGGAACACCAGAACAAATGAAACAAGTATTAGCTAAGATACGTGGTAGTGAGGTACAATCATTATTCTTAGAAAGTTCAGTTTCACCAAAAGCAATGGAGAAAGTTTCAAAAGAGACAGGTCTCTCAATATACTCTAAAATTTACACAGATTCACTTGCGAAAAAGGGTGTCCAAGGGGATACTTATTACAGCATGATGAAGTGGAATTTGGATAAAATTGCTGAAGGATTGTCGAAATAATTTTTAAAAGTTATCAATAGATATATTGGTAACTTTTTATTTTATAAACATATGAAACAAAATTCATTTAAAAGTGGTATATTAAGTATATAAGAAAAAATTGTGAGGCACACAGATGGAACATGAACAAGTGAGAATGAAACAAGGACCCTATATTGTCGGTATTGCATTGAATTTAATATTTGTTTTGGCAGAATTGGTGTTTTCACAGTTAGCCCACTCAACAGCCTTATTTGCTGATGCTTTTCATAATTTAAGTGATGTATTAGCGCTTGTGATAGCATGGTTAGCAGTGATTGTATTTGGTTTGAAGGCAACTAGACGGCACACATATGGTTGGCATAACTTATCTATTTTGGCTAGTATATTTAATTCGATCCTATTAATAGGTGCAGTTATTATTATTTTCTACGAAGGCGTATCAGATATAATTAACCCACCTGCAGTGGCCACGAGTGGTGCAACAGTCATGATTGTTGCAGCGATTGGTATTGGTATTAATTTTTTTACAGCTATGCTATTTAAAGCAAGTGGTGCACCTGACGAACACGGACATCACCATGAGCAAGATCTTAATTCAAAAACGGCATATATTCATTTATTAGCGGATGCAGGTGTGTCAGTTGGTGTGATTGCAGGTGGTTTATTAATTCAGTTGACAGGTTGGGGAAGCGTTGATGCAATTATATCAATGATCATTGGCGTCATTATTTTAGTAACATCATGGCCAGTAATGGCATCGACATTCAATTTGGCTATCAATGGCGTACCGGATACCGTAGATGAAACGGCAATATTGAACTATCTAACCAAACATGCCAGTGTAGCCAATTTACATGATTTACACATTTGGCCATTATCAACAACGGAAACTGCTTTAACAGTTCATTTGGCAGTAACAAAGCCTGCTGATTCGCAACTAGTACTAAAAGATATCACAACAACATTGCGTCGTGATTATAATGTTAATCATGTTACTATTCAAATCGAAAGTGATCCTGTGGCAAAACCATGTAACTTAATTTGATACGTAATGATAATGTAACATTCTCATGAAAGGGTTTACAAAAGCTAATTAATTAATGTAAGTTTGTCATTTAAGCGTAGAAACGTTAATGTAAAAAATAAAAGCAGATACAATGGCTATTTTTTGTGTTGACGTATTGATAAAAAAGTGTAATATGTATTATGTATTAGGGCAGAAATAGTCGAGTTAGATACCTTTCATAAGCTTTCAACAACTGAGTTGAATGAAATCCTTTATGAAAATTATTTAGCACTATAATACGTGTTTAGCTCACCGTTAAGTAGCTTAAAAGTGAATAATGAATGCGTTTTTTAGTCAAAATTCGTTTGTTTTTGTCCTGAGGAGTAATCTAAAGGAGAGTTAGAATGGAGAATTCTACAAAAACACCAGATCATCACATCGTTCAAGATGCGACTGATTCTTTAAGTTTGAGCGATGTCAACGGCTCAATCGAAACGCCGAAGGATGGTTCTTTTTGGCGAAAACTACTAGCTTTTTCAGGTCCAGGCGCCTTGGTAGCTGTAGGCTATATGGATCCGGGTAACTGGGTAACATCTGTTGGTGGTGGTGCGCAGTACCACTATGTTTTGTTATCAATTGTTTTGATTTCTAGTTTGATTGCTATGATGTTACAGTACATGGCTGGTAAATTAGGCATTGTTAGGCAGGAAGATTTAGCTCAAGCTACGCGTGATCGGACTAATAAGCCAGGCGGTATTGCGCTTTGGATTATGACCGAATTAGCGTTGATGGCAACAGATATTGCTGAAGTTATTGGTGGTGCAATTGCGCTTCACTTGCTCTTCGGCTGGTCAATGATTGCTTCTGTTTTGACAACAGCGTTTGATGTTATCTTATTACTTCTCTTAATGAAGTTTGGATTCCGTAAGATTGAAGCGATTGTTATGACTTTAATCTTAACGATTTTGCTTATATTTGGTTATTTGGTTGTATTATCTAATCCTAATTTAGTCGATTTGTTTGGGGGGTATTTACCACAACTACAAGCAGTGTCACCTAACGGACCAAAAGGTATTGATTCACCACTATTAATGTCGCTGGGTATCATTGGTGCAACGGTTATGCCTCATAATTTGTACTTACACTCATCAATTTCGCAAACACGTAAAGTTGACCGTAAGGACAAAGGTGCTATCAAAGAAGCGGTTCGCTTTATGACTTGGGACTCAAACCTACAGTTAACATTGGCCTTTGTTATTAACTCCTTCTTATTGATTTTGGGTGCGTCATTATTTTTTGGAAAAGCTGATTCCGTTGGAACTTTTGGTGCTATGTATAATGCCTTGGGTGATAACAGTATCGCTGGAGCAATTGCTTCACCGATATTATCAACATTATTTGCTGTAGCTTTGTTAGCATCAGGACAAAATTCAACAATTACTGGAACATTGACCGGTGAAATTATAATGGAAGGTTTCCTTCACATGCGAATCCCAATGTGGCTTCGTAGAGTTGTTACGCGTGGGCTAGCGTTGCTTCCAGTTATTGCATGCACACTTTATTATGGTGGATCAGAAACAGAGTTAGATAAATTGCTACTAAATTCTCAGGTTTTTCTATCTGTTGCATTACCATTCGCCATGGCGCCATTAATTCTGTTTACATCTTCTAAAAAAATAATGGGTGAGTTTGCTAATCCAAAATGGATGACAGTATTAGGATGGCTTTCGTTTGTTGTTCTAACTGGTTTAAATATTAAATTAATTTTTGATATTGTATCTGGTTGGATTGGATAATCTTTGAAGTTAAGGAGAACAACATGAGTAAATTGAATTTAAACATTGAACCAACACAATTTAAAAACATCGTTGTTGGTGTTGATGAATCAGAACAAGGCTACTTTGCTTTGGCTAATGCTATTCATCAAGCACAAGAAGATGATTCTAACTTGATTATTGCATCAGTGTTGGAAATGGGAGATTTGTCAACAATTGATGCTTTACACTTAGATTTCATTAAAGAAAAGCGAGCTGAAATCGAAGCTAACTTAGCTGATTATAAGGCATATGCTGAAGCACAAGGGGCAAAGCATGTAACAACAATCTTTGCTGATGGTCCTAAAGCGGGCGAAGCATTATTACAAAGTGTTGTACCAAAAGTAAATGCTGATTTAATCATTGTTGGGGCACATTCACGAGATGGCTTTTGGGAATCGTTAGGATCTCAAGCAGCATATATTGCACGTCATGCCAAAATTTCATCAATGGTTGCTCGAAGAAGTAACTAATCTAGTACTTATATATTTTTTGAAAGTCGTCTACGGGCGGCTTTTTATATACTAAAAACACCGCAATGCGTTTTATGACCGTTGAGGTGTTTTTTTGAGCATTTAAACAGGGGCTATCCTGTTATAATAGAATTATGAAAAAAGAAATTATTATTGAACTGGAACAAATATTTAAGGTACTGGGAAATAAACAGCGCTTAACAATTCTTGAGTTGTTGCGTGAGCGTTCGTATTCTGTATCTGAGATCATTAATATTTTAAATATGGAACAGTCTGCAGTTTCACATCAATTAAAAGTGTTACGGGAAGCACAACTCGTTCAAACTACGAGAAAGGGCCGAGAAATCCTGTACTGCCTTAGTGACTCTCATATCTTAATTTTATTGGATAATGCTTTAAAGCACGTATCACATGCTTTTCAACATAAAAATATCTAAAAGAGAAAAAAGGTTGACCATTTTGAATATATTTGGTATTCTTATATAGTTGTTTAAAGCAAACAGTATTAGCCGTTGTGGCGGAATTGGCAGACGCGCTGGACTCAAAATCCAGTGGTGGCAACACCGTGTGGGTTCGACTCCCACCGACGGCATCAATTAAAAGTGGTCGATTAGGTAGCAGATATTAATCTGTTGTCTAATCGACCACTTTTTTAAGTTACTGTACCTAAGTTTAGAATAATTTTAGCTGTATATAGATAGAACTGAGGCTATTAGAAATTTGAAACGATTAGCAATGTGAGGATATCTCACATTGAATGTGCATAATTTTCTGTTCAACGTATGTCAAAATATTGAATAAAAAATCAGCTTGCCGAAGCAAGGATTCTTATTAAATTATCAACCATTTTTAAGCTGACCAACCATGTGTTTGGAAGTCAGTTAAAATGCGATCAAACGCTTTAATTTGAGCGTCATGTGGTAATTGGTGTGCAGCATAGAAATCGTCCCATAGTTGTTGGACACGTGTAGGTACTTCTTGAAAGTCTGTATCACCAGTGTTTTTGGCATATACTTCACGTCCCCATTCGACAATGAGGTTGTATTCTAATCCAGTCATTATAATGTCTACCTTCAATAATAAAAATTTATTTAGGTATCTAATATAACACATAATTCAATATCAAACTATAAATAAGGTCTATCACGATAATAATGTGTCTTCATAATATTAACGAATGTAATCTGAATATTTTAATTTTTCGAGCTAAAATATTGTTAATTCAACAAAGTAATATTACTATGACTGTTATGGAATAAGAGACTTGCATTATTTATTAGTTAGAGTAAAATGAGATTTAATCTAATTAACAAGGAGAAAAGCGATGACTGTATGGAAAAAAGTTGTGATCGGTGGAATTGCTGTCGTAGTTGTAGGCGCCGGTACTCGTGTAGCTGGTCTTTGGGGAAAGAATGATGATGCAAATTCAAAAGTATTACATTTTTCAATTCCAACACCTTTAAATGGATTAGATACGGCAACTATCACCGATGAATATTCCATGGATATAGCAGGTAATGCTGGTGAAGGACTATTGAGAGTTGATAAGTCAGGAAAACCGCAACCAGCACAAGCCAAATCAATTAAAGTATCAAAGGATGGGAAAACGTGGACAATCACTCTGCGTAAAGGCCTAAAATGGTCAGATGGTAGCAAATTAACTGCAGCAGATTTTGTTTATGGCTGGCAGCGTGCAAATGATCCGAAGACTAAATCTGAATATGCTTATCTCTATAGCGGCATAAAAAATGCTGATAGTATTCAAAATGGTAAGGCAGACAAAAAGTCGTTAGGAATTACTGCAAAAGGAGATGTTTTGACAGTGACGCTTGAAAAACCGTTGCCTCAATTTAAGAGCTTACTAACATTTCCGACTTTTTTTCCGCAGCAACAAAAGTTTGTTGAAAAACAAGGAAAGTCATTTGCAACAACATCTGCAAAGTCACTTTATAATGGGCCTTACAAATTTGAAGGTTGGCAGGGTACCAACAATAGGTTTAAACTTGTAAAAAATAATCACTATTGGGATGCTAAACATGTTAAAACTTCTGAAATTGATTTGCAGGTTGTTCAAAAGCCCGAAGTTGCTGTACAAATGTATAAATCTGGCAAGCTAGATGCAGCCTTAGTTAACACGCCACAGTTGGTTCAAGCAAATAAAAATAATAAAGGTTATCGTGTAACACCACAAGCAACAACAATTTACTTGGCTTACAATCAAAGTGGCAATGTTAAGGCATTAACAAATACAAAAATAAGACAAGCGCTTAATTTAGCAACAAACCGGACTGAATTGAATTCACAAGTGCTTTCAGGAACATCAACACCTGCAAAAACATTCACACCCAAAGGTTTGAGCACGGTTAATGGTGAGGATTTTGCGAAGTATGCTAATCAAAATTATGAATACAATGCCAAGGAAGCACAAAAAATTTTTAAAGAAGGGTTAGCTGAATTGGGTGAAAAATCAATTACATTAGAAATTGAAGCTGATAGCGACCGAGTTGCCAACGCCAAAGATATTGTTAACTACTTGCAAGGTCAATGGAGTAAGCAATTACCTGGTTTGAAGGTGACAGAAAAATTTGTACCATTTAAACAACGTTTACAAGATGGTACAAATAAGAACTTCCAGATTATGTTGACGCAGTGGGGCGCTGATTATGCTGAACCAACGACTTTCTTAGATCTAGCATCGACTGGGAATGCTAATAACTATTCTCATAATAGTACACCAGCATATGACGCACTTTGGAATAAGGCCAAGGGTGTTGATGCGACAAATGATACGAAGCGCTCGGCAGATGAGTTGGGCATGGAAAAAATTATTCATCAAGAAGCCATTTTTAATCCGTTATATTATCAAGCACAACCAGAGTTGGTAAATCCTGAAATTACTGGATTTTATCATCATGCGGTAGGTGTACCTTTAGATTTTAAAAATGCAGCACGCAAATAATTCAAAAACACATGTATAATACCAGCTACATGTGTTTTTTGTTGAAAAAGTGATAAAAAAAGTCACAACACAAATTTTGTGTTGTGACGGCGGCAATTATTTTGACCGCTTTTCCTTTAAGCGGCCAAAACAATTGCGCGTTTTCTATTCGAATTGCTCAAAAGTTATGACCCCCTTTCCTAGATTGCCTAAAGTATACAGTTTAATACCGTAAAAATCAATATAAATTTTGATATAATAAGGTTATTAGATAATCATAGCGGTCATGATATCAATCAAAGAATAGCGCATCGGCAATGCTGGTTTATCGAGTAACGATCAAAAAATATGATGTTGTAACTAAAGCTACAAAGCTTGAAAATTAGGCATTTTTCAGGTATTCTAGTAGTAGTTGTAATTAGCGCTATTTGTGCTGTACAAACTTGAAACGGAGCAAAAAATTGACAGTTGAAGCGTTTATTATAGCATTAGAAAAAGCTGGTATTAACTTAACCGAACAGCAAATTCAACAATTTGAACTTTATTTTAATATGTTGGTTACCCGAAATAAGCAAGTGAACTTAACAGCCATTACTGAAAAAAACGATGTTTATCTAAAACATTTCTATGATTCATTAACTGTTGCGTTTTATGTTTCCGCTCTTAGAACAGATGATAAAACATTAATTGATATTGGTGCAGGAGCTGGGTTTCCCTCGTTGCCTCTAAAAATTGTTTTCCCACAATTGAGAATTACAATGGTTGATGCACTACAAAAACGTGTAAATTTTTTACAAGATGTTGTGACGGAATTGAACTTGTCTGGTGTTGAAATTGTGCATGGTCGTGCAGAAGATATCGGTCAAGATCCGAATTATCGTGAAAAATTTGACTATGCGACAGCACGTGCTGTCGCACGAACAAGTGTACTAGCAGAATACACATTGCCCTTTGTTAAAGTTGGTGGATCGTTCTTAGTCATGAAAGGATCTGCTGCAGAACAAGAACTTGCAGAAGGACAACGTGCCTTAACACTTTTGGGTGGTACTTTGAATGAAACATTTGATTTCTCCTTACCAAATGGTGATAAGCGTTATGTTCAAATTGTTAACAAAAATAAAAAGACCCCAAAACAATATCCTAGACAAGCAGGAACACCTAATAAAAAACCTATAGGTCATTAATTATATGAGCAATTTTAGGGAGTATATTGACTGTTTTTTAGTAAACAGCACCAGATACGTTGACAGAAAGGACGCCAAAACCACATGGCACAAATAATTGCATTAGCCAACCAAAAAGGTGGCGTCGGAAAAACAACGACAAGTGTTAATCTGGGCGCAGCACTTGCACAAGCGGGTAAACGTGTTTTACTTGTAGATATCGATGCACAAGGAAACGCAACAAGCGGTTCTGGTATTGATAAATCTGAATTAGAACGTGATAGTTATGACGTAATTGTTGACCTTGTACCAATACGAGAAGTTATAGTGGCAACAGATAATTATGATTTGTTGCCCGCAACAATTCAATTGTCTGGTGCTGAAATTGAATTAGCAAGTCAAAAAAAGCGTGAGTATCGACTAAAGAAAGCGTTATCTGAAGTTGCTGATGATTATGACTTTATATTAATTGATAATCCGCCAGCATTAGGCTTATTGACTGTCAATGCTTTTACAGCTTCTGATGCAATACTTATTCCTGTGCAGACAGAATTTTATGCACTTGAGGGTCTGGGACAACTTTTAAATACGATAGAACTTGTTCGCCAACAATTTAACGCAGCATTAGATATCTCAGGAATTTTACTGACGATGTACGATGCGCGAACTAATTTAGCAAAACAGGTATCTGAGGAAGTGCGTAATTATTTTGGTGATAAGGTGTATACAACGGTCATTCCGCGTTCGGTGCGTTTGAGTGAGGCACCTTCGTACGGTCAGGCTATTATTGATTTTGACCCACGTTCAATTGGGGCACAGGTCTATAGTAATCTCGCACAGGAGGTCTTAGAACAATATGGCAATTAAAAAAGGTGGTCTTGGAAAAGGACTTGGTGGCTTATTTAATGCAAATAATGTGACCGAAGAAGCATTGGAACATACGAAATCTGTTACTAAAAAGGCAACAGATGGTGAACGTGTAGTGCCAATTAAATTAGTTGAAGTTGAGGCCAATCCATTTCAACCACGGCATCATTTTAATGATGAAAAGTTACAAGAACTCGCCAATTCAATCCAAGCTAATGGTGTGTTAACGCCAATCATTGTTCGTCGTTTTAAAGATAAGTATCAAATTATTGCGGGTGAAAGACGTGTTCGTGCATCAAAACTTGCTGATTTATCAAGTATCAGTGCCATAGTGCGTGATGTTGATGATGATACGATGGCTGCCGTGGCACTGGTTGAAAATCTGCAACGTACTGATTTGGATGCTATTGAAGAGGCTCAGGCGTATGATGCGTTAATGCAACAATTGCATTTAACACAGACGCAAGTGGCTGAAAAGGTAGGAAAAGATCGTACAACTGTTGCAAACGCATTACGCTTATTGAAGTTGCCAAAATCAGTACAAATGCTCATAGAAATAGGTGATCTTTCTATGGGACATGCTCGTGCATTACTGGGTTTAAAATCTAAAACACAAATTGAAAAGGTAGCACAATTAGTTGTTGCACAAGGCTTAAACGTACGACAAGTTGAAGCGCTAGTTAAGCAAAAAAATCAAGGCTCCACTGAAAAATTAGAAAAAGTTGTCTCACCATTTGTCTCTTCATTAGCGACACAGCTCGAAGAAAAATTTGGCACGAAGGTCAAAGTTAATGTTGGTAACAAGGGTAATGGTAAAATAGAAATTAACTATACTTCAAATGATGATTTGAGTCGTATTTTAAATTTATTAGATATTGAGGTTGACTAATATGCCGGAACCATTGGTTTATAAATTAAACGATATTGTTGAGATGAAGAAGCCGCATGCCTGTGGTGCTAACGCTTGGAAAGTAACTCGTGTTGGTGCAGACATCAAACTATCTTGTACAAATTGTGGACGAGGAATTATGATGCCACGGTTTGATTTTAATAAGCGATTAAAAAAAATTCTAGTAGTATCTGAAACAAATTAGTCGATTTGAACTAAGAAAGGAAACGTGATTTAAGTCAAAGTTCACTAACAGTTGTTGTATTTTAGTAAAATGATCTATCTTAATAAAATATAATTACACAGTGCAAACGACTTGTCACATAGTAATTAATATGTCACTTACAGCTGGAATTGTCGGGTTACCAAACGTCGGCAAATCAACACTATTTAATGCAATTACAAAAGCAGGGGCCGAGATGGCAAACTATCCGTTTGCCACAATTGAACCAAATGTCGGGATGGTTGAAGTACCAGATGATCGTTTAGCACGTATTCAAGAAATAGAACCTGCTGATAAAATTATCCCCACAACTTTTGAATTTACAGACATTGCAGGTATTGTTAAAGGTGCTTCTCAGGGTGAAGGCCTTGGGAACAAATTTTTAGAAAATATTCGACAAGTTAATGCGATAATTCACGTTGTACGTGCATTTGATGGGGATGATATTATTCACGTCAATGGTGTGGTTGATCCGTTAGACGATATTGATACAATTAATACTGAATTGATTTTGGCTGATCTTGAGACAATCGATAAGCGTTATGCAAAAGTAGCACGTGCAGCAAAGGGACCTGATAAGCTTGCAAAGATTGAACTGTCAGTCTTAGAAAAAATAAAACCAACATTGGAGGCAGGCAAAAGTGTGCGTTCAATTGACTTTAATGAAGACGAACAAAAAATTGTAAAAAGCTTGTTTTTGCTAACAAGTAAGCCAGTTCTTTATGTGGCTAATTTGGCAGAAGATGATATGGCTGATCCAGAATCGTCACCTTATTTCAATGAAATTAAGGCATTCGCTGCTACTGAAGGCGCTGATGTTATTGGTTTGTCTGCCAGTGCTGAAGAAGAAATTGCGCAATTGGCTGATGAAGATAGAGCCGAATTTTTAGAAATGGCTGGCGTAACAGAACCAGGTTTAAACAAATTAATTCGCGCAGCTTATCATTTACTTGATTTGCGGACTTTTTTCACAGCCGGTGGCAAAGAAACACGTGCTTGGACATTCAAAGCAAACATGAAAGCACCACAAGCAGCTGGAACAATTCATTCAGACTTTGAACGTGGCTTTATTCGTGCAGAAACAATTGCTTTTGATGATTTGAACGCGTTGGGTTCAGTTAAAGCAGTTAAAGAGGCCGGTAAATTACGTTCAGAAGGAAAAGAGTACGTTGTTGCTGATGGAGACATTATTGAATTTAGGTTTAATGTCTAATGTTTCAATCGTTTGAAATGTTCTAAAACATACTTAAACAGGATGAATCCTGTGTACATATTACCCGGAGGAACAAAAATGTCAGAAAAGAAGCACCAATTAACTAAAAAAAACGAAGACTTTATTTTTCGTTTTAAAAAATTATTGTTACAAAACAGCAAATTGTCTACTGAAAAAGTAGCAGAAATCACAAATGAGGTTGAGGAACAACTCTATGCAGCCCAAGGGACTGGACAAACTGCGGCACAAATTTATGGTACACCAACACAAGCTGTTCAACAATATTTAGATCCAAAAAAATTAGCTAAAAAATTGCATGACTACAAATTCTGGACGCTAGCTTTAGACACTTCTTTAGCGATATTGATGTTGTTCTGTGTTGTCTTTGGATTCTCATTGTTCTTTTCAAAAAATGCTAATAGTCAAGGCGCCGGTATTGTATCGATACTTTTGATTGCAGCACTTGGTGGAACGATATATACTGAGGTGGTTTTGAAATTAACACCGGATCCTAAGAAAGTAAAAAACGGGAAACACAAAAGCCGTCGTTGGTTTTACTTGATTGGCGCAGTAGCAGCATGGATAGTTGGTTTCGTTGTATTAGGGTTATTACCACAAGCAATTAATCCGACTTTGCCACCACTTGCATATATTATTTTTGCCGTTGTAGCATATGGTGGATTCCGATGGAATCGTCAATATTCTGGATTAAGTGGTGGATTTTTAGCCATTAGTCAATTATCACAACAAGCACGTTTAGAGTCTGCACAAGTGAAAAAGTAAAAGGAGCTTAGGATGAAAATTTTAGTTGTCGATGATGATATTGAAATAGCTGAATTACTTGAGATTTATCTGAAGAATGAAGGTTATGATCCTGTGATGGCAATCGATGGAAAAGAAGCAATTTCTAAGCTTAATACGAACCCAGATATAGCGCTTATGATTTTAGATGTCATGATGCCAAATATGAATGGTCTGGAAGTTGTCAAAATTGTTCGTAAAGATAGTCGCATTCCAATATTAATGTTATCAGCGAAATCTGGCGACATGGATAAAATCCAAGGTCTAATCACAGGCGCCGATGATTATGTGACTAAGCCGTTTAATCCACTAGAAGTAATGGCACGGGTGCGATCATTGTTGCGACGAGCAGAAAATTCAGTCCAAGATCAAACACCGGATGTCTTAGATATTGGATCATTGGTAATTAATAAGGATAGCCATGAAGTGAAGACGGCAGATGGCGATTTGGTTAATTTAACAGCATTAGAATTTGGTATTTTTTATTTGTTAGCATCACATCCAAATCGTGTGTTTTCCGCTGATGATATTTTTGAACGCGTATGGCAACAAGAATCAGTCGTTTCAGCTAAAACTGTTATGGTACATGTTTCTCATTTACGTGACAAGATTGAAGATGCAACGAATGGTGATCAGGTTATCCAAACGGTTTGGGGCGTTGGCTATAAGATTGAAGTAAACTAATGAAAAGTTTGGCGTTATTTCTAAAACACAATCGTACAAAGATTTACTATGCGGTAGTGACAATTTTGTTACTGCTTTTTTTTAGTTGGTCTGTTGTGAGCGGTATAGGCAGCCTAAGAGAATATTGGCATTTTTCCGCTCTTACAAACCAATGGTTATTACTACTACTACTCATTTCTGGAAATATACTTATCATGATTTGGCAGTATGTGAAATGGCGTCAGTCGGAAAGTTTACTATCTTTGATTCGTGATATGAATCGGATAGCTCAAGAAAATTCAGATAGCACAATTGATTGGCATGCAATATATGCACCCAAAACACAGGCACTTATTGATGTTTATAATCAAATTGCTAAAAACACACGTAAAATTCGTGAAGAAGAACGCGAAAGTGAGCAATCAAAAGATGAAATGATTACTAATATTTCTCATGATTTGCGGACACCGTTAACTGCTATCATTGGGTATCTTGGTCTTGTTGAAATGAATGCGGATACTTTAAATGCAGAAGAAAAAGCGAAATACGTTCACACAGCGTATAATAAATCGAATCAAATGAAAGTATTGGTTGAGGATTTATTTGAATATTCAAAAACACAGGCTCATGATGCCGTTCTTAATCTTACAACGCTTAGTTTGAGTGATTTATTTGCACAATTATTAGCAAGTTACGAAATTGAGGCCCAAGAAAAACAAATCGAGTTAACACAAATTACGAATCCAGAATTAATCATGTTGGAAGCTGATTCTGATAAATTAGCTCGTGTACTAATGAATCTAATTACTAATGCGATGAAGTACGGAGAAGGTGCAACGTTTATTAAGTTAACAGCGCAAATTCGGGAATCAAATGTTGAAATACGTGTTGTTAATGATGGGATTAGAATTCCTAGTGACGCTATTAAGGATATATTTGACCGTTTTTATCGTGTTGAAAGCTCTCGTAATAGTAAAACGGGTGGTACAGGATTGGGGTTAGCAATTGTTAAGGGCATTATAGAACAGCATCATGGGTCTGTGTCAGCAACATCTGATGATGATTTAACATCATTTATTATTACAGTACCATTGAAGCAAAATTAGGGGGAGAAATTTATGAAGCGAATTAGCATTATCGGGGCGAGTATTGTTGCGTCATCAATTATGGTCACAACAGTTTCGGCTAATGAAGGATTAAAACCGTTATCACTAACTGAAAACGTCACTTCGGCAATGGTTGTCGATGCTACAACTGGACAGATTTTAGCAACAAAGAATGTTAACAAACAGGGACCGATTGCATCGCAATCAAAAATGCTTACGGCTTATGCTGTTTTGCGTGGTATACATGAAGGTAAAATCAAATGGACAGATCAAGTACCTATTACTAAAAAATCAGATTTATCGCGTGAAGATGGGCATTTATTTTCACATTTGGCAGTTAAAGCGGGTGACAAATTAACTGTACGTGAGCTATATAATGCGGTTTTCGCTATGTCCGCAAATGATGCCTCATTTGCATTAGGTGAATATATGACGCCAAAGGGTATGTCAACCCAAGAGGCTTTACAAATGTGGGCCAAAGAGCTTCATTTAACAGGCTCTAAATGGTACAATGCTGCGGGTCAAGTTAATAGTAATGCCTTCGAGAATCAAATCAAGACAGCACCTGCAGATGCTGCAAACATGGCAAGTGCTGAACAATTGGCAATCATGGCACGTGAAATACTAACACTTGATCCAAGTATTCGTGAGCTTGCAAAACTAGACTATATTACCTATCATTTAACACCAAGCTATGTTGTGAAGGAGCCAACCGACCAGTCAGTGTTACGAAATGAACATTTAGCCAAAATATCAAATCCTAATAACCTCGTTTTTGAAGGATTGAAGACTGGATCGACACCGGAATCTGGTGCAGCATTTACAGGTATCATCAAAGACACAAATGGACATGAATTTATTACTGTTGTTAATGGCGCTGGTGATTATATGGATGAGGTGCAGCGTTATCAAATTACGTTGAATATAGTGAATGATGTTTTAGCAGAAAAAGTGCCCATCAGTTATCAAAAAAATAGTACCTTACCAAGCAATTCAACATTAAATTTGAAAAGTATGAAAAAAAATCATATGCCTGTTACCATTGCTAAAACAAAAACTTTTTGGGCAGACAAGAAAACAGATTTAAGTATTAAAACAACAGTTAAATCTATAAAAAGTAAAAATATAAAAAAAGGCCAAATTGTTGGTAGTGCTAATATTACTTCACCAGATATATCTTATTTACCAAACACGAGTTCGGAGAATAAAAGCATAATGCTAGTTGCCAAACAGTCCACAACACGAGCTAATTGGTTTGTACGATCTTGGCGTGCTATTTTCCAATAAACGTTTTTTAGTTTTATAGCTGTTCAAATAAGGTGAATTGTGTTATCATATTGGTATAGACCAAATCGGTATAGACCAATATATGGAGCGTGATTATGAATATTATAAAAGTTAAAGATTCAGCAGAAGGCGCACAACAGGCGTTTCAAATTTACAAAGACATTCTTTCTCATGGACAAGCAAAGGTTTTAGGACTGGCAACAGGTTCAACGCCGATTGCACTGTATAATCAGTTGGTTGAAAGTGATTTAGATTTCTCAAACATTGTTTCAGTCAATTTGGATGAGTATTTAGGTTTGTCTGGTAATGACTCACAAAGTTATCGTTATTTTATGAACCAGCATCTATTTAACAAAAAACCATTTAAACATAGTTATGTACCTGATGGTTTGCGTGCGGATCATAATGCAGCGGCTAAAGAATATGATGACATTATTACTGATCATCCAATTGATTTACAATTACTTGGCATTGGTCGTAATGGTCATATTGGTTTTAATGAACCAGGAACATCATTTGAATCAACTACTCATGTTGTCAATTTAACACAATCAACTATAGATGCAAATGCGCGTTTTTTTGATAATGAATCAGATGTCCCTACACAAGCCATTTCAATGGGTATTGCTTCAGTCATGTCAGCTAAAAAGATTTTATTACTTGCATTTGGAGCAGATAAAGCTGATGCGATAGCAGCAACGGTAAACGGTCCAGTAACAGAAGATGTACCAGCTTCTATATTACAAAACCATGAAGACGTTACAATTATTATTGATGACGCAGCAGCATCGAAATTGTGATAGAATAAGGTTGTAAGCGCTTAACAATATATGAGGAGGAATGTGTTCAGTTGTTCGTTTGAGACAAGTGAACACGCTATTAATACTATGGCACACATCACATTTGATACAAAGAACATCGAAAATTTCGTGGCTGACCATGAATTTTCCGAAATGCAACCACTAATTACAATGGCTGATCAACAACTACGTAATCGTACAGGAGCTGGTGCAGAATATTCTGATTGGGTAACTTTACCAACTGATTATGACAAAAAGGAATTTTCTCGGATTCAAGAAGCAGCTAAAAAGATACAACAAGAATCAAAAATTTTGGTTGTTATTGGTATTGGTGGTTCGTATCTTGGAGCTAAAATGGCCGTTGATTTTCTTAACCCAATGTTTAATAATGAATTGGCTGACGAACAACGTCAAGGTGTTAAAATATATTTTGCCGGTAACTCAACCTCTGCTTCATATTTAAACGATTTGGTACGTGTCATTGGTGATCAGGACTTCTCAGTTAATATTATTTCAAAATCTGGTACCACAACTGAACCATCAATAGCATTTCGTGTTTTCAAACAGCTACTTGAGAAAAAGTATGGTGCAGATAATGCTAAAAAGCGTATTTATGCAACAACTGACGCAAAACATGGTGCATTGCATGATGAAGCAGAGATCGAGGGTTACGAAACGTTTACGATACCTGATGGTGTTGGTGGCCGTTTCTCTGTACTGACTGCTGTTGGTTTGTTGCCAATCGCAGCATCTGGTGCCAACATTCAAGATTTGATGACTGGTGCTAAAGACGCACAAGAAGAATATTCGGAATCAGATATTACAAAAAACGAAGCTTATAAGTATGCCGCTGCTCGTCGTATCTTGTATGATAAGGGCTATACAACAGAATTACTTATTAACTGGGAACCATCTATGCAGTATTTATCAGAGTGGTGGAAGCAATTAATGGGTGAATCTGAAGGTAAAAACCAAAAGGGCATCTACCCATCATCAGCGAACTTCTCGACAGATTTGCATTCACTTGGACAATATATTCAAGAAGGTCGTCGTGACTTATTTGAAACGGTTGTCAAACTTGACGAACCAGTATCAAATTTGGACTTACCACATGAAGCAGGAAACAATGACGGCTTGCAATATTTGGAGGGTATCACAATTGATGAGGTTAATACAAAAGCATCTCAAGGTGTGACATTAGCTCACATAGATGGCGGTGTTCCTAACCTAGCGGTACATTTACCAGCACAAGATGCCTATTCATTAGGTTATCTCGTTTATTTCTTCGAAATGGCTGTTGGTGCTTCTGGTTACACATTCGGTATCAATCCATTCAACCAACCTGGTGTTGAAGCTTATAAGACGGCAATGTTTGCATTGTTAGGCAAGCCTGGTTATGAAGAAGCAACAAAAAAGTTCAGTGCAAGATTAACTAAGTAGTCCAATTATTATAATATACAAAAAACATTCAAAGAAATTTGAATGTTTTTTTGTGTATTTATGGTGCAGTGGACGTATTATATCTTGTAGTTTAGAAAGGTTGTAGCGATGAACAAAATTTTAGCGGAAGCAATAACGCAAAGAACTAATGATATCTATATATTACCAACAATTGAAGGGAAATATGTTATTAAATTTCATGTTGATGGACAATCTACTGTATTTAAAAATATCAGTGAAGAAGAAGCACAACTTATGATATCAGCTATTAAGTATCGTGCAAAAATGAATATTTCAGAACGTCGGAGACCACAGCTGGGAAGATTTCAATACACCGGAATATGGATTAGAGTATCTTCTGTTGGTGATTTTTTGAATAGAGAAACAATAGTGTTACGTATGATATATCAACAGCAGGGAGAACAACAATGGTTGGCACCAAATCAATTTGAACAATTATACGCACTACTGCCTAATTCAGGCCTATTTTTAGTTTCAGGACCAACAGGATCAGGAAAAACAACAACACTGTATCGTTTATTAAATAAAGTTTCTGAAAATAAATTGGTACTCACGATAGAGGATCCAGTAGAGATTCAACAACCTAATTTTGTGCAACTACAGGTTAATGAGGATGCAGAGATATTTTATGATGATTTAATTAAAGTAGCGTTACGTCATCGACCTGAGGTGCTATTAGTAGGAGAAATAAGAGACGGAAAAACGGCACGAGCCGCTATTCAGGCTGCGTTGAGTGGACATTTAGTATTGAGTACAGTGCACGCAATGTCTGCGCGTGACGTCATTTTGAGACTACAGGATCTTGGTGTCGAGAAAACAAAGATTGCTACCGCATTGTCTGGTGTTGCCTATCAGCGTTTGGTGCCCACATGTGATAATCAACAAGCTGCCGTGATAGATTTGTTTGACAGCGATGATATTAATAACACATTAGATGGCAATCCCGTACCTAAATTTTCAAAAAAGTGGCAGGAGGTTTTAGATGATGCCGTTTCAAACAATCAAATTTCTCAGAAAACGTACCAAACATATCAAGCGCTTTAATACTTATGAACAGGTATTGTTTTTTCAAGAATTAGGTGAATTATTGCAGTCAGGTTATAGTATTTCACAAAGTTTAGATATATTGGCCAGCGCACACATCAAATGGCAAAGTTGGTTATCTTCTGTTATAGAACAATTGCGTCAGGGGCAACCGTTACATAGCATTCTTAAACAAGATGTCAATAATCAAATTTTGTTACAGTTAAAACTAGCTGATCAGCATGGTAATTTATCTGAGACATTAGTGGCAATTGGAAAGAGCCTAGCTAATCTTCAGCAGCAACAAAACAAAGTGAAGCAAGTTATGCGGTATCCACTTATTTTATTAGGCATTTTAGGTGCTATGTTGATAGATCTCAAATATTTCTTATATCCGATTTTAAATCAATGGCAAGATAATCCTTTGACTAATCATAGGGCATATTATTTATATTTCTACTTGTTTGCTGGCAGTATCATTTTTTCTCTAGGAATAGTGAGTATCATGTGGATTAGAAAAAATGCCCGTCAAAAACTATTATTATTAGCCAAAATACCTGTTTTTGGAACTATTATAAGAACAATCGTCACATATCAGGTGACGCAACAGTTGGCAATCTTACTTGCTAGCGGGTTAACCATACCTGAAATATTAGATGAAATCAGTCAGGAAAAGCTGGTTGATGGTCGCACAACGTTTATGATTGCTAATCATGCACGTCAAAGTCTTCAAAAGGGTTATACAATCGAAAGCTATATTTTGGAACAGCCTTATCTTAATAAATCTTTAGCGGGATATTTTTCTCGTGGTCATGAACCAAAAGTGTTAGCAAAATATTTATCTTATTATGCGAAAACACAGTTTCAATTACTTATGCAACAGACAGATCGTTTAATTGGCGTGATTCAACCACTGTTTTTTGGTGTGATTGGTATCGCAATTGTTAGTTTATACGTGTCTATGTTGTTACCTATGTACAAATCTATTGGAGGATTATATCAATGAAAAACATCAACAAAAAACGTCAGGCTTTTACTTTAATTGAGGCCGCAATTGTCCTATTTATAATTAGTTTGCTCATGCTACTTATTTTGCCTAATCTAAACGCACAACGTCAAAGAGCGGTTGAAACACATGCAACAGCTATGGTATCTACAGTACAAACTCAGATTGATTTATATGTTAACGAACATCCCGAGGCACAATCGGTAACAATAAATGATTTAGTTACAGGTGATTATTTGACACCAAAGCAGGCTCAAAAAATTAAAGATTTAAACATTACAGTTGCAAATAATGAAGCGCACAAATAAGGCATTTACGCTATTAGAATCATTGATTGTGCTCACTATTGTGGCAATGATGTTATTAATTAGTTTCACACTGCGTCCTAATCAGAACCAGATAAATCAGTGGGAACCAGCTTTCAAAAATCAATGGCAGCGTACACGCTTAACAGCACAACAAACGCAAAAAAACATCATCGTTAATTTTGATAAAGATGGTATTGTGTTTGATCGTGAAAAATTTAAATATCCAAGAACATATCAAAACACTGTGCCTAAACAATTAACCATTTTGAAGACAGGCTATGTTGCGCCAACAACAGTGACACTGAAGAGTGGTAGGAAAACAATTAAGTTGATTTTTAGTTTAGGAGGAGGAGATTACCGTGTTGAAAAATCAACAATCGGCTTTTGTTTTAGCAGAAGCATTAATGTCGTTAATACTGATTAGTTTAGCAGTAGCTTTTGAGTATGAACAAGTTCAAAGTTTTCAGAGGCAGGATGCACAATTAAAAAAACAATTTCAAAATACACTGAAAGAACGGGAAATTGCATTACAATCATGGCATGATTATGTTGAGAAATAAACGTGCCTTTACATTATTAGAATCTTTGGTGGCACTATTAGTTACGGGTCTGGTGCTAACACTTGTTCAGCTTAGTATACCGCTGTTAAAAAGCCATACAGAATCGTCATTAGATATTAAAATGTTTACAATAAGTCATCAAATTGAAACTCAAAAATACAGTTTTATATCAGCTGATAAACATCGCGTCAGCTTGAAAAGTCGTGATGGAAAGTTGATGCATTTAGAGGTCTACAAAAATAAATTACAATTGTCTGCCAATGGTGCAGGACAGATCATTCTTGCACAGAATATTAATGAATTAAACGTAACAGACAAAGTTAGTCATTTACAATTGGAATTAGTTGATCAAGATGCACAACGAGCAAACAGTATACTCTATCTTAGAAGTGAGAAGAAACATGATTAAAAGGAAAAAAGCATCAATATTGGTGTCAACTTTAATGTTCTTTGCTGTGCTTAGTGGTGTTTTTATTTTTCAAAATATGGCGTTGAATTCACAATTAACCTCTAGATCACAAATGATTACGTTAACAAAAATTGATAAAATTCAATTAGAAGCAAGCTTAAATTATCATAAAAATAACCAAAAAATTTATCAACATACTGATTTTAAAGTCACTGTTAAAAATGATAGTATGACCATTAACTTTGGAAATAATATGTATACACGAGAGTTACTTATGAAAACACCTTGAAAATCATAAAAAAACAAGCTAGAATAAGGCTATGACACAAGAAAAAATAGCAGAATATTTTGATGCACTGACAATAAGTGCCAACGAACTAGCACAAGATGCAGACATGAGTATGACTGATGCATTAATTGAGGTGCTTGAAAACATTTATAGGGGCGATGTCCAACATGAGTTGGGCAAACCTACCCCTGAAGTAACAGCGCATATACAAAATATGATAGCTAACTTCAATTGGCATGAAATGCCTCGAACAGATTTGCGAAAAACGTTACAACTGGCTATTTTAAAGGCTAGTCGTGATGATAAAGTATCAGCTAATCATCAATTAACACCAGATGGTATTGGTTATTTATTAGCTGATTTTATTTCGCAAACAGCTGATTTAACAGACGGTGATACAATTATTGACTTGACGGTTGGGACTGGTAACTTACTTAATACGGTTAATGATGTTTTATTAATGAATGATGTGAAAGTCAAACAAATAGGTATTGATAATGACGATATGCAACTTGCACTGGCATCTGCTACAGATGCACTCTTAAATTCTGGGGCAACGGAATTATTTCAAGAAGATGTTGTGTCATTAAAAGATGTTCCTAAAGCTAAAGTCGTTATTGCAGATTTACCAGTTGGCTATTATCCACTAGACCCTGGAAATACTTATGATACACGTGTCAGTGAAGGACGTTCGTTTGTACATCATTTGTTAATTGAAAAGAGCTTAGATTTTTTAACTGATGAGGGTTGGGCTTATTTAATTGTACCGGCAAATGTTCTAACCGGTGATAATGCTAAAAGTTTATTAAAGTTTGTTGCAAAAAAAGCACAACTCAAGGCTTTCCTACAGTTACCAACTGAATTTTTCAAAGATCAACGTGCGGCCAAGGCTATTCTTGTACTTCGTAAGAATGGGATAGGTAGCAAGAGTGAGGTATTGATGGGACAATACCCGACTTTGAAAAATATTGATGCGTTAAAAAGTTTTTTGCAAGATATTCAAGATTGGGTTAAACTGGACAAAGAACAGGATGAAGCGTGATTTTGTAAGCATGGGCAAAAATTATGATGCTTCGATGAGATTTGTTTCGAGTAATAATACTATTTGCTGTGCTTATTAAAACGTTTAAGAAAGACAGGTAAAAAGTAAATCATGGCTAAGACAATGGCTGTTAATGTGGGTAGTTCATCATTAAAATTCCAATTATTGGAAATGCCAGCAGAACGTGTAATTGCAAATGGTGTCATCGAACGAATTGGTATGGATGATGCTATTGTGACAATCAAGTATGGTGAACAACGATCAGCAGAACAATTGGCTGTTCATTCAGAAGATAATGCACATGTTACGCATACCAAAAATGGTAAAAAGTACGAAAATATACTCGCAATTAAGGATCACCAACAGGCAATTAATTTTGTACTACAACAGCTAACTACTTTAGATATTATTCAAGACTTTAACGAAATTACAGGAGTCGGACATCGTGTTGTTGCTGGTGGCGAATGGTTTAATCATTCGGTTGTTGTGACTGATTCAGTGTTGGAAAAAATTGATCGTTTGTCTGATTATGCACCGTTACATAATCCTGCTAATGCCATGGGTATACGTGCTTTCCAAAAGCTGTTGCCAAACGCCTTATCTGTAGCTGTTTTTGATACATCATTTCACCAAACAATGCCAAAAGAAAATTACTTATACTCACTACCTTATCAATATTACACACGATACGGTGCGCGTAAATATGGTGCTCATGGTATATCCCATCATTATGTGTCACAGCGTGCAGCAGTAATGATGAATAGAAATCTTAGTGAACTTAAATTAATTACTCTACACATGGGTGCTGGGGTTTCAATTACAGCGATTGAAGATGGTAAATCTATTGATACATCAATGGGATTTTCACCGTTATCAGGTGTAACAATGGCTACACGTTCAGGTGATGTAGATCCATCATTGGTATACTATATTCAAGAGCATGAAGGCTTATCAAATGATGATATGGTAAACATATTAAACAAAAAGTCCGGTTTACTAGGAATATCAACTATATCTTCAGACATGCGTGATTTATTGGATGTGCAGGATACTAATGATCATGCACAACTTGCAGTCAAAATTTTTGTTAATCGTATTGTTAAGTATATTGGCCAATACATTGCTGAAATGGGCGGTGTTGATGCGATTATATTTACAGCTGGTATTGGAGAAAATTCAATTCCTGTTCGTCAAATGATTATTGAAAGATTAAGTTATTTTGGCATTGAACTAGATGTTGAGGCTAATAATGTTCGCGGGCAAGAGGTTGAAATTTCAACAGCAGCATCACGTGTGAAAGCATTACTAATCCCAACAAATGAAGAACTGATGATTGCACGAGAAGTAGAGTCTTTGAAATGATATTTTAATCTCTTAGTCAACAAAATATGATAAAATGTAAAAAGACGACTAGTGTGTTATATGCTAGTCGCTTTATTATATTAAGCTAAATTTTAGAGGTTAGAACCATGGAATCCAGAAAAGAAAAACATCAACATGAAATTAAAGCTGCTGAGTCGTTAGACGCAGCACATGTTGCCTCATTAAATAATCACAATAAGCAACCAAATGGTAAGCGCAAAAAGAGACGTGGGACAAGAAATCGGTTCATTGCTGCTATATTGGCTATTATTTTAGTCATTGGTATTGTATTTACTGTGAGAACGTTGTTTGGTGATAAAAATGCAGCATTAGACCCTAATGATACAACATTTAAAACTGTTAAGATTGCTCAAGGATCTACTGCGTCGCAAATGGGGCAAATATTACAAGACAAAAAAATAATTAAAAGTAGTAAGAATTTTTATAAGTACGCGATGTCTCAGGGTGCTGAAAAGTTACAAGCAGGTACATACCAGCTGTCTCCATCACAAACTATCCAGTTAATTTTTGAACAAATGGCTAGTGGACCAAGTGCTGAACCAAAGTTACCTAAAGGCTATGTGTTGGTATCAGTAGGATTAACAGCTGATCAGGTTGCACAGCGTATTTCTAACGAAGTCAAAGGTGTATCTGCTCAGGAAATAACAACGGCTTTTGATGATAAAACACTGATTAATAAAATGCAGAAAAAATATCCTGATTTGTTACGTGGCGTTGAGAGTTCAAATACGAAAACGGGTAAATTATTGGATTATGTTTATCCCCAAGCATTTGATGTTACTAAGGATAAAACGGCAAATGACATCGTTACCACATTATTAGATCAATCAAATGATACGATGAAACCTTACTATGATGTCTTGCGAAAAAATGGGCTAGCAACACCTAGTGTTATGGCTTTACTTGCGACTTCTGGTAAAGCCGAATTTGAACGTCGGTTGGCGTTTGTACAAAAAATCGCACCATATGCACAAGAGTTATCAAAAAAATATGGTCTCTTAGCTTCAGTATCAATTGCACAGGCCGCTCATGAGTCTAATTGGGATAATTCACAATTGTCTTCAAAATATAATAACTTTTATGGTGTTAAAACACAAGATGAAACACCTGGGAAGTCAATTGTTCTGGATACGACAGAATATGTAGATGGCAAACCAGAGACTCAAAAGGCACGTTTTGCAATTTATGATAGCTGGAAAGATAGTATGCGAGAGCATGCCGAAACCATTGTCAATGGTAATACGTGGAATCCGGATCAATTTAAGGATGTCATTGCTGCTAAAAACTATAAGCAAGCAGCGAAGGCGCTTTATGATAATCATTATGCAACTGATGTAAATTATACAAAGTTATTAATCAATGTCATTGAAACATGGAATATGCAACGTTACGATAAATAAGTGGTATTTTCTAATAATAATAGTAAAAGCGCTAAATGTAATAGAAAAAACATTTGGTGCTTTTTTCTATGCAAAATGTTATTATTTTTGAAAACGTTTACAAAAATTAATAATATCTTGTGTAAACGTTTTCATTCATGTACAATAGTCTTTGTTAATAAATTGTCATGTGATCATCACATGTTGAGAAATAAGGAGTCGTAACATTATGAATTTAGCAATTCTATTGGCGTTAGTACCAGCGTTAGCGTGGGGATCAGTTGGTCTCGTTAATACAAAAGTTGGTGGAACAGCCGGTCAACAAACATTGGGAATGACGTTTGGCGCGCTCATTTTTAGTTTGGCAACTATGCTTTTTTATGTGATGCCAGCACATGCTTATTTAGGACCTGAAATTTGGACCGTTGGTATTGTTTCTGGTTTGGTTTGGGCAGTTGGAACAGCCGGTCAATTTTTGGCAATTAAAGACTTGGGTGTCTCGTTAGCTATTCCATTGTCTACAGCGGGCCAGATTGTGACTAATGCTTTGATGGCAGCAGCTGTTTTAGGCGACTGGAAAACAGGGAAAATGTGGGCCATTGGCCTTGTATCAATTATTTCCGTGGTGATAGGTGCAACATTAATTTCAGCTCGTGATAGGGCCTCAAATTCAGGTATTACTGCGGAAACAAAAAAGAGAAGCATGACTAAAGGTTTAGTTTATTTGGTTATTTCGACTATGGGATTCATGATTTACTTTGTTTTACCAAACTTCTTAAACAAGATTCATTACATATCAGATGCCATAAAGAATAAAAATAATGGGATTGATTATATGACAGCTATCGTCGGCCCTCAGGCTGTTGGTCAAGTTATTGGTGCATTTTTGATTGTTGTGTTTGTCTTAAAGGAAGCAGACACAATGTTTGCCAAACCAACATGGAAAAATATTCTAACAGGACTTGTTTGGGGCGTTGGAAACATCTTTATGTTTATTTCAGCCGCTAACCCAGCAGTTGGTCAAACAGTTGCGACAACTTTTTCACAGTTAGGTATCATTGTAGCCACATTTGGTGGTATTTATATTCTAGGTGAAAAGAAATCAAGTTATCAAATGAAGCTTATTATTTTAGGGACAATTTTGGTTGTTGTTGGTGCCATTATTATTGGAAATATTAATAAATTTGCTTAAAAAACCAGAATGTATTTTCTGGTTTTTTTTATTACAAATTATAATAGGTATGACTTAACAGATATATAAGTTAATGTGAAGATAGATAGTTGGGTACAAAAAAAGACCAACTAATATCATAGTGGTCTCTTAGATGAAATAGCATAATATGCTATTTCATTTTTTGCAATGATTACTTTTCAACTTTTAAAATTTCAACCTCAATACTATCACCACTAGGTAGTGGAACAGTAACTTTGTTGCCGACCTTTTTTCCAAGTAATGCGACAGCCATAGCAGATTCATTGGAAATTTTACCGGTTGCTGGATTTGACTCTGTTGAGCCCACAATAGCATAGGTTTCAGGGTCACCGTCTGGTAACTCTTTAAATGTTACAGTTTTTCCAAGGGATACTTCATCTGCAGCAGTGGCATTAGGATCAATGATTTCAGCATTCTCAATCATTTTCTTAAGCGTTAGGATACGACCTTCAACAAAGGCTTGTTCATCTTTGGCTGATTGATATTCTGAATTTTCTGATAAGTCACCATACGAGCGTGCGATTTGGATTCTTGTTGTAATTTCTGGGCGTTGTTTTGTAATAAGATCTTCCAATTCAGCTTGAAGATTGTCACGTCCCTCAGCTGTCATTGGAAATACTTTTTCTTCTGACATAAAACAGATTCCTTTCAAGTTTGCAATTTACTGTAAATAATAAGCAAAATGAGCATATCATGCAGAACGTTTTCTTGCAAGTTTTTTTTGATGAGTGATTGTAAATAGCAGAACAAGTGCGCCCAATAGTGAGATGAGTAGACCGATAGAAAATAAAGGTGGCGTGTATTTGAATTGAATGGTATGTTTACCAGGCTTTGCTTTAATTGCGATAAAGTAATCTGCTACCTTGTATGGTAGCACTTTGTGACCATCTAATGTGACGTGCCATCCGGGTGAATCAGGAATTGTTGTCATTATCAGAGGTTGTTGTGTTGATGTTGTAATTTCCCCGGCAATGAAACGTTCGTTGCGCTTTGTTATTTTAAGAGGATTTTGCGCCAATGTTTTTTGATTGGCTTTAAATTGATTCATATTCACACGATAAAGGGTGAAATTATTTAACGTGAGTTGCGTAGTGTTTTTAAAGCGAATAGTGATGGTTTGTTGCTTATCTTTGGCATGTGTTACTAAATTAACCAATACAGTGTGTCGATAAGAACTAAATTGCGTTATAATTTTGCCATTAATCAGCAAATCAAAGTCTTTAATAGATAAGCTAGGTCCGATAGTGAGATAATAACTGTCATGAGTTGTCGGTGTGAATTGTAAATCTAGTTGTGCCTGGTTGTTTTTGTTCTTCTTTATGAGTGTTGCGCCTGTAATCGTGGTGGGTGCATTAACGTTATGGCCAATTGATTTTTGGAAGTTTTCCACGCTAACAGGTGATGTGAGATCACCTACTAATGATTGCCAAAGGTTACCTTGGTTTTCTAACGGATTATTGTTGAGCATTTTTGTTTTTAAGGCACTAGCACTAGCAGAAAATGCGACGGGTAGTGCGTAAGGATTTTCTAACACGCTAGTGCTATGATTGTTAGCCTTTAAGTTATAACGTGCTGTATCTGGTCGGTAGCCGATAAGATGTGTGCTAGGATCTCCAGGTTGCCCTTTGTCCTTGCCATTTGGAGTAATGACATATTTCATACCAAGTAGTGCATCTGATAATAAACTACCATTACTATAAACAACGTAATTATCACCATCAGGTTGACCAAAATTTCCAAAAAAATTGGGCGTTGTTTTGGGTAGGGCTGAGCTGAAATGTGAACCACTGTAGTAATCAAGCAACATAGCATCCCCACGAGTTCGTTGAAAAGTTTGTGCCACACGATACCATGATGAATCTTTTTTAAGTGTTGCATCAGCTGTTTGGAGCGATTTAACAGCAGTTTGATATTCTGTATTTGTGAGATAAGAGAACCGGTTAAGAGATAAAATAACATTAGCTGTCAATGCAATGGTTGTGATTAATAGTAAAATAGGTAAACTTATTTTTTGATGTCGGCCTAGCATAAATTGTGTCAACGTTAATAGGAAAAGGCCAACAAATATTGCAATACTTTTTTGGTCAATATAGGCAATTTTGGCGTTCAGTTTGGTAGCGTAAAGTGTAAAAGCAATCAAAATAGTTATCAGTACAAGAATTGTACTGGAATTTGGTCGCCAAGTCGGTTGCCATGCAAAGGCAGCTAAGTAAATGATAAAAAAACTGATGATGAAACTGAATCGATAAGGATACCAAACAGGATATTGAAAACCATGAAATAATAAGGTTAGTGGCGACCAAGTGGTTGCCAGAAATAAGAAGAAGAGAATACTTACACCACCAACCTTAACGGACCAATGTAATGTTTTTGTGGTAAAAAAGGCAGTTAATGTTACAAGAACAACTACTGAAATATAGAAGTTTGCTTGGCCGTTTTGCATTTGGTTAAAATCGAAACTACCAGGAATTAATTTTAATAGTAGTTTGAGTGGATCATTATCAAATCTCAATGACCAGTCTGAATTATACTGTGCTTTTCCTAGTTTTAATTGATAGTAGGTAGGAAAAATTAACCAAGCGCTTAGTGCAGCCGAAACAAAACTACCTATAATAAATTGTTTTAAAACTTGCCAACGGGGTTGTATTTGTTTTGGCCAACTTATACGCCAAAAAAAGTAAAGCACTAGGAAAATTACAATCATATATCCAATGTAATAGTTACTTATAATCGTTAGACTTAGTATGATTGTGTAAGGCCACCATGTCAGCGTTTTAAATAGGTGTTCAAGTTGCAAAATGAGAAAAGGTAATAGTATGGCTGCATCAAGCCATAACAAATTAAGATCATTAGCAATGAACCACCCAGATAGGGCATAATTAATAGCAAATAATGTAATGTAGTATCCTTGTTGGAACTTTAAACGTTGTAAAAGATAACCCATAGATAGGCCAGCTGCACCAAATTTTAAAATAGTAACGATTAAAATTGCGGATGGCAAATTGGTTATCGGTACAAATACATAAATTAAATTAAAAGGACTCATCAAATAATAGGCCCATTCACCAATCATATCACCACCTAACGCATTGCTAAAGGAATAAAAAAAACTACTTGGGTGGGATAATAGTGTATGCTTAAATGCAGCAAACTGATCAATGTATTGTTGGCCTAAATCAACTGTTAAGATAGAGTTTGTACCAAAAGGTGCCATGCCACGATAGATAAAATAGCCAAGCATGACTAGAAGTGGTAGCCAAAAACTTATAGCTAATGGTGAAATAAAAAGGTTTTTTTTGTTCATAATACTAATATAACAAATTTTAATGCTATTTTTAGCGGAAAAACTAGATTTGTGGTAATCTAATTAAGTAGTTTATTCATGGAATTGGAGTCACACATGCAACGCAACCCTTACTTAGAAGATCGTGATAAAAAAAATAACGCGAGTGCTAATTTGCCAGTACGTTTAAATATATTACTTGGTATTGCGCTAACGTTGATGATTGCTTTAATTGTTCAACTGGCTTTTTTGACGATTAAACAAGGCGCATATTATCAAAGTGAAGTAAACCGAAATGATGAAACCATTGAAAAGGGCAACGTACCACGCGGTATGTTTTATGATGCGACTGGTCGTCCAATTGTAGGAAATAAAGCTCAAGCTGCGATTACTTTTACGCGTGGTACAGCAGTGAGCGCGGTAGAAATGCGTGAAACAGCCATAAAGCTTGGCAAATTGATGACAATTGATACAAAGCGGCTCAGCAATCGTTCCAAGATAGATTTTTACTTGGCCAATCAAACTAACAATGAAAAAATAACTAAAATCATTACCAAAAAACATAAAAATGATAAATTAGCTTTGACACCTGAACAAATTAATACATATAAAGTTAAGTACGTGCAAAATTCTAATCTTGCAGACAACGTTGATAGTAACGCAGCGATGATATTCCAACGTATGAGTGGCGCTTATACACTTTCAACAACTTTCATAAAAGAATCTGATGTCAGTAATACAGAATTAGCTGAAATTGGCGAACGTTTAAGTGAATTTCCAGGAATTAAGTTGGGAACAAGTTGGTCACGTCAGTATCCTGAAGGTGAGGAGTTTAAATCATTAGTTGGTTCTGTCACCAATGAGGCGACAGGATTACCAGAGGACCGTTTACATACACTATTAGCGCAAGGTTATTCACAAAATGAGCCAGTCGGCAATTCCAGTCTTGAAAAAGATTATGAATCTATCTTAAAAGGATCTGCTTCACAAACAGTTGTCACAACTGGCAATAAAGGCGAAGTTAAGTCATCTCAAATAAAATATAATGGACAAGCGGGGGACAATGTTAAATTAACGATCAATGCGCGATTCCAAAATGCTGTTCAAAAAATTTTAGAAGATAATTTGCCTGGAGGAGATGTCGAGGGTGCTTACGCAACAGTTATTAATCCCTACACAGGTGGTATATACGCAATGGCTGGTGTTGATCGTGATAATCAAACAGGTCAGAAGACAGTCGATCCACTAGGAAATATGAATCATGCTATTGTCATGGGTTCTGTTGTAAAACCAGCTGTATTGGCAACAGGATTTCAGCACGGTGTGATTTCGCCAAGTAACACCGTATTAAATGATCAAGGTATCAAAATTCAGGGAACACCTCAGATTACATCATATTGGAATCAAGCAGGAACACCAATACCAATTGATGCAGGAACAGCCTTAGAACGTTCCTCTAACACGTATTTTGTGCAATTAGGTATGAAAATTGGTGGACAAACATATAGTCCAGGCGCTCCGTTGGGGTTGCGTTCTGATGCTTTTCAAACGTTACGTAATGGGTTAGGTCAGTTTGGTTTGGGGACCAAGACTGGTATTGATATTGATGGTGAAACGGCAGGATATCGTGGGCCCACAAACGGTGAGGCTCAGGGAAAGTATCTGTTTGAATCATTTGGACAGTATGATTCATATACAACGTTACAACTTGCTCGATATGTCTCGGCCATTGCCAATGGTGGTTATCTCGTAGCACCGCATATTGTTGGTTCTGTAACTCAGAGTCAACCAAACAGTGATAAACAAAAGACAGTATGGACTGCTACGCCAACGATTCAAGGGCAAGTGAAACTAAGCGCCGAGGAATGGCAAATCATTAAGGATGGTATGAATCGTGTCGCTAATGGGTCCGATCCTTGGAATACAGGTGGTGCGGACTTACACAAAGTAACACCACATGTATATGCTAAGACAGGGACTGCGGAAACCAAAACAAATGGGAATGATACATTTACAGAATCCATGGTTGCATATACACCAGGACAACCGTTCGCAGTAGCAATGGCTATTCCCGGTATGAACAGCTATTTGGATGGAACCAATGGTAAGATATCGGCAAAAATTATTGATGCCTACTGGCAATATGTTGAGGCAAAGCCAAAATAAAAAACTTGAACAGTTTAGTTCAAGTTTTTTATTTTGAAAGTTTTTCTGAAATGGCAACTGATTCTGCGACATAGGAATCAGGATTCAAAATGATTTGAGTAATAAATTCTGCAACACTAGTTCGTGATATTGGTCCGCCCACAATTTCTTCATCACGGTTGGTTTGAACATTAAGTGTTTGCATAATATTGTCATCAATCAGCTCGTTTGGACGAATAATAGTATAGTCAAGGGCAGATTGCTCGATACGAGCTACAGCAGCAGATTGATCACCCATATAAGTGTTTTCATTATCTGGCGTACCTAATAAATTTGACCACAAGCTACGTTTATCATTAGGTAGTTCATTGTGAACACCTATTGTGGCTACCCAAATTAGGCGTTTAACACCAACATGGTGCATGGCGTTAACGATGCTATTTGCGGCTGACTTTTGTCGTCCTTCAGCACCAATATTGGCATAGACAATGTCAATATCTGTTAATGCTTTGATTAAAGCGTCTTCATTAACGGCATCAAGTGCTTTAATACTTTTTTCTGGGCGAGCATGAAGTGAAGTGAGATTGAGTTGTGTGTCGGTATTAGCTAACATAGGAATTACAAGTTTTGCAATTTGACCATTAGCACCGAGAATTAATAGTTTTGTCATGCTTTTATTTTAGCACGAAACTGTAATAAGCGGTAAAATTGATGTAAGAACAGAAGAGGATATAAATGTCACTATCATACCAACAATTATTAACAGCGGTGCCTTTAGTCATGCGTGGCGGTAATGTGCCAAACATTATTGGTGAAGCGGGTATTGGTAAATCAGCTTTAGTACTAGATATTGCTAAAAATTTAAATGCTAAGCTTTTTACAACAGTCGTTTCATTATCAGAGAAAGGTGATTTGGCGATTCCAATCCCGCCATTAACAGATACATCTTTTTTGATGACTAAAAATTATGGCCAATTAGCTGATATCAAATTTGGATATACACATACATTGATTCAAATTATCCAACAAGCAGAACGTCATCCAAATCAACCAATTATCTGGTTTTTGGATGAATTTAATCGTGGGTCACAAGCAGCACAAGGAGAATTAATGAATTTGGTGTTACAACGTCAAATCAATGATTTAATTTTGCCAAGTAATGTTAAATTAGTGTTGGCTGAAAATCCCGATGATTCAATGACAGATTTTGAAGAGTCCAATTATGCCGTGCAATCATCAGATGCCGCAATTAAAGATCGTACGACCCGATTAGTGATGTCTGTGTCAGTTAGCGATTGGTTGAACTGGGCTAAAAAAGGAAACCAACGACAAAATATTCATGAACTTGTCTATCGTTTTATTGCTGAAAATGCCGAATTGCTTTATCCTGATACGCGAAGTATAGATCTTAATCCAACGCCGCGTGCGTGGCAACGTGTGTCAGATAACTTTTATGAGTTAGAACTATTACCTTCTAAAATTCAAAGCGAGTTGTTGTTTGACATTGTTGCCGGTGACTTGGGTCAGGCTGTGGCAACACAATTTGTTAGTTTTATACACGAAAAAACGGTAAGTTTGACAGCAATTGAGGTATTTGAATCAAAACCTGACGGTCCTCAAGTAGCAAAGCACATTTATGAACAATTTAATGCGATGTCTGAAATTCAAAAGTTAACAGTGATGAAAACCTTACTTTTAACAGCTGATATGACAGTAGATAACAATGCTGGCCGCTTTAGCCAGTTGTTGAACATGGTGTCTGCAGATGGGCAATATGCAATTGTTAAGCAAATGACTAGTGCGCCTATTTTGGATGACTTGTATGCCTCTGATGCGCATTATGCGAATGTTTTATACCAACAAATTATGGATATTGCGACACGATGAATAAAGTTGAAAGAGACAATTTAATTGTTGATGGCATTAAAACTTTGTTAGATGAGTCACCATTATATGGTAACATCATTATGAATTTATCTCGTGAGAGTAATTCAAAGTCTCTGAATGCATTATCATTAAAATGGCAAAATCATCGTTGGTTTCTAATCATTAATCCAGACTTATTAACAAAGCGTTTTGCCAATCATAGGCAAATTGCGCTGGCTTTAGCTCATGAAGCACTACATGTTATTTGGCAACATCCGTTACGTTATGCTGAACAACGTCAACAGATTAATCAAGCTGAGCTGATAGATTTAGGGACAGATCTTGCTGTTAATCAATATTTACCAGAAGCATTAGGAAAGTTACCCGGTGCAATAACGTTACAGACTATTTTTGATCTATACGGTAAACTTTTACCTGAATATGAAGATTCGTCAGTATATATTGATCACATGTCAACTCTTCTCAAAAAAAAATCAATACCTAGTGGAAATAATATTGATGGTCACGATGATTGGCAAAATATGAGTGGATCTGAAACTGAAGCTAAATCAGCACTTAACAGGGTGATTAAAAAAGCAGATGAGGATACAAAACGATCAGGTCGTGGTTTTTTACCAGGTGCTGTGCGTAGGCAAGTTGATGAAGTGAACCAGCCCAGACGCAACTGGCGTGCTATTTTACGTGTAGGTCTCAGTCAAGTACCAGATAAGAAACAAGATTCTCGGGCGAGATTCAATCGACGACAACCCTATAGATTAGATTTGGCGGGGGAAGTGAGTTCATTTAGTACGCAACTTGCTATTTTTATTGATAATTCGGCATCCATTTCAGATCAGGAAGCTGGGAAGATGATAGCCACAGTATTGCAAATAACCAAACAATTTGATGCGGATATGCATGTTTTTTCTTTTGATACACAGGTGCAGGAAGTTCAAAAAATCAATGACTGGTCTAGACATACAGGCGGTGGCACCACATTTCAAAGTATTTTTGATAAGTTAGCACAAGAAAAGTTTGATCCAGCCCGTACTGTTGTTGTGATTTTAACAGATGGTGACGGCGAAAAAAAGAAGTTGCAAACAAAATTTGGGCGTGTCTATTGGTTATTACCAAGGGGTAAAAAGTTAAGTATTAGTCAGCCTTTTGGTAAAATTGAGACGATGTAGCGCTAAGAGAGGAGTCAGGTAATCGTATTGAAGTGATACGTATTATCAGGTTAACTTAATGAATGAAAAATTAAATCCGAGTGAATTACGTAGTTTTATTGATAAAGATATGCGTTTTCAACGAGCAGAGGCGTTATTAACAAATCATTGGGAAACACTATTATTAAGTGAACATTGGGGAATGAATATGATAACATTGGCAGATATTACTTTTGCCAAAGTTTTGTTGCACCATCAGCTCGTTGCATCTGATATTGATTTCACTTCTTTTGCAGGTATCAATAAATTTATTATTGATAATCAATCACGCTTATCCGTAGATGTTGTAAAAAAACTTAAGGAGCCTTTTTTATGAAAATTAATTTAGTATTAGCGCCAGAACAATCATCGGCTGAACTACTAAGTTTGCAAGCCACACAGCCAAATAATTTTTTCTATCTTGGCAAAGAATCACAGTTAGCTGGTACAAATGTCTTGATTTTTGATGCACCAGAGTTGGTAAAAAACTTTAAACGTCCGATGTCATTTGATAGTTTGGTTGTGATGGCTAATCCAACAGGGACAGTTGTACATCAAATCGCTTTTCAGACTAAAGGACGTCAAGATGAGTTGATTACACAACTGGTACCAAAAAACGGAATTCTTGCACAAAATAGTAACGGCCACGCAGATTATATGCTATGGAGCTTTTGGCCTGATCATGAAGCATTAGCAACATTTTTAAATGGTGACATTTACAAGCAAATGAAAAATTTAATGAAAAATCCTTATACAACAAGTTATATTCATGTGACATCAGCAGAACAGTTATCGTTGTCACGACAAATGCGTGATTTTGATGATAAGTTATGGTGGGGTTAAGCAATTATTGTCTTGCATAAGCATTTTTTCTAAGTTACAATGAGTTCATAAACTAAATAAATATATCTGGGGTGCCTTTTGGCTGAGAAATACCCATCGAACCTGATCATGATAATGCATGCGAAGGGAGATACGTTCACGAAAATTAAATTTAAGCACTTTTTGATAACCGTTGACTGTTTTTTCCTACGTGAAAACCAGTCGACGGTTTTTTGTCTCGTCAGGCACTCAAAAACTATTGGTGTACCTTGGATATATTTTAACAAATATAGTAAATACCGGTATTTACACGAGGAGAATGAATTTATGAATCTATTGGAAATAAAAAACAAAAAGCCACTTGTATTTAATTATGCCAACTATGTTACACCACAGTTTGTGGCTAACGTGGTCAATGTCGTTGGTGGTTCGCCACTCATGGCACGTGAAATTGAAGAATTTCCAGACTTGGTTGCTGCAAGTGATGCTGTAGTGATTAATAGTGGTACTTGGCGTCGTGCAGAGTTACTTGAAACCATTAAACTTGCACAATTAGCGAATCATGCAGGTAAGGTTGTTGTTTTAGATCCTGTTGCTGTGGGTATACCATCAAGAAGTATACCAGTAACGGCTTTGATGGCTGATGCACAAGTGAATATTATTCGCGGTAATGCTGCTGAAATTGCCTGGTTTGCAGGCATCGAATTTTTGAGTCAAGGTATTGATGCGACAGGCAATGGGGATGTTAAAAAAATAGCAGCGTTGGCTGCTAAAAAAACTGGATCAATAATTGCTTTGAGTGGGAAAATAGACGTCGTTAGTGATGGTGACACAACAAAGGTGATACCAGTTGATGTGCCTTTACTGGCAACAAATGTTGGAACTGGTGATGGTTTATCAGCATTGATTGGGACTTACAATAGTGACGTTATTTCAATTGATAATACAGTGCGTGCAATGGCAACAATGAAATTGGCCGGTAAAAAAGCCAGTGAAAAAGTGACAACACCAGGTTTTTTTGTTAATCAACTACTAGATGAATTATATTTATTACAACAAGCAGAACTTGAAGACTTCATCAAGCGTGAGGTGAATCATGAGTAATGAGACACCACAAGTTTTGACGATTGCCGGCACAGATTCAAGTGGCGGTGCAGGCATATCAGCTGATTTGAAGACATTTATGTCTCAGGGTGTGTATGGTGCTAATGTTGTTGTATCAGTCACGGCACAAAACACGCGCGGTGTACAGGATGTTGCGATGCTGACACCTGATATTATTTTAAAACAGTTACAATCTATTGTTGCTGATTTAGATATTCGTGCTGTTAAGACCGGGATGTTAGGCGATCCTGAGACGGTCGGTGTTGTTGCAGACGCGTTAAAATCCTATAACTTTGGTAAATATGTGCTAGATCCAGTGATGATAGCAAAGGGTGGTGCAAAGTTATTAAATGATGATGCAATTTCAGCCTTAAAAAGACAACTTCTACCACTATCAGAACTGGTAACACCAAATATACCAGAGGCCGAAGTGTTAGCTGATATGGTGATTCATACACCAGAAGATATCGATCAAGCTGCCCAAAAACTACAAGTACTTGGTGCAAAAAATATCTTATTAAAAGGCGGACATGGAGAAGGCAATGATGTTTATGACTATGTGTTATTAGCTGATGGTCATCATTTTTGGTTGAAAAATAGTCGTGTTAAAACTGAAAGAACACATGGTACAGGTGATACGATTTCAGCTGCGATTACAGCACAATTATCATTGGGATTAGATATGAAAACAGCAATTATAAAATCAAAAGCCTATGTTGATGCGACTATTCGAAATGGTATTCAGGTGGGGCATGGTCATGGACCACTGAATCACTTAGCGATTGTATCGGCATTAAATCAGCCAGAGGTTTTAGATGAAATTTGATAAAAAAATGTTAACGCGATACTTTATATTAGGAACACAAGATGTTTCTGATGAAAAGAGTTTTTATTCTATTTTAGAACAAGCTTTACGTCATGGTATTACCTTATTTCAATATCGTGAGAAGGGTGTAGGATCTTTAACTGGGCAGGACAAAATAAACGTCGCGTATCGTGTCAGGAAGATGACCGCAGCATATCAAGTACCCCTTGTAATAGATGATGATATTGCGTTAGCGCATCTTGTTGCAGCTGACGGTGTACATTTTGGGCAAGGGGATGGCAGCGTTGAAGCAAATATTGCCGCCAGTAAAGGATTGTTTGTTGGTGTATCAGTTTCTACGCTAGAAGAATATAATCATATTGCGGAGTTTGAAGGGATTGATCATATTGGTGTTGGTCCAGTGTTTGAGACAACAAGCAAATTTGATGCAAATCCTGCTATAGGACTGATTGGCCTCAAAGAATTAGTTCAAAAAAGTAGGTGGCCAGTGGTGGCTATTGGAGGTATTGAGCGTGATAACCTGGCGGCTGTTGTAGCGACAAAGGTTGCTGGTGTGGCAGTCATCAGTATGATTAGTCAAAATAATGATATTAGTAATATATTACAGTATTGGCAGCAATTTTAATTGCTGTTTTTTTAGTTGAAAAACAATATTATATCCTGTATAGTATAGGTATAAACAATATGATAATAGAAAAAGGAATTGATATGAGTATACAAGCACCAACCGTATTACTTGATGGCACAGTTTTAGCAATATTAGACGTACAAGATCTATATGGATATGCACTGACAAAAAAGGTAAAGCAACATGTAAAAATTTCAGAATCAACTATGTATCCGGTATTACGTCGACTTGAAAAAGGTGGGGAAGTGGAGACATATAGTGAACCATTTGAGGGTCGTATGCGAAAATATTATCAATTAACTGATGATGGCCGACAACATTTAACAAATATAAAGCGTGATTGGCAAGATTTTTCATCTGGTATCAATGCAATTTTAGGAGAACACAAATGAGTTATTTAAACGATGTAGAAACACAATTATATGCAATGCCACGTGAAGAGCGTGACGAGATATTGGCGTATTATGATGAATATTTTACAGATGCTCATTTGACGGACGAGCAAGCAAAACAAAAATTTGGAACACCAAAACATTTTGCACGACGTCTAGTAGCTGATTACTATATGAATACTGAAAACACGACTGAATTGAAACCCAAAAATCAAATAAAAATGATTTGGATGGTCATATTGGCTATATTAGCCTCACCAGTTATTTTACCAGTAGCTATTTTGATAATAGCCATATTAATCGCGATAGTTGCAGTTGTTGGATCAGTTATTGTGACTATACTAGCTGTCTTGTTTACAATATTAATTATTGCCATCGTTAGCATTGTGAGCGGTGTTGCTATTATATTTAGTTCGGTTACGGGCGGTATTTTTTCAATAGGTATCGGTCTAGCTGCAATCGGATTGTTAATACTTGTTGGTCCCTTATTTATTGCCGGTATGCGCGTAGTATTTAATGGGTTTGCCAGTTTAATTAAGTGGATTGGTCGACAGTTTATAAAAAAAGGAGAGAATTATGAAGCGTAAAGTCATTGTTGGTGCATCATTATTAGCAGTTGGTGTTGTGATGGCTACAACTGCTGCAATAATTGAAAAACCCGGAACAGTGGTCTGGGATAATGGTATTTCATATCAAAAAACAACTGATATGAAAGAAACAAATTTGTCTAATCAGTTACCAAAAGATACATCAGTTATCAAAAAAATTAAAATCGAATCAAATAGTAAAAACGTTTATATTCAACGAGGGAATCAATTTTCAGTGACAGAAACTCATGTTGATAGTAAGGATAAAGCACAAGTTGCCTATTTAAATGGTGAATTAAATGTTAAGGCAACAACAGGTGTACGTCGTATTTTATCTTTTGACTTAGATGACTCAGATATCAGGATGCCACGAATAATTATAACCGTGCCGGAAACGTCAAAAATTGATACAATTGATGTCACACAAAGTGATAGTGAGGTAACACTGTCTGATTTAAATACTGAAAATATTACCGTTAAGTCTGACAATGAAGATGTTAATTTAACGCGTGTGATTTCAAAAAATATTACCCTTGATGTACAAAATGGGGAAGCTAATCTTCATAATTTGACAGCTGATAACTTGCAGGTTGGTTTAGAGAATGACGACTTGACACTTGCAGGAAGCACAATTAAAACTTTAAAAGCTGACTTACAAAATGGTGATGCTGAGCTCGAACATAGTAAAATAGAAACGGGCGGTTATCTACGAAATGAAAATGGTGATATCTCAATAGAAACAACACAGTTACCAACATTTTCAGCACATACTGAAAATGGCGAAACTGAAATATCACCAACGGTTCCGGGTCAACAATCAGGGCAGGTTGCATTTGTTATTCAAAATGAGAATGGGGATATTGAAATTGAATAGTACACAGAATTTCCAAAAAAATGTGTGCTGTTAATGAAATAATAAGTGTGGATTATTCAGTATGCAAAAAATTACATTAAGTATTAGAAAACGCCAAATGTCACGAAGGTTGATAAAATTGGTTAGTATTGTTGGTTTGATTGCTACAATTGGTGTTGGTTTATACCTTTGGCGTATCGGTTTGTTAACAAATCAAACATTATTACGTCAAACTATTCATAGTCTCGGCGTATGGGGGCCTTTGGCTTTCATTGGTGTACAAATGGTTCAAGTCATCATTCCAATTATTCCAGGTGGCATTACACTGGCTGTTGGTCCAATGTTGTTTGGTCCTTGGCTAGGATTTGTTTATAATTATATTGGTATTATTATTGGATCTTTAGTTTTATTTCAAATTGGACGTCTCTTTGGTACACCACTTGTTGATATATTTGTTTCGCGCAAGACACATCACAAATATATTGATAAACTTAATAGTGATGGTTGGACCAAAATATTTATCATTTTGATGGTTATGCCAATGGCACCGGATGATACATTAGTTTTATTGACAAGTTTGACGAAGATGTCGTTTAAGAAATTTACGTGGATATTAGTATTGAGCAAACCAATAGGCATAGCTTGTTATAGTTTTGCTTTATTATATGGTTTCGATTGGTTTACTAAATTAGTTAGAATATAGGAAATGATGGAAAAAGATAATATCAAAAATTGGCTGACGCGTTTTATAAAAGGTATTTTTATTGCGTTAGGTTTTATACTACCAGGTGTTTCAGGTGGCGTTTTAGCAGCCATTCTTGGTCTTTACGAGAGAATGTTAAACTTTATGGCACACATTCGACAAAACTTTAAACAAGACTTTTGGTACTTTGTACCAGTTGGATTGGGTGGTATTGCGGGTATTATTCTGTTGAGTAATCCACTTGAGTATCTCCTAACAACTTATAAAGCTATTGTCTTGTGGGGATTTGCTGGTGCGATTATCGGTACGCTACCGTCATTGTTTAGAGAAAGCGCTAAATATGGTCGCAAACGATCTGATTGGTATGTTTTTTTGGCAACGATGGTTCTTGGTGGCCTATTTTTGTATAATATGACAGCAATATTTGGTGACATGCCAGTAAATTTCTTCTCGTGGATTTTAGCGGGAGGTCTAATTGCATTGGGTGTGATCGTACCAGGTTTGAGTCCATCTAATCTTTTGCTTTATCTTGGTTTATTTGATCCCATGATTAAAGGTTTTAAAAATGCCGATATTGGTGTTTTTCTACCAATGGCTATTGGTGGATTGATAACATTGATTCTATTTTCAAAAATTATGAATTACCTACTGCAACATTATCATGCCAAAGTTTATCATTTTATCTTAGGTATTGTTGTTGTATCAACGTTATTGATTGTGGTACCACCGGTGGCAGATTATTCTGGCTTCACAGCTATCAGTGTGGTAGCCAGTATTGTTTTATTGGTAATCGGTATTTGGTTGGGTTATTGGATGAGTCATTTAGAACAAAAGTTAAAATAAAAAAACGTATCGTATACACTATTTTGAAGTGCACCCCAATAGTTGGACAAAATAGAATTAATTAACTAACAGACTCAGTGGTGAGTTGCCGATATCGAACCGGCGACAGACCATTGAGTTTTTGCTTGATGCGTTGATTGTTGTAATAATTAATAAAGGCATCACGACCACTTTGAAATCGTGAAACGATTCGTACTGTTTAAGATGCACGATATTGGCTTTTAAAACATGGAAAAAGCTCTTAATCGGTGCATTGTCGACTGGTGTCGGGTTACGGCTCATGATTTGCGTCATGCCAAAATCCTTCAACGTGTTAATGAACATCTGAACACTTGATCACTATGAGTAATAGCGCCACTTATTAACACAAAAGCAGCGGTCTAATTATTTTGATAAATATATAGTATTTCCAACATAAAAGGACATCCACAGAATGCCCTTTCAACATTAATAACTAATCTAATCGATGAGTCTTTTGCTCTAATTTATCAATTTCTTCCGATAATTTTAGAATTTCATTTGTTCGCGATGTCCGACCCCAGAAGAAGCCAACTGCGAAAAGACCAAAAATACTGATAAACGTCGTAATGACTTGATGTTGAGACGGTGCAGAATCAAACATGTCTAACATCATCCAACCAACAGGTCCAGCTAACAAAATTGTTGCATAGACATATGGGACGTTTGTATTCATGTAAACACTTTTATTTTTCATTAAAAATACCTTCTTTATGCAAAGACGAAATTATCATTTTCCCCATCCAGACGATCAAGTGTTTCTGCTAGTACTGAACCAATGCTGTATCCTGAAATTGTTGAAGCAAGGTCTAACGCCGTGCCTACCCAAGATACCGCCGATGTTCCTAGCATTACTTTGATTTTGCCGTATAAAGCCCTGTTAATATTTGCACGATGTGCTTTAATAGATTTCAAAACTGCAGTAGTGCTTTTCGCTGAAAAACCAGCACCAGCCGCAATTGTTGCAATATCAATCGTTTTTCCAACGTTTCCAACTTTATTTTACGTTATAGATTTATTTTTTATATGAATTGTTCGGATAACTTTAAGAATTCATCAATGTCTGCTTTGATAAGATCTGCGCCATTTTGCCAAAAAGTAGGTTGTGTTAAATCAACATTGAGATGCTTCTTTGCAAGTTCTTCAGATGTCATATTTGCTGTATCGCGAAGTAAAGCAATATACTTGTCTTCAAAACCGGCACCATCTTGTTGTGCTTGAGCATAAATTCCAGCCGAAAATAGATAACCAAAAGTATATGGAAAATTATAAAAAGGTACAGAATCAATGAAAAAGTGAAGTTTAGATGACCAAAAATGCGGGTGACGAACATCAAGAATGCCATCGAATGCAACTTTTTGTGCCTCATCCATTAATTCATTTAAACGTTGTGGTGTTACAATACCTTGTTTTCGTTCAGTATAGAAGGCGTCTTCAAACAAGAAACGTGCATGAATATTTAAGAACATTGCAATTGGGTTAGTCATTTTAGCATCTAGTAAGACCAACTTTTCCGCATCTGATTGTGCGCTTTTAACATTAGCATCATTAACAATTAACTCAGCAAACGTTGAGGCAGTTTCTGCTACGTTCATAGCATAAGCATCACGCCATAGGGGCAAATCTGTTAATTGCGATGAATGGAAAGCGTGTCCAAGTTCATGGGCAATTGTTGCTGCATCGTTCACGGAACCAGTGTAAGTTAAAAAAATACGTGATTCGTGAAGGTCAGGTACGGATTCCATATAGCCGCCGGGTTGTTTGCCGGGTCTATTCTCAGATTCAATCCAGTTTTTTTCAAAAGCCATCTTAGCAAAGGCTGCCATTTTTGGAGAAAATTTACCAAATTGCTCAATAATAAAAGCAGCAGTATCATCATATGATACCTCTGTTGGTTGATAGTCTCCAACGTTATTCAGTGGTGCAACTTGATCTTGCCAACCAATTTTTTCTATATTAAGCAACTGTTTTTTGCGATCAAAGTACGGCTTAAAGATGTGTTTGTTTTCATCAACAACACGCCACATAGTGTCTAGAGTAGCTTGTGACATGCGGTTCATTTCTAGTGGTTGCTCTAAATGTGAGTGGCGCCCATGTGCTTTTTGGTTAGTTAGGCGAAATCCTGCCAAATGATTAAGTGTGTCAGAAGTGAGATTTTCAGCATTTGCCCACATTTTTTCATAGTTGGACATAATATTTGCACGCGTGTCACTGTTTGTTTCGCCATCAAGCATATTTAAAGCTTGACCTGCAGAAATCTCGCGTGTTTTACCATCGTCTGCATCTGTGTACTGCATTGATAGTGAAGCTGAAATTGTATCGTAATGCTGAGACCAAGCTTGTTGGCCATCGAGATCAAACTTGTTAATTAATGATTCAGTGGTATCGTCAAGGAGTAGATTAGCGTTGGTACGCAATTCAGTGAGATAAAAAGCAATCGGTTTGAGCCTTGGTGACTCAAGTGACTCGTGAAATTTCGTTTCATCTATGGAGAGTAATAATTTTTGAAACTTGTTTAGTGGCGATGAGAAGTCAGCGAATAAATGACCAATCTTATCAAAATGTGGTGTATAGATGCTGTTACCATAATCAACAGATGATAGACCGTTGACAAAAATATTGATGGTTCCTAGACCAGATCCAATTGTTTGTGCTAAATCAGATAAATCAGCAATTTCTTCTGTTGAACCAGTACTTACCGCTACTTGTGTATCAAAATTTTTAATTTGGGTAGCAACAAGTTGATACTTTTCTGCTAATTGTGGTGATTCAATACCACCTGGGTAGATACTTTCTAAGTCCCATTTTTGCGAGTAACTCATTTATAATCCTCTTTTTAGTTTTATTTTAGTATACCATTTTCCATGATTTAATAATGGCAATCAAATGAAATTATTATAACATCGGTAAGAGGTCATTTACCATATATGCTTTTTGTTGCGACAATGGTCCATGAGGTGTAAAATTATTGTTTTAAGGGGTAAACGAATATGCACAACCTAGTCAAATGGCTAATAGGGTTTGTTTTGATTATCGCGATAGCCTTATTGATAGCTAGCATGTATTTCTTTCATGTGGCACAGGTACGCGATATAGCAGCAAATCAACCAGACACTTTGCGCTCTAAAAGTAATCCGCTCTACCATTATGAAAGTACTTTTTTGGCGCGTCCAAAACAAACGTGGCATGAAACATCAAATGATGGCTTGAAATTGGATGCCTGGTATGTACCGGCAGCCGATAAAACGAATAAAACCGCTATTTTAGCCCATGGTTGGCACAATAACAAAACCACCATGGCTATTTATGGTGAGCTCTTTCATGAGCTCGGATACAATGTCTTGATTCCTGATAACCGAGCTCATGGTGATTCAAGTGGGAAAATGATAGGATATGGTTGGCTTGACCGGCGTGATTACATTAAGTGGTTGAACCAGATCATTACTAAAAATGGACAAAATTCAGATATCATCATGTATGGCATGAGTATGGGTGCAGCAACAGTACTGTCAACATCTGGTGAACCTGACTTACCAAAACAAGTTAAGGCAGTGATTGCTGATTCATCTTATACAAGTGTTTTAGATGAAGTTAAGCATGAAGCAGGCAATATGTATAATTTACCTTGGTTCCCAATGGTTAACATTGTGTCCGGTATTTCCAAGGTACGTGCAGGTTATTTCTACGGTGAGGCTAGCCCACTAAAGCAGGTAGCAAAAAGTACGCGACCAACCTTTTTCATACAAGGAGGTGCTGACACTTTCGTACCAACTGCAATGGTTTATCCGCTATACGATGCATTACATGCACCAAAAAAACTGTGGATTGGAAAAGGGTCAGAACATGTTCAAAGTTTTCATGATCATCCTGTTGCATACCGCCAGCAAATCCAATCATTTTTAAAACAATATGATCAGTAGATTGTAATAGTTAGGTAAACGTTATGAGAGTTGAAATTTTTAACTTTCATAACGTATTTTTATGACTATTTTATTTTAATATCGCTTTTCATGATATAATAATGGATATTAAATGAGGAAATCGTTATACGATTGTTTAGACATCAAAATAACGACAAATGCAAATCGGCTGCTACAAAGTTTGAAAGAGAAAATTATGCATGTATCATCAGAACAAAATAACCGTGCCAAGTCATGGCAGCGTTTAGTTATTAAGGTTGGCACGAGTACAATTGTTGATACAGCAGGCGAAATTAAGTATCCTGTGATTAATCGACTGTCCCAAACATTGACACAATTACAAAAGAATGGTTACGAAGTTATTTTAGTTACTTCTGGTGCTATCGGTGTCGCTTTACAACAAATGAATTTGACCAAAAGGCCAACAGATATTCCCGCACAACAAGCATTGGCGGCAATTGGTCAAAGTTACTTGATGGCCATTTACAATCAAAGTTTTGCTTTCTATCAGCAACATGTCGGACAAGTATTGTTGACATATGATGTATTTAATAATAAACAAATGTTGCAACATACGATTAATGCTATTGAAGCTATGGTGTCACAGCAAGTTATACCAATCATTAATGAAAATGATGTCATTGCTGTTGACGAATTGGATCATCAACATTCATTTGGCGACAATGATCGTTTGGCAGCAATTGTAACACATGAGACCAATGCAGCTGGTTTAATTGTGTTAAGCGATATTGATGCGTTATACACTGCTAATCCCCATGTTGATGATAAAGCAGTAGCCATACCACTTGTAACTGAAATAACACAGCAATTATTAGATGGTGCAGTTGGTTCATCAAACTTAGGAACTGGCGGCATGGCAACAAAACTTTATGCAGCTGAGTACCTTATGTCAAATAATCGTCAGATGGTATTAATTAACGGTAAAAATCCAGCCATCATTTTAGATGTTGTAAATGGTAAGAAGATAGGCACACTATTTAAAGGAGTGTAATATTATGGTATTGACCGTACAAGAAATTGGGCAACGTGCTAGAAAAGTAAGTAGTCAAATTGCTTTCTTATCAATTGAAAAGCGAAATGCATTGTTACTAGAGATGGGGCAGGCATTATTGGCACAAAAAGAAGGTATTATTGCTGCCAACCAAAAAGATTTGGCAAATCATGCTCATAATTTAAGCGGACCTATGCAAAAACGTCTGACTTTAAATGCTCCAGCAATTCAAGATATTGTGGCTTCTTTGCGTTCAGTTGTCGAGCTACCAGATCCATTGGCTGGACCATATGATCAATGGCGGACACATGTGGATCTAAAGATTGTTAAAAAAATAGTACCACTCGGTGTTGTAGCAATGGTGTTTGAGGCGCGTCCCAATGTTACAGTTGATGCTGCTGCCTTAACATTGAAATCAGGTAATGCGGTTATTTTACGAGGCGGAAAAGAAGCAATTCTGACTAATAGTTTTTTGGTGTCAATTTTAAAACAAGTTTTAAAAGATAATCAATTGGATCCAGATATTATTCAGCTTATCACTGATACATCACATGAATCGGTGAATGAATTGTTACATATGAGAAAGTACATTGATGTCTTAATTCCACGTGGTTCTGCAAAATTTATTGATTTTGTTGTAACGCATGCCACCGTTCCGGTTATTGAAACTGGCGCAGGAAATACACATATTTTTGTAGATGATTCGGCTAATCAAGAAGATGCGTTACGTATTATCCATAATGCTAAAACACAAAGACCATCAGTATGTAATTCTGCTGAAAAATTGTTAATTCATGAAAGAATTGCTGATGAATTTTTACCTAAAATTGTAGCTAATTTATTGGCGTCAAATGTGGTCTTACGTGGTGACGAAGCCAGTCGTCAAATTAGTTCAGAAATCGCACCAGTATCTGATGCAGATTGGGATACAGAATATAATGACTTGATCATGAGCATTAAAATTGTAAAAGATATCGATACGGCTATTGAATGGATTAATGTTCATACAACGCATCATTCTGAAACAATTATTAGTCAAACAACAGAAAATGTCGTTAAATTCATGAACACAATTGATGCTGCAGTTGTTTATCAAAATGCTTCTAGCCGTTTTACTGATGGTTTTGAATTCGGTTTTGGGGCTGAAATTGGTATTTCAACACAGAAGTTACATGCGCGTGGTCCTATGGGCCTGCCAGCCTTAACGACTATTAAGTATGAAGTTTTTGGTGATGGTCAAATTCGAGAATAATATGATTTAAAACAAACTATCATAATAATAGTTTGTTTTTTTGTATGGTAAAATTAAGAGTAGGTAAGGAGGATAATTATGAAAATTTATGCAGTCCGTCACGGACAAACAATTTTTAATATGCTCGATAAGGTTCAAGGGTGGGCCGATACCCCATTGACTAATCAAGGTGAACAAGATGGCTTAGCAGCTGGTGCACGTTTAAAACATGTTAAATTTGATGCTGCTTTATCTTCAGATACGTCACGTGCAATACACACAGCAGAATTTATTTTGTCAAAAAATGAACACAAAAAACCAGAATTAGTTGCCATACCAGATTGGCGCGAATTCTTTTTCGGTAGTTTTGAAGGTACTGATAATAAAGAGATGTGGCGCACGGTTGCAAAGGCGTTAAAAATCACTGGCCAGACACATGATGAAGTGGCAAAACAAGTTGATATGACAAAAATTATGGATACAATTTATAATGTTGATCCGCAAAGTCTTGGTGAAAATGCTGCTGATTTCTGGCAGAGAATGGATGCGTCGTTAGCTAAATTACAACAAAATTACGCTGACGATAGCACTATTTTGTTAGTGACACACGGTCAATTAATCTGGAATTTAGCTAAAACTTATGCTCATTTACAAACTGCAGATCGACCTAAAAACGGTTCGGTATCAGTCTTTAATCTTGATTCAAAGGGCAATCTGACTGTTGATGAGTTCAACGATTTGACAACAATATTTTAAATATATTTCACTTATTTTTTACATGAAAAAGCGTCGAATTTATTAAAAATTCGACGCTTTTTAAAAATGTTATTAAGTGGTTCTATGCCATAATAACTATTAAATTATTTTTTTAGTACGCTGAGCATCATAGCTTGGAAATCAGATACGAAGCGATTAGTATCTACAAGTACAGCTACTTTTGAGGTTGTTGGTTCAAATAGTTTATCTTTATTCCCGATAGTGCGACCATAATCACCACTTTCTTTATCATATGTTACATGCATAGATAAAGGCAAAGTTGAGACGTAAGTATGATCGATTCCAACAGCTACGGCTAGTGGATCATGAAGTGCAGCACCTTTTTTGTCAATATTAAGGTTAGCATAGGCATCAATATAGAAGTCCATTAATTCAGCAAATTTATTGGCAGCCGTTGTGTCTAAGGCACGCCAAGCAGTAGTTTCCTTCTTAGTGAGCAACGTGCGCAATGTCACATCCAAGCCAACCATCGTTAAGTTTTTTTGACGTGTGAATACAAAATCAGCATCTTCTGGATCTTGGTGAATATTTGCTTCTGTAAATGGTGTCACATTTCCTGGTACAGTCAACGCGCCACCCATCAAGGTCGTATTGCCAATAAGTGTGGCAACCGCTGAATCTTTTTTAATGGCTGAAGCTAGATTAGTGAGTGGACCGGTTGGAATAAAAATTAAGTCATCATTATACTTGTGTGCTGATTCAATTAGAAAATCGACACCAGATTGTTGTTCAACAGATCGCGGTGACGTTTCCAAAGTGACGTCACCAATACCGTTTTCACCGTGAATTAATTGTGAAATTGGCATGACATCAAAGTGATTGGTTGTTGACGAGTGACTTTCACCAAGAAAGACAGGTACGTCATCAGCACCGAGTAAATGTAAAAGATTGAGTGAATTCTGTGCTGCTGTTGTCATCAAAGTATTACCATAACTAGAGATAATACCAATGAGATCAACATTTGGATCACCTACAGCGTAGGCTAGAGCGAGTGCATCATCAATACCGGTATCAAGATCGAGAATCATTTTTTTGTGAGCCATATTGTTTGTGTGTCGTATATTACTTGCTGACACATTTCCTCCACATGAATTAATAATTCTATTATACCGACTCACGAAAGGTTTTGTACGAAAAGTGCGTGATATAATAAGATATTGTCGTTGAAAGGAAACGTGTCTTCCATTATGAAACAGGAAATATATGATATAGCAGTGATTGGCGGTGGGCCAGTTGGCATGTTTACTGCATTTTATGCGAGTTTACGTGATACAAAAATTGTATTGATAGAGAGTTTGGCAACGCTTGGTGGACAAGTCACAGCACTTTACCCTGAAAAAAACATACTGGATGTGGCCGGATTTTATGGTATTAAAGGGTCAGCATTTATTACAGAATTAAATAAACAATTACATGTATTTCCAGTAGAAATAAAAACAGAGACTACTGTGACTAACATTGCAAAATCAGATGGGTTGTTCACAATTACTACTCATTCAGGAGAAACGTTACAAGCAAAAACTGTGATCATAACTACTGGAAAAGGTGCGTTTGAACCACGAAAAATTCAAATTGAAGGCGTGGATAAGTTGGTGGGACAGGGCGTTCATTATTTTGTGAATGATGTCCATGATTTTGAAAATCGACATATTGCAATTGCTGGTGGTGGTGATTCAGCTGTTGATATGGCAACTATGTTAAACAGTGTGGCAGCATCAACAACAATTATACATCGGCGTGATACATTTCGCGCAATGGAACAAAGTGTGAATCAGCTTATGATGTCAACAGTTGTGAGGGAAACACCGAAAAAGATTGTGTCAGTCACGAAACAAACAAATGGTCAACTAGAAATTACTTTGGCTGAAGTCAAGAATGATGACATAACTAATCGTATCATTGTCGATGATTTAATTGTTAATTATGGTTTCATTTCAGAAAACAAGACCATCGAAGGATGGGATATTCAACCAAAAGTTGCAGGATTGGCATTTGATGTTAATCAAGAAATGCAGACCAGCATACCTGGAATATACGCTGTTGGAGATGCTAGCCATTATGTGGGCAAATCAGATTTAATTGCTATTGGTTTTGGGGAAGCACCAAATGCTGTCAATGCTGCTATTCGTAGATTTGATCCGGATAGAAGAGGACCGGGTCATTCTAGTTCAATGGTTATCAAGGATGGTAAATTACTGTAGTTCATTTATAATGCTTAATATATTTGCTTATCAACAACATATTGTTGATAAGCTTTTTTCATTTCTGGAGAAATCGTATTTTCGAATAAATTTATTTTTAATAAATCGTAATTCAAATTTTCTATGAAGGGATGTATATTATCGGGATAAATTGTGAAAATAGCTTGTCGGAATGTTAAATAATCTTGAGTGTAATCTGGTGAGTCAAGTAAATATGATTCGCCAATATAAATCAGTTTTTGAGAAGCAAAGTTATAGAGTGAATTTGGTGTGTATTTTGCGCGTGCGTTGAGTTCAATGACATGGAAAAGTGACGCCACATGTTGTTGTGCTTTAATAGGGCTTGTAATACTGGAGAGCGCACTAAATGCAAATCGCAATCCTAATGATTGATTAGCATAAACGACATTTTGTTGCGCCGCAGATAAATCACCCAACAATTCAGTCTTATCAATATTGTGTTCGATACTTGATAACAAATTATGAATAATATTGATAAATTCTGCTTCTCGGAATATAACGTTGTCAAACTTCAATTTCAGTAAGACTAATAGGTTTATTTCTTCTAAACCATATTCTCCAGTCAATAGAACTTCTTTAAGCGCTTGTTTTAAATCAGCTGGTATATTTTGATTAAATGTTGTAGTTGAGTGCATTTGATAAAGTTTGACTGCTAATTTTAATTGCTCAATATTATGTGTGACATAATAGTCATTTAGAGGTGTGGTATAAGTGGTAAGATCAGGCAGTTTACTGACGGTATTGTGCAGTGTGATGCGTTTATCTGCGCTAACCTTCATATGTGCAACTTCCGAAAAAGTTGTACGTAAATAACGAACAGTATGCAGAAATTGCAGCGCTGTGATGTCGGTTTCACCTTTAACATAACGATACCAAGAAGAGTTGGATACGTTTATGTAATCTAACAGCTCTGATAGTTTAATATTTTTGTTCTTACGTATTTCATTTAAATGGTACCCAATTGGTTTTTTCATGTACTTACCCCAGTTTTGATATCAATGTATATAAATTATTTTAAAATGTTAATATATATTGTAATTTAACATTTTAAAGTAATATGACTATCTTTATTATTATACCCCGAATGAGGGACTATTCGGAGTAACAATTATTTTTATAATACAATAGTAAGATAATGGTCCTATAACGGGCAAATCAATAATAGGGAGTATATGTATGGCAACAAAGAAAGAATGGGCAGCATATTTTGAGTTAATAAATGATCGTCAACCAACAGCTGAGGAAACACTAACAGCTATTGAAAGTGGTGAGATTTCATTAGAGAGTAACGGGGGGACTACGAACACAGCGAATAAGGCGGAACTCACTGAAGATGCAAATCGTGTGTATACAAATGCTAAACAGCATGCAGGAAATTATTGGACATGGATTAAACCATTGTTAATTCATCCCAGTCAAAATAAAGATGTCGTTGGGACTCTTTTTCTGTGGATTACATTTGCTATTGCTTCTGTTGCTGGTGCATTTTCTGTTTCAAATATCATTCGACGTGGCTTGAATTCAGCATTGACGACTTACTCGTCTTTTAATACTAGTGAAGCCGCTACAATACGTAGTCAACTCAGTGCATTTAACACACAGTTTTTCTTTTATATTGTAATTGCTTTTGCACTATTTTACATTGCAGCCGTACCTGGACTATTGTTAATTAATCGCAACAAATTTAGTGTACAAAAGATAGTGACTAAATATTTGAAATGGTTTGCACCGTTAGCATTGATTAATTTAATTGGTGTGATTTTATCATTTGTTGTACCTATTCCGTCAATTTCTGTATCAGAAATTGACAATATATCATCTTTCATGCAAACAATTTTCAGTTCATTTAGTATCGTAGCAGTGATATTGGTTATCGGAATTATCATATTAGTTGCTGCACAGCAGTTTTTAATTACTGAAGCGAATCAAAATAATCAAAAAATTGATCAATTATGGTTAATTGTGTTGCAATGGTTTTTAAGTGCGATTGTTATTGTCATTGAACTAAGATTTATTATTGCACCTCTGCTGGAAAACTTAGGCAAGTCAATCGGAAATGTGTGAGGTGAAATACAATGGATCAAAAAAAAGCTTGGTTAGCAGCATTTACCAAAGAAAATCATAGAAATCCAACAGTAGATGAAGTAACAGAAGCAGTAAAAAATAATTTTACACTGTATAATGATGTTTCTCAGAGTACTGTAGAGACAGCGCAATCTGAACCGCAAATCACACAAGCAAAAGCATGGCGCGAAAAATTTGAGACTGTTAATGGCCGGTTACCCCGTATTGATGAGGTGCAACGCGCTAAAACAACAGGTTTTACTGATGTTAATCCAATAACTGAAGAGCAAGTGATACCGGATCAAAATGTCAATCGTCAAAATATGGTACCGCGTGCAAAAATGTCAACGGGTAAAAAAATTGCTATCACAGCAATTACTATCGTTGTGGTGGCAGGTATTGGCTTATTCACGTGGGGTAATAAATATTACTCAAAATCAGCAACAGCTAACCGTACATTGAAAGTGCTAAAGTCTGAAAGTGCTACAAAATATGCGAAAAATTTCGTATGGTCAGATACAAAAAAGAAAATTGATTCAGATGAACTTGCTCCCTTTGTTGCTAATATTTCAAGTGAGAGTTGGTCAAAGCAACGTCAAAATAGTGTTTATGACCAATTGATATCAGGTGAAAGTGGATCAGGATTTACGTTTAAACAAAACGGCAAAAAGTTTTTGTTCTTTCCTAACTATCAGTTAACCATTAAGCCAGTTAATTTTGATGTATCAACGAATAATAAAAATATTACGCTTAAAATGAACGGTAAATCTATTGGAACATCAGATTCAGATAGTTACTCAAAATCATTTAAACATCAAGTGAGTGGTGTATATAAATTTACCGCAACTGGAAAAGTGAGTGGTCAAGATGTGTCGACAAGTGATGAACGAACAATCGATAGTAATTCATCAACAGTTGATTTAGCAATTAATATGATTAGTTTTGATGTGAATTCTAATTTAAGTTCCGGTGATTTATACGTTGGTGATACAAAAGTTGGTACGCTATCTGATGGGTTGATTGAAGTCAAGAATATGCCAGTGAGCAAGGGTGCTAAGGCATATGTACAAACGAAGTTTGGTGACCAAACAATTCGCACAAGTAAAACAAGTTTGCAAAACTTGTATGATGGTGAGAGTATCACGTTAGATGCAGAAGGTCTGATGACTGATGATGATGCTGATCAAACAATTTCATCAATGTATGATGCTGTAGGGTCCTACGCATCAAATGAAGAAGATCCGGACAACCTAACGATGTTTAAAAATGGTGCCAATAACAAGGCTTATCAAGATTACAAGCAAATGATTCGCCATAATCTACACGATGCCAAGCGTAATGCAGAGTCAGTTAGTTTTAACACGCCAAGTGTTAAGTCAGTGAAACAAACGAGTTTGACAACTGCTGATGCTGTATATCAAGTGAAAAATGATTTTTATTATTCATCAGAAACAGATGAAGATAACGACACGTCAGGTGATTTAACACAGACATATGAGCTAACAGCACATATGGTTTATGACAAACGTAGTGAAACATGGCAAATTGAATCAATTGATCCTGATCAAAAGAAGATTTCTGAAGATAGTAATGTGAGTTAAAAACATGACATACTATGTTTTGTTGCACGGCATTCAGCGGTTTATAATGCATTAACTTAAAATGTGCCTTTGGCACATTTTTTAATATCAGTAGTAGTTATATTGCGATTTTTTCAAATAGTTCTGATGATGTGAGCACGGCTCAAGCAACGCAATCCCCTTGAAGTAAATGAATAAAAAATGACTAGTTACCTTGTAAAGTAATTAGTCATTTTTTATTTTGCTGAATTTAGAACTTTAAAGCGAGCGGTTTGATAGTCGATTTGAATACCTGGCTGAACATTGAAAATCCAGTAATTTAAGTTCAGTGTTTTACCGTTATCTTGAATTGATTTTGCCATGTAGTGGACGCCGCGTGCAAGACGATCATTGCCAACGTATAAAGGCGTCACTTGACCTCTGATTTTGATATTAGGATGTTTCTTGATTGCATCACGAATATCATCTTCAGGAACAAGCTGACCAGGATAAGCGTTTTGAACACGTGTACCAGTCGTCATATTTTCAGTAACCATCGTTGGCATACCAAAAAATTGATATCCAACAATATGAGATTTGTTCCAAAGTGCTTGTCTACCATTACCTAGCTTAACATTGGGATTATTGTGGTAGCCACCGACCCATTTTTCACCGTTAAAACGATCATTGATGAACCAACCTGAGGGGCGCACATCATAAGAAATTCTCTCAGGTCGTGCAGTGACTTTGTCAATGGCAGCTTGACTAGCTACAAAATTACCTTGTTGTGAACGGCCTTGATTATCTAAAGGTGACAAGCTTAAGCCATCAACGGGGCGCAGTTTTGATGCTTGTGATGGGAAAGTTTGATTAAGTTCCTCTTGTGTAAAAGTGGCTTTATCATCATTGATATGAACGATATCACCATCAAGCGTACCGTCCCATTTCAAATTTAATAATGCTTGATTATCAGCAGCCGTTGCTTTTGGTGATTTGGAAACGGGTGAATCTTCCTTAGGTACGGAAAATTCGTTTTGCCAAAAATAAAAACCGAACACAGCTACTAAAATGATAATTGAAAAAATTTTGTTTTGTGGGCTTGCTTTGCGTCTATAGGTGCGTTTTCTTGCCATATTATTCTCCATTAAAAGCTTTTAAAATCATACCATTTTTAATGAAAAATAAATAGAGACGGAATAGTCAATGGTTTTATTTAAGCAAATGCCATTCAGACTTGAATTGTTCAAGAAAATCTAACATAAATTGGTGCCGACTATTTGCAATTTGACGTGCGGTGTCAGTGTTTAAACGGTCTTTTATTAATAGTAACTTTTCATAAAAGTGGTTAATCGTTGTGCTGTTATCACTACGGTATTCAGCTTTACTTTTGGCTGTGCGAGGCAAAATATCAGGATCATAAAGTACACGGTGTTTGACAATACCGTAAGTAACAGCACGTGTAATTGCGATGGCTCCGATGGCCTCCAAACGGTCAGCATCTTGTACAATTTTGCCATTAATATCAAGGAGTTTTGCCTGAGAATCAATTGATTTGGACCATGACATATTGTCAATAATATACAAAATTTGGTTAGTATCTGTGGGTGAAACACTAATTGTTTGTAAAAATGCGATCAGTTCATTTTTGGCGTGGGTCGCGTCGGTTTCAGTTGAAAAAAGCTTGTCATCGTAGACATCATGCAATATTGCAGCAGCTTGTACAATGAAGTGATTGGCAGTTGGTTCATGAGCTAAAATTTTATTTGCTAAGGCCACGACACGATGGATATGGTCAGCACTGTGACCTGTTGTATCTGCAGCGAGTGCGTTTTGCATATAGTTGGTAATTTTTGTGAGTTGCGTCATAGTGGTATTTCCTTTATTTAAAGCGTTATATGTTTAACTTTATCATGTTTGATATTGATATGAAAATCGTTAAGATGAGCAGATAAGTGTGTTAAATGATTGAAAGTCATATATAAAAACTATGAAAAACACTAAAAATTCGTTATAATTGTCTTATAAAGCAAGCCTCATATGGTAAGGAAACGTGTCATAATATGGTGCGTAATAGAAAGAGAGACTCATATGTCAGAACCAAATAATGTCCTTTTTAATACAGCGAATCTTACGGATTCAGCAGTCGTCTACGATAAGTTTTCAAAAGCAGAACAGCAATTTTCTGTCCAAAAAGATAAAACATTCTATATTACGACACCAATTTATTATCCCTCAGGCAAGTTGCAGCTCGGTAATACTTATACTACTGTTTTAGCTGATGCAGCTGCACGATATCATCGTTTACTAGGAGAAGATGTTCATTTTTTGACTGGAACCGATGAACATGGTCTCAAAATTCAACAAAAATCTAAAGCCGCTGGTATTTCAGAAATTGATTACTTGGATGGTATGGCTAAAGATATTAAAGCACTTTGGCAATTAATGGACATTTCATATGATGATTTTATTCGTACAACCGAAGATCGCCATGAGACAGCTGTTCAAAAGATTTTTACAACGCTTCTTGAAAATGATGACATTTACAAGGGAGAATATGAAGGTTGGTATTCTGTCTCTGATGAAGAGTACTTTACAGAATCACAGTTAGCTGAGGTATTTCGTGATTCAGACGGTAAAATGATTGGTGGAAAAGCCCCTTCAGGGCATGAAGTTGAATTAGTCAAAGAAGAAGCATACTTTTTCAAAATGAGTAAGTACGCTGATTGGTTACTTGACTATTACAAAACGCACCCAGAATTTATTCAACCTGAGGCACGAATGAATGAAATGATTAATAATTTCATTGCGCCAGGGTTAGAAGATTTGGCAGTGACACGTACAGCTGTGGATTGGGGAATTCCGGTTCCTGGGGATGAAAAGCATGTCATCTACGTTTGGATTGATGCATTGTCTAATTATATTACAGCACTGGGTTACGATTCTGAAAACCCAGAATTGTTCAATAAGTTTTGGCCGGCCAACGTACAATTAGTTGGTAAAGAAATTGTGCGTTTCCATACAATTTATTGGCCAATTATGTTGCATGCACTTGGATTAGAATTACCTAAATCTGTTATTGGACATGGTTGGTTAGTCATGAAAGATGGCAAAATGTCTAAATCAAAGGGCAATGTGATTTACCCAGAAGTATTAGAAGCGCGTTATGGTTTAGACGCTGTACGTTATTACTTACTTCGGGCGATGCCATTTGGTAATGATGGTGTGTTCACACCAGAAGACTTTGTGGCACGTGTTAATTTTGATTTAGCCAATGATTTGGGTAATTTATTAAATCGAACAGTAGCAATGATAAACAAATATGAAGATGGGATTATCCCAGAACTTCGTACTGGTAAGACTGAATTTGATGAAAACCTAGTTAGCACAGTTGAAGATGCTATTGTTGATTACAACAAAAATTTCCAAGACATGCGTACGGCAGATGCTTTGGAGAATGTTTGGACAATTATTAGACGTGCTAATAAATATATCGATGAAACGCAACCTTGGGTTCTCGCTAAAGATGAGACGCAAAAAGTTGTGTTATCAAATGTTATGGCGCACTTAGCTGGGGCATTGCGTGTTGTGGCTGTACTCTTACAACCAGTATTAACTCAAGCACCTAGAAAAATTTATGAACAACTCGGTTTTGATTATCCAGAAGACGGTGTTCGCATTGGCGGACTAACGTTTGGTAAGCTACCAACAGGTGGCAAGATAGTTAAAAAAGGTGAACCTATTTTCCCACGCCAAGACGTTGAAGAAGAAGTTTCATTCATTTCAGGATTAGTATCTAAGGATACTAAAGGTAAGGGGCGTGCAGTTAAAGAGGCAGCCAAAAAGACTGCTACGGCAGATACCACGACTACTGATCTCATTACGTATGATGATTTTGCTAAAGTTGAAATTGTAGCAGCGAAAATTACTGCTGGTGAAATTGTCGAAAAATCTGAAAAACTACTTAAATTTACGCTTGATGATGGTTCAGATAAGCCACGTCAAATTTTGTCAGGTATTCGCCAATGGTATGCTGATCCTGCGGAATTAGTTGGAAAAACTGTGGCGATTGTAGCAAACATGAAGCCGCGTAAAATGGCAGGTGAGTTATCTGAAGGTATGATTTTATCTGCCGAGAAAAATGGTGTTGTCACAGTAACAATTTTACCTGACGTTATTGAAGCTGGTTCGGGTATTGAATAAAATACATTTTTAGTTAAATTGTTATATTATAAAGTTTGTTTAATCACAATGTTGGTTATTTAATTTGTGATATGAGCATTTTTAGGATAAAAAATCAAAATAAAATAACGCATTAATCAATAATTTTTCAAGAAATTAGCAAGTGATTTTTTGAACGAATTGTATTACTTGCGTTCGCTCAAGCATTAACTTTGTGCTATAATATTGGTGTTGACAAAAGTCAAAAATTTTTGGAGGATCTACACACATGACTGTTAAGATTGGTATTAACGGATTTGGACGTATTGGCCGTTTGGCTTTCCGTCGTATTCTTGAATTATCAGATAAGGCTTCAGATATTGAGGTTGTTGCAATCAACGATTTGACTAGCCCTGATATGTTGGCATACTTGTTGAAGTATGACTCAATTCATGGTACTTTGAACGCTGAAGTGTCATCAGATGACACTGGCATCATTGTCAATGGTAAGCACTATTCAGTTTATGCAGAACGTAATGCTGCAGACTTGAAGTGGGTTGCTAACGATGGTGTTGATTATGTATTAGAAGCAACTGGTTTCTATACATCAGCTGAAAAGTCACAAGCACATTTGGATGCAGGTGCTAAGAAGGTCTTAGTTTCTGCACCAGCTGGTGCTGTGCCTACAGTTGTCTATGGCGTAAACCAAGACATCTTGACTGCAGAAGACACAATTGTTTCTGCTGGTTCGTGCACAACGCAATCATTAGCACCAATGGCTAATGCGTTGAACAAGGAATTTGGTGTTAAAGCTGGAACAATGACAACAGTGCACGCTTATACAGCTTCTCAAGCTTTGCAAGATGCACCTAAGTCAGGTATCGCTAAGCGCCAACAAAACCGCGCTGCTGCAAACACTACTTTGCCACATTCATCAGGTGCTGCCAAGGCTATCGGTTTGGTTATTCCTGAATTAGATGGTCGTTTGCAAGGACATGCATTCCGTGTACCTGTTATCGATGGTTCAGTAACAGAATTGACAGCAACTTTGGAAAAAGAAGTAACTGTTGATGAAGTTAACGCAGCAATGAAGAAGTACGAATCAGAATCATTTGGTTACAATGGTGATGGCTTGGTATCAGTTGATATCATTGGCGACACACATGGTACTGTCTTTGATCCAACACAAACTGAAATCACTACTGGTAACGGTTCACAATTGGTTAAAATTTCTGCTTGGTACGATAACGAATACGGTTTCACTTCAAACATGATCCGTACATTGTTGCACTTTGCTACTTTGTAATTAAAATATATGTGAAGGACTCTTTAAGCTTTAGCTAACGGATCCGGATCTACTAGAAACCTGCTGTAGCGGGTTTTTTGTATGTGTACGCTTTTACAAAAAAATATGCTATACTTTACTCAACTATGTGAAAGAGGTTTCATCAGTGAAAGTTGCGTTTTCATCAGATAATCATTTTGATTTAAATAAGATTGACGTTAAACGTGCAATGCACATACAGGCACTTTATTTGTTGAACCAAGGTGTGGATATTTATGTCATTGCAGGTGATTTATTTAATGATTTTCAAAAATCATTAGCATTTGCACGTGATATGCAAGACGCACTAGGTGATAAGATGATAACACGTTTTCTTGCTGGTAACCATGACATGGGTAATGGCGTGACTTATGAGGAACTTGAAAGTGATATTGATTCACTTTACTTCCATAATAAGTTCATTGATTTAACCCCAACAATACGACTAATTGGAAACAATGGTTGGTATAACTATGACTTTGTTGGCAATGATTATACTGAAGAACAAGTACAACAGTTTAAAAATGCCTTTTGGTATGACCGTCGCATTAAACAACCAGTTTCAGATAAAGAACGTTTTGATCGTAATATGAAACAAATACAAAATCAATTAGATTTAGCCGAACGTAAACAAACTGTGATTGTTTCACATTTTGTACCACGTAATGATTATATTAAACGTTTTCCAAATGGGAAATCACGTTTAGATATGGCTAACGCTTTTCTGGGAAGTAATCAGTTAGGTAAAACTTTAGACAATTCTTATACAATTGATACAATCACTGGTCACCTCCATTTGCATCCTGCGCCATTAAAGGTAGGAAATAATATGTATTACAACGCTGCTGTGGGTTACAACACTGCACGAGTACAAGAATGGGCAAGTGATGATTTCATAACAGAGTGGCAAAATCGTCTCGTTATATTAGATTTTTAAGGTACTATCAACGGTATCTTTTTTTATTTTTTAATATTTAGTTTGACTATCGAAATAAACCATGAGATAATTTTACTATTATATATTTCGATAGTCGAAGTATTAGACGAAAGGAAATGTGTTTTGTAATCCTATTTGCACTGTTTGACGGTGAAAATAGCTCTTACGAACACGCTCATAAAAAATGCCAGTTCTTACAACAACAGAAATTATGAATCTCATCCCTAACCGCTACCCAATTCTTTACATGGATTATGTTGAAGAAATGGTGCCAGATGAGTCAATTATTGCGGTTAAAAATGTCACAATTAATGAACAGTTTTTCCAAGGCCATTTTCCAGGAAATCCTGTTATGCCAGGTGTTTTAATTATTGAGTCTCTGGCACAAGCTGCCTCAATTTTAATCTTGTCTTCACCACAATTTAAAGGAAAAACAGCTTATATGACTGGTATTGATGATGCTAAGTTCAAAAAAATGGTTGTCCCTGGTGATGTTTTGAAGTTACATGCAACTTTTGGTAAATTACGTGCGAATATGGGGAGCGTCGTTGTTGAAGCAAAAGTTGATGGGAAAGTGGCAACGTCTGCTGAATTAATGTTCGTTGTCTCTCCAGACAAAACAGATGAATGAAAAAGTAACAATTGATTTTGAAACTTTAAATAGTGATTTGGTTGATGTTTTTAATAATGTGATGTGGATAGAAGAGGCTGCGTTGAAACAAAGTTATTTTTCGGATATTACATTAAAGGATATGCATACTATTGACGCAATCTCGATGTATTCTGAAAAAAGCGCATCTCAAGTTGCTAAGATAATTCATCTCACACCAAGTGCCATGACAACTGCTATCGATAAGTTGGTCGAAAAAGGCTACATTGAACGTCGGCGATCTAATACTGATCGTCGTGTTGTACGTTTAGGGCTAACGCATAAGGGACGTGTGGTGTATCGTGCGCATCAAGGATTTCATCGTGACTTAACACATAATTTATTGAGAGATATGCAACCGACAGAGATTGAAGTCGTCCAAAGGGCTATTCATAATCTTGTACGCTATCTTGCAAACGTTATTAAACATTAAGAGGGAGAGCCATGGAACAGTTGAAAATCGTGGCATCGGCGCGACAAATTCCAGAACGCCAAGTAACAAACGACGAACTTAGCACGATTATGGATACCAATGACGAATGGATTTATAGTCGTACAGGTATTCGTCAACGTCAAGTTGTCACGACTGAAAATACGAGTGATTTGGCAACACAAGTAGCCAAAAAATTGTTAGAAAATGCTGACATAACAGCAGATAGTTTAGATTTTATTATTGTTAGTACGATGTCACCTGATACATTATCACCAAGTACTGCTGCAATTGTACAAGGCGCTATTGGTGCAAGTAATGCTTTTGCATTTGACTTAAGTGCCGCATGTTCAGGTCTAGTTTACGGATTAAGTGTAGCTTCAAGCTTACTAGCAACACGGTACAAACGTGGGATGGTTATTGGTGCCGAAGTCTTGTCTAAATTAGTTGATTGGCAAGATCGCACAACTGCTGTGCTGTTTGGTGATGGGGCGGCTGGTGTGATTGTTGATACAACATCAGAAAATATCGGTTTGTTGAGTGAGGAATTACGTACGTTTGGTGATAAAGGTGACAATTTGGTTGCCGGTCGCTTTGCAAACACAAATCCTTTCTCTGGTGAGATTGAACCCGCAGATCAATACTTCCATCAAAATGGTCGCGAAGTTTATAATTTTGCAACACGTGAGGTACCAGCAGTATTGAAAGTGGCACTTGAAAAAGCACAACTTTCAGCCGATGATGTGGATTATTATTTGCTACATCAAGCGAACGCACGTATTGTATCATCCATTGCCAAGCGGTTTGGACAGCCAGCAGATAAATTTCCAACTAACATGGCCACTAATGGCAATACGAGTGCTGCTAGTATTGGTATCTTATTGGATGAACTTGTTGAATCAGGACAAGTTCATTCTGGACAAACAGTAGCCTTTGTTGGATTTGGTGGTGGGTTAACTGTTGGCGCTCAGATTTGGAAAATTTAAGGACATCGGTGTAGACGGCTGCACCGTAAAAATCTAACGAAAATACATAAAACAGATATTAGGAGACGGTAATTATGACAGATGCAGAAATTTTTGACAAGGTTAAGGCAGTTTTGGTTGATCAATTTGATTTGGAAGAAGACGAAGTGTCTTTGACAACTGATTTGACAAATGATATCGATGCTGACTCATTAGACTTGTTTGAAGTTTTGAACCGTATTGAAGACGATTTTGACATTAAGTTGGCTGTTGCTGAAGACATCAAGACAACACAAGATTTAGTTGACAAGGTTAAGGAACAATTGGCAGCTTAATGTTACAGGTGATCGTCAATAGATGGTCACGTACATAATAGATTTATTTAAAGGAAAATAAGATGGCAGTAAATGTAGAAAACCCAATTTTTAAAAAATTAGGCATGAAATATCCAATCGTTGAAGGGGGGATGACTTGGGCAGGAACTGGTGTGTTAGCAGCAGCAGTATCAGAAGCTGGTGGATTAGGATTTATAGGTACAGGCTATTGGCATGGTGAAGATGTTCGTAAAGAAATTAAGCGTGTTAAAGCTTTGACTGATAAGCCTTTTGGTGTTAACGTGATGCTACTGAGCCGTCATATTCGTGAAGTTTTTGATGTTATTTTGGAAGAGGGCGTTAAAGTTGTGGCAACTGGTGCAGGTGATCCCTCACCATTCTTAGATGAATTACATGCAGCCGGCGTTATTGTCATGCCAGTTGTGCCCTCTGTTTCATTAGCACGAATGATGGAAAAGAAGGGTGTCGATGCTGTGGTTGCCGAGGGTATGGAATCAGGCGGTCACATTGGTATGTTGACAACAATGGCGTTAGTACCGCAAGTTGTTGATGCAGTTAATATTCCAGTTATTGCGGCCGGTGGTATTGGTGATGGCCGCGGTGTGGCTGCTGCGTTTATGTTAGGTGCAGCTGGTGCACAAATGGGAACACGTTTCTTGACTGCGGCCGAATCTGAGATTCACCAAAACTTTAAAGATAAAATTATTAAAGCAAAAGACATTGATACGATTGTAACTGGTCAATTGATGGGTAATCGCGCACGTGTTTTGAAGAACAAAATGGCTAAAAACTTTGTTAAAAATGAAGTATTTGAAATTCAAAAAGAAAAGCCAGACGCAGCAGCCATTGAAAAACTTGAATCTGGTACGTTACGTAGTGCGGTTCAAGAAGGTAATAAAGATGGCGGTGCCTTCATGGCTGGTCAAATCTCTGGTTTGATTAAAGATGAAAAGCCAGCTGCAGAAATTCTGTCAGAAATTTGGGCGCAAGCCACTGATTTGATGGGAATTGAAAATACAACATTGTGAATAAATACGACACATGTCGTTTGTTTATAAATACATAGTATATGGGGTTTAACAATGAAATTAGGTATCTTATTTAGTGGACAAGGTGCACAAAAAGCTGGAATGGGGTCAGATCTTTATGACGCGTTACCAGCCTATCGTGAGACAGTTGATCAAGCATCCAGTATTCTAGGATATGATTTACAATCAGTAGCTAACGATGAGACTAAAATTTCTCAAACTGCTTACGCACAACCGGCTATTTTGACAATGAGTAATGCTATTATTAACGCTTTGGGCGATGCATTACCAACGCCAACAGCAGGGATTGGCTTGAGTTTAGGTGAGTACTCTGCGTTATCTGCCAGTGGCGCCTTATCATTTGAACAAGCAGTGGCAATAATTAAAGATCGCGGCAGTTACATGCAGGCAGTTGGAGATGCTAATCCCGGCAAAATGGTTGCTGTGATGGGGACTAATCAACAGCTTGTTGAAGAAGTGTTGGCAGATTTGCAAGCACAAGGTAAGCAAGTTTATCCAGCAAATTACAATACTTTTGCACAATTAGTTATTGGCGGTATAGCAGAGGATGTTGATGTTGCAGTAGCAGCGTTAACAGAAGCGGGTATTCAACGCATTGTTGAATTACCAGTTTCGGGCGCATTTCACACACCATTATTAAAAGATGCAGCGTTGCAACTAACAACACGCCTATCTAACGAAACATTTAACGAAATGTCATATCCGGTATATTCAAATACCACAGGTGACTTGTTTATGACAGATACTTTATTTGATACATTAACAAAGCAAATTATTGCACCAACTTACTTTGCGCAAGCGATGCAAAAAATGCTGGATGCTGGTGTGGATACTTTCTTGGAAGTTGGCCCATCAGATACACTCATTAAGTTTGCTAAGAAAATTGCGCCAAAAGACGTTAAGCGATATGCAATCACAGATTTAGACAGCTTTAATGCTGTACGTGAGTTGTTATTATCTGAAAGAAAGGAAGCTTAAATAATGGATTTTACAAACCAAACAGTTTTAGTGACTGGCTCATCTCGTGGTATCGGATTAGCCATTGCAAAAGCTTTTGACGCAGCTGGCGCCAATTTGATTTTGCACGCACGATCAGAAATCAAGCCGGAAGTATTGGCTGAATTCCAACAAACACCACAAACATTACAATTTGATATTTCTGATGCAGAGGCTGCAGAAGCAAGTATTAAAGCATTATATAAACAAGAAGGATTTAAAGGGATTGATGTCTTAATCAATAATGCTGGTATCACAAAAGACCAACTCGCAATGGCAATGGCACCAGCAGATTTTGCAAGTGTTGTGAATGTGAATTTGAACGGTACTTTCAACGTAACGCAACCCATCTTTAAAAAGATGATTCGTCAAAAGCATGGTGCAATTATTAATTTAAGTTCTGTTGTTGGTTTGATGGGTAATATGGGACAAGTTAACTATGCTGCCTCAAAAGCAGGTATTATTGGCTTTACAAAGTCCTTGGCCAAAGAAGGTGCCCGACGTGGTATTCGTGTGAATGCCATTGCGCCAGGAATGATTGTGTCTGACATGACAGCAGTCTTGCCAGAAGAAACACAAACTGAAATTTTGAAAAATATCCCATTATCACGTTTTGGTGAAGCAAGTGAAGTCGCGGATGCGGCGCTATTCTTAGCTAATAGTGCCTATATCACGGGACAAACACTAACTGTTGATGGCGGTCTATATATTTAATTAAAGGAGAATCATATGTCACGAGTAGTAATCACTGGTCTTGGTGCAGTCACACCACTTGGAAATGATACAGAAACATTTTTGAATGGTATCTTCAATGAAGAGATTGGTATCAAACCTATCACAAAATTCGATGCATCAGAAACAGGTATTACAGTAGCCGGTCAAGTTGATGGCTTTGATGCTGCTAAACGTGTTGGTAAGCGTAACGCACGTAAGTTAGATTTGTTTTCACAATATGCCATCGATGCTGCTGATCAAGCTTTGGAAAATGCCGGCTTGAAGTCACCTGAAGGCTCAGAAAATCCAACAACTGTTCAAGATCCTAACCGCTTTGGCGTAATTTTGGGAAACGGTATTGGTGGTTTGACAACGATTCAAGAACAAGTAATCAAGATGCATGATAAAGGACCACAACGTGTGAGTCCATTGTTTGTTCCTGAATCAATTCCGAACATGGTTTCTGGTAACGTATCATTGCGTTTTGGCGCAAAAGGTGTGAATTATACAATCGTTACAGCTTGTGCCTCAGCGACAAATGCTATTGGTGAAGCTTTCTGGCGTGTGCAATCAGGCAAAGCTGATGTTATGTTGACAGGTGGTTCTGAAGCAACAGTCAATGAAATTGGTATTGCTGGTTTCGCAGCGTTGACAGCATTGTCAACAGAAGCAGATCCAGCCGAAGCCTCTAAGCCATTTGATAAGAATCGTCATGGTTTTGTTCTTGGCGAAGGATCAGGTATTTTGGTTATCGAAAGCTTGGAGCATGCACAAGCACGTGGAGCCAATATCCTAGCTGAATTAGTTGGATATGGTTCATCTTCTGATGCTTATCATATGACTTCACCTTCACCTGACGGCGAAGGCGCTGCACGTGCAATGCGTGATGCTTTGAATGATGCATCTTTGGATGCAGACAAGATTTCATATATTAATGCACATGGAACAGCTACAGGTGCCAATGATTCTGGTGAAGCGCACGCGATTGCAACAATCTTTGGTGAAAATACACTACCTGTTTCTTCAACAAAAGGCATGACAGGACACTTACTTGGTGCAGCGGGTGCTATTGAAGCTTTGGTATCAGTTGGTGCCATTGTGCGTGGTGAATTGCCAGTGAACGTTGGTGTTGATGAACAAGATGAGGATACAAAGGTTCTTAACTTGGTATCAGAGGAAACAAGGCATCAAGCACCAGAGTATGTTTTGAGTGCGAACTATGGCTTTGGTGGTCACAATGCTGCAGTTATCTTTAAAAACTGGCACGAAGAGGCGTAATTTATGAGTTTAAATATCGATGAAATCCGCAGTTTAATGACGGATTTAGAAAATAGTTCACTACGCGAATTTAAAGTTTCCGATGGCGACTTTAGTTTGTATTTATCAAAAAATAAAAATACAACAGTTACAAATACTGCGGTAGCACCGGTACAGTCTCAAGCAGTGCAAGAGACAGCGGGTGAGAATGGTTCGGAGAAGTCAGAACATCCATTGGCTAAACCAGCTCAATCTGGCATAGAAATTGTGGCTCCTATGGTTGGTACAGTTTATTTACAACCAAAACCTGATGCACCTATGTTCAAAAAAGTAGGCGATAAAGTTTCTGTAGGCGAGACAGTAGCTGTTATTGAAGCGATGAAGTTAATGACAGAAATTCATAGTGACGTTGTTGGAACTATTTCTGAAATTTTAGTTGAAAATGAAGAAGTAGTTGATTACAATAAGCCATTATACATTGTCACACCAAATTAATTTATGCGGTTTTCCGCGTACATATCTGAATAGGAGGAAATATATAGCTACGTGATTGAGTTATATATAGTAAAAAAATGAGTGTATTAACAACCCAACAAATTATGGAAATTATCCCTCATCGTTATCCAATGTTGATGTTGGATACGGTTGAAGAATTAGTACCCGGCGAAAAAGCTGTGGCTTACAAAAATATTTCAATCAATGAAGAGATTTTCCAAGGTCATTTTCCTGGAAACCCTACATTTCCCGGTGCTTTAACTGTTGAAGCATTGGCTCAGACTGGTGCGGTCGCATTATTGTCACTTCCTGAATACAAAGGTAAGACAGCTTACTTTGGTGGCATTAAGAAGGCACGTTATCGTCAAATGGTACGTCCAGGTGATCGTTTGCGCTTAGAGGTTACCATTGAACGTTTACGTGGACCAATTGGTACTGGTAAGGGTATTGTATGGATTGGTGATAAAAAGGCAACAACAGCCGAGCTAACATTCATCATTGGAGATTAATTGTGTTTAAAAAAGTACTAGTCGCTAATCGTGGCGAAATAGCGGTTCGTATTATTCGAACGCTAAAAGAAATGGGTATTGCGTCAGTTGCTATATATTCAACAGCTGATAAAGATAGCTTGCATGTTCAGATAGCTGATGAATCAATTTCAGTTGGTGGCCCAAAACCAAAAGATTCATATTTAAATATGAAAAATATACTCAGTGCTGCCTTGCTTTCTGGTGCTGAGGCTATTCATCCTGGATATGGCTTTCTAGCTGAAAATGCATTATTTGCTGAAATGGTTGGCGAAGTGGGGATCAAATGGATTGGTCCGCGCCCAGAAACAATTGAATTGATGGGAAACAAAGCCAATGCACGTGAAGAAATGCGTCGTGCTAATGTGCCTGTGATACCAGGTTCTGATGGCTTTATTCGAAATTTTGATGAAGCCAAAGAAGTTGCAGAGCGCATCGGCTACCCACTACTGTTAAAAGCAGCAGCAGGTGGTGGTGGTAAAGGTATGCGATTTGTCTATGGTGAGGATGAGTTATCTGACAAATTTGACGATGCTCAAAATGAAGCTCGTGCTTCTTTTGGCGACGATCATATGTATATTGAAAAAGTTATGTCACGTGTTCGTCATATTGAAATGCAGGTATTTCGTGATGAAAATGGTCATGTTATTTACTTACCGGAACGTAATTGTTCGTTGCAACGTAATAACCAAAAAGTGCTCGAAGAATCACCTGCAACTGGTGTGACACCTGAAATGCGTGCACATTTGGGTGACATCGTTACACGTGCTGCGCATGCATTGCAATATGTTAATACGGGTACGATTGAGTTTTTGCAAGATCGAGATGGTCATTTCTACTTTATGGAAATGAATACACGTATTCAGGTTGAACATCCAGTATCTGAAATGGTGACAGGATTAGATTTAATTCAGTTACAAGTTTCAGTTGCTGCTGGTGAAGATCTTCCTGTCTCACAAGAAGATGTCACGGTAAATGGTCATTCTATAGAAGTCCGTTTAACTGCAGAAAAACCTGAAAATCACTTTGCACCTAGTGCAGGGACAGTAGAGTTTGCATTTTTACCAACTGGGGGCCCAGGTATTAGAATTGATTCAGCATTGTTTGCTGGGGACAAGATACAACCCTTTTATGATTCAATGATTGGTAAATTAATTGTACATGGTAAAGATCGTGCACAAGCAATGGCAAAAATACGTCGTATTGTGGATGAAACAGTCATACGTGGTGTTGAGACAAGTCGTAGTTTCCAAAAAGCATTATTAAATGATCCACAAGTAGATCGTGGTGAGTTTGATACGCGTTATCTAGAAAATGAATTTTTACCCCGTTGGGTAGAAAGTTTGCCGGATAACAAGTAAACAATACCGCGTATGGATGACATATGCGGTATTGTTTGTATAACGGATCAAAATTATTATGACGAATGCTGATTTTGAGACAATTTATTAGAATGAAGAGGAGGCATGTGTGCTGCTATCTGATTATTAGTTAATTTTTATAGTAGTTTGCACTGTATATTTATAATATGGACTTATACAATCATCAAAAATCAACTTCAAAAATTAAACGTGATGCGTCTGTAAATGACCGTATTCCAGACGGTTTGTTTCTTGCTTGCCCATATTGTGGTGTGCAAATGTATAATAAACAACTTGGTCATTATCGTGTTTGTGCTCATTGTGGCTATGGCTTTCGTTTGCAGGCACGCGAGCGTGTGGATTTAATGACGGATTCTTTTGAAGAAATTGATTCAGAAATTGAAATGACAAATCCAGACTTCCCTGGCTATGCAGATAAATTGGCACGTGCTAAATCACAAACCGAATTAGGTGAATCTGTTTTAACTGGTGTGGCGACGTTTGAAAATGAAAAAGTAGCACTAGGCATTATGGATTCATATTTCATGATGGGATCACTTGGATCAATGACCGGTGAAAAAATCACGCGGTTATTTGAATATGCAACTGAGAATGGATTACCTGTTGTTTTGTTTACTGCATCAGGAGGCGCACGAATGCAAGAGGGTATTAATTCTCTGATGCAAATGGCGAAAATTTCTGCAGCTGTTGCCTCACATCAAGAAGCGGGTCTCCTATACCTCGTGGTATTAACAGATCCAACAACTGGTGGTGTCACAGCAAGTTTTGCAATGCAGGGTGATATTACGCTCGCAGAGCCACATGCATTAGTTGGTTTTGCTGGTGCACGTGTTATTGAGTCGACGATTCATGAAAAATTGCCAAAAGATTTCCAACGTGTAGAAACATTGATGGCAAATGGTTTTGTTGACCAAATTGTGCCACGATCAGATATGAATAAGATGATCGCAAAAGTGGTTAGGTTGCATCACAAAACGGAGGTATAACATGGCAGTAAATATCGGATTGAAATTATTTAAGCATGAATTATCGCCTGCAGAAGTTGTTAAAAAATCTCGAGAAGATCGTTTTTTAGCACGTGAAATTATTGACGGCGTTTTTACAGATTTTGTGGAGTTGCATGGCGACCGCTTGAGTGGTGATGATATGTCTGTTATTGGTGGCATTGCTGCTTTAAACGGAACGCCAGTCACGGTAATTGCCATTGATAAGGGTGTTGATATTCAAGACAAGTTGAGTAAACGTAATGGTTCACCAGAACCATGGGGCTATCGAAAAGCTCAGCGATTAATGCAACAAGCAAATAAGTTCCATCGTCCAATTGTAACGTTTATTAACACACCGGGTGCTTTTCCAGGAAAAACGGCTGAAGCCCAAGGCCAGGGAGAAGCAATTGCAAAATCTATTCTGGAATCGATGAAACTAACAGTGCCAATGATTGCCATTATTTATGGTGAGGGTGGATCCGGTGGGGCGTTGGCTTTAGCAACGAGTGATCAAGTTTGGATGTTTCAAAATGCGACATATTCAATTTTGTCACCCGAAGGTTTTGCTTCAATTCTATGGAAAGATAGCAAACGTTCCGATGAGGCAGCGGCAGTTATGGGATTGACACCAAAAGATTTGTTAGCAAAAAACGTGATTGAATATATTATTCCAGAATCTCGTAGCCATCCACGTGTATTTAATTTAATACGTAAACGATTGCAGGATGAGTTTAAGCAACTCAGTGAATTAACGCCAGAAGAATTAGTTAATCAACGTCGTGCGCGATTTAGATCGTTTTAATATGATATAATAAGTTATTGACAAAAGTCAGTAACTTTTTTAATTAATAGTTTGGGGCCGTTTTTGGAATTCGACAGGTCGTTTAGGACATAGGCTGCGTTTCGCCATCCGGGCGTTAAAACGGGCAGACATTTTAACTGCAAAAAACGAAAACTCTTTCGCAATCGCTGCCTAAAACACAGTGAAGCGTAACTTAGTCTTGGTCGCTGACATCTGAGATTAGGTCATAAAAGGTCAGATCGTGTATGTGCTTACATCTGGAACATGTACGTTAAAATAATCAGATTAGTGATATGTGTTAGCCTTGTGTTATGGCGGAACAAATCATGAAATTTAAATGATAACACTATAAACGTAGAGGTTTATGTACCGTGCGGTTTGGACAGGGGTTCGACTCCCCTCGGCTCCACTAAGCATTTCATGGCGTTGCATAAGGTTGCAAAAACCTTGATGTAGCGCCTTTTCTTATGAAAAACGTTGCACTGTATTTCATAGCATTTCACACAAAATGGGAAACTTTTTGGGAAACATTTTAAATAAGCAAGTAGGCAGTGTAACGGCATCTAAGCCGTTTTTTATTTGTCTAAATGGTACAAAATAACATATATACGGTATTAAACTAGTTATAGCATATTGATTAAGCACGAGAGATAACTATGACAAACACATGGACTAATAGAGAGATGATCAAACGTTGTTTTTTGAGGATGACAGAAAAATAGAGAGTGAATTGATCGCATGAGCACCAGCCATGCATCTAAAAGGTTGATATCAACATGACAGTTATTCTTGCTTTACATATGACAGCATTAGTTGCTAGCATTACAACATGATACAAGTTAAATTTAGAGGTGAAAGATATGAGCTTTGAACAAGACATTAAAAATTTAAGATTAAACAAAAAGTTAACCCAACATGAATTGGCTGATATGATTCATGTTAGTCGCCAAACCATTTCCGCTTGGGAAAACGGAAAAAATTATCCTAGTTTAGATGTTTTGCGAGAACTAAGCAATTTATTTGATGTATCTTTCGAAAAAATTATTTTTGGAGAAGAAACCATGACAACACAGCAACAGAGTATTGCAAAGACAATCGATAAAGATTTATCGATGAAGATCAAGTATAAAAAAATCACTATAGCTTTGGGATCAATATTTATTATCTTAATATTGTGGCTTGTTACGTTAACTGTGGGGTACTATAAAGGCATTGATGGCATAGATAGATTCAATCCTTTTTTACAGTATAAGGTAGGCTATACAAAAATGCCTAGTAATAAGACTGTTGATCCTAGGAATTCTAAGACAGATGGGCGATGGACAAAATGGTTCTCTGATAACGAAATGGGTACGGAGTGGACGAAGTTAAACTTGTCAACGGGACTTAATCCAGGAGTTAACGACCCGTATGTGATGGCTTACCATAAGGGAAGTTATGTTAAAGTCGCTAGAATAGTTCCAGGAAATTCAGTTAGCACAGTAATGAAGAGTAATGTTTCAGCAATTAATAAGTTGGTTAATTCTAAAAATATCGATAACCTAAGTTTGAATATGTCACCAAATGAAACTTTAAAAAATAAAATACATTTTAATAAAGCTATACAAGAAATAGTTGTTAAATAGTATCATTTTGTAATTAAATTTAAAATAGCTTATTTAGCTTGAAAATAGACATAATAAAAGCCATGCCCTAAGTTAAATATAGAGCATGGCTTTTATTTTATTGAGGGGATAATTATCAATATTTTATTTTCCAAACAAGTTGTGAATTGTTTCAAATTTAGCTTCGTTCTGTGAAATAATCATTACCTATAAGTCTATAGGCTTTTTAACATGAACACTTGGCACGTATTCAACAAGTATTTATAGATTTTCTGACTCACGGATTAGTGCTAGTATTTTTTTATTTGCTTCATGTTCAAAAACAAATTGAGCAGATTTGGTAGTACCGTTGTCCATGACTTCAAGATTAAATGAGTATGTGTACAGAGAAACATTTATCAGCATGGCAAGTTGCCAAGCCTCATCATTGTACTTGATAGTATTGATTTCAATAACGGTAGCAAAATCCGAATCGCTAAATTTCATGTGGCTTAACATCAAACCAGCGTTTTTAACATATTTTTTCAATTCCGTTTTCATGTTGAACATCTCCATAAATGTGTAAATAAGCACTCATAGAGTGCTTATTTAGTAAATCTGCATGTCAAATATTTAATGCCACTAAAAATAGTCAATAAAGTAAACAGAAACGCCATTGAACCGTTTGCTGAAGTCTCATTTTTAGATATAGTTAGAGAAAAACTAAAGTCAAACCCATTATGGTAGACTGTGTACATTGTTAGTAAAGCAAGTAGTATTGTAATAATTAACCAGAGTGTAGTTCTTTTCATGTTTCATCCCCAAGTATGCTTTTAACGTGGTTCAACACGTATGTATGCACTCTATGAGTGCTTTTTTGTTAGTCAAAGTTGTATTGTGTATGTGCCTTGATGAACTGCCGAACACCGTCACGTGGATATCTGGTACGTCCATTGCCGTCTTCAAACTTTGGAAAACCTCTCATGTTGGTTAGATCTCCATAGTTGTCCTTGGTGTATCCGGTCATCTTTTGAAGTTGCTTGGCGTTCATTAGGTCTGGGAAAAATAATATCTCTTCTTTTTCAATGTTAGTCATATATTAATACACCTTGTCTTTATAAAATTAATTGTATATGGCTATGCTAAGAAACGCCATGAAGTCATATAGTTTTTTGTGTCTGTGGTCTAATAATGAAACCTCGCCTGTAGTTTGACTAGGGAAAACACACAAAAACCAGGATCCCTTGTTAAAATAAGTAGTTATTTTCGTTCTAAGTTACTTTGTAATTAGGAAATTAAAGTAATTAAAGAGCAATCTTTTTCCATTTGCGAATTTTAGTTCGAAATGTTTTAAAAGGTGCAACAGAATTGATGTGAACCCATTTCCATACTGGCCATTGTGCGCTTGTCGCTGCCCACTGACGTTTGTTAGGCTTAAATAGGACATCATCCGGCAGCGATTCAATTAAGTTACAGAGTTCTGCTACACGTGAGTTTAATGATTCAATCAATTCTGGTAGAGAGTAACTACTGTAGGTTTCATAAAAAGAGGTATACAGCCCACCTAAATTATTCCATTTGTAACCTTTGGCTGGTACATCAACATTTTTGCCTGCTTTTTCATCTTTTTCCCAGCATAACAGTGCAGTAAGCCAGCCAAGTTGATATGAGAGATTTTCAGAGGGAGTACGATCGACTGCCTCAATACGTTTATTTTTCAAATCGTTCGGTATTTCTGTAAACTCATTGATGTATTTTTCATAGTTAGTCTTAATAGCAATTATTAAGTCATCTTTGTTGGCGTAAGCTTGCATGTGTTAAGTCTCCTGTTTTAGTTATTTGAAAACAACTCGTTCATTAATCGACTGGCTGTCATGTTAGCTTACTTTTCAGCAAGCAGTGTCTTGTACCGCTTTTTAATTGAATAGTCAGCGGGGATGTCATCCCCATACAATATGATTAAGTCACTTACTGGTAGTAGGTGGATTTTATTTATAGAAAAAATAAGTCATAACGCTAATGAAACTTGCCAATAACATCAATATTCCTGCCACACGATACTTTTTATTTATGGTCAATTAATTATCTTCAAAGGTAGGGCGTCGTTTAATAATGATTTTTTTATCTAATGTAACTGATATTCCTTGCTCATTATCCATAACGATTGTGTTTCTAGGTGAGACGAGTTGCCAGTTATAAGCTACTGTTTGGGTCTTAATTGTTTATTAGTTTATCGTTTAAAATTGATAACGTTTCATGATTATTTATTGGTACTAACTTTAATTGATCATGGAAGTTGTCAAAAATATATTTGGTTTCCTCTTGAAATGGTATATCAAGATAATGTGGTAACACGCTAAAATCAAACACACCAAGACCTGAATAATCTTTCAAATTGGGTGCAAAGCTAGGATCATCCAGCTTCTGTATATATGTAATATTTGGTGCTAGAATAATAGCTCCAGCAGACTCACCAACGTAAGGGGTACCAGAATTTATTTTATTGATTAGGACTCTATCTAATTTGAGTTCTTTAAGCTTTTCTAACAAATAGAATGTGTTACCACCTGCAATATAAATAATGTTAGCATTCTCTATCTTAGTGCGTGACTCTAGTATATTTGAATGAGCAACATCCAATCTGCTAACAATGTAGTTTAAATTGGATAACGCTTCATGTGCTTCACTAACGTATCTTGTATACTCTTCTACGTTGCTTGCAGTATCAATAAATAGAATATCTTTATTTTTTAAATCAAAATTAGATATAAATTTTTTAAAGTACTCAGTTGTACCGGCAAAATAGGATGTTAATAAAATATTTTTCATAATTTTTCCTCTTGTTTATCTTCTATATATTCTTAAAACCAGCACATTCAAGCGGCGCAGGTATACACATTAATAGAAGACCATTTATTGACAATATTTTATTTCACTACCGCTGACCAATTATTTGTAGTTTTAATATCAATAAATATATAACTGGAAGTATAGCGATTGAGCAATCGTTAAAATAGTAAGCAAGATAACTAGTAGGAACGCTGAAAAAGAGAACCATTTTTTGTTTTGAAAGCTCTCAAATGCAGATGAACTTAGAGAAATAATTAGTAGTACATTCATGGTCAGTCTGAAATAGATATTATCTGGATATATAAAGCTAACAATCAGGAGAATAATAGCAATGATTGCTATCGTTAACCTGAGTTGGAAAATTTTACTTTTTGTATCTATCTTGTTCATAGTATGCTACCTTCTAAAATTTTTTATTTTTGATTAATCAGCTTATTTACATAGCTAATAACATTTAACATCAATTAATTTCTTATTCAAAAATAGGAAACCATGATTTTAAGATAAACCAAATACCAATCCCTATGTAAAGAGCACTAGACCAACTAATTTTATGGTCTTTTTTAATATTTGGAAAATTAGACATAATTATGACTAACCCAAATACTGTTCCTGCTAAATGATTAAATATTATATTGTTGGTCAGAAAGTAGGCAACCACTAAACCAACAATTGAGGATAATCCGATGGCGAGTAGTAGTATATTAAATGGTTTTTGTTTCATAATTTAAATCACCTTTCATTTTTTATGTCACAAGTATTGTTTTGAATGTGGTTGTTTATCATAGTATTATTTTGTGCTGAGTCAGTTACAGAGACCGTGCTACTTGTTGGACTATACTCAGAGTTTAATGGAAAATAACAGAAAAGTAATAAAATCTATAGATAACTATAATCATACCAGACAAACGAATACATTTAAAGATGAGAGTGGTAATGTATGCACAGCTGAAATGTATAACAATCTAAAATTAGAATAATGATTGGTACCATGATAAAATGAACTAAACAAAAAACGAGTTAAAATAACTGAAGAGTAACGAGAGTAGATTAAAAAATAAAATTGTAATCAAGGAGATCACATTATGACAGATAAACCTAGTTTTTCAGATTTCGAACGTAAAGCAATGAGTGAAAGGGCAAAAGAACTTAAAAAACAAAAAAATACGGAAGCAGATGTACTGGAAAAGATTGCAGAAATGCCTGCTGATGAAGCACAACTTGCAAATGATATTCATAATTTAGTGAAAAAAGTTGCACCAGAATTAAAACCAAAAACCTGGTATTCGATGCCAGCATATGCCAATGAGAGTGGTAAAGTTGTCTTATTTTTTCAAGCGGCAACTAAGTTTAAAGCACGCTATTCAACGATAGGCTTTAACGATGCTGCAAATCTTGATGAAGGGGACTTTTGGCCAACGTCGTTTGCTATTAAAAAAATGACACCAGCGACCCTTACGGAAATTGGTGAACTGATTAAACGGAGTATCAAAAGTTGAGACTAAAAAACGATTTCATAAAATGAAATCGTTTTTTAGTCATATTAATTTAATAGAGAAAAAGCTCTAAATAGCGTAAATTAATGGTTCATTCAAAAATTAGCACAATGCATACTAGAAGATTTATACACGTTGACGCAGAAAACTTTCCTTTGTCAATAATATTTGTTCTATTTCCTTAGCAAAATCTTGTCTTGAAATAGAACGTAATTTTTTGAAATATGGAATATTATTTAATTTAAAAGATATTAACCCGGGTAAATAAGAGGACAGTCGATCTTTATCAAAAATAATACCAGGATAAACCATAAATGCGCGTTTACCTAAGGCAACGTTGGCTTCTTTTTCAACGAAACGTTTTGCGTTTAAATAAGGTTTCATGAAAAATGGACCGGAATTTGCTGAAACAAACAAAAAATTTGGTTTACTTTCATTTTTTAGTACGTCTATGAGTTGTTTTGCAGGTGTAATGCTGCTATTTTGGTATGTTTTGTTCTTAAAAGGATTAGGAAATAAGATTCCTACGGCATCTATAACCCAATCAGCATCAGTGACAATAGTTTGCCACTGTTCAGGTTTATTGAGATCAACAACATGATATGTCACATGAGTATTGACTGTTGATGAAAACTCATGGCGAGCTAAACAGTGAATGTCAAATAACTCAGGTGCAAGATGATTAATTATGCCCTGCCCAACAAATCCAGTGCCACCGACAATAACTATTTTTTGTTTGCTAGTATGATTCAATTGTATTCTCCTTTGTTATTTATCTTTATCTATGGTTTCAAAGTGACCATCAAAAGTTTGACTGTCAGTAGGATGTTTGGTGTGGGTGGGCTTTTGAGTGAATTTTATTCTAATCCAAAAAGCTAATGCAATTAAAATTAGAACACCAACAATAGCGAAAAAGTTTTTAATAATGAAAGTCACTAATAAAATTAAAATAATCGCTAAAAGCAATCGCGCTATAATGCCAAATCTATTAATAAATACAGAGGCAAAAAAGTAAACGATGAAAAATAACATAAGTAGTGGTAGTAAAATCAAATTAAACATTTAAGAACCTCCGATATTTGATTGATAAGTTATTTTAAGATAGAATTTTCTGGGCCTTTTTAGTATTTGCAAAATGCAATTTAGCAAAGTGACGCAAATCAACACCTTGTTGCATGAGTTTTGCAGCAACTAAATCAACAGCATGTCCAGCACCAATAGGTAGTTGCATGCCAGCTTCTTGGCTTAATTTGGACATTGTGTCGAGTTCAACCACACGTGCTAAAATCGATGCTGCTGCTACACTCAGATGATATTGTTCACCTTTAGTTGTAAAATATACATTTTGGCGAACAATGTTTGGTTGTTTTGCGTTAAGTAGATATTTAAAATAGGTACTTTCTTGAGCAAATTGGTCGATGAGTATAGCATCAGGTGTGAGTGGTTCAATTTTTGTTAACACTTTGTTAAGAACAAAATTGTGCGAAATAGCTTTTAACTGATTAACATTGTTTTCCGGTTGCATCTGATTGTATTTTTCAGGCATTAAATTGATCACATGGTGAGGCAGATGTGCAATAATTTCAGGAGCGATTTGACGCATCTTGTCATCAGTAAGTGTTTTCGAATCTGAGATACCAAGTTGCCGTACCCAGCTAATATTTTCTTTAGAAACAAAAACAGCAGCCGTTGTCAACGGACCAAAATAAGCACCAGCGCCAACTTCATCAGACCCAATAACTGACCAATTAGCAAAACCTGCGGGAATGCTCATACCAGGCGTCGTATTTTTTTTAATAATCGAGGTGGAATTAGCCGTGTTTGGGGATGAATCAGTATCTGTTTGCCAACGTGCTGCTTCCTCAGCAAACCTAGTGCCTTGAAACATTACTTTACCTGAGCGATAACCAGTAATTGTTGTACCGCCATTTTTAACTGAAAACAATGCGCCATTTGGCAGTCTCAAGGTTGGATTTTTCGTATAATAGTTTGCTATTTTTTTTAATTGTGAAGGTGTCACTTTTATTACTGTCTGCATGTTTTTAGTATATCAGTTTTTGTTGGTGAAAATATAGTGTATAATCAACTAGATACAATAAGGAAAAAATGATGGTTAATCAAAACGGGAAAAAACATTATAAGGCTAATTTAGCTGGCAAAGACTATACAATTTCAGGCAGTGCGAGTCTGCCACATTTTAAGGCAACTGAAACATTATTTAACAAGCAATTGAAACAAATAAAATTAGTATCACCTCAGTTGACGCCAGTAGATCAAGCAATTTTATTGAGTTTTAATGCGCTTTCAGATCAGCTTTATAAACAATCTGAAATAGATGAGTTACAAGCAAAAATTATTGCATTACAAGCAGAATTAGAGCAAGCACTTCACGCTAAAAAAACATCGGTAAAACGCACGCCAAAAAGTGCTATTGGTTCTATTATTGATGATGCTAAGCATGATAGTAAGTCGCGTACAAAAGATAATCTTTTCAAACAAGGAACAAATTCATGATATTATTAGGAATTGCATTAGTATTTGTGCTGTTATGGTTCATTTCAGGATATCGCCACGGTTTTGTGAATGGCTTACTACGATTGTCGTTATGGGTTGTCGTCTGGTATATTGCAATTAAATTCTCAAAATCACTTGGTGCGGTTATTTCAAATTTTGTTGATGGTCAATTTATTCGTACCACTGTCCCGCAAGATGTTGTCGGTCATGGCTCTGAATTTTTAGCCTCAGGCTTAGCATTTAGTGTGTTGTTAATATTGGGTGGCACGGTGAGTCATTATGTCTTAAGATCATTAAGTATTATTCGTCGTATACCTATTCTAGGTTGGGTTGATGGCGTACTTGGTGCAGTATTATATGGTATTATCGGTGCAGTGATTGCTTTCTTTGGACTAGAATTATTGTCAGTTGTACCAAACGTTTGGGTACAAGATCAGTTCTTGAACACGCCAGAGTTAAATCATGTGTTAGATAATGCACCTTTTTTTGCGCAACAAATTTATCAATGGTGGTTGTGACATATTTGAAATAACCACTAGTCTGAAAAGAAATATAAGCAGGTAGGCTTCAAAGTATATGAACACAAAAGTATTAGAAACACTAGAATATGATAAAATCAAGGCACAGTTAGGTGCTTTTTTGTCTACGCCTGTTGGTCGCAAAGAAGCTGATAATCTAACCCCAGAAACAAACGTTGAAACAATCAACTATTGGTTACGCGAAACGGCTGATGGTGTTTTGATTGATCGGTTAAAAGGTGGCATACCACTTACAAAACTAGCTGATGTGACACCACATTTAAAACGATTAAATATTGGCGCGAGTTTAAGCGCTACAGAACTATCAGAAATAAGTGCGGTTTTACGAAATACCAGTAAAATTGCGAGTTTTTTTGAGCAAATGAATGATGAAATAATAGGGGAATCACTGTTAGTTCTTCCAGCACAAGCACAAAATTTGTCAGTGCTTTCAGATGTTACTCAAAAAATACAAATTGCTATTGATGAAACTGGCAGAATCAATGACGAAGCATCGTTTGATTTAAAAGCAATTCGTGGCAAAATTGTGGGAAACGAACAAGCTGTTAAAAACAAAATGCAAGCCTATACACGTGGCAAATCTGCACAATATTTAAGTGATCCTCTGGTCACAATTCGCGGAGATCGTTATGTTTTGCCTGTAAAAGCTGAATATCGTAGTCAATTTGGTGGCGTGGTGCATGACCAAAGTCAAACTGGACAAACATTATATATTGAACCACAAGCGGTTGTTGAAATTAACAACAAGTTAAGTGAACTACGAGTTAAGGAACAGGTGGAAGAGCAGCGTGTACTACAGGATTTATCAGCCGCACTTGAACCGTTTACCAGTGAAATTAGTCAAAACGTCAATATTTTGGGTCATTTTGATTTTGTGAACGCTAAAGCAAGATTAGCCGCACGCTTGGATGCTATGCAACCTATTGTCAATACAAATAATCACGTTGACTTACAACAGGCATGGCACCCTTTATTGGACAAGCATATTGCGGTTAGTAATGATATTGCTTTGGGTGATGGCTATAAAGCGATTATTATTACTGGGCCTAATACTGGTGGAAAAACAATTACAATTAAGACGCTAGGCTTATTACAGCTTATGGCGCAGTCTGGTTTGTTTATTACGACTAAACGACCATCAACTGTCGGAGTGTTTCATGAAATCTTTGCAGATATTGGTGATGAACAGTCGATTGAACAAAACTTATCGACATTTAGTTCACACATGGCTAATATTGTCTCAATGATTGATAATATTGATGACAAAAGTTTAGTTATTTTTGATGAGTTGGGTGCAGGGACAGATCCAGCAGAAGGTGCTGCCCTAGCTATTGCCATTTTAGATAAAGTTGCTAGCCTTGGCGGTTACGTCATTGCGACAACACACTATCCTGAATTGAAGCTCTATGGTTATAATAGACCAGAAACACTCAATGCATCTATGGTATTTGATGTTGAAACGTTACAGCCAACTTATCAATTTTTAATGGGTGTACCAGGTCAATCAAATGCCCTAGCAATTGCTAAACGACTTGGTTTTGGTGAGGATGTTATTGGTGCTGCTACGGCATTAACGACTGAATCAGATCAAGATTTGAATAATATGATTGTTGATTTGGTATCACAACGTGATGCCGTCAAGAAAAATAACATGACGCTTGAGACACGATTAAAATCATTAGAAGAACAATCTGAAAAATTGTCAGAACAACAGCGCAAGTTGGAAAAAGAACGTGCTCAAGTTGTATTGGATGCCAAAAATGAAGCTAATCATATTGTCGCCTCAACTAAGAAGCAAGCGGAACAATTAATAACCGAAATTCGCAAGGAACGATTAAATTCAGGCAGCCAAAATAGCCATCTGAGCGAACAAGAACTACAGAGCAAGAAAAAACAACTTGACCAGTTACGACAAAATGACAGCTTGGAAAAAAATAAAATCCTACAAAAAGCCAAGCGCGCAAAGATGTTGGCTGTCGGCGATGAAATCGTTGTACAGTCATACAATCAGCAAGGTATTTTAGTCAAACAACATAGTAATGGTCAATGGGAAGTCGAGATGGGCATTTTAAAAATGCTTGTTGATGAAGACGACATCATTAAAACAGAAGCCACTGCTAAAGCACAACAGAGTAAAAAGAAGCAAAAAAGAAAGAAAATTGTCAATACAAATGTTGTTGTTGGCTCGTCACGTGGGACAGTTAATGCTAGTTTAGATTTGCGTGGTGTAAGGTATGAATCCGCATTATCAGAACTGGATCGTTATTTAGATACAGCAGTTTTAGCTAATCTGGGAACCGTGGAGATTATTCATGGCAAAGGGACTGGTGCATTACGAAAAGGTGTGACAGAATTTTTACGCTCAGATCGGCGCGTGAAATCGTTTCGTTTTGCTAATGCCAACGCTGGTGGCGATGGTGCAACAATTGCAGAATTGTCTTAAAATTAAATTAAAGAATATTTAAAAGTATTTGTTGAAATAAACAATGAATGCTTTTTTATTTTTGAATATGTTATCAAAAATGTCTGTACTGTTGTGTGGTAAAATATATAGTATTAATGCGTCATTAATTTTAGTTCGTCAGTTGGAATGAAACACATATTTTGAAGGATTTAGAGGATATTATGCCAGAATTACCTGAGGTTGAAACGGTTCGCCGTGGATTAGAAAATTTAATTGTCGGCAGTCAAATTACACAGGTCAAATTACCATATCCTAAGGTCATTACAGGGGATTCAGAGGCATTTATTACTGGTGTTTTAAACGCATCGTTTGTATCAATCGATCGGCGTGGTAAGTATTTACTATTACGCTTGTCGAATGGACACACGATTGTTTCACATTTACGTATGGAAGGCCAATATTCTGTTGAACCAACTGCCACATTACCATACAAACATACAGAAATTATCTTTGAATTGTCAGATCAACGCGATGTGTTTTATAATGATACGCGCCGTTTTGGACGTATGACCTTGGCAACTACAAATCACGAGGTTATTGCTGTACCCTCACTTGGCAAACTTGGCCCAGAACCAACGGAAGAAGATTTATCATTAGATTACATGGTAAGCGTTTTTGCACGTTCAAAAAAGCCAGTCAAGAGTTTCTTGTTAGATCAAAATCAAATTGCAGGTATCGGCAATATATACGCTGATGAGGTTTTGTGGCAGAGCAAAATTCATCCAGAAACACCGACAAATAGTTTATCAAGTGTTTCACTATCAGTATTACGGCAAAATATTATTACAGAAATCAAGCGAGCAATTGCTCACCATGGAACAACTGTTCATAGTTTTAGTAACGTATTTGGAGAAGTTGGTCAATTCCAAAATGAGTTACAAGCCTATGGTCGCGTCGGTCAACCATGTTTGCGTTGTGGTACGATAATGGAAAAAATAAAAGTTGGTCAACGGGGAACAACTTTTTGTCCAACTTGTCAGATCAATCATTATGGGAGAACTTATGAAATCAACAGAAATAATTAGTATTCGTGAGGTTAAGCGTGAAGCACGACAGTTATATCGCGGTAAATTTAGCACAGCAATAAAAATTAATATTTTACCAATTATATTTGCAATACTGACTACAATGTCAATATTAATGGTAAGTTATGGCCTATTCGCGGATTTAGGTAACATATCACAAACTGATAGTGATGTATTGACGACAGAAAATAGTACACTAAGCCAAATCTATTCTGTGCTTGAAAGCGTATTAAGTCAGGCTGTTCAACTCATTATTGTCTGGTCTGTGAGTTGGACATTAATTGAATGGTATGAAAAACCATCAGAACGACCAAAGTTTAATGATGTTTTCCAAATTTTCAGTCGAGGAAATTTCTTTCACACGCTAATATTAACGATTGTACAAAGTATGTTGTTGTTTTTATGGACCATACTCTTTGTTTTTCCTGGTATCGTTAAATTGTTTGCCTATTCGCAAACTTATTTCGCCTACAAAGTTGACATTGAAAATGGCACACGACAGGCACAACTGACTGATTATATTACAATCAGTCGCCGACTGATGAATGGTCGAAAGTGGGAATTATTCTTGTTAGAATTGAGTTTTATTGGCTGGCACATATTAGGAATTTTGACTGCAGGGTTGGCTTATATTTATGTTGTCCCTTATCTTAATGCCACGCGTGTGGCGTATTCACGTCATTTATTTACATTAGCAATGGTTGAAAAGGTATCTGCATAATGTTAATAGTGGGAATAACTGGTGGTATCGCCTCAGGAAAGTCTACTGTGACCAAAGCTTTACGTGATGCTAACTTTCCAATTGTGGATGCTGACGTTGTGGCTAGAGAAGTTGTGGAACCGGGCACGCGTGCTTTAGAAAAAATAAAATTGGCTTTCGGACCAAGTATCATTGAGAACGGTCAATTGAATCGTCACAAATTAGGCAATATAGTGTTTAGTCATCCGGCCGAATTAAATCGGTTAAATGCGATAATGCAACCAGCTATTAGTTCGGCAATGCGTGACAAAATCTCTTTTTGGCGGACACAAAATGTACCAATTTTAATAATTGATATACCACTTCTGCTTGAAAAAGGTTATGAGAATTTAGATGATATTGATAAAATAGTCGTAGTTTATGCTGATAGAGAAGTTCAGATGGCACGACTTAAGGCACGTGAAAATTTGGATGATATCAACGCAAAAAATAGAATCGATGCACAAATGCCGATTGCAGATAAATTAGTACATGCTGATTATGTATTGGATAATAATGGTAGTCAGTGGCAGTTAGAAGAACAAATTAAAAATTTGATGGTAAACCTAAAGGAAATTGCGCCAAAATATGGGACAAAATGATGGGACAATTGAATTTCACGCAACAGCGGGCGCTTTTTTTCAGAGTGATCATTTAATTACTGCTGATGATTTAGAGCGTGTTTTTAACTTGTATTTACCTTTTATTGGTGCAACGAGTTATGCACTGTATCACTTACTAGTTAACGAGTTACCGTTTGCACAAAAAAATCTAAAAAGACAAGACCATAATTTTATTATTGATAGTTTAAATATTAGCCTGCCAAACTTTGTGAAGTGCCGCAGACGGTTAGAGGCAGCAGGACTCATTAAAACGATTTATGAGAAAGATTCACTTGGGGAAGTTTATGGGTATCGTATCTTAACGCCGTTGACTGCTGACAAGTTTTTTAAAGAACAATTATTGTCTGGTTTATTATATAAATTTGTTGGAGAAGAACGCTACTTGGTACTCGAAGAGCGCTATGATGTCCAAGGTCAAAAAGATTTAGTTGGTAAAGATATTTCTGCACGTTTCTTACAAGTCTTTCAACATCAAAATGATTTAACAATACCAACCACACCATTGGTTTATCAATCTGCAGACCTCAAAGTTGACGAAAATAAGTTTAAGTTTGATGATTTTTCTGAGATGGTTCGTGGTACAAGTAAAGCTGATGTTCAAAAACATCGTAATTTTATTGTAGCCATGCATATGACATATGGTATAGATGAAACCACATTAGCAGGTTTTGTTAATCAAAGTGTTACACTAGATACACACGAGATTAATGAAAAAGAAGTACAGCGATTGTTGCGGCAACAATTAACTAGAAAAGTCGCACCAACAGAAAATTCGAACAATCAAGTTAATGCTGTGCAAACCCAGGACATACCAGAAATTAAAAATGCTGAAGCACGTGCACTAATTGAAATTGCAAGTACAACTCATGCACAAGATTTTTTGGGATATGTTAAGACAACGTTAAAAAATGGTCTTGTTTTAAAAAATGAACGTGATTTGGTGGATTACTTGGTTGCTCAGAGTACGTTATCAATGCCAGTTGTAAATATCCTTGTGCACTACGTTTTAATTGGACTACAAAATGATAATTTAAAAGCTGCTCTTGTGACAACAATTGCAGATTCTTGGACACAAAATCGTGTGGATTCACCTCAAAAGGCACTGATTCAAATTCAGCAGCGTCAAAAGGCCAATCAGGCAAGGCAAGAGAAAAGATTTAGTCGTGGTCAAAAATCAGAAAAAACCACACCTAAATTTGTCCAAAAGCCTGATAGTTTACCCGCACAAAAAGTGGCAACAACGATTAATAAAGATGAAGCGGCAGCAGCTTTAGCAAAGTTGAAGAATATAAAGACGAAAAACTAATATGCAAAACTTATCAGATGTTTTAAAACAATTTCAGCAAAAATATCCAAAAATTGAAGAAACGCAGCTAGCAGAAGTTGTACAACAAATCGCCAATGATGAGGATGTGCGACGTTTTTGGGAAGAAAATAAAAAGCAATTGCGTGCAGATGCTTTCCAGTTGACAATGATGGATTTACATGAGTTTGTGCAACAAAAGCAACGAATTGCCAAAGGCGAAAAACCACTGTATCCGGGATATCAGCCACAATTAGCTATTGAGAAGGGCTATCCTCATGTACATTATGTGGCTGATGAAAGTAAGCAAAAGCAACTCATGCAGGCTGAAAATCTCACATCATATAAAATGCCAAAAGCTATCCGTGATGCGGATTTACAAACTATTATCGTTGACTCAGGTCGTGCTAAAGTTGTAACTGCTATTGTGGACATATTCACGCGTTTGTTAGATCAAAATCATGCATATGTACAAGGATTGTATTTGTATGGTCAATTTGGTGTTGGTAAAACCTACTTAATGGGTGCTCTGGCAAATGCATTAGCAGCTAATAATATTGACGTCATGCTTGTTCACTTTCCGTCATTTTCGGTTGACTTAAAAAATACCATTGGTAAAAATGGGGATATACGAGAAAAGCTGATTGATCAAACTAAGAAAACAAGTGTTTTGATTATAGATGATTTAGGAGCTGAAAATTTAAGTATGTGGATTCGTGATGATATTTTAGGTGTTATTTTAGAATATCGTATGCAAAATGAACTCACAACTTTTATAACTTCTAATTTTGATTTGAATGAAATGGAAAAATACCTAGCAGAAACACGTGATGACCGTGACCCAGGTAAGGCAGCACGTCTAATGCAACGCATTAAATTTTTGACACAGCTAGCAGAAGTTAGTGGTAAAAACCGACGGTTAGAAAATTGACGTTTATTAAACAAACAAAAAAATATATCGTCGTATTTTTAGCAGTTTTGTTTGCATGGATTTTTTTACGCCATGATGCGTTTCTCTACACAAATCCAGTAGGGCAAGTAACACAGGTTAGTAGTAAACGTGTGCAAAAAATAACGGATGAACATAATAATTCAGACATTATTATGACGCAACATTTGACAATTAAATTATTAAACCGTAATCAATCAATAAAATTGACAAATAATTACGCTCAGTCACAAATCATGACAAGTAAGTATCGTGTAGGGGACCAATTATTATTAGAAAAAATTGGTACTAATATGCATATTTTATCGTTGAAACGTGATGCAACGGTTGGTGGATTGGCTACTTTGCTGATTGGACTCTTGTTAGTTTATAGTAAATGGCGTGCTACAAGTTGGCTATTATTCAGTTTGGTTCTTAATGTCATACTATTTGGCTTAACGTTAGTGATTAATGTGCAGAGTAAAAATGTCAATGTCTTCCTTTTGTTTAGCGTGTTAGCAATCTTATTAGCGACAGGTAGTCTATTACTAGTATTAGGAAAAACATTACAAATGGGCATCACGTTGTTAACAACGTTAATTACCACAGCAATAACAATTGGCATATTAGTATTAGTCTTACGTTTAACTAACGATGCTGGTGTACATTTTGAAACAATGTCTTATGTTACACAGCTACCAGTGACATTATTTATGGCACAAACAATTATTGGTGTTTTAGGTGCTGTAATGGATGAAGCAGCTGATATCGTTGCCATGCAATTTGGTATGCGTCGTGAAAATGCGACACGTCAGTTTAGCGATTACTGGCATGCTGGTATGTCGGTGGGTCGAGACATTATGGGCACCTTAATTAACGTCTTATTTATGATATTTATTGCTGAAACAATGCCTATGGTATTTCTAATGCTACGCAATGGCAACAATTGGACTTATATTATGGATCAAATCATGAATTTAGGTATTCTACAAACGGTTATTTCTGGGATTGGTATTGTCCTAGCTATACCGGTTACGAGTGCTCTAGTTGGTTGGATTATGTCAAGAAAGGTATCGCGACTATGAATGCAATTGGTATACTTGTAATCATTTTATTTGTATTAATGGTTTTTGTTGGCAAGGGACAAGGCGTCAAGGCATTTTTTGGGCTGTTGTGTAATTTTTTAGCGATTTTCATTTTAATTATATTAATTAATTGGCAATTTAATCCGTATATTGTAACAATTATTATGAGCTTAATTATTTTATCCATTGCTATTTACTTAGGATCCGATAATATTGAAGTGACAAATACTGCGTTTAAGACTAGCATTATTGTTGTGGCAATTTTGATGATATTGTCAATTGTGATACAACACTTTGGGCAGTTCCAAGGATTTACAACAGAGAATTCAGAAGAATTAGAAGGCTTATCTTTGACGGTTGGTTTGCCATTTGGTCATATTGCAATGATTGTTATGGTGATTTCAATTCTTGGTGCTGTTGCAGAGGCGGCAATGGCAATTTCTGCAGATTTAAGTGAAGTGGTCAATCGCGCACCAAATATGTCTAGTACGAGCTTGTATGCACATACCCGTATCATTGGTGGACAGATACTAGGCACAGCCATTAATACACTCTTCTTTGGTGTGTTGGGTGCAAATATACCATTATTGATTTGGTTTGTTCGTTTACGTTATCCGATTGCGATGTTTGTAAACGCGAAATTATTAATGGCTGAAGTTGTTACGATGCTACTTGGTATGCTAGGAATTCTACTCAGTATTTGGATTGCCGGTTGGTTGATCGTACGTGCTAATATTAAACAACAAAAAATGGGGATAACGCATGAAAGAAACATTTAATCTTGTCGAAGAAATTACGCGAAATGACGGCTCGATTTATTTTGAACTTGGAAATATTACACATAATGGACGTGCTGAGTATGCAGCAGATCATGGCTATATTAAAGGTGTGCGTATCTTGAAATTAAATATTGCACGGTCATCTCATGTAGAATCTCTAGAAAATTATATTAACTCACATTATGATTTATTACCATTAGAATACGATGGTTGGGAAGAATGGCGTCGGTCATCTGATATGGAATCAGAGATGAAGCAAATTTTATTAGAAAATAAATTAGGATAGTGCGATTTATTACAGCATGTGTTATATTTTTGATATAGTTAAAAAATTGGAAAGGAAGTATGTTGATAATTACTAAATAGTGAAACATAGTTTTTTTATTGGTGTGTGATTATTAGTATATTAAAAATTTTATGCGTTCAGTTTTTCATCAGCCAGAAGCTGTAGTACTGGCTTCAAAACACTTAACAGATGGTACGGGCAGTTTACGATGGATTTATCGTGAATTAGCACCAACGGCGCCGCAAGATACGGGATGGATATTATTTGCGGATAATGATACTGACCAATGGAATGCTGATTTTCAAAACTTTATGCCTTTAGTTGTTGAAACGGCAGTAGTGATGGCGCCAAGCTTAGTTCATATACTGGATTTGCCCTATGGCACTGATTTAGTGTTTGATAATCGTCCGAATACTAAAGGTTGGTGGGATCCTAAAAGGCGCGTACCTGTCTGGCTTGCAGACGGTACGGTGACACCTAACATACAGATTATGAATGGGGGAAGTAATTAAAACCGATTAAAGTTGATAAAACGTTTGTAATTTTAATCATTTTACCATATAATTATAAACGTTGTTGTAGTCAGAAAAATAGCATGTTATTTATATGGTTGATATTTTTGTGAATCTGTAAATAAAATATTTTTAATTTTGGTAATATGGCCAAGTGGTAAGGCAACGGTCTGCAAAACCGTCATCGCCGGTTCGACTCCGGTTATTACCTTTGAAAAAGGCACAGTGCTTAATTAAGCACTGTGCTTTTCTGTTTTTAAAGTAGTTGATGTAAAGTGTTACGTGTATAATTCCCTTCACCAACATCTTTAGCAATTTTTTCCATATTGTTTTGCCAAACTTGATACTGTGCACGATCGATTTGGTTTAATCTGATATTAAGTTCAGTTAGATTAGTGATGGTGAAGCCAATTTGATGTTTGACAATGAATTGACCAATAGCGCTGTTGGTCCAAGAAATCAGTGGTAGCCCAGCGCGTAGATAGAGACTAGCTTTATGGGGCGTGTTATAAATGGTGTATGTTTGATACGTTTTGTCATCAAAATCGCTATCCCATATTAGACCAAAACCATCATTGAGATGAGTGACAATAGTTTCTGGGTCAAAGTTACCTTGATAGTGAATATCTTTGGGAAAATTAAAATCACGCCACTTTTTGGGTTTTGATCCAAAAAGTGTCAGCGTTGTACCAACATAATCTTGCAACCATGGTGATTTTTGAAAAGTACCTGCAAAATTAATATTATGACTGAACTTAGCTGGTGGTTGATCTGGGCTAAGATAATCAAACAAAGGCTGTATAATAAAAGCTGACTTGACACCAGCCTGCTGTAGACGTTCCTGCATGGCCTTTGAGTGTACAATTACGATATCATATTGAGCTAAAACTTCAAATTCCCAGGCATTTTCTTTGAGTAATCGTAAAGGTTCAATATCATGAATTAAAACGGCACGGCGTATATGGCGTTGTTTTAAAGCTGAGGCAAATTGGGATTCGAAGTTAGCACTCATGTATGTTGGAAATTGGTGAAGAACGAAATCTCCAGTATGCAAGGATTCTAACCAGTCACCAATATTTTTAACCAAAGTGTCCTCGCTGAAACGGGCATCGTTATAACGGTACAAAGATAATTCGTGCCAACCATCATGATGAGCAATTGTTGCGTAATCAGATTTTGCTTTCAAAGCACCTGGTGGCATCCAAGGTTCAATTGTATGTGTTATGAAGTGTGTCATATACATTATTCTACCAAAATCCGAATCATATTTAATTAAAAGTTTTAAAAAACGAACATAAAATAAAAAATAAAGGGAATATTCGTGTTTTTTTACGAAATTTAATCATTTTATCATGGTTTTAGTTAGTAAATAACGGATAATAAAGATATAAATATGAGAGGAGATGTGTAGGTAAATTTTAGCACGCCTACACAAAAAACAAATTATGCAACGTTCGGTACAAATCGGTATAGGTGTTATTGCAGTAGCAGTTATTGGTGGTGGTATTTACGCGGCTACGCGAGGTGGTGGTTCTCAATCGTCTGATAAAGATAACTACACGGTCGCTTTGGTAACTGATGGTGGTGGCGTTGATGACCGTTCGTTCAATCAATCTGCATGGGCAGGGTTAAAAGCGTATGGTAAGGATAACAACTTAAAACAAGGTACAAAAGGATTCAATTATTTTCAAAGTTCTGATGCATCTGATATAAAAACTAACTTACAAACAGCTGTTAAAGGTGGTTATAAATTAGTTTATGGTGTGGGATTTGCTGCCGCACCAGCTATGAACACAGTTGCTAAGGCAAATCCAGATACACATTTTGCAATTATTGATGCTGTAGTACCAGATAAAAATGTTGCGTCGCTTATGTTTAAGTCGGAACAATCTTCTTATTTAGCCGGTGTTGCAGCAGCTAAACAAACAAAATCACAAACTGTTGGCTTCATTGGTGGTATTCATGGCGATATTATTGACACGTTTGAAGCAGGTTTCAAAGCCGGTGTTAAGGCAACAAATCCTGATATTAAAATTTTGACACAATATGCTGACTCATTTACTGATGCGGCTAAGGGTAAGACAATTGCTGCCTCAATGGTAGCCGGTGGCGCAGACGTTATATTCCAAGCTGCTGGTGGTACAGGTACAGGTGTGTTTGCTGAAGCAAAAGCTAATAACCAGAAGTTAACAGTGGATTCAGATAAAAAAGTATGGGTAATTGGTGTTGATATGGACCAGAAGCAAGATGGTGAATATACAGCCAAGAATAATGAAAAATCAAACTTCACCTTGGTTTCTGCCGTGAAACGTGTTGATCATGCTGTTGAAGCATTATCAACAAACGGCAGCAAGGATAAATTCCCAGGTGGTAAAACAATTACTTATGGCTTAAAAGAAAAGGGTGTAGATTTAGCTAAAGACTCTGCATCACCAGCAGTGTGGTCAGCAGTACAAGCTGCACAAAAGAAAATTATTGCAGGCGATATTAAAATTCCAGTGCATCCTTAATATATTAAAAATAAAAATGGGCACTTCAAAGTATCTTTTTTAAGATGAATTAACTTTGGAGTGTTTTTGTATTTTGAGAATTTTTTATATGATTGATATGAATATGAACGTTTTAATTTATCATTTATATGATAACTATGTTATAAAAGCTGTCATGAAATTTAACGCATAGACACGTTTTCTGATAAAATTGAAGGTATTATGAAAAAAACAGGAAAAATTTTACTTATCGCTATTATAGCGACACTAACGTTGATTGGCGTAACTAATAATGTACACGCAGCTACTAAGCCAAATTACATTATTACAACAGATGCCACTTATCCACCATTTGATTTTCAAGATAAAAATAATCAGTACACAGGTATTGATCAAGAAATTCTGAAAACCATTGCTAAACGACAAAACTTTACCTATACATTAAAACCAATGAGTTTTAATGCCGCTACACAATCAGTGTCTTCTGGTCAGGCAGATGGTGTGATTGCCGGAATGTCAATAACAGATGAACGTAAAGCGGTATTTGATTTTGGTACACCATATTACAGATCAGGTATTGGTTGGGCGGTTAAAAAAGACTCAAATATTAAATCATTAAAAGATTTAAAAGGTAAAACAGTCGCCCTAAAAACGGGTACGTCTGGTGTAGATTATGCCTTATCAATTCAAAAAAAATATGGTTTTAAGGTAACTTATTTTAATGATTCAGATACTTTGTATAACGACGTTATTAATGATAATGCACAGGCTACATTTGGTGATTTACCCGTTATTCAATATGCTGTTAAAAATGGCACACAGTTAAAAGTGATGAATCCGAAATCACCAATTCAGGCAGGATGGTATGGATTTGGTGTTCAAAAAGGTAAAAATGCTAAATTGTTAGCTGATTTTAATAAGGGTTTTGCATCTATTAAAGAGGATGGTACTTATGATAAAATCGTTGCCAAGTATTTAGGTGCCAGTGCAGCAACATTTACCGGAAATAAGAAAGATAATAACTCTGTTGTTGGGATACTAAAAGCCAACAATGGTGCGTTCTTGAATGGTTTGTGGCAGACAATAATTTTGACTGTATCAGCAATAGTTTTGGCCTCTATATGGGGAATTTTACTTGGTATAATGGGTGTTAGCCAAAATGCTGGCATACGTGGTCTATCAACAACCATCATTTATACGTTCCGTGGATTACCTTTGATGGTACTAGCCTTTTTCATATATATTGGATTACCTGGTGTCATTGGTATGAAAATTCCAGCTTTTACAGCAGGATTGATCACCTTGGTTTTGAATGAAGGGGCCTATACTGGTGCCTTTGTGCGAGGTGGATTTGATGCAGTAGATCGCGGTCAAATGGAAGCAGCAAGATCACTAGGATTAACATACGGCAAATCAATGCGTAAAGTGATCGTACCCCAAGGTTTGAAGATTATGGTACCAAGTTTTATTAATCAGTTTATTATCACGTTGAAGGATACGTCGATTTTGTCAGCAATTGGTATTTTGGAGTTGACACAAACAGGATCATTAATCGTGTCACGTAATTCACAAGGTTTCCGTGTCTGGGCAATTGTAGCTGTGATATACTTAATTGTGATTACATTGCTTACATGGTTAAGTAATTGGGTAGAAAAGAGGACACGTGCATGAGTGAGGCACAAACAAAATCAAAAATACATGTTGACAAAGTAAATAAATCATATGGTGAAAATCATGTACTTCGAGATATTTCACTAGATATTAATCAAAATGAAGTGGTTGTTATGATTGGACCATCCGGATCGGGCAAATCAACATTTTTACGCATGTTAAATCAGTTAGAGAAACCAGATAATGGCACAATTATTGTTGATGGTTTTGACATTTCTGAAAAGGCGACAGATATTAACAAGGTACGTGAAAATATCGGCATGGTATTTCAGAATTTCAACTTATTCAATAATTACACAGTGCTAGAAAATATCATGTTAGCGCCAGTTGAACTTGGTAAAATGGATAAGGCTGCAGCGGAGAAGAAAGCACGAGAACTTCTGGATACAGTTGGACTAGTCGATAAAGCAGATGTTTCAGTTAATTCGTTGTCGGGTGGTCAAAAACAAAGAGTTGCTATTGCGCGCGCATTAGCAATGGAACCAGATGTGATGCTGTTTGATGAACCAACATCAGCCTTAGATCCTGAAATGGTCGGCGATGTTTTGGAAGTGATGAAAAACTTAGCAGATTCAGGTATGACAATGATTATTGTTACACATGAAATGGGTTTTGCTAAGCAAGTTGCAGATCGAGTTGTATTCTTTGAATCTGGAAAAATTCAAGAATCCGGTTCGCCTGAGCAAGTCTTTAATCAACCAAAAAATGAACGATTGCAAGAATTTTTAAGTAAAGTGATGCATGCATAATATTGCTTTTTCATGTCATAGTTAAATCAATATGTATTAAATCAGTTAAAAGAGCCGACCACATATATTGGTCGACTTTTTTATGGAATGTGGGAGAATTTCATAAAAATGTTTAAAAAATATTTACTAGGTTTGGCATCAATTACTTTGTTTTTTACTTTTATATCAACAGTAAATGCAGCAGAGCCAAATTATACAATTACAACCGATGCAACTTATGCACCATTTACTTTTCAAGATAAGCATAGTAATTATGTTGGTATAGAACAAGAAACAATGAAAGCTATTGCAAAGCGTGAAGGTTTTACCTACACTATGAAGCCAATGAGCTTTAACTCGGCAGCACAGCTGGTTTCAAATGGCCAAGCTGATGGCATTATTGCTGGTATGTCTATCACTCCGGAACGCAAGGAAGTGTACGATTTTTCCACACCATATTACAAAACAGGCGTTGCTTGGATTGTTAAAAAAGATAGTAAAATCAAATCTTTAAAAGAACTCAAAGGTCAAACAGTTGCCTTAAAGACAGGAACAGCTGCTTCAGAATATGGTAAATCACTACAATCTAAGTATGGTTTTAAAGTGAAATATTTTAATGACACCGATACGATGTATAATGATGTCGTTGTGGGTAATTCAGTCGCAACTTTTGAGGATATGCCAGTGATTCAATATGCCATTAAAAATGGTATGGCATTGAAAGTAATGAATGCTGCAAATCCTGGTAATGCGGGATGGTATGGATTTGCTGTTGAAAAAGGTAAAAATAAAGCACTATTACAGTCATTTAATCGTGGATTTGCTGCAATCAAAAAAGATGGTACCTACAATAAAATTGTAACTAAGTATTTGGGTGCGACACAATCAACTTTTTCTGGCAGCAAAAAAGATAATGGATCCATTTTGGGTATCCTTCGTTCTAATCAAAGTGCGTTGTTAAAGGGACTGTGGCAAACAATCGAACTGACGTTTATCGCAATTCTTTTAGCTTCTATTTGGGGTATTTTGCTTGGTGTATTAGGTGTGAGCGAGTACAAGTGGCTGCGAGCTGTTTCTACAACAATCATTTACGTTTTCCGTGGTTTACCATTAATGGTCTTGGCATTCTTTATTTATATTGGTTTACCAGGTGTAACAGGTGTTAAAATTCCAGCATTTACAGCAGGAATTATTACTTTAATCTTAAACGAAGGTGCTTATACTGCCGCCTTTGTACGCGGCGGATTTGAGGCTGTTGATCGTGGGCAGATGGAAGCAGCACGTTCGCTAGGGTTACCTTATAATACCGCTATGCGTAAAGTTATTATGCCACAAGGGCTACGCATTATGGTGCCAAGCTTTATCAATCAATTTATTATTACATTAAAAGACACTTCAATACTGTCTGCTATTGGTTTATTAGAATTAACGCAAACAGGTACATTAATTGTGGCACGTAACTCGCAAGGATTTCGTGTTTGGGCAATAATAGCGATCATTTATCTAGTTATTATTACTTTGTTAACTTGGTTAAGTAACTGGATAGAAAAGAAATTAAAGTAAAAAAGAAAAGCATCTCAATTCCGTATGATGAATTGGAGGTGTTTTTTATGTTTATTGCCCTAAATGATAAAAAAGAATATATTAGAGCCACAGATGCAAATAAAACACAACGGTTTATCTGTCCAGGTTGTAGAGAAAAGGTAGTATTAAAAAACGGTGACATTAAACAAAAGCATTTTGCTCATTTTAAGCAGTCAGCTTGTGCAACATTTTCTGAAAATGAAACGCCACAACATTTGGCAGGGAAATTACAGTTAGCTATTTATTTACAACAATATGGCGATGTTAAAATTGAAGCTGTTATACCAGAAATTAGTCAGCGACCGGATTTGTTAATGCAACGCGGAAAAAGGCAAATTGCTGTTGAATATCAGTGCAGTCCAATTTCAAAACAGCGACTTGAAGAGCGTAATAACGGTTATTTAAGTCAAAATATAAAAGTTATTTGGATATTAGGAGACAATTATTTAGCAAAAAAAATGACACAAGGCACAATTTTAAAATTTTTAGCCAACAATGAATTAGTTTTTTACACGTTAAGTACAGAAAAATTTATTCATCGATCAAGTTTTACGAAGTGTGATTTTGAAAGTGTACGATATATAGAAAGCACGAATAGTAATTTATTTGAAACAGGAAAAACTATTGGCAAACCAAAAATTGATGTTGAAAAACAAGTTTATAAACTTCAAAATTTAATCCTTCAAAGTCGTGTAGATGAGAAATTAGTGAATTATCTTTATAAAAATAATCGTGTGTTGTTACATGCCCCAATATGGATTCATAAAGGTTGTCAATTCGGATTAATGATTCCCAATTGGCAATGGCGATTACTAGTAATATTGCTACTAGAAAGAATAGGTACCGGTCATGTGGTACATCAAGATATCTTAATATGTAAACTATCACCATATGTGATAGGTGAAGCAAGATTTAAAAAACAGCAATTATTGATTATGTTAGAAGAACTTGAGCAATCTCAATTTATTTTACAAAGAGAACAGTATATATTAGTTCAAAAATTACCTGCTTGGTATGAATCAGTACAACAAAAACTATATAAAGTGAGAGAATAGTGATAAAATAAGTTATTATATCATATTAAGGAGAAATGTCAGATACTGCTTTTAAAGGTCTGTTTTACTTAGAAGTAATGTCTGTACGACAAAATTATGGGACAATTATTACGTAAAGAAGTACCTGAACAGCTTACATGGGATTTGACGACAATTTTTGAATCTGATAATGATTGGGAACAGGCTTTTGAAGCAGTCAAGGCAGATTTGAAAACGGTAAACCAATTTGTTGGACACGTTGGAGACTCTGAAAAGACGTTGCAATCAGCTTTAGAAGTTAATTTAAAACTAGAACGCGCGTTAGAAAAAATTTATGTTTACGCACATCAAATCTATGATGAGGATACAACAAACCAGACTTATGCAGCTTTGAATGCACGTGCGCAAGCCTTGTGGGCTGAAGTGAGTGAGGCAACTGCCTATTTTCAACCAGAAGTCTTAAACATTCCAGATGATCAGTTAGCTAATTATTTGAAGACTGAGGGATTAAAACCGTATGCGCATCTGTTCGAAAAATTACTCGCTTTGAAGCCGCATACCTTAGCAGCAGAGCAAGAAGCTTTGCTGGCTGGTGTGAGTGATATTTTTAATGCTTCAGAGAATACGTTTGGCGTACTTGACAATTCAGATATAACGTTTGGTGATGTTCACACAGAGGACGGGAATGTCGTACCATTAACTAACGGCTTGTATAGCTTACTACTTGAATCAAAATCGCGTGACTTAAGACGTGAAGCTTTTGAAACATTATATGATAGTTATATAGGTTTACAAAATACTTTTGCTTCAACGTTGTCATCTCATGTTAAAGGGCATAACTTTTTAGCAAGAGTACGTCACTACAATTCTTCTCGTGAAGCAGCTATTTTACCGCACGGATTACCTACAACAGTTTTTGAAACATTGCGTCAAACGGTTGATGCTAATTTACCATTATTACATCGATTTGTTACTTTACGTAAAAAAATACTTGGTGTATCAGAAGTGCATAGCTATGATTTGTATGTTCCGTTAGTAGATGAAATTGATTTTGAAATAACATATGATAAAGCGAAAGAAATTGTCCTAGCAGCGTTAGCGCCTCTAGGACCAGATTACGTTGCAATTGTACAAAAAGCATTTGATGAGCGTTGGATTGATGTTGTAGAAAATAAGGGTAAACGGTCAGGTGCTTATTCTAGTGGAACTTATGATACCAATCCCTTTATTTTGTTAAACTGGCAGGATAATCTGAATAATGTATATACATTAGCTCATGAAATGGGGCATTCTGTTCATTCTTATCTGACACGTCATAATCAAGTTTATCATTACGGCGATTATCCGATTTTTTTGGCAGAAATTGCTTCAACAACGAATGAAAGTTTACTAACTGATTACTTACTAAAAACTAATGAGGATCCTAATTTTCAAGCTTATGTTTTGAACCAGTATCTTGATGGGTTTAAAGGCACAGTTTTCCGTCAAACACAATTTGCAGAATTTGAAGATTGGATTCATGAACAAAGTGCACAAGGGCAAGCATTAACAGCTGACAAAATGAGTGCATATTATGGTGAATTAAATCAAAAATATTATGGTAAAGATTTGTTCCCAGATGAAGAAATAGCCTATGAGTGGACAAGAATACCGCATTTTTATTATAACTATTATGTTTATCAATACGCGACTGGAGAAGCAGCAGCTACTACTCTAGCAGATCGTATTATTAACAACGATGGTGCACAGGATTATAAAACCTATCTAAAAGCCGGTTCGTCTGATTATCCTTTGAATGTTATCGCTAAAGCAGGTGTTGATATGAATCATTCAGATTATTTAAAGCAGGCTTTTAGTGTGTTTGAATCACGCTTGAACCAATTAGAATCATTGTTGGTTAAATAATGTCGCCAGTAGTCTTGCGTAAATAAAAAAGTGATTTTGACAAACGTAAAATCAAGAGGAGAGTTGTACAATATGGTGATGTCAAGATGAGTAGTGATCAACAAAACTTAAAAAAAATACCAGCACCACAAAAACTTGTCGATGTGGCATTAACTGCCCTTAGTCAAACATATACGCCTTATTCACACTTTCCAGTTGGTGCAGCATTGCTGACAGATTCGGGTACAATTTTTAAAGGTATAAATATTGAAAATGTCTCTTTTGGTTTGACCAATTGTGCGGAACGAACTGCAATTTTCAGTGCAGTTGCTGCGGGAAATAGACATTTTTCTGGGTTGGTCATATCTGGGCGTACAAATGAACCTATTGCCCCTTGTGGTGCTTGTCGACAAGTGATGGTTGAATTTTTTAAACCAGATATGCCAATCTGGTTAATCAATGATTCCGGAAAAGAAATACAAACAAATATCGCCTCATTAATGCCAGGTTCATTCAATGCACTAAGCTAAATGATTGTTACGAACCTAATTTAAAATTTTAAGGAAGAAATCATGAAAAAAGTATTAGTTTTTGATGGTATTTCACAGTCAACGATAGATTATCTAGAATCCAATGACATTGAAGTGGTTTCAAATCAGCAAATCAGCGATCAAGACTTTGTCTCTTATCCAGATGTCGAAGGTATTATCTTGATGATGTATCCGCTAGCAGAAAAGATAATGGCTCAAATGCCAAATCTCAAGATAATTGCGCGATTTGGTGTAGGATATGACAACGTCAACATAGCTGATGCCAATGCGCATAATATTGTTGTCACTAATACACCTGGTGCAAATGCTACTGCTGTAGCTGAAACGGCAATTATGCACATGTTGGTGGCTGGTAGATTTTTCTATCAGCAACGTTTGAGTATAACACAATCTATTGATGCGACAGCAGTTGGACAGGAAGTAACCGGTAAGACGGTTGGTATTATTGGATTTGGTGCCATTGGTCAGAAAATTGATGAATTATTAACAGGATTTAACGTTAATGTATTGGCGTATGCTAGAAGGCCAAGAACTGTTAAAAACGGTCGTATGGCATCTCTTGAAGAAATTTATAGCAATTCAGATTTTGTCGTTTTGGCTTTGCCATCAACACCAGAGACAAAACATATGATCGATGGAGACGTATTTAAAACAATGAAAACTACTGCGACATTGGTTAATATTGGTAGAGGTACGCTTGTTGACGAAGCAGCGCTAATTCATGCGTTGAAATCTGGAGAAATTGCAGGTGCTGGTTTAGATGTAGTAGAGGTCGAACCTATTAGTGCACATAATGAATTATTAACGTTACCCAACGTTTTTGTCACGCCTCATTCTGCAGCCAAATCACGGGAAGCGCTTGATACTGTTGGTCTAACAGCAGCGCAAGAAATTGTACGGATTTTAAATAACAAGACACCACTGTTTAAAGTTAACTAATAAAAAAACATCCCCAAACATACTGAATTCGACTAAGAAAATCGTATTTAGTAGTTTATATGAGGATGTTTTTTATTTTGGTGTATGTAATGTAACTGGCAACACATCAAAAATTATTGGTTCTTGGTTATTAATTTCATTGAATAATGTTTCAATCAAACGTTGTGCGGCTAGTTTAATAGGTTGGATAATTGTTGGTAAATCTGGATGTAAGAGCTGAACGATTGGAGAACCATCGTAACCTACCACGATAACATTTTCGGGTACTTTGATGTTGGCTGAACGTAGTGCATTTTGCAATTGAATTGCCATAATATCATTATAAGCAAAGATACCATCAATTTTTTCCGTACTAATAAAATCAACTATCTCCTTGATTTCGTTTTCGGTAGCAACATTACTTGAATTAAAGTTCTTAATTTTTAAATCAGCATGCTCAGCAACAGCATCTGTGAAACCTTGATATCGTTTCTTTGTTGGTGAATTAGATGAATCGTCGTTACGCAACATCAGTAACTTATTTGCTTGATTAGCAATAAGATATTCGCCCAATAAGTAACCACCGCGGTAGTTGTCTTCACTGACAATTGGTATATTTTCTGATATATAACGGTCATAAGATACAATTGGCAAAAAAGAGGTTTTATACGTGCTCATATCTAAATCATGTGATGACGTGATGATGCCTTCAACTTGATTTGCTGCTAACATTTGAAGGTATTGTTGTTCTTTTTCAACATTATTAGCACTTGTGGCAATAATGACTTTGTAGCCCTTCTCAAAAAGTTGTTGCTCAATTTCACTAGCTAAAGCGGTAAAAAAGGGGTTTTGAATATTTGGGAAAATTAATCCGATGAACTGTGATGATTTTCCTTGAAGCGAACGTGCCATTGCATTTGGTTGATAATGAAGTTCACGCATTGCTGCATGGACTTTGTCAATTGTTTTTTGACTAAGTGAACCATAACTATTAATGACACGCGACACTGTCGTAATCGAAACGCCGGCTAACTCAGCGACGTCGTTTAATTTTGCAACCATATAGGCCTCCAATGGGGGGAGAATAATCTCTAGTTTTATTTATTGTCTATCTATATATTATACACTTTTTTAAAATAGTAACTACGCTTGACAATCAGATATCAAAGGGGTAATATTGACCTTGTAAGTGACGTAAATCACAATAAAAAAGGGGAAGTTATTATGGACGCACTAGTGTTAACAGGTATCAAATCGTTGGAATTGCAAGAAATTGCACAACCTGAAGTTAAACCAAATGAGGTTAAAATTCACACAGCTTTTGCTGGAATTTGTGGAACAGATCATGCATTGTATGCAGGTTTGCCAGGTTCAGCACCAGCTGTACCACCGATTGTGTTGGGACATGAAAATTCAGGTGTTGTTGCCGAAATCGGCTCAGCTGTTACAAATGTTAAGGTGGGGGACCGTGTAACAGTAGATCCAAACATCTATTGTGGTCAATGTAAGTTCTGCCGTACAGGTCGTCCAGAATTATGCGAAAACTTGTCAGCTGTTGGTGTAACACGTGATGGTGGGTTTGAAGAATACTTCACAGCACCTGCCTCAGTTGTCTACCCAATTCCTGATAATGTTTCATTAAAGTCAGCAGCTGTTGTAGAACCAATTTCATGTGCAGTGCACGGTATTCAGTTATTAAAAGTAACACCTTACCAAAAGGCTTTGGTTATCGGTGATGGCTTCATGGGTGAATTATTTGTACAAATTTTGCAAGCTTATGGTATTCATCAAGTTGATTTAGCTGGTATTGTTGATGAAAAACTTGCTTTGAACAAAGAAAAGTTTGGTGCTAAGAATACCTTTAACACACTTAAGGGTGACAAGATTCCTGAAAGCGAATATGATGTTGTTATTGAAGCTGTCGGCATGCCACAAACTCAAGAAGCAGCTATTGAAGCAGCAGCTCGTGGCGGACAAGTATTGATGTTTGGTGTTGGTGGTCCTGATGCCAAATTCGAAATGAATACTTATGAAGTATTCCAAAAGCAACTAACAATTCAAGGATCATTTATCAATCCGAATGCATTTGAAGATTCTTTGGCTTTGTTGTCATCAGGTAAGTTGGATGTTGAATCATTGATGTCACATGAGTTAGACTACAATACTGTTGACGATTTCGTAAATGGTAAGTTAGGCGTTGTTTCAAAGGCAGTTGTTAAAGTTGGTGGAGAAGAGGCTTAATCATATGGTGGCCAAAGACGTAACAGATACTACGACTAATCATGGTCGCACGCTCACAGTCGGTGCATCTTTATCATACTTTGTTTTTTCTCTGATTATCAACGCTGCTGGAAATGTTCTAACCGTTGTGACCAGTCAAAAAATTCATCCAACATTTTTAGGGTCAGCTTACTGGACGGCTGCACAGGCAGGGTTTAATAAGGCAGTATTTAATGGTTCAAATTTCAGTCTTGGTTGGGTATTCTTTATTGTCGGTGTTATCATAGCGACCTTAAATGTATTTTTACAAGGATATTTTAACTGGAAAAAATTCGTTGGGAATATTGCATTTATGGTACCGTTTTCACTGTTGATTAGTTTTTTTGCAGGAATGTTTTCGAAAATATTACCTGAGGCACACAGTGCAATGGCGTTAGTAGCGTATACAATATTGAATTTTATAGGTGTCTTTATGATTGGTATTGCAATATCAATTTATCAACGAACTAATTTGATATTACATCCAGCTGATGACTTGATGCAAATATTGAGATTCAAGTACTTTAAAGGTGCTGCAGCAAAAGCTATGTGGGCATCATACATCCCACCAACGATTATTGGTATTATTGCAATCATTATCATGCCTGATTTTTCAAATTATGGTATTGGTACAATATTTGCATTCCTGTTCCAAGGTGGCATAACTGGGTGGGGAGATAAAGCCGTATTTCCAAGTCTAAAGCATCAAGGTATTTGATTGATAACGATATCGAGTCAAAGTTAGGTTAGTATAAATAAAAAGGAGCATAACATGTCATTTTCAGATTATTATTCTGGTGTACAACACATTGGTATACCAACTAAAGATTTAGAAACCGCTGAAGCCTTTTGGACAAAGCTAGGTTTTGAAAAAACTGGAGATTTTCCTGTTGGTAATGTCATTTTTATGAAGCGTGAAAATCTTGTTATTGAAACTTGGCAACAAGATGAAGTCGCTGGGAAACCAGGCGCAATTAATCATATTTCACTAGATACTAGCGATGCAGATGCTGCGTTTGTTGCTGCAAAAAGTGAAGGGTTTAACTTAATTGATTATGAAGTGCAACATTTAGCTTTTTGGGAAAAAGGGATTAAATTTTTCAATATAGAAGGACCAGATGCAGTTATTGTTGAATTTTGTGAAATAGTTAAATAACTACTAAAGTAATCTTTATTATTAAGTTAGTCATTGATGTTTGATGACAACTATATAATAAAGATTTTTTGTTATATAGAATAGTAATTTGTTAAGGACTTAAAAAAATTAATATACGCTTGACATCTATAAGTGAAATCGATTAAAATTATAGATGTAAGCGCTTTACCTATTTTGAAAAAGTGAAGCGAATTTACTTAGGTCATGTGGTAATATTTTTATCCAACTCAATGAGTAAAAATATAGTTGTAGTAAAATACAGATCATAATAGTCAGTGCTATTGTGACTGTAAAAATATGTATGAAGAAAAGAGAAAAATTATGGGATTATTGGGTGCAATTGAAGCTGGGGGAACAAAGTTTGTTGTTGCTGTTGCAGATGAAAAATTTAATGTTGTTGAACGGACATCATTTCCAACATTAGACGGTGAAAAAACATTAGATCAAGTCATTGCCTTTTTTGACCAATTTGACAATATTGATGCTATTGGGATTGCAGCATTTGGACCTATTGACATTGTCGATGGTTCACAAACATATGGCTATGTATTAGACACACCAAAGCGCGGATGGTCTGGGTATGATTTTCTTGGTCGTATGAAGTCATGGCGTGATATCCCTTATTATTGGACAACAGATGTTAATGGTGCTGGTTGGGCTGAATTTGAGACTGGTGCTGCTAAAGATGTTAACAACATGGTCTATCTCACTGTCGGGACAGGTGTTGGTGCTGGAATCGTTTCAAGTGGGAAGTTAGTTAGTGGCTACGGTCACCCTGAAGCAGGACATATTTTTTTGCAAAAGCATCCAGAAGATAAATATGAAGGTCATTGCCCATTCCATGGTGATAACTGTTTAGAAGGTTTAGCTGCTGGTCCTGCAATCGAAGAACGCTGGGGAATTAGCGCAAAAGATATTCCAGATGATGATATTGCTTGGAAAATTGAAGCTTACTATTTGGCGCAAGCAGCATTGGATTATACGATGATTTTACGTCCGGAGAAAATTATTTTTGGTGGTGGTGTACCACACAGAGAGACACTATTTCCTTTGATTCGTGAAAGCTTTGCGGAACAAATGAGTGATTATCTTGAAGTACCTGATTTAGAAGAATATATTGTACCTGTAGCAAATGGCGATAATGCAGGTATATTGGGTTGCTTCTATTTAGCAAAGACATTAGTTTAAGATGCTTACTTTTTGTCAACATGAGTGTTTTGTGTTATCATCTACTTAACAATACAAAACGTTTCTGAGGATAAAAAATGACAAAATTAGCAGAAAATACGGAAAACCTACTCTGTCAGAACTTTACCAGTACTTTTCAAATTCTTGGCAGAAAGTGGAATGGATTAATTATTGAAACTCTGATTGTTGGGGGAACAATGCGCTTTTTAGAAATATCTCGTGCGATTCCAGTTTGTTCAGATCGTGTCTTAGTTGAGCGGTTAAAAGAACTTGAAGCAGCAAATTTGTTAAAGCGTGTTACTTATGAAGATTCCAGCCTGATTGAGTATAAATTAACAACTGCTGGTGAGGCTATGCGCCCAATGATGGCAGCAATACATGAATGGTCTGATAAGTATAACAATGTTACCCAGAAAAAACAGGCAGACAGTGATGTTATTGCATGATATACTTAAAGTATGTTATTTGTTGTGAATCTCAGATAACAGTTTAATATATCTATTTAAGAAGCACTGTGAAAGATCTAGTAATTATATTGCCTATATAAAAGCGAATGATATGTTTTTGGTGGAAATATCATAGTTAGGAATATGATGAATTTCAGTCTGGAGTGTTTGGCTTAATCGCCAACGGTAACTACGTTATAGTTTTCAAAAGCTGATGCAAATCAGAAATTTGGGTGGTACCACGGTATTTGACGTCCCATGTTGTCTTTATAGACAACATGGGACTTTTTTGTTGGGTTAACTTGAGATAGTTGCTTATCTTGGCAAGTAACTTCGTATTTATCGGAATTTGAAAGGAAATAGTTATGAGTTTAATTGAAGATCTCACAGCATTAAAATCTGCAGCTGTAAAGCGTATTAACACTTCTGGTGCAGATATTGAAGCGCTGCGAGTGAGTTTACTTGGTAAAAAAGGTGAATTGACAGCTTTATTAAAAGGTATGAAAGATGTTTTACCAGAAGATCGCCGTGCAGTTGGTGAAATAGGAAATGATGTACGTCAAACAATCACACAACTATTAGCACAAAAAAAGGCAGCCGAAGAAACTGCTAAAATGAATGCACAATTGGTTTCAGAAACAATTGACGTGACGTTACCAGGTAGCGTTCACCGTGTCGGACAACCACATGTTTTACAACAAATTATTGATGAAATTGAACAACATTTTCTAGGATTGGGTTTTGAAGTTATTGATGACACGATAGACTCACCGGAAGTTGAAACAGATGAGTATAACTTTGAACGAGAAAATCTGCCAAAGGATCATCCTGCGCGTGATATGCAAGATACGTTTTATATCACACCTGAAATACTACTTCGTACACAGACGTCACCAGTCCAGTCACGTTCGCTTGAGAAACACGATTTTTCAAAAGGACCGTTAAAAATGATTGCACCTGGAAAAGTATATCGACGTGATACAGATGATGCAACACATTCGCATCAATTCCACCAAGTTGAAGGCATGGTTGTTGGTGAAAATATTACCATGGCTGATTTAAAAGGGACACTACTGTCAATTATGCAAACACTTTTTGGTGAGAAACATCAAATTCGTATGCGACCATCTTATTTTCCGTTTACAGAGCCCTCTGTTGAGGTAGATGTTTCATGGAACGAAGTAACACCTGATATGAAGCCTGAAGACATTGAGTGGATCGAGGTTCTAGGAGCCGGTATGACACACCCAAATGTATTACGAATGGATGGGATAGATCCTAATAAGTATTCGGCATTTGCATTTGGTTTAGGACCGGATCGTTTTGCGATGTTAAAGTATGGTGTTGATGATATTCGTCAATTCTATTTGAATGACGTCCGGTTTTTGTCACAATTCAATCGAAAGGGTAATTAAGCATGAAGACAAGTTTGAAATGGATAAACGACTATTTGAATAACAGTATCAATTTAGATGCCGATGCTGTGGCTGATTTAGCTGAAAAAATTGAACGTACTAGTGTAGAGATTGCTGATTCAACTACCTTAGCACAACAACAAGATGGGCTTGTTGTTGCAAAAGTTATGAGTGTCACATCACACCCAGACTCAGATCATATGGTGATTGCCCAAGTTGATATTGGCGAATCAAAGCTGACTCAAGTTGTGACTGGGGCACCCAACATAGCCGAGGGACAATTTGTTATTTTGGCAAAAGTTGGTGCGCATATTATTAACCATGAAACTGGTGAATTAATTGAATTGAAGCCAGCAGAACTACGTGGTAAAGTTTCAAATGGTATGTTAGTAGCGCTACAAGAAATTGGTTTTGATAGTAAAATTTCGCCTAAAGATTTTGAAGCAGGCATATATGTTTTTGGTGAAAACGAAAATGTGCAACCTGGTGATGATGCTTTGACAGTGTTGGGCATGGATGAACCAGTGTTAGATACTGATCTAACACCAAATCGTGCAGATATGTTATCCATGATTGGGACAGCTTATGAGTTAGGTGCTATGTTAAATCAAGCAGTTACTTTGCCTGATTTTGACTTAGTAGAATACGAATCACCTGCTAAAAATCAAGTATCTCTTTTTATTGATGACGATGATTTAGTATCAAAGTATGCAGTACGTGTGATAAATCACGTGACTGTTGAAGATTCACCATTATGGTTACAAAAGCGATTGTGGAATGCTGGTATGCGCCCAATTAACAATATAGTTGATATTACTAACTATATGATGTTAATGTATGGGCAGCCACTCCATGCATTTGATTTAGATAAATTACATGATAACGAAATCCATGTTCGTCGTGCTGAAGTTGATGAAAAATTAGTGACACTTGATGGCCAAAAAAGAGACTTACGTCCTGGTGAAGACATTGTGATTGCAACAACTGACGGACCGTTGATGCTTGCTGGTGTTATGGGTGGATTGGAGTCTGAAGTTGACGAAAGTACTCAAAATATTGTGATTGAAAGTGCTGTTTTTAATCCGAGTTTGATAAGATCAACAGCACGTCGTCATAATATTCATTCCGAGGCCTCAGCGCGTTTTGAGCGCGGTGTAAATTGGGATGCGACTTATGTTGCTTTAGATCATGCTGCTAGTTTAGTTGATGAATTAGCAAAGGGTCAGGTAGCACGTGAACGAATAGTAGCTGCAAATATTGAGCGTAAAGAAGTGAGTTTAACAATCACTGCTACACGGGTTAATCAAATTTTAGGCACTACACTAACACTCAAAGAAATCGCTGGTTTCTTTGATCAATTGAATTTTCAATACACACTTGATAGTGAAAAAATAGAAGTAATATTACCAGCGCGTCGTGCGGATATGAGCATTGAAGCTGACGTTGTTGAAGAAATAGCAAGATTATATGGCTACGACAACTTACCTGTAACCTTACCATATGGTCCTACAACGCCAGGAAAACTAACACGTCAACAACGTCAAATCAGAGCTAGTCGCAAGATTTTGGAGAGCTTGGGATTAAATCAAGCTATTTCTTATGTGCTCACGACACCTGAAAAATCGCAGCAATTTGCTGAAAATGTGACGGCAAAAGTTGTGACACTGAATTATCCAATGAGTTCTGACCGTACAACAGCACGTCAAAATTTGTTGGCAGGCTTACTAGAAGATGTCGCCTACAATGTGAATCATTTTGTTCATAATATTGCCCTTTATGAACAAGGACGTGTGTTTGTTGCAAATGAAGACAATGAGTTACCAACCGAAATCGAACATATTGCTGGTGTTTTAACTGGGGATGATGTAACATCTAGTTGGCAAAATCAAAAAGCGGCGAGAGCTGTTGATTTTTATGACATCAAGGGTATCGTGTCAGCATATTTGGATCAAATTGGTACGACGAATATAAAATATGTTGCCACAAATCGTCATGTAAACATGCATCCAGGACAAACAGCAGATATTTATGTTGGGGATGTTTATATTGGCTTTGCAGGTCAAATACACCCAAAGCTCACACAATCACAGAAAATGGCACCTGTTTTTGGTTTTGAATTGAATTTGTTTACCATCATGAATGAGGCAAAAAGTGATGTTCAATATGATAAGATTTCGCGGTTCCCTCAAGTAAGCCGAGATGCTGCGTTACTAGTGAATGAAAATATTGAAAATGCAAAGATTGAGTCAGTTATTCGCCAATCAGCCGGAAACAAATTAGTTGATGTGACATTGTTTGATGTTTATACGGGAGACAACTTGCCAAGTGGCAAACGTTCTTTGGCGTATACATTGACGTATCAAGATAACGATGACACGTTAGTTGAAGCAGAAGTCAATGCTGATTTTGAAAATGTGATAACAGCGTTAGTGAATGAACTTGATGTCCAAGTGCGCTAAGCATATTTCTAATTTAATTTGAGTTAAGTCTAGTTTCACTGTATAATTGATGATGGACTATAACTTTTACAAGGAAAATTCATGGCTAAAATAATTGTACGCGGTGGCAAACACCTCCATGGTGAGGTTACAATCGGTGGCGCAAAGAATTCAACAGTTGCATTAATTCCGGCTGCAATTTTGGCGGATACACCAGTTAAATTCGATACAGTACCACAAATTCTAGATGTCAAAAATTTGCAATTGATTTTGAATGCCATGAACGTGCATTCAGTATTTGCGAATGGTAATTTGGATATTGATCCGACACATATTAGAGAAAGTGATTTACCCAGTGGTGCCATTAAATCATTACGTGCATCCTACTATTTTATGGGTGCTTTGCTCGGACGATTTAACCGTGCAACAGTGACATTTCCTGGCGGAGACAATTTGGGTAGGCGCCCAATTGATCAACATATAAAGGGTTTTGAAGCGCTTGGCGCAAAAGTGACTGAAAGCAATGATATTATTCATATTGATGCCACTGAAAATGGATTAATTGGGGCAAGAATTGCCTTAGATACAGTTTCTGTTGGTGCAACAATTAATATTATTTTGGCTGCTGTTCGTGCCAAGGGTCAAACAATTATTGAAAATGCAGCGCGTGAGCCAGAAATAATTGATATTGCAACATTTTTAAATAACATGGGTGCCAATGTTCGTGGTGCTGGAACAGATACGATTCGTATTGCAGGTGTGCCAAGTCTAAAAGCAAGAAACACACATACAGTTATTCCTGATCGTATTGAGGCTGGAACGTATATGAGTATGGCCGCAGCGTTTGGCGATGGTGTCACAATTAAAAATGTGATTCCAGAACATTTAGAGTCGTATACGTCAAAGTTAATCGAGATGGGTGTCAACTTAGACATTGGTGAAGATACAATTCACGTTTATAAATCTGATAATTTAAAGCCAGTACAGATTAAGACAATGCCTTATCCTGGTTTTGCAACAGATTTACAACAGCCAATTACACCATTGTTACTGATGGCGAGTGGTGAAAGCACAGTGACAGACACAATCTATCCAAAACGTGTGAAACACGTTGCTGAATTAAGGCGTATGGGTGGTGATATTGATTCTGAAAAGCCTGGTAAAATTAGAATCAATTACTCACCTCGATTAATAGGAACTGACGTCGAAGCAGCTGAAATTAGAGCAGGCGCTGCTTTAATTATTGCCGCGATCATGGCAGAAGGCGAAACAGTTATTAATGAAGCGGATCACATTTTACGTGGTTATGATCGGATACAAGATAAATTGACGCATTTAGGTGCAGATATTTCAATTGAAGGCATTGATCTTATCAATCTAATGCCATAAACACAATTATTATTAATATAGATTAAGTTATTGCAATAAGATCTAGAACGTGATAAAATATATTGTTATATACTGACTCTGTTACAGAAGTATCAGGGCGCTAAGGAGAAATTATTATGCAAGCAGAAATTCATCCAAAGTATCAAGCTGTTGTTTTTCTTGATGCAACAACAGGCAAGAAGTTTTTATCAGCTTCTACTGTAACATCAAACGATACAACTGATTTTGAAGGTACTGAATACCCAGTTATTCGTATGGATATTACATCTGACTCACATCCATTTTACACAGGTAAGCAGAAGTTTACGCAAGCTGATGGTGCGGTCGACAAGTTCAACAAGAAGTTTGCTGGATTTGGTTTCAAGAACAATGAAGACAAGTAATAAGTTGTTCTTAACAAAAGCGTTCACTTTAGTGAACGCTTTTGTTTTGTAAATTAAACTATATATAGTAGAAGGGAATTATGAGGAAATAGCTAATATCGTGAACTGAGTGTCTCATAGAAGCGTTAAATAGTTAATTACCTTGTATATTGAAATCATGGCTCGAACAATTCTCCCCGTTAAATTACATGAAAAAATAATAAAAACAATTGATGACATACGTATCGATGGTATGGGCATCATTTATGTTACACCAACTTATCCCTTATACATCGCCGACGCGATTCCAGGTGAAAAGGTGTTGCTGGAAGTGATACAGGTGGATAAATTTTCTGGATATGCTAAGGTGCTTGAAAGAATTGAAGCATCTGACAAACGTCAAAATAGTCACCGTCAATATTTGATTGATGCGGGCACAGCACCGCTTGTCAACTTAAAGTATCAGGCACAGTTAGAATTAAAAAAGCATCAAATTGAACGACTATTTCGAGAAAAGAATATTGCAGTATCGGTTGATTCAACGATTGGTATGACAGATCCGACTTATTATCGTAATAAAACTATTGTGCCTGTTAAATGGAACAATGATCATTTAACGAGTGGGTTTTATCGTCGTGGGACGCATGAATTAGTACCCATGACAGATTATTTCGTAAATGATGCTAATATTGATGAAGCAATAGTTACCGTACGTAATATATTAGAAAAGTATAAAATTACAGCATTTAATCCTGATACAGAGCAGGGAGCAATTCGCTACATTATGATACGACGCGGTTATTACTCACATGAATTGATGGTAGTATTGGTATCAAATGAAAAAACTATCAATTTTGAGACAGAAGTGATAACTGATATTGTTGAGCAATTACCAGAACTGAAAAGCTTGATTTTTAATCACAGTCCGAAACAAGAATTTGTGTTGTTAAGTCCACATAATCGCGTACTGTGGGGTTCAGAAACAATCCATGATAAATTACTTGGGTATGATTTTATTATTGGGCCAAATTCGTTTTATCAGGTTAATCCGCAAACAACAGAAGTGTTGTATGCATTGGCAGCACAAAAAGCGATGTTGAAATCAACAGATGTTGTGATTGATGCCTACTCAGGAATTGGAACAATAGGCATAACAGTAGCTAATTTGGTTAAACAAGTTATTGGTGTTGAAGTTGTACCTGGTGCAGTAGCCGATGCGCAGATTAATATGCGCGCAAATAATATTCACAATGCTGAATATGTGCTTGCTGATGCACCCGTACAGTTTAAAAAGTGGCAAGATGAAGGATTGCAACCAGATGTTGTTTTTGTTGATCCACCAAGACGCGGGTTAACAAAAGATTTGATTCAAGCAACAACTGAAATGGGACCTGACCGTATTGTTTATATAAGCTGTAATCCTGTAACTTTAGTGCGTGATAGTGCCGAAATTATTCAAAAAAACTACCATATTGATGGGGCAATTATCCCGGTAGATCAATTTCCGCAGACATCACACATTGAAAGTATTACAGTTTTTAAGAAAAATTATTGATATAATTGAATTAATGCTAACCGCCTCAATCATATCAATTGTGTCTATTTAATAATTGATATGATTTTACGACAACAATTGAAAAAAATGCGGTGTTTTTATTTTGGAGAACAGATGAAGTATTCTATTACAGAAATTGGTAAAATTTTAAATGCGTCAACGCAAGGAAATGCCACGGTCACAGGGGTAGCGTTTAATTCACGAGATGTCGTTATAGGTGATTTATTTGTCGCACTTGTTGCAGATAATGATGGACACCGTTATATTCAAAATGCCTTAGAAAATGGCGCAGTAGCAGTCCTTGTTGATAAGAAACATACCATTAGCCATGATATACCAGCAATTATAGTTGATGATACATTGGCAGCTTTTCAACAATTGGGGCACTATCGACGTAATCAAATCAATCCTAAAGTTATTGCCATTACTGGATCAAATGGGAAAACAACGACCAAAGATATGACAGCGGCAATCATGTCAGCAGAGTTCAATACGTTTAAGACTCCAGAAAATTTTAATAATGAAATTGGTGTGCCTCTGACTTTACTAACAATGCCAGAAGACACTGAAGTATTGGTGGTTGAGTTAGGAATGGATCGACCTGGTCAATTAACACTGTTATCTCAATTAGTTAAGCCAGATATTGCAATTATTACCATGATTGGTGAGGCACACATTGAATTTTTTAAAACACGAGCTAATATTGCACAAGCAAAATTAGAGATAGCTAGTGGTTTAAAAGCTGATGGTGCGTTAGTTATTCCGTTTGATGAGCCACTATTAACGGCAGCAGAAATCACAAAAAGAGTGTTATTATTTGGTCAAGGTGTTCAAGATATAAAATCGTTTGAAACGTATACAACATTTAGTTATAAGAATACTCAATTTGCAATTCCTTTGATTGGCATGTATAATATTATGAATGCGCTCGCAGCGATTTCAGCGGGTATCTTATTACATATTGACTTAAAAAAAGCCGAAAAGGCGCTACAAACTTTTGATTTGACTAAAAACCGCACAGAAAGGCTCGTTACTGCCCGTGGTGTGATTTTGATTAGTGATGTGTACAACTCAAATCCGACGGCAGTGGCAGCAGTTTTAGCGACATTGAAAACAATAGCAGCGCCACATAAATATGTTGTGTTGGGTGATATGTTAGAATTGGGTGAACAAGCAAATGATTTGCATGCCAGTTTGGGACAAAAGGTATTAGATGCCAATGTTGATGGAGTTTATTTAGTTGGACAATTGTTTAATAAAAACATGGCACCACTAATACGGGTACATAAAGATTCTGTTGACTTGCATCAATATGAGACAGAACAGTTAGACGAACTAACTGCAGATTTAGAAACGCTGGGTGAGGCGGGAGACGTGATTTTATTAAAAGGAAGTCATGGCATCCATCTCGAAAACGTTGTCAACGCATTAATGGCATAATCTTTTTGTATCGGGGGGTACAAAATGAAGCGTATACAGCATAAGCATATTAAAAATCAACTGTTGAGACGTTTATTTGTAGTGACGTTGCTTATCATTGTCGTATGGGGTTGCAGTGAATATTTGATTAAACAACATCTGGTAAGCAAAACGAAAACAGTAAAAAAAGTTAATCAACCAGTTTCTAATGATGCTTCGCATAATTTAGAACGGCAAGTTTTCTTGAAAAATAATGAATTGTCAGTTAATTTCAATAAACAACTAACTGATGCTGGTTTTATTGGAACCGCTTTGGTGGTTCATCGTAATCATATTATTTTACAAAAAGGTTTTGGTTATGCTGACAGATCACAGAATCAATTGAATGATGTGCAATCACTGTATCAAATCGCATCACTTCAAAAAAGTTTTACGGCAACGTTAATTATGCAACAGGTTCATGCAGGAAAGTTATCTCTTGATACATTATTGAGTCGATATTACCCAAATGTTCCCGATGCAAATAAAGTAACGATTAAAGAAATGCTCACAATGATGAGTGGTTTAAAACAAACAATAGAGGCTAAAACATTCACAAATGAAGCCGAAAATGTATTATTTGATGCAAACCATACGACTATAATTGGCACTAAAAAGTGGTCGTATCAACCGATTAATTATCGATTACTTGCGGGCATTTTAATGCAAGTGACGCATAAAACATATTCCCAACTGTTTTATGAAACTTTCAATCAAAAATACCATTTAAATATTTCAAATTATAACAATTTTATGAACGAACAACATCGGACAATCGGTTATAAAAAAACTGATTATAGTCAAATGGCAGGGAACAATCCAGTAGCTTACGCTGTTGAAACAGGAACTGGCAATATGGCAATGTCTACAGGCGAGTTGTACCGCTATTACAAGATGCTAATTGATCATAAAATTCTAAATGATAAGGAACTAATTGCCTTATGGCAACCAGCACAAGGGAACCATTATGCGAGTGGTTTGTATCATTACGATGATTACAACTATGGACATGGTATAATTTTGGGATTTGAGTCAACAGTAATCATGACTAGAAATGGTCAAGATGCAGTGATTCTGTTGAGTAATGAACATACGACAGGGGAAAGTTGGCAAGTGCTAGCTAAGAAACTGTTTACACAAATGACAGCGATTAAGAATATAAAATAGTAGTCGCTAACGCGCCAATGAGCGTAGAGGAGAAAAATTTTGAAGTTTAGTGAATTAGGTTTGTCACAAGATATTTTAGATGCAATCACAACACACGGTTATGTAGAAGCAACACCAATACAAGAAAAAACGATTCCGTTGACATTGTCAGGTAGAGACGTTATTGGTCAAGCACAAACGGGAACTGGTAAGACAGCTGCTTTTGGATTACCAATTTTAGAACATATTGATTTAGAAAATAAAAATATTCAAGCATTAATCGTATCACCAACACGTGAACTAGCTATTCAAACAGCTGATGAACTAAAAAAGTTGGGACATGATAAGCATGTTGACGTGCAAGTTGTCTTTGGTGGTGCAGATATTCGTCGTCAAATTCAAAACTTAAAGTCACACCCACAAATTTTAGTAGGTACACCAGGACGATTGCTTGATCATATTAACCGTAAAACTGTTAAGATTGAACATGTTAAAACACTTGTACTTGATGAAGCTGATGAAATGTTGAACATGGGATTCCTAGAAGACATTGAATCAATCATCAAAAACACACCGGCTGACCGTCAAACATTACTATTCTCAGCAACAATGCCACCAGCAATTAAGCGCATTGGGGTTAAGTTCATGACTAATCCTGAACATGTGCAAATTGAAGCCAAAGAATTAACTACTGACTTGGTTGATCAATACTTTGTTCGTATGCGTGAAAACGAAAAGTTTGATACAATGACACGCATCTTTGATGTTCAAGCACCAAAATTGGCAATTGTTTTTGGGCGTACAAAACGTCGTGTTGAAGAATTAGCACGTGGTCTAGAGGCACGTGGATACCACGCTGCTGGTTTACACGGTGATTTGACACAGCAAATGCGTTCGCGTGTTTTGGCACAATTCAAGTCACATGAAATTAATATTCTGGTGGCAACTGATGTTGCTGCACGTGGGTTAGATGTTAAGGATGTTTCACATGTCTATAACTTCGATATTCCACAAGATCCTGAATCTTATGTACATCGTATTGGCCGTACTGGTCGTGCTGGTGCGGAAGGTGTATCGGTTACATTTGTTTCACCAAATGAAATGGATTACCTACGTGCTGTTGAAGATTTGACTAAGAAACGTATGACAGCTCTTGAACCTGCTTCATTGCAAGATGCACGAGTAGGTAAGATTAAGAATGCAACAGGTGAAGTTAATAAAATTGTTAATGCAGTTAATGTCAATGAAATTCAATCAGAAGTTGATAAGTTAACATCACAATACTCATCTGAACAGTTGGCTGCAGCGTTGTTGTCTTCTGTTGCTGACTTAGAAAAGCAAAATACACCAGTTGAAATTACACGTGAACGTCCGTTACCAAGACGTCGTGGCGGTAGTGGCGGTTCATCACGTAACGGTGGTGGCCGAGGTGGTGATCGTCGTCGTGGTGGTAATGGTGGCGGTGGTTACCGTGGTAACCGCGAACGTCGTAGTAATGGTGGTGATTCACGTAATAATGGTGGTCAACGCCGTGAAGCACGTGAAGGTGGCGCTTCTAATGGCGAACGTCGCTTTAGTGATTATAAGCGTCGTGATGGTCGTTCAACTGAACGTCATTCCAACAATGGTGGTGCACCACGTCAACGTCGTGAATTTACAGTACGCGAAAAAGATTAAGTTTTAATTGATTTTTATTTTTATATATTAGCGATTAAAAATGATGTAGTCAATAAAATATATTTTGAATATATACGATGAAACCGTCCAAACAATTGTTGGATGGTTTTTCGTTGTTTTATGATAAAAATGTGGAGCTGAAAGATGAAAACAGTTGAAGAAGCCATTAATTTTATACATGAACGACCAAAAGGTGGTCGAAAAGAGTCAATGGCGCGTATGTACCTATTACTTGAACATTTGGGCAACCCGCAAAATAAAATACCACAGGTGATACATGTAACTGGAACAAATGGCAAAGGTTCCGTGGCAACTATGGTAAGTAATATTTTGCGTGTAGCAAAGTACAAGACAGGTCTATTTATTTCGCCTTACATTATTGATTTTCGCGAACGTATACAAATTAACAATGAGTTAATTGCCGGAGCGGATTTACTATTATCAGTACAACAAGTTGCTAAGGTATTAGAAAAGGTGGATGAACAGTTGATCCCAGATATTCCGACCGAATTTGAGGTATTGACAGCTGTCATGTTTAATTATTTTTCACAGAAAAATCTTGATGTTGCAGTTATTGAAGTTGGAATTGGCGGGCAGTTAGATTCAACTAATGTGATACCTAATACTAAAGTAGCAGTGATTACGAGTGTTGGTTTAGATCATCAGGCATTACTTGGTAATACTATTGAAGCAATTGCACAACAGAAATCTGGCATTATTCACGATAACGCATCGGTTGTCATTGGTGACTTACCTGAAAGTGCACGGCAAGTTATTGCAAAAAGATCATCAAAGCCTTTAATCTCTGGACAAATAAATGAATTTGAACAAGGATTACCTGGTCATTATCAAATACAAAACACTGCTACAGCGGTTGCTACGGTACGAGCATTTAATAGTCATATTACAAAAAATAATATTGAACAAGGTTTAAAAGATAGTCGTCTTTTTGCAAGATTTGAATTTATTAAACCAAACGTTATGATTGATGGTGCACATAATGCACAAGGATTAAAGAAACTATATGAATCGTTACGTATGGATAAATATCAGGACAAGACAAAAACGTTAATTATTGGTAGTTTGATGGATAAAAATGTTGCTTTGGAATTTGATGAGATATTAAAAGATCATCACTTTGAAATTGTTTTAGTGCCTTTTACTGGTCCCAATGGCCGACATAGCTTAGACGTTCTAACTACTGCTAAAAAATATGGTATTTCAACTGCTAAAAGTTGGCAGGAGGCCTATAAACTAAGTCGATCCGATATAACGATTTTCACTGGATCATTATATTTTGTGAGTGAGGTTAGAAAAAAGTTATGAATCATGTAGACGAAAGACTTTCACCGCGTTTGATTTTGAGCGTAATAGCTATAGGGTTGCTTGGATTTTCTGATATTATGCTAGAAACAGCTTTGAATGTCAGCTTTCCTCTGTTAATGACAGAATTCAACATCACATCAAGTACTGTTCAATGGCTGACTTCAGGTGTTATTCTGCTAACAAGTATGGTTGTTATACTATCGCCATGGTTGAAAAAACGTTTCACTAATAGAAGCCAATTCATTGTTGCAACTGTGATTTCTATTACTGGTGTTTTAATTAACGCTTTGAGTGGTGATTTTGGATGGACCTTGTTTGGTCGGTTATTGCAAGGCATTGGTGGTGGCGTTGGGCTGCCATTGATGTATAATGTTATTTTTGAGCAGGTGCCGGAAAATAAACGTGGCACGATGGTGGGAATAGGATCGCTTATTGTTTCTTTTGCACCCGCTATTGGTCCAGCATTTGGCGGGTATTTGGCGCAAAATTTTGGTTGGCATACAGTTTTTTGGGTTGTTCTACCGGTACAAGTCGCCTCATTAGTCCTTGGTTGGTATACTATTCAACAAATATCACCATTAGTTAAAGAAAAGCTAGATATTATAGGCTGGTTGTTACTTAGTACTTTTTTTGTAGCTGGTATTTTTGCCATTGAGCGTATTAGTGTACATGGTATCACGAATATAACGAGTTTATCGTTGATCATCATTATGTTTAGTGGTTTTGTTGGTTACTTGATATATGCACCTCGTATTAATAATCCATTGTTAAACACAAATGTTTTTAAATTTAAAATATTTTCATTAAGTATAGCTGCTTCATTCGTTATCCAAATTGTTAATTTGACCTTTGCCTATGCAATTCCTATGGCACTACAACTGGTTTTGTTTAAAGAGTCACAAATTGCAGGGCTTGCACTTTTACCTGGTGCGTTGGGTTACGCATCAATGGCAATTATATCTGGTCGTTTGTATGATCGTTACGGTGCCAGAATACCGATTTTGATTGGTGTGGGACTTATTATGTGTGGCACGACAATGATGGCTTTGATTCCAATAAGTCTTTACAGTATGCTGTTTAGTTTCATGATAGTGCAGTTGGGTGCAGGTTTTTGGTTTGGAAACAATATGACATATGCAGTTAGTCATGTACCCATTCAATATCATAGTTCGGGAAATTCTATTTTCACAGCCACTAACAACTACTCAGCAGCTGTTGGGATAGCATTAGCAGCTGGTATTATCTCAATTTTCCAAAAAAATGCAGAGTCAACAGGGCAATTGGTTGCCACAACGCGTCTGGGTGTATCTTGGCTATTTAAACTAGATGTGGTTTTGATCATTATAGCGGCTATTTGTTCCATTAGTGTGTTAACTATTGTGACTAAAAAAGAATAGTTACGTATCATCTCATAAGAGGTGAAAAATGAGTTTAAACGAACAAATAAAAAGTTTCTATACTGTACTTGGTCAAAATGAAGAAGATGCTTTAAAAGCGTTGCGACGTCATTTTCCAAACGACTATGATTTAAATGAGATGACACATGATGCTGCTGAAGATTTTATTGCACAAAGTCCCATACAAAACAAGGCATTACTCATTGGTTTAGAGATTGGTAAGCGAGTTGCAACAGCTACACGACCAAAGTTATTAAATGCTAAATTTTCAGAGGAAATTGGCTATTATGCGCAACGTCAACTTGGACATCTACCTCAAGAGCAGTTATGTATTGCCTTACTAGATGCTCAGTTGATTGTCATCGGATGGGAGACGATTTTTGTCGGTAGTCTAACGCATGTACAAGCTTCACCACGTGAAATTTTCCAACGTGTATTGCGAGCTAATGCACTGGGATTTATGATTATTCATAATCACCCTAGTGGTAATTTAAAACCATCAGATGCTGATGTGCAGTTTAGTCACCGTTTAAAGTTGCTTGGTGATCAAATGGCAGTACCTATGATAGATTCTTTTATTGTAACGCGTGACAGTTATTGGAGTATGTCAGAAAACTCGCAGTTAAAAACTAGTGTTTAGATAAATTAAAAAATCCAGTCGCTAATATTTTGGAAAACAGACATTTTTGACTAATAGTAAAAGAATCAGCTTTTTTTGTTGCGAAAAAACTGGTAGAATAGAATGGATTGAAATTACGCGATGAACGAGGATAAAATGGCAGATAAAAAACCAGCAGTGTGGTACGAACATCTCCACACTGAAAAACATACAGGTGCACGTCGTGGTCGTATTCATACACCACACGGTACTTTTGAAACACCCATGTTTATGCCTGTAGGCACGCAGGGCGCGGTAAAAGGTGTCGGTACACGTGAATTAAAGGAAATTGGGTCACAATTTATTTTGAGTAATACTTACCATTTATGGGTTCGTCCAGGCGATGAACTCATTGCTGAAGCTGGTGGGTTACATCAATATATGGGTTGGGATCAAGCTATTTTAACAGATTCAGGTGGATTTCAAGTTTTCTCATTATCAGATGCTCGTAAGTTACAAGAAGAAGGTGTCACTTTTCAAAATCACGTTAATGGCGATAAAATGTTTTTATCACCTGAAGTGGCCATGCGCATACAAAATAACTTAGGCTCTGATGTTATGATGCAATTGGATGAGGCGATTCCTTATTTTGAAAGTTATGATTACATCAAAGATTCAATGCAACGTTCTTTACGCTGGGCTGAGCGTGCACAAAAAGCACATAAAAACCCGGATTCTCAGGGCCTCTTTGGTATCGTTCAAGGTGCAGGATTCAAGTCCTTGCGCACTGAATCAGCCCAAGGACTAGTTGGCATGGATATGCCAGGATATGCTATTGGCGGTCTTTCGGTTGGTGAATCTAAGTTAGAAATGAATCGCGTTTTAGATTTCACAATGCCAATTTTACCAGAGAATAAGCCACGATACTTGATGGGTGTTGCGGCACCAGATTCGTTAATAGATGGTGTTATACGAGGAATTGACATGTTTGATTCTGTTTTGCCAACACGAATTGCCCGAAAGGGTACTTTGATGACACGTCGTGGCCGTGTGGTGATTAAAAATGCAAAGTATAAAAATGACTTTACGCCATTAGATCCAGATTTGAGTTATTATTCTAATAATCCAATTCGGGAAAATCAATTTGGTAATCAAGCACAGTTTGATAATCCAGCATATAATCCATTTCAAAACTTAACGAGATCTTATTTACATCACTTGTTTAATGCAAATGAAATACTTGGTGCACAGTTAGCCTCACAACATAACTTACGTTTCTTGTTACAATTTATGGAAGACATGCGTACAGCTATTGAAAATGATGAATTGTTAGCATTTAGAGAAACCGTGATGGAAGAATATGGTTATAATAAACCAAATGCACGTTTATTCTAAAAAAACTGCCAGAGTTTGATATAATTAATATATAATGCGCGATGATATCTAGTGCATCTAAGAAAGTAGGAAATAAATACTATGAATTTGAATTTAATTCTCCCAGTTATTTTGATTGTTGGTATGTTCTGGTTTATGAATCGTCAACAAAAAAAGCAACGTGAGGCCCAACAAGAACGCCAAAACAGCTTAGAAAAAGGCTCAGAAGTCGTGACAATTGGCGGTCTACATGCAGTTGTCAGTAATGTCGATACTGCCAATAAGACAGTTGATTTAGATGCAGAAGGCGTTATTTTAACATTTGATTTGGCAGCTATTCGAACAATCAAGCCAAAGCCTGAATTGACTGAACAAAAAACAGCAGTTGAAGATTTGAAACCATCCGAAGAAAATACTGAAAAAATCACAGATTCTGATAACAATCCAGAAAAATAAGTAGTGAAAAAGGGCAAGTTTTGCTCTTTTTTTGTATATAGGATTGGGTACTATCTTAATTTGGGCGTAGTGTTGCAAAAAATTATAACAACTAAGAGATAATGAGGAATAAACAAATGAGTTATTTTCCTATAATTTAATAGGGTGTGCACCTAATAACAAAGTCGTGTATGATAAAGATAACGTTTTTTATACAAGAGGAGGAAAGTACGTGTTATGGTATTTAATGTATTTATACTAAATATACAATTCACGTACGATGATAACTATGACAATGCATGAATTTTTTATGGGGATGTCCCAGTTGGAACTCATTAATCGGGCACCAGGTTTTTTTAAATACCAACCACACAATGTCGCAGCCCATTCTTGGAAAGTTGCTCAAGTTGCACAGTTCTTGGCGGATGTGGAAGAGCAAAGCGGTGAAACTATTAATTGGCAATTGGTTTACGAAAAAGCATTAAATCATGATTATACAGAGCGATTTATTGGTGACATTAAAACACCAGTTAAATATGCTACTTCAACATTACGTTCAATGCTTGCTGATGTTGAAGATTCGATGACTGAAAATTTTATAAAAACAGAAATACCACAGCAATTTCAAGCAATATACATGCGACGTTTGGGAGAAGGTAAGGATGACACGATTGAAGGTAAGATTCTGTCAATTTCTGATAAAGTGGATTTAATGTATGAGGCATACGGCGAACTAGAAAAATTCAACCCAGAACCGGTGTTTGTTAATATTTTTCAAAGCAGCCTAGAAGCATTGGCGGAGTTTAAAGACATGGCAAGTGTTAAATATATTGCTACAGATATATTGCCTGATATTTTTTCAGAAAATTTTATTAGTAAAGAACCATTGCATGATTTAGCTAAGAGTTTATTACCAGATTTTGCTGCTGCGCAACAGTAAAATAAATATAGACTAAAATAATTTAGGCGCAGCTTAATTAGAGAATGTAACAATGTTGAAAGAGGGAAAATATGGCATTTTTAGAACTTCAAAATATTAAAAAATCTTACTATCTTGGTAAAGAAGAGTTTCCGGTTCTAAAGGGTATAGATTTGTCTTTTGAAAAAGGCGAATTTGTTTCTATTCTTGGGGAATCTGGTGGTGGAAAATCGACTTTAATGAACATTATTGGTGGTTTAGATCGTAATTTTGATGGCACAGTTGAAATTAATGGGGATAAACTTGATCATAAGCAAGAAAAAAAGCTTGATGTGTATCGCCGTGAGACAATTGGCTATATTTTTCAAAGTTTCAATTTAATTAACTATCAAACTAATTTAGAAAACGTTGAAACTAGTTTGAATATGACAACTCTGTCTTCTGCTGAACGTAAAGAACGTGCCAAGGCTTTATTGAATAAGGTTGGCCTATCGGAACATATGAGCAAATTCCCTTCACAGTTATCGGGTGGTCAAAAGCAACGTGTCGCAATTGCTCGTGCCTTGGCTGCTGACCCAGATATTATGATTGCAGATGAGCCAACAGGGGCTCTTGATTCAGCAAACACTGTTGAAGTGCTTGATTTGTTAAAGCAAATAGCAGAAGAAGGCAAGTTAGTCATTGTAGTCACGCATTCACAAGCTGTGGCAGAGTACGGTACACGTATTTTACACATGGCTGATGGAAAAATTGATGAGGAAAAATTTTTAAAAGATAAGTTTTTAGTACCATCAGGTACAAAACGTCTGACTTCTCGTCCATTGAAAGCAGCATCAATTTGGGATATGGCGTTTGACCATTTGAAGTACAAAAAGTTGCAAAACTTTTTAATCATATTGGGATCGGCAATTGGCGTTTTCTCTGTCATACTCTTTTTAGGACTGGGAAATGGTATTAAGGGGTATATTGCTAATCAGGTAGATTCACTTGTGAATCCTAATTACCAATCGGTTCTGCGTAACACGACTAAAGATAAAGATGCTAGTGCAGCAGAACGCATGCAGGCGACAAGACAAGCCATGGCAGCAGATTATTCATCAACAACGATGGATAAATCTATGTTGAATCGCTTAGGCCGAGTTAAAGGTGTGGATGCAGTTCACCCAGGTGGCACGTTTAATAACGCAATATTTACCTATGGGAACGAAAAATCACAGCCAGTACAACTACAATCATGGACGCCACAATTTTCTGAAAAAACGATTAAAGCAGGACGTCAAGCAAAAGATGGTGAAGTTTTGATTGACCGTAATTATGCTAAAAAGATTCAAAAAAATTATAAAGCATTAATCGGGAAGAATATTTCATTTACTTATATGGCATTTGATTCAGAAAACAAGCCAGTCATTATTTCAACTTCAGCTAAAATCGCCGGTATAACTGATGGCGGACAGTCAGGTGCAATGTTTATTCAAAAATGGTCAACAATACAAAATGACCTGAAGAAAAATAATGCGGTAACAGATGCCAATTATGTGTCTGTTGAAATTAAAGATACAAAGGCAGTTAAATCAACAATTGCTCGTATTAACAAGCTGCAGAGTAATGGCACACAAAGTTTTGCTAGTATATCGATGAACGACATTTTAAGTACGATTAACACGATTACTAGTTTAGCTTCATATGTATTGGCAGCGATAGCTGGTATCTCATTACTTGTTTCGGCTATTATGATTATTGTTACCACATATATGTCAGTTTCTGAACGTACACGTGAAATAGGTGTCCTACGTGCTTTAGGTGCGCGTGCTAAAGATATTCGTGGATTATTTACAAATGAAGCGCTACTGATTGGTATAATTTCAGCAATTTTAGGCATCGTAATGGCTTATGTTGGTCAGATTGGAATGAACACTGCATTAAATGGTTTGATTCATTTTGATATCGTACAAGTATCTGTTGGAAATGTGATTTTTGCTGTTATCATTTCTTTGTTAATTGCACTAATTGCTAGCTTTGTACCTTCACGTCGAGCAGCCAAACTTAATACAATCGATGCTTTGGCGGCAGATTAAGTATCAAAATGTTAGAACTCATGTTATTTCACAGCAGTAAGTATCAAAAAACGCTTAAATGTGCGTTTTTTTTTGTTAGAAAATGCTAACTGGAGTATACTGGTTTGATATAATAATACGTGTTATTATGTTTGCTTTGCCCAGTAAGAAAGATTTGAAATTGATTATATTAAAGAGGAGCTAACAATGCAAATTTTAAAGGAACACGCTAAACCATATTTGCGAGATATTATTTTTTCGATTATTTCGGTTATGATAATGGCTGGGGCTTCTTTGTGGCAACCACGTCTATTGCAAAGCGTCATGAAAGCAATTATTGCTGATGACCAGAATAAGGTGCTGATGTATGGTGTACAGTTAATTATTTTGGCAATTATTGGTTTGATAGCCGGCGTCATTAACACGATTTTTGCGGCCAAGGTATCACAGGGTATTGCTGCTGATATACGTGCAAATGAGTATAACAAAATTCAGTCATTTTCATTTAGTAATGTTGAAAAATTTTCACCCGGTAACTTAGTGGTGCGCATGACAAATGATGTAAACCAAGTACAACAATTAGTGATGATGGTGTTGCAATCACTAACTAGGATACCCGTACTTTTTATTGGAGCCTTTATTTTGGCACTAATTACTATACCAAGGCTTTGGTGGATTGTAATTTTAATGGTTATATTAATCATGTTAGCTTCACAAATTGTATTTAAGCAGATGGGGAAATATTTTACACAAATTCAACAACTTATTGATAAAACAAATATGCTTGCTAAAGAAAATTTGCAAGGTGTCCGTGTTGTTAAATCTTTTAATCAAGAAGCAAATGAAACGCAACAATTTACTGATAATTCAGATAATTTAACACGAGTAACTACAACAATTGGTTATTTGTTTTCAACAATGATTCCGATGTTTATGTTAATATCTTATGTGGCCATTGGTGCAGCGGTACTTTTTGTCGGACGCGATGTGGTAGCACACCCTGATGATCTAGCAGCAATTACATCATTCATCTCATATTTGATGCAAATATTTTTTGCTATTATGATTGGTGGCATGATGTCCACCTTTGCATCACGTGGATTTGTGTCATTAGCACGTATTAAGGAAATATTTGATACGAAATCTGATTTAACTTATAATCCGGATGCACCAGAAACAGCTTTAACTGGTGATGTGTTATTTCAGAACGTATCATTTACTTATCCTGGAGATGATCAACCAGCATTAGAAGATATCTCGTTTCAAGTAAATTCAGGTGAAATGATTGGCATTGTTGGTGCTACCGGGTCTGGGAAATCCACGTTAGCACAACTTATCCCAAGATTATTTGATCCATCAAAGGGTGAGGTAAGGATAGGTGGTGTTAACTTAAAGGAAGTTCACGAGAAATCCTTACGTACAGCAGTATCTTTTGTTTTGCAGCGTGCAGTTTTATTTAGTGGGAAAATATCGGATAATTTACGTCAAGGAAAAGCAGATGCAACAGTTGCTGATTTTCAACGTGCCGCAGATATTGCTCAGGCATCTGAATTTATAAACCAATATGATGATGGTTTTGAGCATATTGTCGAAGAACGTTCATCGAATCTTTCTGGTGGTCAAAAGCAACGCCTATCAATTGCTCGTGGCGTCATTGGATCTCCTAAAATTTTAATTTTAGATGATGCAACATCTGCTTTGGATGCACGTTCTGAAAAGCTTGTACAAAATGCGTTAGATAAGGAACTTATTGGAACCACAACTTTTGTTATTGCTGAAAAAATTAGCTCGGTAATACACGCAGATCGTATTTTAGTTCTTGACAAAGGTAAGTTGGTCGGTGTGGGCACGCATACAGAATTGCTCGCAACTTCACCAGTCTATGCTGAAATTTACGAAACTCAAAAAGCGAAAGGTGGTAATTAAATATGGCTGACATCAAACGTGCAATTAAATATTTTGCAAGCTATTTAAAGCAATATTGGAAAAGTTTAATATTTATTGTGGTAATAACGATTGTTTCGACTTATTTTCAAGTTAAAGCACCGTCATATATGGGAAAAGCAATCACCGAGTTAGCAAACTATCTTGGACAGTATATGAATCCATTGACTCGCGCCACTGCTAGTAAAACACCGTTTTATCATGCGCTTGGGGCAATGATGGTATTTTTTATCTTGACCGTAGTGACGATGTTTATTTCAAGTTTTTTGTCTTCTCGTATTTCAGCACAAGCAACCGGCCGTATGCGCATTGGGCTGTTTGGCAAACTACAGAAAATGACAATCAAGTATTTTGATACGCATCAAGACGGTGAAATTTTATCACTGTTTACCTCGGATTTAGATAACATATTTAATGCAATGAATCAGGCAATTTTCCAATTACTATCTCAATTCGCATTATTTGTGGGTATTATTTGGATGATGTTTGACCAAAATACTAAATTGGCATGGGTAACCATGGCATCAACACCAGTAGCAATTCTTGTAGCAGGGGTTATTATTTCACAGGCACGTAAATTTATCGATGCACAACAAGACGCGACAGGCAGCATGAATGGTTACATTAATGAGCAAATTAATGGTGAAAAAATTATTATCACTCAGGGTTTGCAAGAAAATTCTATAGCTGGCTTTAGGCCTCACAATGAAGAAGTGAAGCAAGCCACATTTAAAGGACAAGTTTATTCAGGCATGTTATTTCCTTTGATGCAAGGATTGTCATTGCTAAACTTGGCAATTGTTATTTTCTTTGGCTCTTGGTTGGTAGTTTCTGAAGGCATGGACAAAGCAGTAGGATTGGGACTGATTGTTGTTTTTGTGAATTATTCGCAACAATATTATCAACCAATTACACAAATCACATCAATATATAACATGTTACAATTAGCAGTCACAGGTGCACGTCGCTTATCAGAAGTACATGAGCAAGATGAAGAAATTAATACGACCAATGGTCGTGAACTTAGCACATTGAAAACAGGTGTGACACTTGATAATGTTCATTTTGGTTATCAAAAAGATAAAGAAATTTTGCACGGTGTCACAATTGATGTTAAAAAAGGTCAGATGGTTGCATTGGTTGGTCCAACTGGTTCTGGAAAAACAACCATTATGAATTTGTTAAACAGATTTTATGATGTTAATGAGGGATCAGTTAAATTTGATGATGTAGATATACGTGATTTAGATTTAAAATCTTTGCGTAACCATGTTGGTATAGTGTTGCAAGATTCCGTTTTGTTTACTGGTACTGTGGCAGACAATATTAAATTTGGCAAACCAGAAGCAGTAGATAATGATATGATCAATGCGGCTAAACAAGCAAATATTCATGATTTTATTATGTCACTACCAGAAAAATATCAAACAAAGGTAGACGATGATAATTCTGTTTTTTCAACAGGACAAAAGCAGCTACTTTCTATCGCGCGAACAATTCTAACGAATCCGGCATTTTTAATTTTAGACGAAGCAACTTCAAACGTTGATACAGTGACTGAGGAACGTATTCAAGCGGCAATGGACAATGTTATTGCTGGCCGCACAAGTTTTGTCATTGCACATAGATTAAAAACGATTTTAGGTGCTGATAAAATTGTTGTCTTAAAGGATGGTCAAGTTATTGAACAAGGTTCGCATGCTGCATTGGTTGCAGAGGGTGGATTTTATTCAGAACTATATCATAATCAAATGGTATTTGATTAAGGTTAAATCTGCGTCATAAGTACGCAGATTTTTTTATGCGTACGCACTTTTTGTGTTGCGGAGCCGTTTTGAATTTATGGTATAATAGCAGTATTGCCATTATGAATTTTGATTGAACATTCATAATAAATTTGGAGGACACAATGAATATTGGTCTTTTTACGGATACGTATTTCCCGCAAGTTAGTGGGGTTGCTACTTCCATTAAAACGTTAAAAGAAGCACTAGAAGCACAAGGACACGAAGTATATATTTTCACATCAACTGATCCTAAAATTTCAAAAAATAAATTTGAATCTCATATCTATCGTTTTTCTAGTATGCCTTATGCTGGTTTTAGAGATAGACGTTTGGCGTTCCGTGGATTAATTAAGGCTGTTGAAATTGCTAAGTCACTACAACTTGACATTATTCACACACAAACTGAATTTTCTCTTGGATTGCTTGGCAAATTTGTGGCACGCCAACTTAAAATTCCGGTAATTCATACTTATCATACAATGTATGAAGATTATACACATTATGTTGCTAAAGGTTTGTTGATTGGACCAAAAGGTGTGGGAACATTAATGAAAGCATATATGCTGGGAATGTCTGGTGTTATTGCACCTTCACAGCTTGTTCAAGAAACATTAGTTCGCTATGGTATTAAAGCACCAATGCGGGTCATTCCAACAGGTGTCTCACTGCCAAAAAAAAGTGAAACTCATCAGAATCTACGCGAGAAATATAATTTTTTGCCTGATACACCTGTTATTTTATCGCTTGGGCGACTCGCCTTCGAGAAAAACATTGCGCTAACAATATCTGCATTTTCGGAGCTATTACAAACCGCCCCAGACGCAAGATTAGTAATAGCTGGCGATGGACCTGCTAGAAAATCATTAGAAGAGCAAGTCAGTGAGTTGGCATTAGAAGATCAGGTGATATTTGCAGGTATGGTAAATCACGAGGATATTACCGACTATTACAAGATGAGTAATGTCTTTGTTAGTTCATCAGATACTGAAACGCAGGGGCTGACCTTCATTGAAGCAATGGCTGCAAATAGACCGTTTGTTGCAATACATTCACCATATTTAGATAATTTAGTAGATAATGTTGCGATAGGAACTTTGGTGTCTGATTATGATGAGCTACTTGCAGGAATTGAAAAGTACTTGAGAAATGGTTTTTCTGAAGCTGATGCTGCAGTCCGTGCTGAAAAAATGAAAGATGTTGATGCAACAACATTTGCACATCGTGTACTGGATTTTTATGAGGCTGTATTAGCGGACTATCATGAAACGGACGCATCTGAAGATGAAAACCCCACAGATGACGAAGTGGGTTATATGAAGAGAATTTTGCGTAACCCATTTAGGAGAAATTAATTGAAAGTTTTACTCTATTTCGAAAATCAAAAATTAATTGCTAAGTCAGGTATTGGCCGCGCGTTAAAATTACAACAAAAAGCGTTATCATTTACTGATGTAGAAGTAACAACAGATGAAAAATGTCCAGATTATGACGTATTACACATTAATACGTATGGTATCAAGAGCAAACATATGGTTAGAATGGCTCATAAAAAGGGTAAGAAGGTCATTTATCATGGTCATTCAACCTACGAGGATTTTAGAAATTCATTTACTGGGTCCAACGCAATAGCGCCATTGTTTAAGCGTTACTTAGTGTCACTATATCAAGAAGCAGACACCATAATTACACCTACACCTTATTCAAGAAAATTGTTACAAGGATATCATCTTAATCAACCAATAGTGTCAATATCAAATGGTATTCCATTAGAAAAATATGAGCAGAATAATGATAAGGTTCAAGCCTTTCGTGATTATTTTGGTTTATCGGAGCAACAAAAAGTTATTATGAGTGTTGGTCTATTTTTTGAACGAAAAGGAATTTTGGATTTTGTTGAATTAGCAAAAAGACATCCAGAATTTATTTTTATTTGGTTTGGATATACAGATTTAAGAATAGTACCTAAAAAAATTAGGCGCTTGGTTAAATATAATCAGGTTAGTAATTTAATTTTTCCAGGGTATATAACAGGGGATGTTATTCAAGGCGCCTATCAAGGCGCTGATTTGTTTTTGTATCCTTCTTATGAAGAAACAGAAGGTATTGTTGTTTTAGAGGCACTAGCCTCAAAACAAAAAGTATTAGTGAGAAATATCCCTGTATATCAGAAATGGTTGCAAAATGGTGTGAATAGTTATCAAGCAAATAATATTGATGAATTTGATACGAAAATGGTTCAGATTCTCAATAAAAAAATACCAGACTTGAGTGAACAGGGATACCAGCTTGCGGTGGCGCGTGATTTACCTGAAATAGGTAAACAACTTCAAACAGTTTATGAAGAAGTGCTAAGGGAGTAACACCACATTTAGGGGGAAATTATGTCAAAAACTGACAAAATATCAGCCACAATAGTAGTCGTATTGACTGCGGTTGTCGTTTATTTTTTAACAAATGAACTACGTGGAAAGGGAAATCAGTTAAAAATCACTCTGAAACATTTAGATTGGCGCTGGTTACTTTTAGGATTGTTGATGATGATTTTGTCAATTTTCCTAGAGGCTGCTGCAACTTATGTGATGTTAAATAAGTTAGATCGTAAGCGAACATCCGTATTGTCGTTATTACGTGTACCATTGTTAAATTTTTTAGGAACAGGACTAACACCTTTTGCCACTGGTGGGCAACCAGCACAATTGTTCGGCATGTCGCGAGCGGGTATTGAGTCAGGAAAAGCACTATCTGTCATATTGATGAAATTTTTAGTTTATCAAGTTGTTGTGGTTTTGTTTTTTATAATTGGTTATTTCTCAGCGGAACATTTTATATACGCACAAATAGACCCAACGTTTGCTAAGTTTATTCCATTTGCAATTGCAATTCATGCCTTTGTCATCTTAGGAATTGTTTTAGTTATGTTTTGGCCTGCAATGACACTGCGTTTAGTTCATATCGTTTTGCCTTGGACAAAAAAATTTATGTCCGCTGAGCGTCATCATAATCTTACAATAAAAATTGAACAAAAAATTGATAATTTTCATAAAGAATCACGGCGAGTTATTGGTAGCTGGTCATCGTTGGTTGGTGCGACGATATTTACGATTTTACAATTAGTCGTGTTTTATATGATTCCTTACTTCGTTATCCGTGCATTTGGTTACGTAAATGTGAATCCATGGTTAATTGTGACGATGAATATTATGATTGTTATGGTTATTTCATTATTTCCAATACCAGGTGGTGTTGGAGGTGCTGAATTGAGTTTCCAATTACTTTTTTCACCATTTGTTAAAAATCCAGCAACGTTGATCTTTGTTATTTTATTATGGCGCTTGATCACTTACTATTTTGGTTTATTTGCAGGTATCATTGCTTATATGATTCCTGCGCGAAAAACAAAAGGAGGTCAACATGGAACTTGATAAACAACAGCCTAGTGACTTAAAGCAAATTTTAAATCGTTTGCGTGCTATGATTGATTCAAATGATAATCAATTTCAAACACGTCGATTTGATGCTTTTGGTATTGAAGCACTGCGTGTAGAGTACGATCAACTAACTAAAATTTGGACAATCCATGAACACCGTGAAGTCCGTCAATTCCAATTTGATGATATTGACCTTGTTGCAATTGAAATTTATGATGTTTTACATGATTTTAAATTAATATTCTAAGTGTACAATATATACTGAATTGAACTGTGATGATATGATTAATTAAGACGTTTTATGTATAATATTTTTGTTATCACCAGTGAATGCCTATATTGATGAAGGAAAATAAAATGATGAATTTCTTAAAAAAAGTGCCAAGTCCTAAGTTTTTTTGGCGAAAGATTAAGCAAACGATGGACACATCAGCACCCTTGGTGTGGTTTTTTGTTTTAAATGTCGTTTTGGTTTGGTTTAAAACATATATTAATTATCATATGAATTTCAACTTGGGTGCTGAGGGAGCAACACAACAATTTTTGTTGTTCCTCAATCCAATTCCTACAGCAATTATATTTTTGAGTATTGCCTTGTACTTTAAAGGAGCTTTGAGTTATTGGATTGCTATTATATTTAATTTTATCCAATCATTTTGGTTATTTGCTAATATTTTATATTATCGTGAATTTTCTGATTTCCTCTCTATGGGTATTTTGAGTTCTGGTAGTTCAACAGGAAACAATTTAGGTAAATCAATTGCAGCTATTATTCATTGGTCTGATTATATGATTTTTGTTGATATTATCATTTTGATTGGGCTTGTTGTATTTAAGCAATTAACGATTGATAAAAAAGGTGTTCAGAAACGTTTTGCTATTTTAACGACGGTATTAGGCGTGGTACTCATGTTAATAGATTATGGCATTGCCTCAACAGATCGTACAGGATTACTTACCCGATCTTTTGATAATAACTATATCGTGAAGTATCTTGGCCTAAATGAATATGCAGTATTTAACGCAGTACAGACCTATAATCAAACAGAGAGTAGGAAACGTGCTAAGCCAGAAGACTTGAACAAGATTAAAAAATTTGTCTCAACACAAAAAATGCCTGATAATATTGAGTATTATGGAACACAAAAAGGCAAAAATGTTTTTATGATTCATCTAGAATCTTTCCAACAGTTCTTGATTGATTATAAAGTTGATGGTCGAGAAGTAACGCCGAATCTTAATAAATTCTATCATGATCAAAATACACTGAGTTTTGATAATTTTTATAATCAAGTCGGACAAGGGAAAACGTCTGATGCGGAAATGATGCAAGAAAATTCGCTATATGGTCTTTCTACAGGTTCTGCGATGGTCAAATATGGCACAAACAACACTTTTGAATCCTTACCAGCAATTTTGAATCAACGTGGTTATACAACTGCTGCCTTTCATGGCGATGTTGCAAGTTTTTGGAACCGAGATAACACATATAAATCTTTTGGTTATAATTACTTTTTTTCAAAAGCGTATTACGACAATGCCAATAATCCTCGTTTCAATGTTGGTTATGGTTTAAAAGATAAAATATTTTTGAAGGACAGTGCAAAATATATTGAACAATTACCACAGCCTTTTTATGCTAAATTATTGACTGTAACAAATCATTATCCATATGAACTTGATAAGGAAAATATTGATTTTCCAGCAACCACTACTGGTGATAAAACCGTGGATGGATATGTACAGACAGCACACTATCTGGACCAAGCATTTGCGGAATTGATTGATTACTTAAAGAAGTCAGGATTATATGATAATTCAGTATTTGTGCTATATGGGGATCATTATGGTATTTCTGAAAATCATCAGCCAGCTATTGCACAGCTACTTGGCAAAGAAAAAGTAACCAACTTTGACTTAGCTCAGTTTCAAAAAGTACCATTTATGATTCATGCTAATGGTTTGAAAGGTGGCGTAGATCACACATATGGTGGTGAGATTGATATGCTACCAACATTACTTGATGTTCTTGGTGTACCAGATGACAATATGACGATTTTTGGACAAGATATGTTGTCGCCAAAATACGAGGGTATCGTACCATTTCGTGATGGTGATTGGATAACACCAACTTATACGAAGTATAATAATCAGTTTTTCAATACGAAAACTGGTGAGCAAGTGACAATAAGTTCAGATGAAGTGCTAAAAAAGCAGGCGCCTGAGACACAAGCTTACGTCGACAAAGTATTAGAATATTCTGATTCTGTTATTACAGGCGATTTATTACGTTTTGATAAATCACGATCCGACTTTCATAAGGTTAACAAAAAAGAATTTGATTATAAAAAAAGTGCTGGACTAGAACAACTCAAGGAAGCGCAAAAAACGAATCCTTCCAGTGTACTGGCAAAAAATAAAGGTCAGTCAACATTAAACTTGTATAAAACTGATGCGCCAGAGTTAAGTGATTCATCAGACACAAACAATCAAAAAAATGAGACAACTTCATCGTCAAAATAAAACGAACAAACAATAGAACGTTTGTTCGTTTTATTGTATAATGAATTAAAGTAGAGTAAGGAAGAAAATATGCGTGAAAATATTACGAATCATGACTTTGAAGTGGTTTCAAAATATCAGCCAACTGGTGATCAGCCTCAAGCGATTAGCCAACTAGTAAACGGTATTAACGCTGGTGTAGAGGAGCAGATACTTCTTGGCGCAACAGGGACTGGAAAGACATTCACAATTTCTAATGTTATTAAAACAGTTAAAAAGCCAACGTTAGTATTAAGCCATAATAAAACTTTAGCTGGACAAATATATAGTGAATTAAAAGAGTTTTTTCCAAATAATGCAGTTGAATACTTTGTGTCTTATTATGACTACTATCAACCAGAAGCCTATGTTCCAAGCTCTGATACCTTCATTGAAAAGGATTCAGCAGTTAACGATGAAATTGATCAACTACGAAACTCTGCAACAAGTTCTCTTTTGTCGAGACGAGATGTGATCGTTGTGGCGTCTGTTAGTTCAATTTTTGGGTTGGGTGATCCGCATCAATACCAGGAACATGTTATTAATTTGCGTGTGGGTAATGAATATGGCCGAGATCAGTTGATGAGAGATTTAATTAACGTACAATTTACACGCAATGATATTGACTTTCACCGAGGCACGTTTCGGGTGCGTGGAGATGTGATAGAAATTTTCCCTGCATCTGAGGACGAATTAGCATTGCGTGTCGAATTTTTTGGTGATGAAATTGATCGTATTCGTGATATTAATTCACTTACAGGGGAAGCTTTAGCAGAACGGGAATTTGTTTCAATATATCCTGCAAAACATTTTATGACAGATGATGATCAAATGAGTACAGCACTAGCTGGTATTAAGCAGGAGATGACAGAACAGGTTACCAAATTTGAAGCAGAAGGCAAGTTGATTGAAGCGCAACGTATTAAACAAAGAACAGAATATGACCTAGCAATGCTAGAGGAAATGGGTTTTGTTGGTGGTATTGAAAACTATTCACGCTGGATGGACGGTCGAGAGCCTGGTGAACCACCATTCACATTGCTAGATTTTTTCCCAGATGATTTTTTGATTGTGGCTGATGAAAGCCACGTAACTATGCCTCAAGTTCGTGGTATGTTTAATGGTGACAAAGCACGTAAGGAAACATTGGTTAACTACGGTTTTCGTCTGCCATCTGCGTTAGACAATCGACCACTGAAGTTACCTGAGTTTGAAAAGCATGTGAATCAAATAATTTATATGTCAGCGACACCAGGTGATTACGAGCTCGAACGAGTGACCGACAATCATGTTGCACAACAAATTATACGACCAACCGGTCTTCTTGATCCAGAGATCGAAGTACGGCCAGTGATGGGGCAAATTGACGATTTGGTTGGCGAAATAAATATACGTTCCGAAAAAAATGAACGCGTGTTTATAACAACTTTAACAAAACGTATGGCAGAGGATTTAACTGATTATTTGAAAAATGTTGGCATTAAGGTAGCCTACTTACATGCTGATATTAAAACACTTGAACGTACGGAGATTATTCGAGATTTGCGGTTGGGTAAATATGATGTCCTAATTGGAATCAATTTGTTGCGTGAAGGAATTGATGTGCCTGAAGTCTCTTTAGTTGCGATATTAGATGCAGACAAAGAGGGATTCTTGCGTAATCCGCGTTCTTTAATTCAAACAATTGGTCGTGCGGCACGTAATTCAAACGGACATGTCATTATGTATGCTGATAAAATAACGAAATCTATGCAATCGGCAATGGATGAGACAGCACGTCGACGAGAAATCCAAATGCAATATAATGCTAAAAATAATATTACACCTACAACTATAAAAAAAGATATACGTGATTTAATCTCTGTTCGTACTGAATCAACTGATGGCAAGTTATCGGTTGATCTTACTCAGGTGGCCTTCAAGGATTTGCCTAAAGACGAGCAGCACAATATCATTGCTAACTTAGAAGGCCAAATGAAAGCTGCTGCAAAAGCTTTGGACTTCGAAGAAGCAGCACAATTACGTGATAGTGTTATGGAACTTAAGGCCACATTATGAACTAGTGCTTCGGATAGAAATACTTGAAAGAAACTAAGTTGTTATAATTGAATCAGTATTACAAATTAAAAGATAAGGAAATGCACTTTTAAGTAGTTCATCATTCATTATTAAAGTGAACAATTTAAGCGCTACATAAACTATATATGGCAAAAACTAATATCGAAATACGTGGTGCTCGTGCTCAAAATTTAAAAAATATAGATGTTGATATTCCTAAAGATAAATTAACAGTTGTCACTGGATTATCTGGATCAGGTAAATCTTCTCTAGCATTTGACACACTTTATGCTGAAGGTCAAAGACGTTATGTTGAAAGCCTTTCTTCATATGCACGTCAATTTTTAGGTCAAATGGATAAACCAGATGTTGATTCAATTGATGGTCTCTCACCAGCAATTTCCATTGATCAAAAAACAACATCTAATAATCCACGTTCAACAGTTGGCACAGTTACAGAAATCAATGATTATTTTAGATTACTTTATGCACGAATTGGTCGTCCAGATGATCCAAAAGATGGCACGAAAATTATGACAACGATTGATCAAATGGTTGAGTATGTTTTTCAACATTTAACAAGCGGTGTACGGCTTCTAATTTTTGCGCCAATCATTAAAGGAAAACGCGGATCTCATGAAACAGCTTTTGAAAATATGCGTAAACAAGGTTATATTCGTGCACGTGTTGATGGTGAAATTTTAGAAATTGATGCCAAAGATACAAATACAACTTTGAACAGAAATAAAGCTCATGACATAGATGTAATGATTGACCGTATTGTGTTACGTGATAATTCACGTTCCAGGTTGTTTGATTCAATAGAAGCAGCTGTTAGGTTGACGGGTGGTTTAGTACAGATAGATGTTTTAGCACGTGAGGGAGAAGATGAAATTGCACCCTTAAAATTTTCTGATCATTACTTAGGAGAATTGAAAGATTTTCGAGTTGGCCGACTAGAACCACGTCTTTTTAGTTTTAATGCGCCATTAGGTGCCTGCGAAATTTGCCAAGGATTAGGTGTTACACGAGAAAGTGATGTTGATTTAATTGTGCCGGATGTGACAAAAACGTTACGAGAAGGGGCGATAGCACCATGGAATCCAATCTCATCTAACTATTATCCAGAAATGTTACGTCAATTTTCAGAACAAAATGGCATTGACTTAGATACACCCTTTGAAAAGTTACCAAAATCACAACAAAGCTTAATTTTGCATGGATCTGGATCAAAAGATTTCCATTTTCATTATCAAAATGATTTTGGCGGTGTTCGTGACGTCGATATTCCTTTTGAAGGAGTAATTCGTAATGTTTCACGGCGTTTTAATGAGACTAACTCAGATTATACACGCGATCAAATGTCTAAATATCTAACTGAATTGACTTGTCAAGCATGTAAAGGCTATCGATTAAACGAAGCTGCTCTCTCCGTTAAAGTTAATGGTCGCCATATTGGACAAGTTTCTGAAATGGCAGTTGATAAAGAATTGGCTTTTTTTGACGATCTCACTTTAGGTCAACAGGACACAACCATTGCAACACCAATCCTAAAAGAAATAAAAGATAGATTAGGTTTTTTGAAGAGTGTTGGTTTACAGTATCTGACTTTATCGCGCTCGGCTCGTACACTTTCCGGTGGAGAGTCACAGAGAATTCGACTAGCAACACAAATTGGTTCTAATTTATCAGGTGTTTTGTATGTTTTGGACGAACCTTCAATTGGACTACATCAACGCGATAATGACATGTTACTTGAATCCATGCGACGTATGCGGGATTTAGGGAATACATTGGTAGTTGTCGAACATGATGAAGATACAATGTTGGCTGCAGATTATCTTATTGATGTTGGACCAGGTGCGGGAACATTAGGTGGCGAAATAGTCGCTACTGGGACACCATTGGCGGTTGCTGGCAATGAAAAATCCTTGACTGGTCAGTACCTATCCGGAAAGAAATTTATCCCAGTACCAAATAAGCGACGTAAAGGTAATGGAAATTACATTACTATTAAAGGTGCTAAAGAAAATAACCTTAAAAATGTTACAGCAAAGTTTCCTTTAGGTAAATTTGTAGCAGTTACTGGTGTATCGGGATCAGGTAAATCAACGCTTGTTAATCAAATTTTAAAACGTGCTCTAAAACAAAAGATTAATAATAATTCGGAAAAACCTGGTAAGTATAGCAACATTGAGGGCGTTGAAAATATTGAGCAGGTTGTTGATATTGATCAGTCACCAATAGGTAGAACACCGCGCTCTAACCCAGCTACTTACACAGGCGTGTTTGATGATATTCGTGATTTGTTTGCACAAACAAATGAAGCAAAAATGAGAGGCTACAGTAAAGGTCGCTTTTCATTTAACACAAAAGGTGGTCGTTGTGAAAATTGTCGTGGCGATGGCGTTATAAAGATCGAAATGAACTTTTTACCAGATGTATATGTTACGTGTGAAGTTTGTAATGGTACGCGTTATAATTCGGAAACGCTTGAAGTGAGCTACAAAGAACTCAATATTTCTCAGGTTCTAGGAATGTCGGCAGCTGAAGCGTTAGAATTTTTTGCGCCTATTCCTAAAATAGCACGTAAATTGCAAACAATTAATGATGTTGGGTTAGGATATATCAAACTAGGACAGTCTGCTACAACTTTATCTGGTGGTGAAGCTCAAAGAATGAAACTAGCATCTGAATTGCACAGACGTACTAATGGTAAAACAATGTATATATTGGATGAACCAACGACTGGACTACATGTGGACGATATTTCAAGATTGCTGATTGTCTTGCAGCGTTTAGTTGATGCAGGGAACACGGTTGTTGTCATTGAACATAATTTAGACGTCATTAAATCCGCTGACTGGCTGATTGATATGGGACCAGAAGGTGGTGAAGGCGGCGGTAAAGTTTTGGTAACAGGTACCCCTGAAAAAGTGATTAAAAATGAAACATCTTATACTGGTAAGTATTTAAAAGCAATCATCGAACGAGATTTAGAGCGTGCTGATAAGCTAAAATGAAAAATTGTAAACATCATTGTTCAATTTGAGTTAAAATAATAATAAGAATATATAAGAAAGTGAAGCGTGTTATTTTACTCATAGTGTAATCATTGTGGGTTTGACAGCTAGACTCTAATATGCCACATAAACCGAAAATTGTTATTATTGGCGGCGGTTCAGGGCTGCCAGTTATTATTAAACCGCTTGTTAAAAAAAATATCGACTTAACAGCAATTGTTACTGTTGCTGATGATGGTGGATCTAGTGGCCTGTTAAGAAACTACATTAATATCGTACCACCTGGAGATATTAGAAATATTCTCGTTGCTATGTCAAATGTTGATCCTGCGATTACGCAAGTTATGCAATATCGTTTTGACGCTAAAGATGACTTTTTTGCCAAGCATGCTGTTGGGAATTTAATTATTGCAGCGATGACAGAGATGCATGGTAGTATTTTTGATGCAGTGCAACATTTAGCGCGTTTTATGCATGTGCGAGGTAAAATATATCCTGTTTCAAATGAGCCTTTGGTGCTGCATGCAAAATTTAAGAATGGTGATGTTTTAGCAGGAGAGGCAGAGATTACCCATGCACACAAAATAATAGACCGTGTTTGGGTGACAGGTGATGAACCAGGCGAGGAACCTAAAGCAGCGCCAGAAGTAGTTGAAGCTATTTTGAATTCGGATATGATTGTCTATGGTCCGGGAAGTTTATTTACATCGATTTTACCCAATGTTGTAGTACCAGAGGTAAATGAGGCACTGCGTGCTACCAAAGCTAAGCAAGTGTATATTTCTAATATCATGACTCAAAAGGGTGAAACAGATGCCTATACAGATGCCCAGCATCTATTAGCTTTAAATGAGCATATTGGCTCACCAGTTGTTAATTATGTTATTGCAAATAATGCTATCGTACCTGACGATTTCGTAGATTTTCAAAAGTGGGATGAAATTTCTAATCAAGTCAAATTAGATGAAGTAGCTGTGAGTTTGCAGGGCGCTAAACAAATACCAGGTGATTTTTTGCAACTTCGTGATGCAGGTGCATTTCATGACGGCGAAAAAATAATGGCAGAACTCTTGCAGATTTTGGAGCAAAATTAATGTCTTATGCAACAGATGTAAAAAAAGAGTTAACAGGATTACTCGTTCATAATGGCAATGCAAAGGCAGAGCTTTCTGCGTTGATGCGCATGAACGGTGTGAGCACTTTAGGCTTTGATCAAACTGTATCGGTTCAGACTGAAAATGCTGCAATAGCAAGACGCATATACACACTATTGACGCAAAATTATAGTAATATTGTTGTCGAAGTCAGTGTCTCAGACCATAACCATATGTCACAACACAAATCGTACAGGGTTTTGCTTAAAAATCAAGTGACAGAAGTAATGTCCGATTTAGGAGTAGATCCTTTCGGTTTGCATCCAGAAATCCCATCTCGAATTCTAAATCAGGTTGATAAAAAACGTTCTTTTTTGAGAGGCGCTTTTTTAGCGGCTGGATCAGTTAATTCACCCGAAAAAGCTAATTACCATTTAGAAATTTTTACAATTCATGAAGAATTAGCAGAACAGTTATTAAACATGATGAAAGAGTTTGATTTGCCTGCTAAAATAACTGATCGTTCAGGTGGATTCATTGTATATATTAAAAGAGCCGAAAAAATAGTAGACTTTCTCGCCACTATCGGGGCAACACAAACTATGTTGAGATTTGAAGATATTCGAATGATGCGAGATATGCGTAACTCTGTTAATCGGATGACGAACGCAGAGATGGCAAATATCCAAAAAACTGCGAATGCAGCGAATAAACAAGTCCAACAAATCCTAGCCATTGCTGATGAAATTGGTGATCTAGACTTATTACCAAAAAAATTAAGAGATATTGCCAAATTACGTTTAGATCATCCAGATGACTCATTAGCGGAATTAGGTGATCGCCTAGAAATCAGTAAATCTGGTGCAAATCATCGTATGCGTAAATTAAAAGAGCTAGCACAGATGATTGAAGATGGAATTAACTACGATTTATCAAAGTTATGAAATAAATTTTAGCACTCTCTCCCTGTTTGTGCTAAAATAGTCTTAAGTTGGAAATGCGTATTTGTATGAAGACTTGTGTGACACAATCTAGTGTCATAGAATCTAAAAAATAAGGAGCCTAACAATTATGTGGCCAGGAGTTATTGAACAAACAGCTAATGGACGTGAAAGCTATGATTTGCCTTCACGCTTGTTAAAAGATCGTATTATTTTGGTTCAAGGTGAAGTTGAAGACAGTATGGCAACCTCAATTGTTGCACAGTTACTATTTTTGGAAGCACAAGATCCAACCAAAGAAATTTCAATGTATATTAATTCGCCCGGTGGATCAGTTACTGCCGGTCTTTCAATTACAGACACAATGAATTTTATTAAGGCACCAGTGACAACTATCGTGATGGGATTGGCTGCTTCAATGGGAACAATTATTGCTAGTTCTGGTGAAAAAGGTCATCGCTTCATGCTACCAAACGCTGAATATTTGATTCATCAACCGATGGGTGGCGCTGTTGGTGGCACACAGCAAACTGATATGGCTATTATCGCTGAACAGTTAACTAAAACACGTGCTAAGTTGAACAAGATTTTAGCCGATGCGTCTGATAAAGATTTAGAAACAATTGCACATGATACAGAACGAGACAATTGGATGAGTGCCGAAGAAACCTTAGCATATGGTTTTATTGATGGTATCTTATCAAAAGCTGGCGAGAAACCTATTACGAAATAAAATTATTGGCACATCTAATTTCCTAGATTAAATAAACTTTCTAGGAAATTTTTTTGTCTATAGGAAAGTTGTGGATTATTATTTTATTTACGTGCAAAACTGCACAAAATGGGGTAAAATTAAGGAGCAATATAAATTTTGGAGGATATTATGAAGATTTTTGCTTACGGCATTCGTGATGACGAAAAACCATCACTTGAGGATTGGAAGTCAGCCCATTCAGATGTTGAGGTTGATTACACACAAGAATTATTAACACCTGAAACTGCAGTTTTGGCTACCGGTTCTGATTCAGCCGTTGTATATCAACAGCTGGACTATACGCGTGAGACATTAGCTGCTTTAGCTGAGATTGGTGTGACGAACTTGTCATTACGTAACGTGGGTACTGATAATATTGATTTTGAAGCAGCAAAGGCTTTTAATTTCAACATTTCAAACGTACCTGTGTATTCACCTAACGCTATTGCAGAGCACTCGATGATTCAACTTTCACGATTGCTTCGTCGTACAAAGGCACTTGATGCCAAAATCGCAAAGCATGATTTGCGTTGGGCACCAACAATTGGTCGCGAGATGCGAATGCAGACAGTTGGTGTTATTGGAACAGGAAATATTGGTCGTGTTGCAATTAAAATTTTGCAAGGATTTGGCGCAAAAGTGGTTGCATTTGATAAGTTTCCTAATGCAGAAATTGCTGAGCAAGGTTTATATGTTGATACATTGGACGAGTTATATGCGCAAGCTGATGCTGTTTCATTATATGTACCAGGTGTTCCTGAAAACCACCATATGATCGATGCGACCGCAATTGCAAAGATGAAAGATGGCGTAGTTATCATGAATGCATCTCGTGGTAATTTGATGGATATTGACGCAATTATTGCTGGGCTGGATTCTGGTAAAATTTCTGATTTTGGAATGGATGTATACGAAGAAGAAGTCGGCCTATTCAATGAAGATTGGTCTAACAAGGAATTTCCTGATGCAAAAATTGCGGATTTGATTGCACGTGAAAATGTTTTGGTTACACCACATACAGCTTTCTATACAACGAAAGCTGTACTTGAAATGGTGCACCAATCAATGGATGCAGCTGTTGCATTTGCTAATGGTGAAACACCAGCCATTGCCGTTAAATACTAACCAACAAATAGTTCTCATGCTTTATTATGTTTGATTAATTGTTTTTCAACTTTCAGATAACTGTTTAAAGCAGGGTTAATAAGGAAAAATTATGAGTATTAAAGCAGATGGTCAAAAATGGGCCACAAAAGAATCACAAGTTGTGCGCAATGCAGAATACGCCAGAAAAGCTTCGGAAAATGTGCCAGTAACATTTGGTGGCTCAACAGAGTTAAAGCTAAAAGACTTTTTCTTTAAGGTGTTATCAGGATCGGCCCAAGGTATATTGATTGGTGTTTTACCTTCCGCAGTAATGAAATATATTATTCAATACTCTGGTCTAGGAACGACAACATTCGGTGCTAACTTGAGTGCAATTCTAACGTTATTTACGTCACTTATTCCTTTTTTGATTGGAATGGCTGTGGCTATTCAATTTAAAATGAAGAGCTTGGATGTGGGTGTTGTTGCAGTCGCTACTGCGGCCGCTTCTGGTTCAATTCGCTGGGCACAAGCCCCAGTTGGATTCACAAACCCAGTAACAGGTATCAAATCAATAGCCCCAGCTAATGTATATATTGCTAGCGGTGCTGGTGATGTGATTAATGCTATGATAGTTGCCGCTATAGCAGTGTTTGTTACATGGTTGGTAGCACGCTATCTCAAAGGTTTTGGTTCTGTGGCAATTATTTTAAGTCCAATAGTTGTTGGTGGCGGTGTTGGTCTATTCGGTAAGACAATTGCCCCATATGTTGGTGATGTGACAACTTGGATTGGCAACTTAGTAGAGACATTTACTAAACTTGCACCAATACCTATGGCTATGTTAATTGCGATGGCCTTTGCCATTATTATTATTACACCAGTTTCAACAGTTGGAATCGCTTTAGCGATTTCTCTATCAGGAATTGGTTCCGGTGCAGCAGCGATGGGTGTTGTTGCTACCACTGTTGTATTACTCATTAATTCATGGCGCGTTAATAAGCCTGGAGTGACTGTAGCAATTGCATTGGGTGCCATGAAAGGCATGATGCCGTCTGTATTTGCTAAGCCAGTGACGATGTTACCATTTTTATTAACAGCAGCGATTTCAGGAATTCCTGTTGCATTGTTTAATATTCAGGGGACACCAACGACAGCTGGTTTCGGTTATATCGGCTTAGTTTCACCTATTCAATCAATGGTTAAGGATCCAAATGTTCCGGCTAATGTCATGAATCATTTCATTAACCCAATCGTTGCAGTTGTTGCTTGGTTGATTGTGCCGATTGTTGCAGGATTTATCGCACAATATGTCTTTAGCAAACTATTGAAATTGTATCAACCATCAGATTTCCAACAAGAATTATAAAATATTTTTAATAGAGCAATTTTTGGTATATGAGATAGAGATTATCTTTAAGCATACTAAACAGTTGCTTTTTTCTATATCCAAATATTATCATGGAAATTAAAGTATTGATTATATCGGAATAGGTAATTTGTCGTCTTAAATAGAGAGTTATGATATATTTAGTCTGATAGTAGTGTATAATAAAATAGAATAAATAAATTGGATGATGGTCTTAATGCGCTTAGAGCACTTTACGCCAACCTATATGGTTGAACGAATATATGATTTAACAGTTGAAGATTTAAAAAAACACGGCATTAAAACTGTGTTGGCAGATCTAGACAACACATTACTTGCATGGAATAATCCGGAGGGAACCTCCGAGTTGAAACAGTGGCTATCGGATTTGCGTGATGGTAATATCGAAGTGATTGTTGTGTCTAATAATACAACAAAACGAGTCGCCAAAGCTGTTAAACCACTTGGGATTACTTTTGTGTCCTGGTCACTAAAGCCTTTACCACGAGGTATACTACACGTTTTGCGTACGAATCATTTGAAACGTGACGAGGTAATCATGGTAGGAGATCAAATGCTGACCGATATTTGGGCTGCGCATAGTGCCGGTGTACGTAGTGTTCTCGTAAAACGATTGATTGAATCAGATATGTGGCAGACGTGGATTAATCGAAGTATTGAAAAGCAAGTGAAAAAAATTGTTTTTCGATCACATCCACAGTTAAAATGGGAGAAGAAATTGCGTGACAACTGAAATAACGGACGAATACGTTCAAGAACAATTAAATGATGGCTTACGTTGCATAGGTTGCGGAGCGATTATGCAGGTAGTAGATTCTGAAAAAGCAGGATACTTACCGCTTAGTGCATTAAAAAAATCGATTGAAAGTGAAGAATTATTGTGTCGTCGTTGTTTCCGATTACGTCATTATAACGAAATTCAACCAGTTGAATTAACAGATGATGATTTCGCCAACCTCTTGCATCAAATTTCTGACTCACGAGCCTTGATTGTTTATGTCATAGATGTTTTCGATGTGACAGGATCAGAAATATCTGGATTACCACGATTTGTTGGTCAAAACAATCCTATTTTGGTTGTTGCTAACAAGGTTGATTTACTACCAAAATTACTTAATAAAAATCGTCTTAAAAACTGGTTACAGTCTGAATTAAAATCACAAGGTATCAAACCAATTGATATTTTCTTAACATCAGCGACACACCCACAAAATCTTGACGATTTGTTAGATGTGATTGATGCTTCACGTCAAGGGCGTGATGTTTATGTAGTAGGGGTTACAAATGTTGGTAAGTCAACGTTGATTAATCAGATTATCAAATCAGGAACTGGTGTTCAAAATTTGATTACAACATCTCGCTTTCCAGGAACTACGTTAGATAGAATCGAAATCCCGTTAGCAGATGGCAAACAATTAATTGATACACCAGGTATTATCAAGCGTGACCAAATTGCGCATGTATTAGCTGATAAAGATTTAAAATACGCGTTACCTAAAAATGAAATTAAACCACGAATTTATCAATTAAATCCAGAACAAACAATATTTATTGGTGGTTTGGCAAGATTTGATTTTGAATCAGGTGAACGTATTTCTATCACAGCATATTTTGAAAATAATTTAAATTTGCATCGTACCAAACTATCTAAAGCAGATGACTTTTATACGAAACATGCTGGCGAATTACTCACACCTTCACCAAAAATAACAGACACAACGGAATTGGTTAAACACGAATTTAATATTACTGAAAAAAGTGATGTTGTTTTTGCAGGTTTAGGTTGGATTTCTATACCTGCTGGTGTCAAAGTATCTGGATGGGCACCACAGGGTGTTTCTGTTCTTATTAGAAAGGCAATGATTTAATGTTACAACTTACAGGTAAGCAAAAACGATTTTTACGTTCGAAAGCAAATACGCTTTCACCAATTTTTTCGGTTGGAAAAAATGGTTTAACTCAAGTATGGGTTGATGAATTGGTTTTAGCTATTTCAAAACGCGAATTAGTGAAAATTAGTTTGCAGCAAAGCGCAGAAGAATCAGCTAAGAATGTTGCAGATTTCATCGAGTCTCATTCAGATATTACGGTGGCGCAAACAATTGGTAGAACATTAGTTTTGTTTTTGCCAGCACAAGAAGATAAATACAAGAGAATCTCAGTTGAATTAGCTAAAATCTAGTTAGGCGGTAATATCAATGAATGGTGTGTATACAAGCTCAACGCAATCACAGTTAGAAACGCAACCAAGTCAAGTTAAAAAACGTGTTGGTATTTTTGGTGGTACTTTTAATCCACCACATATTGGTCAACTCGTTTTAGCTGAAACAGTTGGTAAAAAGCTTGGATTGGAAAAAGTTTTTTGGATGCCGAATGCGCAACCAATTGATGGGACACATGCTAGTGCAATTGAACCTTCTAATCGTGTGCAGTTAGTTAAAACAGCCATCATGGGAAACCCGTTTTTTGATATTGAACTGACTGAAGTACACAATGGCGGTAAGTCTTATACTTATCAAACTATGCGTGAACTTGTTGAAACACATCCAGAAAATGAATATTATTTCATAATTGGTAGTGAAAAGGTTGAAAAATTATCAACATGGGATCATATTGAAGCATTGTCTCAGCTAGTTACCTTTGCTGTTGGCGTTCGTGGTAATCAAAAACATTTATCAGATTATCCGATGTTGTGGGTTGATGTACCAGATATTCGGATTACTTCATCAGATATTCGAACAAAGTTACGAATGAAGCAGAGTATTAATTATCTCGTACCGGAACGAGAAGCATTGTTTATAGCAGAGTATAATTTGTATCGAGGATTATATGACTAAGTATTTTGATGGCAGTATTGCGCAATTAGAAGAAAAAGTAGCGTCAGGGTTATCTGATTATCGTTTTCAACATATTTTGCGTGTGCGCGATTATGCGATAAAATTAGCAACTGAAAATGGTGTGGATGCTGATAAAGCAGAGGTTGCAGCATTAGTACATGACTATGCTAAAGAGCGACCTGATGCTGATTTTCTAAGTGTCATTAGGGCAATGAATATGGATCCTGATTTAACGCATTGGGGTAATTATATTTGGCATGGTATTGTCGGTGCTGAAATGATCAAATCCGAATTAGGAATTACAGATTTAGAAATTTTGGATGCAGTTCGAGAGCACACAACTGGTGGTGCATCAGAAATGACAAAATTATCACAGGTACTATTTATGGCCGATTATCTTGAAGTTGGGAGAGATTTTCCGGGAGTGAAAGTAGCGCGTGAATTAACGAATCAATCGTTATCAGCAGGTGTGAGGTATCAAATTGTTCACACTGTGCAGCGATTGGTTCAAAAAGAAACACGAATTTACCCGAAAAGTATTACAACGTATAATTACTGGTTAGATAAAGTATGAATTAATCAGTTAAATGAAGAAAGTATAGGAAAAAATTTTGACAACAGCATTAAATGCAAAACAAGTATTAGAAACAGCTGTGATTGCAGTTGATAGTAAAAAGGCTAATAATATTGTTGCCTTAGATATGAGACAAGTGAGTTTAATGGCAGATTATTTTGTTATTGCTGATGCAGCCTCAAATCGTCAAGTTCAGGCAATAGTGACAGAAGTTAAAGATAAAATTCAAGAAGCTGGTGGCACTGTTAAACTGATTGAAGGTTTTCAAGCTGCTGATTGGGTATTGCTTGATTTAGGAGATGTTATTGTACATATTTTTTCTACTGAACAACGTGATTTCTATAATTTAGAACGTTTGTGGAACGATGCACCATATGTAGATTTAACGCCTCTACTTGTAACAGATTAAACAGAAAAAAAGATGGGCAACGGCTCATCTTTTTTTCTGTTAAAATAAAGCATATGACTAACAAAAATATACAAAATAATTATTCAACATTTGCCGAAAAATACGATAAACTATTTAATGATGATATGTATCAATCATGGGCGACGTATGTTGAAAAAAATACGAAACCAGGACGGCTCCTAGATTTGGGTGGTGGTGCTGGTAGACTGGCTGTCTTGCTATCACAGAAAAAATACAAGGTTGATGTGTTAGATATTTCTACCGAAATGTTGGCTTTGGCACAAGATCACGCTAGAGAGGCTGATGTTGACGTAAACTTACTACAAGCAGATATGCGGGAATGGTCTGACTGGCAGTACAGTTACCCAACGATTGTCAGTTTTGCTGATGCGCTGAATTATCTACCTAATTTAGAAGATTTTAAAGCGACAATTAACCAAGTTCATGCACATCTTGAAACCGGTGGACAATTTTTATTTGATGTGATAACACCTTATCAAGTGAATGTGTTATACGACAACTATTTTTATAACAATGATGATGATGAAGATAATATTTTCATGTGGACAAGTTATCCGGGAGAAGAAAAAGATAGTGTTGACCATGATTTAAAGTTTTTTGTATACGATGAATCAATTGATGGTTTTAAAATTTTACGAGAAATTCATCATGAGCAAACGTATCAATTAGACATTTATCAACGAGAGTTATTAGCAGCTGGCTTCACCAATATTACAATTTCTGCCGATTTTGGACACAAGGAAATTAATGATACGACAGAGCGATGGTTTTTTAAGGCGGTGAAGGCATGAAAGCAGTAGGTATAGTAACGGAATATAATCCGTTTCATAATGGACATATTTATCATATACAACAAGCTAGAAAAGAAACAGGTGCTGATGTTGTTGTGGCAGTCATGTCTGGTAATTTTGTTCAGCGTGGCGAACCAGCGCTTTTTGATAAATGGACAAGAGCGCAGGCGGCATTAGAAAATGGCGTTGATCTAGTAATCGAGTTGCCTACTTTTTATGCTGTACAGCCAAGCCATATATTTGCCGAAGGCGCAGTTAAATTACTTGCAGCACTAGGTATACAAGAGTTAGTCTTTGGTAGTGAACATGCTGACGTTGATTTTTTGTCACTAGCAAAACAAGCACCGAGTGTCCTAGAAGGTAAAAATATTCAAGAAAAAAATCAAACTTTTGCCAGTGCTTATGCTAAACAATTGGCAACAGAGACAGGATTTATTTTGGAGGATCCAAATGATATTTTAGCATTTGGATATGCTAAAGCTGTTTTAGCATTAGAAGTAGATATGAAGTTACATGCGATACAGCGAGTAGCAGCAGGATATCATGACAAAATGTTTTCTGCCGATCAATCAATTGCTTCTGCATCATCAATTCGCTTAGCTTTACATAAAGGGAAACTAGAAAAAATTCAAAATGTCGTACCAGAAATGACGTTAAAAGACGTGAACTTTGCAAATAACACAATAGATTTTGAAAAAAAGTTTTGGACATTGTTGAAGTATCGTATAATAACAGATACGACAGGTCAATTGGGTCAAGTTTACCAAATGGCTGAAGGATTGGAACATCGATTGGCTGGGGTCATGTTAGGGGAACCAGGACCCCAAAGTTATCAAAGCTTTATTAAATCAGTAAAATCAAAGCGCTATACATTTGCCCGCATACAACGTACATTATTGTACACACTTTTGAATGTCAAGGTAGACCAGATGCAAGCAGCAATGCAAGATCCTTATTTACGTGTTTTGGGATTTACTGACGCTGGACAACAATATTTAAATAGCGTTAAAAAAACAACGACATTACCTTTGATTAGTAAGGTTGATCAGAATTTGGCTAAAGCGAATTTGCGCCTAGATTTTAAAGCGGGAAAGCTATGGCAAATGTTGGCAAATGATGCTGGACAGCAACAAGATGTCACACGTAGACCAATTTATGTTGAAAATAAGTGAGTCAGTTATTACTGTAAAAATTGGATACCATCAAAGGCGTTTAAGCGTCTAACTTTTAGGAGGCAAGATGAAATATAATAAAAACCAACTTCAAAAATATCGTCAAAACGCGTTAACATTTGATGAAGAACTAAATATAGAAAACATTGCAAAAGAACGTTTTCCAAGAACAGTATTAGCGCTATCACCATTGCAAGTTAAAGGCAGTATTCGATATGAAGATAATGATGATTTAAATCTTCAAATGACAGTTGAGGGACAAATAACGGTACCATCCTCACGGTCTTTGACACCTGTTATACATCATGTCGATCTTATAATAGATGAACGATATATCGAGGATGCGCAGCGATTAGAAAATTTCGAGGAAACTGAGCCGGTTTTTGTGTTAGAAAATGAAACACTTGATATTGACAAGGCTATACTTGATAGTATTATTGCCGAACTGCCACTACAAATTTTAACGCCGGAAGAAAGAGACAATGAGACACTTCCTTCTGGAAATGATTGGCACGTTATCAGTGAAGAGACATTTGAAAATGAGAAAAAAAGTGAAAGTAAGGCAGATCTAGACCCTAGGTTGGCTAAATTAGATGATTTTTTCAAAGAATGAGAAAATACTTGCAAATATTTAGAAATTACTCTAAAATATAGAGAAGTAATAACAAATTGTAATCGGTACTGACCGATCTAAATGTCGAGGAAAAATAATGAGCAAAGTATTAATTATTGAAGATGAAGAAAATTTAGCAAAATTCGTAGGCCTTGAACTCAAGCATGAAGGCTATGAAGTTGAAACTGTCCTAGATGGTCGTTCTGGATTAGATGCAGCACTAGAAAATAACTACGATGTTATTTTACTTGATTTGATGTTGCCTGAATTAAATGGTTTAGAAGTTGCACGCCGTTTGCGCGAATCTAAGAAGACACCCATTATCATGATGACAGCACGCGACTCAGTGATTGACCGTGTGTCAGGGCTAGATTATGGGGCAGATGACTACTTAGTTAAGCCATTTGCAATCGAAGAGTTGTTAGCGCGTATCCGTTCATTACTCCGTCGAATTGCAATTGAAACGGAATCAAATGATAAGCACCGTTCAATCATTAATTTTAAAGATTTACGTATTGAAAAAGAAAACCGCATAGCACGTCGTGATGATCAAATTATTAATTTAACTAAGCGTGAATACGATCTATTGCTCACCTTGGTAGAAAATATTAATGTCGTTCAATCACGTGAACAGTTGTTAAAAGAAGTTTGGGGATTTGATTCAGAAGTTGAGACTAACGTTGTAGACGTGTATATTCGATACTTACGTAATAAAATTGATGATCCGGAAAGCAAAGCATCTTATATCCAGACAGTTCGTGGTACTGGTTATGTTATGCGTAGCTAATGAGATATGATGGCTAAGGAAATAAAAACAATTGAAAAAACCTCACGTCGTTTCTCATTGAGCTGGCAGCTTTCATTGGGGATGGCGTCTGGTTTTTTTATTATATTTGCCGGCTTTGCAATTGTTGTAGCCGAATTAGTTAAAAATTATTATGGAAAATTACCAGAATCATTATATCAATATCTTTGGTTAGGCGTCATTTTAGGTGGTGTAGTAGTTTTCTTGTTTACTTTTGTTTTGACACGGTATATCTTAAGGCCAGTGAAATACATAAAAACCACTATTGAAGCTTTTGAAGATGATCCGATGACAAATATTCGGGCAAATAACACAAATTCGAATAATGAATTTTCCGACTTAATTAATCTTTTGAATCGTATGATTGATCGCATACAAAGTCTTATTGCTGCTCAGCAACAGTTTGTGTCAGATGTTTCTCATGAATTGCGAACACCTGTGACCATAGTTAAAGGCCATATGGACTTACTTAATCGTTGGGGAAAAGATGAACCTGAAGTTTTGGAAGATTCAATAAAATCTTCCCTTGCAGAGATGCAACGCATGGAAATTTTAATCAACGAAATGCTTAATTTAACACGTGCAGAACAAATACCTATCGAAAATGTGCAAGAGGTTACTGAAATCGGTGGTCTTGTACATCGTGTATTTGATAATTTTAAACTCATTCACCCAGATTTTGTGTTTACGTTTGATGATGATTTGATACAGGCTGCCAATGTTAAAGTACGTCAAGATCATATGGAACAAATCATAATTATTTTAGCCGATAATGCGATTAAATACTCAGTAGCACGCAAGGAAATTCATTTTGCATTATCACAAACAACAAATCGTGTAGAAATAGGAATTCAAGATTTTGGAGAAGGCCTATCTAGTGAAGATGCAGCGCGTGTTTTTGATCGTTTTTATCGTGTTGACAAGGCACGTTCGCGTGCCAAGGGTGGCAATGGATTAGGTTTAAGCATCGCACAACGCTTGGTTGATGCCTATGGTGGTGAAATTGCAATAGAAAGTGCACTGGGTTCAGGTTCGGTCTTTACAATACGCTTGCCATTATATAGAGAGAAAGCATATGATACAAAGTTACCAAATTAATGTCTATGGAATTGTTCAAGGTGTAGGATTTCGTTGGTTTACAAAACGCCTAGCTGATAAATATCGTATTGTTGGTTGGGTACATAATAAGCTTGATAATTCTGTTGAAATAAAGGCGCAGGGTGATGAAGCTGATATGTCGTCTTTTCTTAGTGAACTTACCCAGGGTCCAGGATTTTATAGTCGTGTTGATAAGGTAGTGAAACAAGCAGTTGGGCCGTTTGAATCGAATAATTTTGCTATTAAGTAAAAAATCTTGGTATAATGGACTTCTGTAATAAACAGGAGAAAAAAACAAAATCATGAAACAATTAAAGCGTGTTCTAACAACAGCTTTTGTAATATTGGATATAATTTTAATCACCGGTGGCTATGATGAGCACAGTAAAATGTATCGCTGGCTTGGTCATCCGTTAGCGAACATTATGACTGATATTGCTCAGTTCATTGGTGGAATAAACGGTATAGGCTGGGCAATTATTATAATCACGGCTATTTTGCGTTTAGTCTTGTTACCGTTCTTTTTAAATCAACAGATTAATACCACTATTAATCAAATTAAAATGCAAACGCTCAAACCTGAAATTGATAAGCTGCAGGCATTAACGCGCAAAGCTGGGACAACCCAAGAGCAACAACAGGCTAGTATGGCCATGATGTCATTGTATCGCGAAAACGATGTCAGTGTGATTGGTGGTATTTCCTTCTTGACTATGGCGATGCAGTTACCTATTTTTTCTGGCTTGTATTCAGCAATTTTACATGCTCCAGCACTGAAAGGCGCAACATTTTTAGGGCTTGATCTTGGTAAACCACAAATTATTTTTGCCATTGCAGCAGGTGTAATTTACTTGATTCAGGCTTGGTTAGCTATGCAACACATGCCAGAAGAACAGAAGAAAACTTCTGCAATGATGATGTTTATTAGCCCTGTGATGATTTTTGTTTTTGCTATGATTGCTAGTGGGGCAATTGGTCTTTATTTTGTGGTAGGTGGTATATTTGCACTAATACAGACCTTAATTCAACATTATCAGCGACCTGGTCTTGAAAAACGTGTTGCACGTGAGTTCAAAATCAAAAAAACAGCAGATGATTTGATGAAAGAAAGCAACTCAAAAATTACCAATGGTGCACCTAGTGACTCAAAAGAGTTGCAAAAACCAGATACACAAAATAAAAAACAACGTAATGTTGGGAAACAGCAGCGTTAAAGTTTAAGTAGGTCAATTAATTAGCCTACTTCTATCAGTTCTATTAACAGGACAGGAAGAATTAAAATAATGGATCGCATTTTATCAAATCAAAACAATCGTGTGAAGGCTTGGGCTAAGTTGGCAACAAAAAAAGGCCGTCAAGAAAACCGCACATATTTACTAGACGGTTGGCATTTAGTTGAAGAGGCTGTGAAAGCTAAAGCTAAGTTTCATGCTGTTATGGCTACAGAAGAACAAATGCAAGCACATTTACCTGATGTTCCTCATGGCGTACCAGCTTTTGAAATCAGTGAAGAAGTAGCTAAGCATATTGCAGGTACAAATACGCCACAAGGTATTTTTGCAGAAATTTCATTGCCAGATAAAACTTTTGACCCAAGTTATGTACATGATGGTGCATGGTTATTGCTTGATGGCATTCAAGATCCAGGTAACGTTGGTACTCTAGTGCGTACAGCTGACGCTGCTGGCTTTAAGGGTGTTGTGCTTGGAGAAGGAACGGCTGATGCCTATGCACCAAAAGTGGTTCGAGCAATGCAGGGATCACAATTTCATTTAGAAGTTCTAAACGGTGATTTAAATGAATGGACGGACATGTTAACGGCAAATAATTTGCCAGTTTATGGTTCGCAGTTAAACGATGCCGCACGATCATATCGTGAAATACAAGCTAGTACACAATTTGCTTTGATTGTCGGAAACGAAGGACAAGGCATGTCAGATGAATTAGCTCAAAAAACAACAGCTAACTTGTATATCCCAATTCAAGGACAAGCAGAGAGCTTGAATGTCGCCATTGCCGGTGGTATTCTCATGTTTAGTTTAGTAGCCGGAAATTAAGAAAAAATAGCGGTATGCTATATTAGATGATTTATCGTGCAAGATATTTTCTTTTTTGCTATAATAGAGGTTAAAGATTTAAAGTAAGAGGTTATGACTGTGGAACAAGTACTCACCGTTGCTTTGATTGTTGTGGGTTTTTTGCTCATTGTGACAGTCATGATGCAACCAAGTAAACAACAAGATGCATTATCAGCATTATCAGGTGGCGCAGGTGACCTGTTTGCTGAACGTAAATCACGTGGCTTCGAGGCTGTTATGCGTCGTGCAACTGCTATTTTAGGCGGTTTGTGGTTCGTCATTGGTTTTGCGTTGATGTATCTATCAGCACATTAAAAAATATCACGGTCAGTTTGCTCTTTTTGTAGACTGACTTTTTATTTTGAAAAAATTTAGAAAGAATAAATACATGGAAATTGAACAATTAAAATCTCAGATCAATGGCTTTTTGAAATCAAATAGCCAACAAAGTTTTACTACGCAAAATATGGCTGATGGATTGCGAATGAATTCCGCAGCTGACTATCAACAAGTTACCAATGCAATGGTTGCATTGGTACGTGATGGTTCCGCAATTGATAATGAAGGTCGTTATTCCTATAATATCAACGCTGGACTTGTATTAGGAAATTATCGTGCAAATGATAAGGGCTTTGGCTTTGTTAAGTACGACAATGACCTGCCAGATTTCTTTATTAATCCAGAAAATACACACCAAGCGATGCAGGGGGATAATGTCTACGTTTCAACTATAAAACCATCGCCTTCTCCAGATCGAGGACCTGAAGGTAAAGTCGAAAAAATTGTAGATCATGCTTTTGAGCGTATTGTGGGAACATTTTCACTGGGATCGGAAGCTAAGAATATAATTGGGGAACTAAAAATTAGTGATAAAAAGGCAATGAATTTTAAAGTTCTGATTAATTCTGATGGTTTAACACCAAATGATGGTCAGGTTGTCGTTGCTGAAGTGACACGTTTTCCTGATAAAACGCATCCACGTGAACTAGTTGCTCACGTCACAGAAACCCTAGGTTATAAGGATGAACCTGGTATGGACATTCTACAAATTGTCTATTCAAAGAAAGTACCAAGTGAATTTCCCAAAGAAGTGTTAGATGACGCGGCAAAGATTCCAGCAGAAGTACCAGAAAAGGAATGGCTTGGACGTGAGGATATTACCGAGCAAACACTTGTAACAATTGACGGTGCAGATACAAAGGATATTGATGATGCTGTGGTGGCATGGAAGTTAGATAATGGGAATTATCATCTTGGTGTGCATATTGCAGATGTATCTCATTATGTAACTGAAGGCTCTACTATAGATGCTGAGGCATATACACGTGGTACGTCAGTATATTTGACTGATAGAGTCATACCAATGTTACCACGCAACATTTCTAATGGTATTGCATCATTAAATCCTAACGTGATACGTCTAGCATTATCTGCTGAAATGGAAATTAGTCCAACAGGTCAAATTGTGAGTCATCGGTTGCATACATCAGTGATGAAATCGCATGCACGAATGACATATGACGCAGTTAACAAGATTTTAGAGGGTGATGTATTCGTACAAGAAGAATATGCCCAACTCACACCAATGTTTAAAGTCATGGGCGAATTGCATGAAATATTGTATCAAATGCGTAAAAAACGTGGTGCAATCGAATTTGATGCACCCGAGGCACAAATAATTGTTGATGACGAGGGGAAAGCCATTGATATCAAATTACGTGAGCGTGGCACGGCTGAACGTATGATTGAATCATTTATGTTGGCTGCAAATGAAACTGTTGCTGAGCATTTTGATAAACTTGAAGTACCATTTTTGTACCGTGTGCACGAAACGCCGGATGAAGAACGAGCAAAATCATTCTTTGAATTTTCAAAAGCACTTGGACATCCTGTTTATGGTGATCCAAGCAAGGTAACACCAAGCATGTTACAAAAATTGATGGCTGATGTTGCGGGAGATCCAGCGGAACAAATGATTTCTACTATGATGTTACGTGCTATGAAACAAGCCAAATACTCACCAGAACCTGTTGGTCATTTTGGTCTAGGCGCTTCCTACTATACGCATTTCACATCACCAATTCGTCGATATCCTGATTTGACAGTACATCGCTTAATTAAATGGTATGAAAAGCACGGATACAATGCTGAATCGCAAGCTAAATATGCTGATAAGTTAGCAAAAATCGGTGAAGATACCAGTACACGTGAACGTCGTGCTATTGATACCGAACGCGATGTTGATGCCTTAAAAAAGGCTGAGTATATGCTTGATAAAGTTGGACTGGAGTTTGATGGTGTCGTTAATTCGGCATTGAAGTTTGGATTATTTATTAGTTTAGAAAATACCGTTGAAGGTTTGGTTCATATTTCAAACTTGACTGATGATCACTATGAATATGATGAGTCACATGCAGCTTTAATTGGACGTTCAAAACATCATATTTTCCAAATTGGTCAAAAGGTTCGCGTTAAAGTCTTGCGAGTCAATAAAGATGAACGTTCTGTTGATTTTATGTTGATTGATCCAGAAAGTGCACCAACAACAGCAATCCGTGTTGCCTCAAAATCGCATGGTAAATTTGGTGTCGGTCGAAATCGTGATGAACGTCGTAAAAATGAGCGTCGTGGTAAGTCAGAAGGGCCAAAACCAAAACGAGGACCATTAGATGCTAAACAAGGTCAAAAACGTGATTCAAAGCGAAATTTTTAATACAGTATAATCGAATCTGTATGCTAAATTGTCATGGAGGTTTAACATAGTGGCCAAAAAAAATCAAAATACGACCAAATATTTAGCGCAAAACCGAAAAGCAAGATTTAATTATGCAATCGAAGAAACGTTTGAGGCGGGTATAGCTTTGACAGGTACGGAAATAAAATCAGTACGTGCAGGGCAAATAACAATTGGCGAAGGTTTTATAACGATTCATGATGGTAATGCTAGGCTAACAAATGTCAATATTGCATCGTATGCGCAAGGAAATCAATTCAATGTAGATCCTTTACGCACGCGGCAATTGCTACTGCATAAGCGTGAAATTTCTGCGTTAAGTAAAGCTGCAAATGAGGCTGGTGTTACAATTGTACCGTTGAAAGTTTATTTAAAACATGGTTTTGCAAAGGTATTAATTGGTATTGGTCGTGGTAAGAAAAAGTATGATAAGCGAGAAGACATTAAGCGACGTGACCAAGAACGCGATATGAGAAGACGTTTAAAACATTAGAAGTTTAGTTTTTTTGATTGACCTGAACTCGGTTTATAGATATACTAAATATATGTGAAGTACGAAAATTTCACAAGCTGAAAGGAAAAGAACTCATGGTAGTGACAGTCATTTCGGCGCTCTTCGCAATTGTAATTGGTCTCGGTGGTGGTTATTATTTACGTTTATTGCATGATGAACGACAGATTACTTCAACGAAAAAAATTGCAGCTAACATTCTTGAACAAGCAAACAATGAAGCTAAAAGTTTAACACGCGCAGCAAAAACTGATGCGAAAGAAATGGCACAGGATTATCGTAATCAAGTGGATATTGATTTCAAAGATCGTCAAAAACAGTTGCAGCAACAAGAACAACGGCTTGAAGATCGTATTCTGAACCTCGATAAAAAAGATGCGGCCTTGAATCAACGCGATGCACAATTGATTCAAAAAGAAAATCAAGTACAACTTCGGTTGGATGATGCCAGTCAAAAAAAGACATTGGCAGATGACTTGGTAACAGATCAAAAAAATAAGTTGGAAGAAGTTGCCCAACTTACACCTAGTGATGCAAAAAAACAAATTTTAAGTGAAACGAAACAAAGTTTGGTACGTCAACGTGCTGCCTTAGTAAAAGAGGCAGAAGAAGACGCAACAAGTGAAGCAGAGAAAAAAGCTAGAAACATAATTGTTCAGGCAATTCAACGATCAGCTGCTGATGCAGTAGCTGATATTACCGTGTCTGTTGTTCACTTACCAAGCGAAGATATGAAGGGCCGTATTATTGGTCGTGAAGGTCGAAATATTCGTACATTAGAATCATTGACAGGTATTGATTTAATTATTGATGACACACCTGAATCGGTTGTTTTGAGTGGGTTTGATCCCATTAGACGTGAAATCGCTAAAATGGCTTTAGACGCTTTGGTAGCAGATGGTCGAATTAATCCTTCTCGTATTGAGGAGATGGTTGAAAAGGCACGTCGTCAAATTGATGAAACAATACGTGAAAAAGGTGAGGCAGCAGTTTTTGAATTAGGATTACGAGGTCTTCACCCTGATTTGATTAAAATGATTGGCCGAATGAATTATCGAACATCGTACGGTCAAAATGTGTTGCAACATTCAATCGAGGTCGCAAAACTTGCGGGAATGATGGCAGCAGAGCTTAAAATGGATGTCGCGCTTGCGAAGCGCGCTGGATTAATACATGATATTGGTAAGGCAGTGGACGCTGAAGTAGAGGGTTCTCATGTGGAATTGGGTGTCCGCTTAGCTGAAAAGTTTAATGAGAAACCAGTGGTAATTAATGCCATTGCTTCTCACCATGGTGATGTTGAGGCAACATCACCTATCTCTGAATTAGTAACAGCTGCTGATGCAATTAGCGCTGCACGGCCAGGTGCTCGTAGTGAGTCACTTGAAAATTATGTTCAACGCTTGAAGGATTTGGAAGCAATTGCCAATCAATATGAGGGTGTGGACATCGCATTTGCTATTCAGGCTGGTCGTGAGGTTCGTGTAATTGTTGAACCAACAAGGCTAACAGATATACAGGCAACAGTACTTGCACACGATATTAAAACAGATATAGAAGAAAAACTTGAATATCCTGGTCATGTAAAAATTACAGTTATTAGAGAAACACGTGCAACAGATTATGCACACTAAGCAAAAAGTTACTCGTTGAGTAGCTTTTTTTGTTATAATAAGATGATATGAAACTAGCATCTTTTTCATATTACATATAATAATTATTTGAGTTTTACTATAAATATTAGGAGGATTTTATGGAACCAGGACAATTAGCACTTATTATTTTTGCCGTTGCCTTTTTATTGTTAGTATTGTTTATTGGCATATTTTTACTCAGGTTGACGAGGTCCTTAGATATTATTACATTAGATGTAGATAGTATTGCTCGATCTAGTAATGAAATACTTGGGAATGCAAATACGTTGTTAACCGATGTCAATGGTAAGGTAAAAGCATTAGATCCAACCGTACAAGCAGTAGCTGAAATGTCAGATACTGTCTCACAATTAAATAGTGCAGTTCAGAAGGTTACAACTAAGTTTTCAACAGCCAAGGCAGCGACAGGATTTGGTGCCAGTGGTGTTGCGGCAGCTGTTGCAAAGCAAGCTGCAAAAGCAGCTATGAGTAAACACAGAGCAAATAAATCATCTAAGAAGGAGACAAAGTAAATGTCAAAAGTGAAAGTATTTTTAGCAGGAATTCTAGCTGGTGCTGCAACGATTGCAGCATTCAAGGCTTTGCCAAAGGATAAGCAGGCCGAATTAAAGTCAAAGGCTAATGAAGCCGGCGAACTGTTTCGTGATAAAGCATATGATGCAGCATATGCAACAGCGGATTTAGTTGGGGATGTTACTGAAAATGTCAAAGGAAAAGCATCTGATCTAAAATTGAAGAGTCAAGAAAAATATGCTGAGACATTGGATGAGGCTGCTGATCATGTTAAAAATCTAACTGATCAAGCTTCACCATATGTTGATAAAGCAAAAGATTTTGCCACAACTTATGTTGATAAGGCACATGATTCAATAGATGGACTACGTAGTAAGTTCGGAAACGATGATATTGAGTTAACACAAGATGAGCTCACACTAGAAGAAACTGTACAAGATTTATCTGAAGATGCAAAAAAAACAGCTGAGAATGTCACCAGCGATGTTAAAGAAACTGTTAAAGATTCTAAAGAAAAAGTAGCTCAAACAGTTGATAAAGTATCGGAAGATGTTTCTGATAAGGTTGACGAAACCAATGATGCACTATAAAATATTAAATTCAAAAAGATTGATGGCCCGAACAATATTGGGTCTTTTTTTATATTAAATATTTGGTGTGGTTAATTCAGTTGATTGTATCCCCTAACAAATTTTATAGCTCAAATAATATATAATTATTTGATAAAATGTTATGTTCAACGATTTGTCGAATGTTTTTTTACTAAGCGGTGGTAAGAAACGCTGTTTATGGGTACAATGGTATGGATAATAAATTTCATTCTAAAGGAATACGTTCTAAAGCGAACGCACAATAAACATGACAAAAGAAAAGATTAACCCAAACGATTTTTTATCATCACTTTTTCATTATGCACATGATTTTAATTTTAATCATATTGTATTTGATGCAAATCGGTATAAAATTTCAGTGAATTTACTACGTAAATCAGCTACATATGGCAACGCAGAACTATTTTACGTTTCTGTAGACACAAAAGAATTTTCACCAGTGATGTCGGCAATTAATGGTGCTATTGAGATTGCCGAATTAGAAGGTAGCCAACAAGCAACCGTAAAAACTACTAATTTAGATCGTGGTGAACAAGTATTTCAATTTAAATTACATGAATTTGGTAATGGTAAATATAGTTTAGATCTAAGCATTTAATAATGAAGGGACAAGTGTGTAGTTATACACAATTAAAAATATGAAACAAGGCAAATCAGCTCAAATAAAAAAAATAAAGCATACGCAACAAAAAAATAAATTAGTATCCAAGGATAAATTACCAGATTTTGATTATAATGATTTTGCAGGTTTTCTACGTGCACGATATTATTTAACACATAATAGTAAATACAGTAAAGAAACATTTGAAGTTGCATCTTTTTTCTTGGATGATGTTATCGCAATGATGGTAAATCAGCAATTTACACAATTTACCAGTAATGAGCGAGCTGTCGTAAAGCTTGACGAGGTTATGCAAGCAGCGTTAGTCAATAGTGATGATAAAAATTGGCGTTATTTCATTTTACTGGTGCCTGTGCTATATGATATGCAACAGTTTTTGATCAAAGAGGGTCATGTTAATGCACGTTATGTTGCACAAGCTCCAAAATTCGACATCAATTTTTGGCGAATGATTATGAGAACTATTCTGGCCATTAATTTTTTCAAGTGGCAGGGAAAAGATGTTGCATTAATGATGAAAAATTCGAATGCTGTTGATGAACTACAATTTAAATTTCTAATAGAAAATGAACAGGATGATAATTTTAATATAGAAGTCATTGCAGAAACTTTTCGAGGATTAGAAGCAAAAATCAAACCATTAAAAACAGACGGTCAGACAATTTCTTTTCCAGTTTTGACAGTGTCAGAAATTGAGAACGAACTGGTGCATGGTGAGAAATATATACGCGCATTTAAGTCATCATCAGTTAAAGGTGTTGTGAGTGAAAATGTTGAAAATATGTTGCGTGCTTTTCATGAAGGTATGGCAAAAGAATATAACGCAACTCACGATATTTGGGATGCCGAAATATTAAATACTTTTGCAATGACAAGTTTGCTGAAATATTGGCATCCAACTTGGGAGAGTCTGGATGGTATTGGCGGTGAGGTGAAATCGTATTTAACATTTTTAAGTCAAAAAAAAGCTGTACAAAAGTTAAGTAAAATTCTGAGCGGAACAAGTGATATTGATCGCTATATTGATGTTATCGCATTAAATCAGTTATTGTCTCAAGTTGATTTTAAAAGACTTGAAAAAATATTACAAGGGTAAATCTTATATATCAAAAAACGCTATGCTCAAAGTTTAAAAAATTCATTAACTATAAAGTTTTATGTTAATAAACTGTAATATTACGAATTGTTCCAGGTAAAACAATAATCATTTCGTGTGTTTTGGGTGATTGAACTAACAATTGACCGTTATTGTTTTGGTAAATGTAGCCAAAAATATTAGAGACATCTTCACTTAGAAGAGAATTGTTGATCTGTATCGTTACTGGAAAATCTGTATTTAAGGCCATTTCTAAACAAGCAATGATTCTGTCAGCCGAAAGTTGTTGCTTTAGGGGAACTTGCTTTTTAGGGGCTGTGAACCTCTTGATAAGACTTCTAATCCAATTTAGTTGTGATTCGAGGGGATGTTGTATCAGATAATTTTGCATCTGTTTGCTCCTTGAGCGATAAGTTACTTACATCATACGAACAAATGTTCAAAAAAGCAAATTTTTTGAATGTTCTTTACCATTTCTTGAAGTATAGTATGTAATTAGTTGTTGTTAAAACAGGAATTTTGTGAATAACCACAGTATTTGTCCATGGGAACAAATATTCAAATCTAATCTAAAAAATATGCTAGCATTGTATATATTGTCGAAAGCCGGTATAATATTTAACATTAGTACATAAAGAGGAAAAATGATGACTCAGCGTGGTTTATTGATTGTGTTATCTGGCCCTTCCGGAGTGGGTAAGGGTACAGTACGCAAAGCGATTTTTGAAGAAGATGGGATTGATTTTCAATACTCTATATCAGCAACTACCCGTAAGCCACGTGCTGGCGAGGTAAATGGTGAAGATTATTTTTTTGTATCGCGGGAGGAATTTGAGGGAAAAATTGCCAATGGTGATATGTTAGAATATGCGCAATATGTTAACAATTATTATGGCACACCGAAAAGTTTCATTGATCAAACTTTGGCAAGTGGACGAGATGTTTTTCTTGAAATTGAAGTACAAGGTGCTTTACAAGTTAAATCTAAGATGCCTGAAGGTGTTTACATTTTCTTAACGCCACCGGATTTAACAAATCTTCGCGAACGATTAGTTGGTAGAGGAACAGACTCACAAGAAGTTATCGAGAAACGTGTTACAGCTGCACGTGATGAATTAAAACAAATGATTAATTATGATTATGCTGTGGAAAATGATCAAGTTGTTTTGGCAGTTGATCGTATTAAAGCAATCATAACAGCTGAACGTTTACGTGTTAAACGTGTTTTTGAAAAAACATTATAAGGAGAACAACTATGTTACTATATCCATCAGTTGATAAATTACTAGAAAAAGTTGATTCACGGTACAAATTAATTTCATTGGGGGCAAAACGTGCACGCGAATTGGACGCGGGATTGCCAGCAACTCAAGAAAAGTTTAATTCTAACAAGTCAGTTGGACAAGCATTAGAAGAAATTGAAAATGGTGATGTAATTATTGATCCCGATTTAGAAGATCAAGTATAATAGTAGGTATAAGGCACCAGATCGCGACTTTGTGTGTGAAAGGTGCTTTTCTATTGGATGCTATAAATAATTGTCAATTATCAAAAGGAGCATAAAATGACAGATTATCCACAAAAAGATGCAATTAATTACGATGGCCCAGTTGCAACATTCAAAACGAGTCAAGGTGATATTCAGGTTAAATTGTTTGCTGATATTACACCAAAAACAGTAGAAAACTTTATAACTCATGCGCAGAATGGTTACTATAATAACGGTATTTTTCATCGTGTCATTCGTGATTTCATGATTCAAGGTGGTGATCCAAATGGTACAGGTATGGGTGGAGAAAGTATTTGGGGTGGAAGCTTTGAAGACGAGTTCTCAGAAAAGTTATTGAACGTTCGCGGTGCATTATCAATGGCAAACGCGGGCCCAAATACTAATGGTTCTCAATTCTTTATTGTTCAGGGTCAAGAAACACCATGGCTAAATGGCAAACATACAGTGTTTGGCCAAGTAATTAAAGGTTTAGATATTGTTGACAAGATTGCTAGTGTTAATGTTGACATGTCTGATAAGCCACGCGAAGATGTTAAAATTGAAACGATTGAAATTGCAGACTAAACGTCTGCTTTTTTGTTATAATAGATACTGAGGAATAAATGATGACGTACAGTATTGGTCAAAAGTTAAAAGGGCGAATTACAGGCATTAAACCATATGGCGCTTTTGTTATATTAGACGACAAAACACAAGGTCTGATACACATATCAGAGTGTAAAACAGGCATTGTACGTGATTTAAAAAAAGAATTACAAATTGGACAAGAAGTTGTTGTCACTGTCTTAGATATTGAGCAATACACAGGAAAGATCAGCTTGTCATTACGTCAAGATAATAAGCTTATATCACAAAATATATCTAAAAACATGAATCTGAGAAAGCATTTTTGGACTAATAACTATTTCAATTATGGTTTTGCACCAATTGCTGATCATCGTGATGAATGGATCTCAGAAGCATTATCACGTATAAACAAGTAGAGGAGGCATTATGTCACTTATTGCAGCAACTGCAATTGCAGTTAAAGAAAACTTACCATATTTTTTGGTAGAAAAAGACGGCGACGCATATCGCTTTTTTACCGCTAAAATGCACCGCCATAATCACGATACTTCATTGGGAGCAGTATTACGTGAACTGAAAAAACTGGGACCGGTTAATTTTAACGAATGGCGGTTAGGTGAATTAACAAGTGTCAAAGATAACGATGATGTCTTGATGTCGCTATATTCCTTTGATGTATCTGATATGCACTCAATAGAAAAAGAGTTAAATAATCATCTTGAGTTTGTCCCAGCTAATCAATTGCACGATTTACTTGAAACACTTCAAACAACTGCCTTTGTGCGTTTTGAGGAATAATGATAATTGTTTTTAGAAAAAGTGTTGACATTTTTTGAAAAGCGAGTATAGTAGTAATAGTTGTCTGATACGAAGGACGCGAGAGAGAAAGCGGTTAGCTAAAAATAAGTAGTTGACAAGCGAAACTGAGCGTGGTAAGATAATA
>NZ_BPKY01000006.1 GCF_019656055.1 Leuconostoc miyukkimchii | reverse complement strand
TAGTTGCCGGATCGCTGGCTGCGAGGATAGGAAGATGCGGTGCCGTACATAATGAGTGCTCTGAGAAGAGTACTTTTGGTATAACAAGGAAAAGAAGAGAGACGGAAGATAAGGGAGAGGTGTCCGAGTCTGGCCGAAGGAGCATGGTTGGAAACCATGTAAGCAAGCAATTGTTTCGAGGGTTCGAATCCCTTCCTCTCCATTATGGACGCTTAGCTCAGCTGGGAGAGCACCTGCCTTACAAGCAGGGGGTCACAGGTTCGATCCCTGTAGCGTCCATTGGCGGAAGTCAAAAGCCCGGCACGTCGGGATAAAGCGCTGCCGACTTAGCTCAGTTGGTAGAGCACCGCTCTTGTAAAGCGGGGGTCGAAGGTTCGAGTCCTTTAGTCGGCATGATTATGCGGAAGTAGTTCAGTGGTAGAACATCACCTTGCCATGGTGGGGGTCGCGGGTTCGAATCCCGTCTTCCGCTTGTATGCCGGCGTGGCGGAATAGGCAGACGCACAGGACTTAAAATCCTGCGATAGAGATATCGTACCGGTTCGATCCCGGTCGCCGGCATATATGCACCTATAGCGCAATTGGATAGAGCGTCTGACTACGAATCAGGAGGTTGCAGGTTCGACTCCTGCTAGGTGCATAGAGGTTGAAGGAATTCAAACTCTTTTTTTAAGTTTAAAGGGGCAGTGCTCTGATAGGACTTATCGGGACGTAGCTCAGCTTGGTAGAGCACCTGGTTTGGGACCAGGGGGTCGCAGGTTCGAATCCTGTCGTCCCGATTGGCAAGTGTCAAAATTGTCAACGAAGATCGCGGTGTAGCTCAGCTGGCTAGAGCGTCCGGTTCATACCCGGGAGGTCGAGGGTTCGATCCCCCCTGCCGCGATAGGCTCGCTATAGGACCTTTAGCTCAGTTGGTTAGAGCAGACGGCTCATAACCGTCCGGTCGTTGGTTCGAGTCCAACAAGGTCCATGCAGTAAGGCTGCCATGGCAGAGATGATGGAGAATTACCCAAGTCTGGCTGAAGGGAACGGTCTTGAAAACCGTCAGGTCGAGAAATCGGCGCGTGGGTTCGAATCCCACATTCTCCTTAAGGTAGAGATACCTGAATAATATTATCGCGGGATGGAGCAGTCTGGTAGCTCGTCGGGCCCATAACCCGAAGGTCGTAGGTTCAAATCCTGCTCCCGCAATTGGTCGCATGGTCTAGTTGGTTAGGACGCCTGCCTGTCACGCAGGAGATCGCGGGTTCGAGCCCCGCTGTGACCGTATAGTAACGCTGAGGCGGGACTAAGATGGCGCTGTAGCTCAGTTGGTAGAGCATACGATTGAAGCTCGTAGTGTCGGCGGTTCGATTCCGTCCAGCGCCATAGATGATATCAGCAGAGGTCATCGGCAGTAGAGCAGTGATGCGAATGTAGTTCAATGGTAGAATTCCAGCCTTCCAAGCTGGCTATGCGGGTTCGATTCCCGTCATTCGCTTTTTTATATTTCCTAACCCAAGTGTCGTGGTAAGTGAGATATAAGGAAGAGGGGCCTGTAGCTCAGTTGGTTAGAGCACTGTGTTGATAACGCAGGGGTCACAGGTTCGAGTCCTGTCAGGCCCATAAGTTAGGGAGCAAGTTTCTAGGGAGACTTGCTTTTTTTGTGTTCAAGTAGCTGAGGGTGGGTTGGCGACCGTTGATTCTCGCCGTTTAAAGCTTGCCTTTTATAAACCTATCAGATACAATAATAGTATCAACTTACCATAAGTAGACCATTTTAGAAAATTGCTGGTTAGATGAAAAGCAATAGGTTGAAATTCCAGTAAGTCACGTTAGTGGGTAATGCTACTCGGTTGTCACCGTTATCAGATAAGAGTGTTATGCACGTTTGTGCATAAAATCTGGGTGGTACCACGGAAGCGCGTTTTCGTCCCTTATCCTTTTGGATGGGATGAAAACGCGCTTTTGCTTTTTAAAATTAGATATATTACAGTGGAGGAGAATTTGACATGTTGGACATAAAGTATTTACGTAAAAATGTTTTGGAAGCAGAACAAAGATTACAGAATCGTGGTGTTTCGCCAGATAAATTAACCGAATTATTGACTTTAGATAAGGAACGACGTGACACTATACAAAGTGTTGAAAATTTGAAAGCTGATAGAAATGCTGCCTCTGATAAAATTGCCTATGCTAAACGCAATAAAGAAGATGCAAGTGATGCTATTGCAGCGATGCAAAAAGTTAGTGCCAAAATAAAAGCGTTGGATCTACGACAAACAGAGTTAGATGATCAAGTACAAAATCTAGCAGCACATTTCCCTAATTTAGCAGCACCTGATGTACCTGTAGGCACTGATGAGGCGGCCAATGTTGAACAACGGGTGTGGGAACCAGAAAATTATCAATCAAGGCCGCACGCTTTACTAGAAAGTCCCGAATGGTTGAAAGCGCATTATGATGTTGGGGAAGCTTTAGGTATTTTGGATTTTGAACGAGGAGCTAAGGTTTCTGGTGCACGTTTCTTATATTATGTTGGAGACGGTGCAAGATTAGAACGGGCTGTATATAATTTTATGTTGGATGAACATAGAAAAGAAGGCTACACCGAAATGATTACGCCAATTGTAGTTAATGATTCAGCTATGTTTGGTACAGGGCAATATCCTAAATTTCAAGAAGATGCTTACCGTGTCGAGGGACTAGATCAAACCTATATTCCAACAGCAGAAGTTCCTCTGACTAATTATTATTCAGGTGAAACGATACCTTCTGATCAATTACCAATTAAATTTACCGCACTATCACCTTCGTTTCGAAAGGAAGCCGGTGCAGCGGGTAAAGATACACGTGGATTAATTCGTTTGCATCAATTTAATAAGGTAGAAATGGTCAAGTTTACAAAGCCTGAACAATCTTACAAAGAACTAGAAAGTATGACAAACAATGCAGAGAATATTTTGCAAAAACTAGGATTACCATACCATGTTATCATGTTATCGACTGGCGATATGGGGTTTTCAGCTGCTAAAACATATGATGTAGAAGTTTGGATGCCACAACAAAACTTGTATCGTGAGATTTCTTCTGTTTCAAACACTGAAGATTTTCAAGCACGTCGAATGCATATTACCTACCGTGATGATAATAATAAATTACAATTGGTACATACATTGAATGGATCAGGTTTAGCAGTGGGTCGTACGGTCGCAGCAATTTTGGAAAACTATCAAAATGAAGATGGTTCAGTGACAATTCCAGAAGTGTTGCAACCATATATGGGTGGACAAGAAAAATTAGTGGCAACACCACATTATTAATATTGAAAAGCCTGTATTTATCAGGTTTTTTTGATATAATTGGAAGTAGATTATTGTGCGGGAGACCACACAAATTTATATTTCAGAGGAGAAGCACACGGGGAAATAACTTTGTGTGCTAAAAATAATGGCAAATCCAATACGTAAATTAGTTGATAACTCAAAAAAACAATTAAAAAAATTAAATCATATTGCTGACCAAGTAGAAAGTTATGCTGACCAAATGGCTGCAATGTCTGACGAGGAGTTGCAAGCAAAAACACCCTATTTTAAACAAATCATCTCGGATGCTCTTGCAGGAATTGAAGATTCAGACAAACAAAACAAAGTTTTATCTCAAACTTTAGACAATATTTTACCTGAAGTTTTTGCTGTGGCGCGTGAAGGGGCAAAGCGCGTTTTAGGTTTGTATCCATTTCGCGTTCAAGTCATGGGTTCGGCAGCGTTACATGATGGTAACTTAGCTGAAATGAGAACTGGTGAAGGAAAAACATTAACGGCAACAATGACTGTTTACTTAAATGCCTTATCAGGTCGAGGCGTGCATGTAGTGACTGTTAATGATTATTTGTCAGCACGAGATGCAGAACAGATGGGCCAATTGTATAATTGGCTAGGTTTGTCAGTTGGGGTAAACGTTGGTGATGCACCAGCAGAAGAAAAACGTGCGGCGTATGATGCCGACATCACATACTCTACGAATTTCAACATTGGTTTTGATTATTTACGCGACAACATGGTACATCGAGCCGATGAACGTGTGATGCAGCGCGGATTGAACTTTGCATTGATTGATGAGGCAGATTCTATCCTAATTGATACGGCACGAACACCTTTGATTATTTCAGGTCCAGGTTCTGGCGTTTCACAATTATATGCACGAGCAGATCGTTTTGTAAAAACTTTGCAATTTGAAGAAGATTATAAAATTGATGAAGAAGCTAAGACAACAATGCTAACAAACGAAGGCATTCATAAGGGTGAAATTTTCTTTAATTTAGATAACTTATATGACGCTGGGGATACCGCATTAACACATCATATTGATCAAGCTTTACGGGCTAACTTTAACTACATTAATGATAAGGATTATGTTGTTCAAGATGGTGAAGTTAAACTCATTGATCAATCAACTGGTCGTATCTCAGAAGGGACACGCTTGTCAGATGGTTTGCATCAGGCTATCGAAGCCAAAGAAGGCGTCGATGTTCAAGAAGAAAACAAATCTATGGCACAAATTACGTACCAAAACTTGTTCCGTATGTATAAAAAGTTGTCTGGTATGACAGGAACGGCTAAAACAGAAGAAGAAGAGCTACGCGAAATATATAACATGGAAGTTGTTACAATTCCAACCAACCGGCCAATTAAACGTGTAGATTATGCGGACTTATTGTATCCTTCAATTCGTGCAAAATATAATGCCGTTGTTAAGTTGATAAAGGAATTACATGAAAACGGCCAACCAATTTTGATTGGAACGGGATCAGTTGAATCTTCGGAATTGCTATCTAAAATTTTGATGGCACAAAATGTACCACATAATGTATTAAATGCAAAAAATAACGCCAAAGAAGCTGAAATTATCGCTAACGCAGGCCAACGAGGCGCCGTCACTGTTGCAACAAATATGGCTGGACGTGGAACCGATATTAAGCTTGGACCGGGTGTCGCTGACTTAGGTGGATTAGCTGTTATTGCAACTGAACGTCATGAATCACGTCGAATTGATAATCAGTTGCGTGGTCGTGCGGGTCGTCAAGGTGATGCAGGATTTTCGCAATTCTTCCTATCATTAGAAGATGATTTGATGATTCGTTTTGGAGCAGATCGTATTCGCGTACTTTGGGAGCGTATGAATCTTGATGAAGAAGAAACAGTGATTAAAAATGGTTTAATTACACGTTCTGTAGAATCTGCTCAAAAACGTGTTGAAGGTAACAACTACGATACACGTAAAAATGTTTTGCAATATGATGATGTTGTCAGAGAACAACGAGAATTAATATATTACCAACGTGATCTCGTGATAGACGAGACTGATTCTCTTGAGTGGGTCCTTATCCCAATGGTAAAACGAACAATTGATCGTGTGGTAGATGCGCAGACAATTGGTAAGAAAACAGCAGAATGGCATTTGGATCAAATTATTGTGTTTGCTAATAATGCCTTAGTTCGCGAAGGTGATATTACAGTTGAACAGCTACAAGGATTGTCTCGTGAAGATATTAAATCGAAATTGTTAGATTCAGCGAAATCTAATTATAAAGACAAGCAGGGACAATTGTATGATCCGGCCCAAATGTTAGAATTTGAAAAGGTTGTCATTTTACGCGCTGTAGACCAACATTGGACAGACCATATTGACTCGTTAGATCGATTAAGGCAGGGCGTTGGACTACGTGGATATGGCCAGTTAAATCCACTAATAGAATACCAAAATGAAGCATTTACAAATTTCAATAAGATGATTGTTGATGTCGAATATGATGCGACCCGAACGTTTATGAAAGCAGAAATTCGTCAGAATTTAAAAGCATAGCAGATAATATTTTTGTTGTATCAATTTGTGGTAAATGGTATCATATAAAGTCGTTCTAGTAGGTTAACTAAGAGATGTTATATACTACTAGATGCTTTTATTTTGAAGGGACACAATAATAATGGAAATTATCGATGCGAAGCATGCGGTAGCTGATATTCAAGAAAATATCGCACGATTCCGTGGCACATTAGATTTGGAAGCATTAACTGAAGAAATTGCGGACTTTGAAAATCGTATGACAGAACCAGGGTTCTGGGATGACAATGTTCAAGCGCAAAAAGTAATTGAAGAAAATAACGTACTAAAAAATAGACGTGATTCTTTTTTGAATTTAACAAGCCAATCTGAAGAAATTGATGTTTTAATTGAAATGCTTTCTGAAGATCCAACTGATGTAGAGATATCAAATGAATTGGACGAAAGTGTAGCGAAAGCACAAAAAGATATTGAGGCTTATAATTTAGAACAATTATTAACAGAACCTTATGATTCAAATAATGCTATCCTTGAAGTTCATCCAGGATCTGGTGGAACAGAATCCACAGATTGGGGTGCTAATTTATATCGTATGTATACACGTTGGGCACAACAACATGGTTTTCAAGTTGACGTACTAGATTATCATTCTGGAGATGAGGCTGGTATTGATAGTGCGACGATTAAAATTACTGGACACAATGCTTTTGGCTTTTTACGAAGTGAAAAAGGGGTTCATCGCTTTGTACGTATTTCACCATTTGATTCAGCTGGACGACGTCATACGAGTTTTGTTAGTGTAGATGTGATGCCTGAATTAGATGATACAATCGAAGTAGAAGTGCGTGACGATGATGTCAAAATGGATGTTTTCCGTTCTGGTGGCGCTGGCGGACAAAACGTCAATAAGGTGTCAACTGGCGTACGTTTAACCCATGAACCAACGGGAATTGTTGTGTCTTCTACTGTAGAACGTACACAATATGGTAATCGTGATTACGCGATGCGTTTGTTAAAAGGAAAGCTGTACCAACTTGAATTAGAAAAGCAAGAGGCAGAACGTGCAGCCCTAACAGGTGAAAAATTAGAGAATGGTTGGGGATCACAGATACGTTCGTATGTTTTACATCCCTATCAAATGGTTAAAGATCACCGTACAAACTATGAAACTAATCAACCACAGCAAGTGTTAGACGGCGATTTAGATCCATTTATAAATGCTTATTTGCAGTGGCAATTAGGTTTAAAAAATCCAAATTAATCTAGTGAGGTCGAGACGCTGAGTTTCGGCTTTTTGAATTATCGAACAAATTAGTTTCTAATGTGCGTTTAATGCGCTATAATATAAGTCAACAATAGACATTAACTGCCTAAAAAATGGAGGGCAAATTATGGATACCAATTACACACCGAGTGCTCAAAATGTTTTAGTTTTGGCACAAGAACAATCAAAATACTTTAAACATCAAGCAGTTGGTACAGAACATTTATTATTGGCATTAGCTATCGAAAAAGAAGGCTTTGCTAGTAAAATAATTGGGCAATTTAATGTGATGGATGATGATATTCGTGAAGAGATAGAACATTTCACTGGATACGGCATGACTACACATTATGACAAGAATACTTACCTACCTTATTCACCAAAAGCTGCTGATATTTTAAGACAATCAAGTGAGGAATCTCGAACGCTTGGTCAATCAAAAATTGGCACAGAACATATTTTGTTATCATTATTACAGGATGAAAGTATCTTGTCATCACGTATTTTATTAGCACTGGATGCTAATTTGCAGGAAATGCGACGTGCAGTTTTGCGGAAATTGGGTGTTACTGATGTACGCAAACAAATGAAACAACGTGATAAACAACAAACACCTGGAACACCGACACTAGATGGTTTAGCACGTGACCTAACTCAGATGGCAAAAGATGGTAAGATGGATCCCATTATTGGGCGTTCAAAAGAAGTGCGTCGCGTGGTTCAAATCTTATCACGACGTACAAAAAACAATCCAGTTTTAATTGGTGAACCAGGCGTAGGTAAAACAGCTATTGCTGAAGGCTTAGCACAACGAATTGTCACGGAAAATGTACCCGAAAACTTGCAAAATAAGCGTCTAATGGCTTTAGACATGGGATCATTAGTTGCTGGAACTAAATATCGTGGTGAGTTCGAGGATCGTTTAAAAAAGATTATTGAAGAAGTTTACCATGATGGTAACGTGATTTTATTTATCGATGAATTACATACGTTGATTGGAGCTGGTGGCGCAGAAGGTGCAATTGACGCGTCTAATATTCTAAAACCAGCATTGGCTCGAGGAGAGTTACAAACGCTAGGTGCGACAACTTTTGATGAGTATCAAAAGTATGTTGAATCTGATGCAGCATTAGAAAGACGGTTTGCACCAGTTACTGTTAACGAACCAACACAAGAAGATGCAATTGCAATTTTAACTGGTATTCGACCAAAATTCGAATCACATCATCAAGTCCAAATTGATGATGAAGCGATTGAAGCTGCAGTTAAATTGTCATCCCGTTATATCACTGATCGCTTTCTGCCAGATAAAGCGATTGACTTAATGGATGAAGCAGGTGCAAAAGTACGCATAGATGCAGTAGATAAACCTACGCCAATGAGTCGTAATAAGGTGCGTTTGGCCGAAGTCACTGCGGCTAAAGATGAAGCAATTACAGCACTTAATTTTGAAGAGGCAGCTAAGCAACGTACTGAAGAAATGAAGTTAAAAACAAAGATTAATAAGTTGGCGGCCAAGTCAATATCAAGTGATAAAATAGATCGACCACAATACAGCTTACATGTGTCAGCAGAAGATATTAATGAAGTTATCTCACAACAAACAGGTGTGCCATTAACACAACTCGAAAAAAATGAGCAACAAAGGTTAGTTAATTTGGAATCTGTTTTGGGTAAACGTGTTATTGGACAAAAAACAGCTATATCTGCTGTAGCACGTGCAATTCGTCGTGCAAGATCTGGCTTAAAAGATCCAAGTCGGCCAATAGGTGCTTTCATGTTTTTGGGCCCAACAGGTGTTGGTAAAACAGAATTAGCTAAGGCGTTGGCAGAGGCAATGTTTGGTAGTGAGGAGAACATGATTAGAATTGATATGTCGGAATATCAAGAGAGATGGTCTTCTTCTCGACTAGTTGGTTCAGCCCCAGGATATGTTGGTTATGATGAGGGTGGTCAATTAACTGAACAAGTTAGAAATCATCCATATTCTGTTATTTTGTTGGATGAGGCAGAAAAAGCTCATCAGGACATATTCAATTTAATGTTACAAGTGTTTGATGATGGTTTTTTAACTGATTCAAAGGGACGTAAAATAGATTTCCGTAATACAATAATAATTATGACCTCTAACTTGGGTGCTACACGATTACGTGATGAGAAATCAATGGGATTTGGTGCTATTGATCTCAAAAATAATAATGAAGCTGTGGCTGAAAAGATTCGTGAAACATTAAAAGAAACATTCCGTCCAGAATTTATTAATCGTCTAGATGAGGCAGTTGTTTTTGAACCACTGACAAAAGATGAATTGCATCAAATTGTTAAATTGATGAGCCGTTCAGTTCTGCAACGTGTTGCAGAACAGGGTATTTCGGTAAAAATAACTCCTGCAGCAATTGACGTGGTTGCTAGTGCCGGATTTGATCCAGAATACGGTGCACGCCCAATACGTCGTGCATTACAGACAAAGGTTGAAGATGCATTGAGTGAGGAATTACTTCGTGGTAATATCACGACGGAAAGTTCTGTCACGATCGGTGCAAAAAATGGTGAGATTAAAATCAATATCAAACCAATTGAAAAATTGCCAACTAAGGCTTAAAAGTTAAAAAGTGATCACAATCCTTGCATTGTGATCACTTTTTGAATTAAAAGAGACGCTAACCAGCCAAAATATAAAAAAGGAACGAAGGGTAGATGCTTAACGCGAAATGTTTGAAGATAAATAAGAGCTGACACAGAGCCGAATAAGAGTGTTAGAGCCAGACCTTGGGTAGGAGTTATTAAAGTTATGATAAGAAGTACGGGGATGTCACCACCACCCATAGCATGTCGATAATAAACTAAAAACAAACTAATAATAAGAATTGTACAAAGAGCAAAAATTTTTGAAATATTCCAGTTATCAATAAGAAGATAACAAATCCATGGCAGCAATATGTCAGCATGAATGCGTTCGTTGTGCCAATCTTCAAGAGATAGAAATAGTAACAAATAAAAAGTAATCCAAATAATTATCTCTGACATAAAATAACTAGCAATTAATGTACCAAAAAATTCAAAAAAGGCATAATGTAAACCAAACTTTGCATGGCAATATCGGCAGTGGCCACGAGTATAGAGTGCTGAGAATAAGGGGATTAAATCATAGTAATGCAATGGGTGATTGCATTGTAAACAAAATGAGCGTTTTTTAAAAACAGCAATACGATGATTGATGCGATCAGCAAGGCACATAGTAGTTGAGATGAGAACAGCGTTTAAAATAATAATTAATAATATTGTCATATGCTATAATACGTTTATGCCTTATGAAATACACAAATAAATTAAAGTATGCATTATCTATTGACAATATTTCTCAATCTGATATTATATTGGACGTGCTTTTAAGTAATCTGTTCTGTGATATCATCACAACGTGCTGAATAGCGCTGTAAAGGCAATTGTCAGCAGATTTCCAGTGAGCATTTTTGTTTAATGACAATAATGACACACCTGGAACTGTGTTATAATAAAAATTTTAAGGAGACTGTAGAATGCCTACAATTAATCAATTAGTTCGCAAGCCTCGTAAGTCACAGGTGACAAAGTCAAAGTCACCTGCTTTGAACTTCGGCTATAATTCAATGAAAAAGAAAGCAACAAACAATGTTGCACCACAAAAGCGTGGTGTTGCTACGCGTGTTGGTACAATGACACCAAAGAAGCCTAACTCGGCATTACGTAAGTATGCTCGTGTACGTCTTTCAAACTTGTATGAAGTAACTGCTTATATTCCAGGTATTGGACACAATCTTCAAGAACACTCAGTTGTTTTGATTCGTGGTGGCCGTGTGAAGGATTTGCCTGGTGTACGTTATCATATTATTCGTGGTGCATTGGATACTGCGGGTGTTGATGGACGTATGACATCACGTTCAAAGTATGGCACAAAGGCGCCAAAAAAGTAAGAAGGAGACTGACTAATGCCACGTAAAGGTTATACTAAGCGTCAGGAAGTTTTGCCTGACCCAATTTACAATTCAAAGCTCGTTTCACGTTTGATCAACAAGTTGATGCTTGATGGTAAGCGTGGAACTGCCTCAACAATTCTATATGATGCTTTTGATCATATTAAGGAAGCTACTGGTACTGAACCATTAGAAGTTTTCGAAAAAGCTATGGAAAACATCATGCCAGTTTTGGAAGTTAAAGCACGCCGTGTTGGTGGCTCTAACTATCAAGTGCCAATTGAAGTACGTCCTGATCGTCGTACAACATTGGGATTGCGTTGGTTAGTAAACTATTCTCGTTTACGTAACGAACACACAATGGATGAGCGTTTAGCTAAGGAAATCATGGACGCAGCTAATGACACTGGTGCATCTGTAAAGAAGCGCGAAGACACACACAAAATGGCTGAAGCTAACCGTGCATTTGCTCACTATCGTTGGTAAAATCACGCAATAATTGATTGCGTAGATTTATGACTATTCAGAATTAAATGTTCATATTCGTTGTAAATAGCGTAAAATGATAGTAGATGGTAAAGTGCTGCCAGTATTTTACCATCAAAAAGCGAACACAATTCTGTGTCGCTTTTTGTTGCATACAGAACAAAAAACCAGGAGATAACTCACAATGGCAAAACGTGAATACCCACTAGAACGTACACGTAACATTGGTATCATGGCCCACATTGATGCGGGTAAGACAACAACTACGGAACGTATCTTGTACTATACAGGTAAAATTCACAAAATTGGTGAAACACATGATGGTGCTTCACAAATGGATTTCATGGAACAAGAAAAGGAACGTGGAATCACAATCCAATCAGCTGCAACAACAGCTGTTTGGCATGGTTTCTTTGACCAATTCGAAAAAACACCTTACCGTGTTAACATCATTGATACACCGGGTCACGTGGACTTCACAATCGAAGTTGAACGTGCACTACGTGTTTTGGACGGTGCTGTAGCGGTTTTGGACGGTGCTGCCGGTGTTGAACCACAGACAGAAACTGTTTGGCGTCAAGCAACAACATATGACGTGCCACGTATCGTATTCGTCAATAAGATGGATAAGATGGGTGCTGACTTCCAAATGTCAGTGGATTCAATTCACGAACGTTTGCAAGTTAACGCAGAAGCTATTCAATGGCCAATCGGTGCTGAAGATGACTTCGAAGCTGTTATTGACTTGATTACACAAGAAGCTTATTATCCAGTGGATGAATTAGGCGAAAAGTGGGAACCACGCGATATCCCTGCTGAATTGAAAGATTTGGCAGAAGAAAAGCGTAATACATTAATTGAAGCTGTAGCGGATGTTGATGATGATTTGATGGAAAAGTATTTAGAAGGCGAAGATATTTCAATTGAAGAATTGAAAGCTGCTGTTCGTCGCGCTACTTTGGCTTTGCAATTCTATCCAGTACTTGCAGGTTCAGCATATAAAGATAAGGGTGTTCAAATGATGTTGGACGCCGTTGTTGATTATTTGCCTGGTCCTTTGGATGTTAAGCCATATATCGCTAATGACCCTAAGACTGGGGAAGAAGTTGATTTGATTGCTGATGACGACAAGTCATTTGCTGCATTGGCTTTCAAAATCATGACGGATCCCTTCGTTGGTCGTTTGACATTTATGCGTGTGTATACTGGTACTTTGAAGTCTGGATCATACGTTCAAAACACTTCTTCAGATACACGTGAACGTGTTGGCCGTTTGTTGCAAATGCATGCGACATCACGTACTGAAATTGAAGAAGTATTCTCTGGTGATATCGCTGCCGCAATTGGTTTGAAAAACACCACAACAGGTGATTCATTAACTGCTGTTGATCATCAATTGGTTCTTGAATCAATGGAATTCCCAGAACCAGTTATTGAATTAGCAATTGAGCCAAAAACAAAAGCGGATCAAGACAAATTGTCTAATGCCATTCAAAAGTTGGCTGAAGAAGATCCTTCATTCCGTGCAACGACAAACCCTGAAACTGGTGATACTTTGATCGCTGGTATGGGTGAATTACAATTGGATATCATGGTTGATCGTATGCGTCGTGAATTCAACGTTGAAGCAACTGTTGGAGCCCCTCAAGTTGCCTACCGTGAAGCATTTACAAAAACAGTTCAAGCGCGTGGATTCTTCAAACGCCAATCTGGTGGTAAGGGTCAGTATGGAGATGTTTACATCGAATTCTCACCTAATGAAGAAGGCGCAGGCTTCGAATTTGATGATGCTATTGTTGGTGGTGTTGTTCCTCGTGAATATATTCCTTCAGTTGAAGCAGGTTTGAAAGATGCTTTGAACGCAGGTCCTTTGGCTGGTTTCCCATTAGTTGATTTGAAAGCCAAATTGTATGATGGATCTTATCATGATGTCGATTCTTCTGAAGCAGCCTTTAAAATTGCCGCTTCATTAGCTTTGAGAGAAGCTGCTAAGACTGCAGGTGCTGTTATTCTTGAGCCGATTATGGCTGTTGATATTGTTGCACCTGAAGACAACCTTGGTGATGTTATGGGACACGTTTCCGCACGCCGTGGTATGATTGAAGGTCAAGAATCTCGTGGTCCTGTTTTGGCAGTTAAAGCCAAGGTGCCTTTGTCAGAAATGTTTGGTTATGCTACAACTTTGCGTTCAGCTACACAAGGTCGTGGTACATTCCAAATGGTATTTGATCATTATGAAGCTGTTCCTAAGAATATCCAAGAAGAAATTATTAAGAATAGCGGTAAAGAAGATTAATTTTAATTGTTTAAGAATCGATGCTGTTACTATCATTAAGTCTTTCATTGGCAAGTGGTTTAAGTTATATATTCTACCTTGCTGAAGTTAAAAACTGACAGATTGTTCAGTAAAAAACGGTGCTACTCCTATGAGTAGTACCGTTTTATTTTGAAAGTGTATAAAAATATGAATAAAAAATACAGTCGCTTTTTAGTACCTGGGATTATAGTTGTTGGTATAGCACTACGTGTACCCTTTACGGCAATTCCACCAATTCTTAACAATATTGCTAAGTCGCAAAGTATCTCAGTCGGTCAGTTGGGGCTGTTAACAACAATTCCATTAATAGCATTTGCAATTTTTTCATCGTTTGCACCTAAGATAGCACACAAATTTGGACTAGAGCGTGCCTTCTCTTTGGTGCTAGGGGTGACAATTATTGGATCTATCGTGCGTGTGATTAATACACCAATGTTATATTTTGGTACATTATTGATTGGTATTGGAATAGCTCATTTAAATGTTTTGCTACCAAGTATAGTACGTACTTATTTTCCAATGAAAGTTGGTCCAATTACGTCGGTATTTACCTTTAGTATGTTATTAGCGACGGCAGTAGGTTCCAGTGTCGCAGTCCCTATTACGATCGCTACAAGTTGGCGTGTTTTTATTATTATTTTAACAATAATTTTAGTTATAGCATTATTGCTCTGGTTACCGAACCAAAGGTTTGCTCAAAAGTATAAAAGATCGTCTCAACAGGAACAGATGCTTGAGCCAGCACCAACAATCGAGAGTAGCATCTGGAAAAATGGCTATGCATGGTTGTTGTTATTTGTATGTGGTATGCAGTCAGCAATGTTTTATGTATCTATGGCTTGGATCCCAACTATGGCAGTCCAAACAGGGCTTTCACCATCTGTTGCTGGTGTATTCTCTGGTGTTAATTCGTTAATAGGGTTACCATTTGCGATAGTTATACCAATAGTCATTGCTAACTGTTCGCGTAAACAACGCCAAGTGTTAATGGGTATTATTGCGTTTACTGGTGTTTTAGGATATATATTATTATTGCATCCTAATGGTACTTTTGCTTACTGGTTGGCTGTGAATTTGTTAATCGGTGTTGGCACGTCCGGACTATTTCCATATGTATTGACAACGTTTAATCTTAAAACAAATACACCAACACAGACAGCGCAGTTATCTGGTATGGTTCAAAGTGGTGGGTATCTTATTGCTGCGCTTGGACCGGCATTATTTGGTTATGGATTCTCATTGTTCCATAGTTGGGCACCGCAGATTATAGTTATTTTAATCCTATTCGTATTGATGATTATTGCTATATTAATAGTTGAAAAGAAAGATAAAATTTTATAGTAAAAAGCTTACAATGATGTGAAGTTGTACGTTTTTCTTGTTACAATATATTTATTGACTAAAAGTGAGGGTTGACCATTGACTAATACATCAACACCAATTATTGAATTTAAAAACGTGGGCCTATCTTACGATGACGACGAAATTTTAAAGAATATTGATCTTGAATTAGAGGCTGGTAAGTTTTATACATTACTAGGTCCATCGGGATCGGGTAAAACAACCATATTAAATATAATTTCAGGTCAATTGAAGGTAACGCATGGTGATATTTTATTTGAAGGCAATGTAATCAATGATGTACCTGTCGAAAAAAGGCGCATGAATACGGTATTTCAAGATTATGGCCTATTTCCGAATATGAATGTCTTCGATAACGTAGCATTTGGCCCAAGCATTAAAGGGTTAAGTAAAAAAGAAATCAAAAATAAGGTAACAGAGATGTTATCTTTGGTTAAATTGAGCCAATATGCTGATCGAGAAATTACAGAATTATCTGGTGGTCAACGGCAAAGAGTTGCGATAGCACGTGCTTTAGCAAATGATCCAGATGTATTACTACTTGATGAGCCACTTTCGGCATTGGATTATAAGTTACGTAAAGAAATGCAGTATGAATTGCGAGAAATTCAACAACGGCTTGGGATAACCTTTGTTTTTGTAACACATGATCAAGAAGAAGCATTAGCAATGTCTGATTGGATTTATGTTATGAATGACGGTGTTATCCAGCAAAATGGTTCGCCAGAAGATATTTACGATGAGCCAATTAATCATTTTGTTGCTGATTTTATTGGTGAGTCCAATATTTTAGATGGCATTATGAAAGCGGATTATCTTGTGCATTTTACCGGAAAAGATTTTGAAAATGTTGATGCTGGAATGCGTCCCAATGAACGTGTTGAAGTGGTATTGCGACCAGAAGACTTGGATTTGACTACAATTGATAATGGTAAGTTGGTGGTTACCATTGATGACCAGTCATTTCGGGGAGACTATTATGAAATAACGGCCATAGATGATGATGGTAATGAATGGCAAGTACAAGCAACAAATAAATCCAAAATAGGTGAGCGTGTTGGTTTGACATTTGATCCGGAAGATATTCATATTATGCGTTTTAATGAATCTGAAAATGATTTTGATGCGCGTTTGGAAAGATATGAGGATGATGTGGATGATGCCAAAAAGTAAAAAGCAAAGGCAGTTATTTTATGTGGTGCCTTATAGTATATGGTTGATTTTATTTGTTTTTGCGCCACTGGTGTTATTACTTTTTCAATCATTGACCACGTCAAACGGCGATTTTACATTGCATAACTATGCTGTTTATTTTGCCAGCGGGACATATTTGAAGATGACGTTTAATTCAGTATGGTATGCGTTTTTGATTACACTAATTACCTTACTTATTAGCTATCCCACAGCGTATCTACTTAATCAGTTAAAGCAGAAACAATTTTGGCTATTACTGGTTATTTTACCAACTTGGATCAATTTATTATTAAAAACCTATGCATTTGTCGGATTATTATCAAAAACGGGTACAGTGAATAATTTTATTGGGTTGTTGGGAATAGCTCCTCAGCAATTATTATTCTCGGATTGGAGTTTCCTATTAGTAGCTGCTTATATTGAGATTCCGTTCATGATTTTACCAATTTTTAATTCCTTAGCTGAAATTAATCCACGTTTAGAACAAGCAAGTCATGACTTAGGTGCAAACAAATGGCAAACACTACGTCGCGTAATATTACCTTTATCTATGCCTGGTATTAAAGCAGGTATTCAAGCGGTATTTATTCCGAGTTTGTCTTTATTTATGATTACACGCTTGATTGGTGGTAATCGTGTTATTACTTTGGGAACTGCCATTGAAGAACATTTTTTAGTAACACAAAATTGGCGATTAGGTTCAACAATTGGTGTGATTTTGATTGTTGCTATGGTAATTATCATGATTTTGACAAGAGATCGTGTGCGTAAATCTTCTAGGAAGCGAGGTTAGATAAATGAGCAAAAAATTTAGATGGGCCAATATTTATTTATGGTTTGTTTTTATACTATTATATTTGCCTATTTTTTTCTTAATCGTATATTCTTTCAACTCCGGTAGTGTGATGCAGGGATGGAGTGGCTTTTCTCTGAAACATTATAATGAATTATTTTCAGATACGCGTATACTAGAAATTCTGGTAAACACGTTCTTAATTGCTCTCCTATCCTCTTTACTTGCAAGTATTATTGGTACTGGAGGTGCTTTATATATTTATAACTTAAAACATACTTTATCAAAGAACGTTTTTCTTTCGTTGAATAATATTTTACTTGTATCACCAGATGTTATTATTGGTGCATCGTTTTTGATTTTATTTACGGTAATGGGGTTTGCATTGGGTTTTACATCAGTTTTGCTATCACATATTGCATTCAGTATTCCAATCGTAGTGCTTATGGTATTACCGCGTTTACAGGAAATGAATCAGTCATTGGTTGCTGCCGCAAAAGATTTAGGTGCAAACAATTGGCAAATGTTATCTCGGGTTATTTTGCCAGTTATCTCACCTGGTATATTAGCTGGATTTTTCATGGCATTTACGTATTCGCTTGACGATTTTGCTGTGACTTTCTTTGTTACAGGAAACGGATTCACCACTTTGTCAGTAGAAGTATATTCGCGCGCGCGTCAAGGTGTGAGCCTTGAAATAAATGCGCTTTCAGCACTGATGTTTATGGTGTCGTTATTGTTAGTGTTGGCCTATTACGTTATTTCAACGCGTGCGGTACGCAGCAAAAAACGTGGCACTAGACTTGTCCTGCCAGCAACGGAGGGACTCTAAATGAAAAAATTGTTAGTTAGTGTGGCTACTATCCTTGCTGTTGTTCTTGTATTATTTGGCACGCAGAGTTATTTGTCCTCCAAAACGGGTACAGGGACGTCATCAAAAGATGTGTTGAACTTGTACAATTGGGGAGATTATATTGACCCAGCATTACTTAAAAAATTTACTAAAGAAACAGGCTACAAGGTAAGTTATGAAACATTTGATTCTAATGAAGCGATGTACACTAAAATAAAACAAGGTGGGACATCGTATGATTTAGCTGTACCTTCAGACTATATGATCCAGAAAATGAAGGCAGAGCGTTTGTTACTGCCACTGGATCATAGTAAATTAACAGGATTAAAAAATTATGACAGTCGCTTTTTAAATCAATCATTTGATAAAAAAAATAAATACTCTTTACCTTATTTTTGGGGTACATTAGGCATTATTTATAATGATGAGTATGTCAATAAAAAAGATATTCAGCATTGGGATGATTTGTGGTCTTCTAAGTTTAAAAATCAAATTATGCTAGTTGATTCCGCACGAGATGCGCTTGCTGTAGCCTTAATTACTCAAAATAAATCAGTTAATACTAAATCACAAGCAGATCTTGCTGCAGCACAGGCAAAGTTGACAACGTTAATGCCAAATATCAAAGCGATTGTTGCAGACGAGATAAAGATGTACATGGCTCAAAACGAAGCAGCAATAGCCGTTACTTATTCTGGTGAAGCAGCCGAAGCGCTGAGTAATAACAAGCATCTTCATTATGTTGTCCCTAGTGAAGGTTCGAACCTTTGGTTTGATAATATTGTTATGCCAAAGACAGCTAAGCACAAAGCAGCGGCCTATGCTTTCTTGAATTTCATTAGCGATCCTAAAAATGCTGCCCAAAATGCAGAGTACATCGGTTATGCTACTCCGAATAAAAATGCATTAGCATTGTTACCCAAATCAATTCGTCATGATAAACAGTTTTACCCAGATAATGAGACAATTAGTCATTTACAAGTTTATGACAATTTAGGACAAGCATGGACAGAAAAATATAATGACGCATTCTTAGAATTTAAAATGACACAAAGGTAGGTAAATTAGTTTAAAAAACTATTGTGTTTATTGAATAATTCTGTTATTATAATTAGGTACGCTTTTGGAACAGTAGTCACATAAACCTACCGAAAGCCTGGTGTATCAATGTTTAGCGATGATGATTAAGGTTGCGACACGCGCGGCCGCGTTGCCATGGGCGCGCAAAACACAAGCAGTGTTGTCGGTTTTTAATCGAAGTTAGCTGATTTACAAAATCAACGAGGAGGCACGAAAGAATGGCACAAAAGAAGATCCGTATCCGTTTGAAGGCATACGAACACCGTATTTTAGACCAATCAGCAGAAAAAATTGTTGAGACGGCTAAGCGTACGGGCGCAGAAATTGCTGGTCCTATCCCGCTACCAACTGAACGTACTTTATACACAATTTTACGTTCACCACATAAGCATAAGGATAGCCGCGAACAATTTGAAATGCGTACGCATAAGCGTTTGATTGATATTGTGAACCCTACTGACAAGACAGTTGACGCATTGCGTAAGCTTGAATTGCCATCAGGTGTTGCAATCGAAATCAAGTTGTAATCCTAAACGGGTATAACTTCGCGTCTCACTAGAGGCAAAATTAAGTCAAGCAAAATAATTAAGGAGATTAGTCATGACTAAAGGTATCTTAGGCCGCAAAGTCGGTATGACTCAGGTTTTCACTGAAACTGGTGAATTGATCGCCGTAACTGTTGTTGAAGCGACACCAAATGTTGTTCTGCAAGTTAAAAATGCAGAAACAGATGGTTATAACGCACTACAACTCGGTTACCAAGACAAGCGCGCAGTTTTGTCAAACAAACCTGAACAAGGTCACGCTTCTAAAGCAAACACGACCCCTAAGCGCTACATTCGTGAAATCCGCAATGCGGAAGGCGAATTTAACGCAGGGGATGAGATCAAGGTTGATACATTCTCAGCTGGTGAATACGTTGACGTAACCGGTATTACGAAGGGGCATGGCTTCCAAGGTAACATTAAAAAGGATGGCCAATCTCGTGGACCTATGGCCCACGGATCACGTTACCACCGTCGCCCAGGTTCAATGGGTGCTGTTATTAACCGCGTGTTTAAGGGTAAGCTTTTACCTGGTCGCATGGGTAACAACAAGCGCACAATGCAAAATGTTGCAATTGTACACGTTGATGTTGAAAAGAACTTATTGTTGTTGAAGGGAAATGTTCCTGGTGCCAACAAGTCACTATTAACTGTTAAATCAACTGTTAAAGTTAACGCAAAGCATCCTGAAGTTAAAATGGCTGGTGCGTCTGCATCTGCTTTAACTGAAGAAGCTTAATATAAATTATTAGAAAGGAGAACAATCAATCATGACTAAAGTTGCTGTATTAAAGCAAGATGGTAGTCAAGCTGCGGAAATTGAATTAAATGATGCAGTTTTTGCCATCGAACCTAACAACGCCGTTATTACTGATGCAGTATTGATGCAACGTGCATCATTGCGTCAAGGTACACATGCTGTTAAGAACCGTTCAGCCGTTTCTGGTGGTGGACGTAAGCCTTGGAAGCAAAAGGGTACTGGTCGTGCACGTGCTGGTTCAATTCGTGAACCTCAGTTCCGTGGCGGTGGTATTGTTTTTGGTCCTACACCACGTTCATACGCTTATCGTATCAATCGTAAGGCTTATCAATTGGCGTTAAAGTCAGTTTTGTCACAAAAAGTTGCTGATGCTAAGTTAGTAGTTGTTGATGCTTTGTCATTCGAAGCACCAAAAACACAAGACTTTAAAAAAGTTTTGACTAGCTTGTCAGCTGACACGAAAACATTAGTAGTTGTTGATGAAGACAATGAAAACGCAATCTTGTCAGCACGCAATTTGGCTAATGTCCAAATTACGACAACAAAGGGTATCAACGTACTTGACGTTGTTAATGCAGATAAGCTGGTGATTGTTCAATCATCAATCGAAGAAATCCAAGGAGGTCTTGCCTAATGGATGCACGCGATATTATCCGTCGCCCTATTATCACCGAAGCTTCTATGGCGCAAACAGAACGTAAGCGCTATGTCTTTGAAGTTGATATTCGCGCAACAAAGCCTCAAATTAAAAAGGCTATTGAAGAAATATTTGAAGTTCAAGTTTCAGGCTTGAACACAGCTAACGTCCGTGGTAAGAAAAAGCGTCAAGGTCGTTACGTTGGTTACACACGTAAGTTGAAGAAGGCAACCGTAACGTTGTCAAAAGATTCAAAAGATATTCAAATCTTTAACGAAGGTTAAATTTAAAGTAGGAGGATAAGACATTGGCTATCAAGAAGTATAAGCCAACCTCTAACGGACGTCGTAATATGACGACTTCTGATTTCGCTGAAATCACGAAGTCAACGCCCGAAAAGAGTTTGTTGGCCAAAAAGTCAAAAACTGGAGCACGTAATAACTCTGGTCGTATGACAGTTCGCCACCATGCTGGTGGACATAAGCAAGCTTACCGTTTGGTAGACTTCAAGCGTATCAAAGATGACAAGACAGCTACTGTTAAAGCTATCGAATACGATCCAAATCGTACTGCAAACATTGCTTTGTTGGTATATGAAGATGGTATTAAGTCATATATCTTGGCGCCAAAAGGATTGAAGGTTGGCGATAAAGTTCAATCTGGTCCTGATGCCGACATTAAGCCCGGCAATGCCTTACAATTGAGCGATATTCCTGAAGGTACTTTAATTCATAATATTGAGTTAAAGCCTGGTAAGGGTGGTCAATTGGCACGTTCAGCTGGTACTTCAGCACAGATTTTGGGTAAAGATGGTAAGTATATCATTGTTCGTCTAACATCAGGTGAAGTACGTTTGGTTTTGGCAACTAACCGTGCAACAATTGGTGAAGTTGGTAATGCTGAACACTCATTAATTAACTGGGGTAAGGCTGGTCGTAATCGTTGGCGTGGAAAGCGTCCGCACGTTCGTGGATCAGTTATGAACCCTAACGATCACCCACACGGTGGTGGTGAAGGTAAAGCACCAGTCGGTCGTCCAAGTCCTATGTCACCATGGGGTAAGAAGACTGCCGGTAAGAAGACTCGCGATAAGAAGAAGGCTTCAACGAAGTTTATCGTTCGCGGTCGTAAGAGTAAGTAAGGGAAAGGAGACAACTAATGGCTCGTAGTTTAAAAAAGGGACCATTTGCGGACCCACACTTGCTTAAGAAGATTGAAGCGCAAGTTGATTCTGAAAAGAAGTCAGTGATCAAGACTTGGTCACGTCGTTCAACAATCTTCCCAAGCTTTATCGGCTTTACAATTGCCGTTTATGATGGACGTAAGCACGTTCCTGTCTTTGTGCAAGAAGACATGGTTGGTCACAAGTTGGGCGAATTCGTTCCAACTCGTACATTCAAAGGCCACAAGGCTGATGATAAGAAGACTGTTAAAAAATAAAGGAGGAAATGAAAAATGGCTGAACAAATTACTTCAGCTCGCGCGACAGCCAAGATTGTTCGCGTTGCCCCACGTAAGGCACGCTTAGTTCTTGACACAATTCGTCGTAAGAGCGTCAACGAAGCATATGCAATTTTGAAGTTCCTACCTAACACTTCTACTGAAGATATTTACAAGGTTTTGAACTCAGCAGTTGCTAATGCTGAAAACAACTTCTCATTAGACCGAGAAGATCTTATTGTGAAGGAAGCCTTTGCCAACGAAGGACCTACGCTAAAGCGTTTCCGTCCTCGTGCCAAGGGTTCTGCTTCACCTATCAATAAGCGTACAAGCCACCTTACTATTGTGGTTGCTGAGAAGGAGGCAAAGTAATGGGTCAAAAGATTAACCCTACTGGATTCCGTGTCGGCGTTATTCGCGACTGGGATGCAAAGTGGTTTGCTGACAAGGCTGATTATGCTAACCAACTTCACGAAGACTTACGTATTCGTAAGTATATCGAAAAGAACTTAGCGGACGCCGCAGTTGATCGCATCGAAATTGAACGCAGCACGAAATCACGTGTTGATGTTTCTGTCCATACCGCCAAGCCAGGAATGGTTATTGGTAAGGGTGGTTCTGAAGTTGAAAAACTTCGTACACAATTAGCTAAGTTAACTGATACTGATGAAAAAGGACGCTCAAAGCGTGTATTCATCAATATCGTTGAAATCAAGAGACCTGATTTGTCAGCACACTTGGTTGGACAACAAATCGCTGGTGATTTGGAACGCCGTGTGGCTTTCCGTCGCGCTATGCGTGGTGCCATCCAACGTGCAACACGTTCAGGTGCCAAGGGTATCAAAGTTATGGTTTCCGGCCGTTTAAATGGTGCAGATATTGCTCGTATTGAACAATATACTGAAGGAACTGTTCCATTGCATACTTTGCGCGCTGATATCGACTACTCATGGGATGAAGCAATGACTGCTTATGGTAACTTGGGTATTAAAACTTGGATTTATCGTGGTGATATTTTACCACAAAAAAAGAACAGTAAGTAAGGAGGGAAGCGAACATGTTAGTTCCAAAGCGTGTTAAATTCCGTCGTGTACACCGTGGCCACATGCGTGGTGAAGCAAAAGGTGGAACGACGGTAACGTTCGGTGATTATGGCTTGCAAGCAACAACATCAAGCTGGATTACAAACCGTCAAATTGAAGCTGCCCGTATTGCAATGACACGTTATATGAAACGTGGAGGTAAGGTTTGGATCAAAATCTTCCCACACAAGTCGTATACATCTAAAGGTGTCGGTGTTCGAATGGGTAACGGTAAAGGTGCACCCGAAGGTTGGGTTGAACCAGTTAAACGTGGTAAGGTAATGTTTGAAGTTGCTGGGGTTCCTGAACCAACAGCACGTGAAGCATTGCGTTTGGCACAACACAAGTTGCCTGTACGTACAAAGATTATTGCTCGGGAGGCTGAATAATGGCTAAAGCAAGTGAATTGAAAGAATTGTCACTTGCGGATTTGCAAAAGCGCGAAGCCGAATTCAAGGAAGAATTATTCAACCTACGTTTTCAATTGGCTACTGGCCAACTTGAAAACACGGCGCGTATCGCACAAGTTCGTAAGGACATCGCACGAGTTAAAACAGTTATTCGTGCACAAGAATTGGCAAACGCCAGTAAATAAGACGAAAGGAAGAAGCTGAAGAATGAGTGAAGAACGTAATGCTCGTAAGGTTTACCAAGGCCGTGTCGTTTCAGATAAGATGGACAAGACAATCACTGTCGCTGTTGATACTTATGTGACACATGCAGTTTATGGTAAGCGTGTTAAGTACACAAAGAAGTTTAAAGCACATGATGAAAATAATAGCGCTAAGATAAATGATATTGTTCAAATCATGGAAACACGTCCTTTGTCTGCAACTAAGCACTTCCGTTTGGTTAAGATCGTTGAAGAGGCAGTAGTTCTCTAATACGTTCGATACTAAATCGTCGTAATTAATTGCTAACTAAGGAGGAAGAACCATGATTCAACAAGAGAGTCGTTTAAAAGTGGCTGACAACTCTGGCGCACGTGAAATCTTAACGATTAAAGTGCTCGGTGGTTCAGGCCGTAAGTTTGCAGGTGTTGGTGACATGATTGTTGCCACAGTTAAGCAAGCTATCCCTGGTGGTAACGTGAAGAAGGGTGACGTCGTTAAGGCTGTTATCGTTCGTACTGTTTCTGACGTTCGTCGTACAGATGGCTCATACATCAATTTTGATGAAAATGCCGCTGTTATCGTGAAGGAAGATAAGTCACCAGTTGGTACGCGTATTTTTGGACCTGTTGCACGTGAATTACGTGACAGCGACTACATGCGTATCGTTTCATTGGCACCAGAAGTGCTCTAATACTGACAAGGAGGAGCCAAAACATGTTTGTAAAAACAGGTGATAAGGTTCGCGTCATTGCCGGCAAAGATAAGGGAAAAGAAGGTACAATCACTAAGATTGTTACTGGAAAAGATCGCGTAGTTGTCGAAGGCGTGAACATCGTTAAGAAGCATCAAAAACCTTCTAACGAATACCCACAAGGTGGTGTTATCGATATTGAAGCACCTATCCATGTATCAAACGTGCAACTGCTTGACCCTTCAACTAATGAACCAACTAAGGTTGCGTTTAAGATTGAAGAAGGCAAAAAAGTTCGCGTATCTAAAAAGTCTGGTAACGTACTAGGCTAATTTCGAAAGGTGAAATCATTTTCATGGCTAACGCATTAAAAGAAAAATATGTTAATGAAGTTCAACCTGCTTTGATCGAAAAGTTTGGCTTTAAATCATCAATGCAAGCACCAAAGATCGATAAAATCGTTCTTAATATGGGTGTTGGTGATGCAGTTTCAAACTCTAAGAACTTGGATGAAGCGGTTGAAGAATTGAAGTTGATTTCTGGTCAACAACCAGTAATCACAAAGGCAAAGAAATCAATCGCCGGTTTCCGTTTACGTGAAGGTATGTCAATTGGAACTAAAGTTACATTGCGTGGACAACGGATGTATGAGTTCTTAGATAAGTTGATTAATATCTCATTGCCTCGTGTCCGTGATTTCCGTGGTGTATCTTCTAAGGCCTTTGATGGTCGCGGAAACTACACTTTGGGAATTCGTGAACAATTGATCTTCCCTGAAATCGATTTTGACAAGGTGAACCGCGTACGTGGTTTGGATATTGTTGTTGTTACAACAGCACAAAACGATGAAGAAGGTCGCGAATTGTTGACACTCTTGGGAATGCCATTTACGAAGTAATTAGCATTTTAAAAACGTTTGTTACTCTTATTTATAAAAAGAGTGACACGTTTTTAACTGTTATAGACCAAAATAGTCTATAATAGTTAAGAGCGTGTCATTTCATTATGTCCGTTCAAAAATAAAAGGAGGATATCGATAGATGTCTATGACTGATCCAATTGCTGATTTGTTAACTCGTATTCGTAACGCCAACTTGGCTCACCGCGAAATTGTTGAAATTCCAGCATCAAAAATTAAAAAGAGCATCGCTGAAATCTTGAAATCAGAAGGTTTCATCCGCGACGTAGAATACATCGAAGACAACAAACAAGGTGTTATTCGTGTATTTCTTAAGTACGGTGAAGACCGTAATCGCGTGATTACAGGAATTAAGCGTATCTCAAAGCCAGGTTTGCGTAAGTACGCCAAAGCTGATTCATTGCCAAAGGTTTTGAATGGTTTGGGTGTTGCTATTATTTCGACTTCAGTTGGTGTTATCACTGATAAAGAAGCTCGTTCAAAGCAAATTGGTGGCGAAGTGCTCGCCTACGTTTGGTAATATATCTAAGAAAGGAGACTTACCATGAGCCGTATTGGAAATAAAGTAATTACACTTCCTGCAGATGTTGAAGTATCTCAAGAAGGTAAAATTGTTACTGTTAAGGGACCTAAAGGAACATTGTCACGTGAAATTGCTTCACAAATTTCAATGACTGTTGAAGGAACTGAAGTAGCATTCACACGTGAAAGTGATGACAACAAGACAAAAGCTTTGCATGGTACGACACGTGCAAACGTAGCCAACATGGTTGAAGGTGTTTCTACTGGATTCACTAAAACATTGAAGCTAGTTGGTGTTGGTTACCGTGCTGCAAAGTCTGGATCAAAATTGACTTTGGCAGTTGGTTATTCACACCCTGTTGATTTTGAAGACCGTCAAGATTTGACAGTTGAAGTGCCTGATGCATTGACTGTTAAAATTTCAGGTATTTCAAAACAAAAGGTTGGCGATTTAGCAGCCGAAATTCGTGCCGTACGTTCACCAGAACCTTATAAAGGTAAAGGTATTCGTTACGAAGGTGAAATCGTTCGTCGTAAGGAAGGTAAGACTGGAAAGTAAAAAGGATCTTAGATTCTTTGACTATTTAGTATTACGTTTCATTATAAATAATAAATTTAAAATGGCATAAGCCATAAGAAAAGGAAAGCACAGCTATGATTTCAAAACCAGATAAAAACAAGCTCCGTGTAAAGCGTCATAAGCGCGTCCGCGGTAAAATCTCTGGTACTGCTGCTCGCCCACGTTTGAACGTATTTCGTTCTAATGCAAACATCTACGCGCAATTAATTGATGACGTAGCGGGTGTAACGCTAGCAAGTGCCTCAAGCCATGATGCAGAAGTATCAGGCACAAAAACAGAACAAGCTACTAAAGTTGGTGAGTTGATCGCTACACGTGGTAAGACTGCAGGATTAGAAGATGTAATTTTTGATCGTGGTGGTTACTTGTATCATGGACGTGTTCAAGCACTAGCAGAGTCAGCCCGTGAAAACGGCTTGAAGTTCTAAGGGAAGGAGGAATATAAAAATGGTTGAATTCGTTAATCCTAAGTCACTTGGTGAATTAGAAGAAAACGTTGTTGCTATTAATCGTGTCACAAAGGTTGTCAAAGGTGGTCGTCGTTTGCGTTTCGCAGCGTTGGTTGTCGTAGGTGACAAACAAGGGCATGTTGGTTTTGGTACTGGTAAGGCACAGGAAGTTCCTGAAGCTATCCGTAAAGCTATTGAAGACGCTAAGCGTAAGTTGATTACTGTTCCTACAGTTTCTACAACTATTCCTCACGACGTCCTTGGCGTATGGGGTGGCGGTAAAATTTTGATTAAGCCAGCCGAAGAAGGTTCTGGTGTTGCTGCCGGTGGTGCTGCACGTTCTGTTATGGAACTAGCAGGTATCAGCGATGTGACTGCTAAGTCACTTGGCTCAGCTACACCAGTTAACGTTGTGCGTGCAACTTTTGATGCTTTAACAAGCTTAAAGGATGCAGAACAAGTAGCAGCTTTACGTGGTGTTTCTTTGGAACACTTGGCTGAATAAGGAGCGATAAAATGGCTGATTTGAAAATCACTTTGATTAAGAGTGCGGCTCATCGCTTACCTAAGCAACGCACGATTGTTAAGTCTCTTGGACTTGGCCGTGTGTCTAGCTCAGTGGTGAAGCCTAATAACGAAGCTACCCGTGGCGCAATTTTCCATATTGCACATTTGGTAAGCGTTGAAGAAGTAAAGTAATAACTATTAAAATAGGAGGTACCGAAAGATGAACTTGAACGAATTACAACCTGCAGAAGGTTCACGCAAATTGCGTAACCGTGTTGGTCGTGGTACATCATCAGGAAACGGTAAAACATCCGGACGTGGTCAAAAGGGACAAAAAGCCCGTGGCAAAGTACGTTTAGGATTTGAAGGTGGTCAAATGCCTTTGTATCGTCGTATTCCAAAACGTGGATTTACTAATATTTCACGCAAGGAATTTGCAGTAGTTAACTTAGAAAAGTTAAACACTTTTGCAGATGGTACAGAAATCACACCAGCACTTTTGATTGAAAACGGGATTGTTAAAAATCAAAAATCAGGAATAAAAATCTTGGCTGTCGGTCAACTTGAAAAGAAGTTGACTGTTAAGGCTCATAAGTTCTCAGAAGCAGCGAAAGTTGCTATTGAACAAGCCGGTGGATCAACTGAGGTGATTTAATGCTACGCACGTTATTTAATGCAGTACGTGAAAAAGATATTCGTACAAAGATGGGTTGGACACTTCTGATTTTATTTATTTACAGAATTGGTACACACATTACTGTGCCTGGTGTTAATCCATCGGCGATGGCGAATATGGCTAACTCAGGATTGATGAATATTTTAAATATCTTTTCTGGTGGAGGCTTGATGAACTACTCATTGTTTGCAATGGGTGTTTCACCATACGTGACGGCACAGATTGTTGTGCAACTTTTGCAATTAGATATCGTGCCTCGCTTTGTTGAATGGAGTAAGCAAGGAGAAGTTGGACGGCGAAAGTTGAACAACGCTACACGTTGGTTAACACTTGTGCTTGCTTTTGTTCAATCTGTTGGTATTACAGCAGGATTTAATTCACTTTCTGCTTATGGACTAGTTAGTCAAACAAACAATGTTATGTCCTTTGTTGTAATCGGATCGGTTATGACAATTGGAACATTTTTTGCAATGTGGTTAGGCGAAATGATTACGGAAAAAGGTCTTGGAAACGGTGTTTCTATGATTATTTTTGCTGGAATCATTGCGCAAACGCCTGAAGGTCTTTACGAAATTTTCAAGGAAAATATTTTGCAAGCTGGGTCAACTGACCTGACAAATGGTATCGTCTTCATGGTTGTGTTGATAATAGCAATGATTTTGGTTATTGCTATTACAACATGGTTCTACGAAGCGACACGTCGACTGCAAATGCAATACACGCGATCTGCAACTTCTTATGGTAGTGAAGCGTATTTACCTTTGAAAGTTAACGTTTCAGGTGTTATTCCAGTAATTTTTGCTTCATCATTCATCAGTACACCACAAACAATTATGATCGCATTTCAAGAAAAATATGCATCAGCATCGTGGTATCAAATAATGCAACAAATATTTAATATGACAACATTACCTGGAGCAATCTTATATACTGTTCTAATTATTGTATTCACCTATTTTTATGCATTTGTGCAAGTTAATCCTGAAAAACTTTCAGAAAACTTGCAAAAACAGGGCGCATATATTGTAGGTGTTCGTCCAGGTGATGAAACGAAATCATTTGTCTCACAATTACTATTAAATTTGAGCTTTGTTGGTTCAATATTTTTAGGTTTTGTGGCATTGGTTCCACTTGTCGCATCAGATATTTGGGGATTAAATGAAAAAATTGGTCTTGGTGGTACAAGCTTACTTATTGCAATAGGTGTTGCATTAGATTTGATTCGACAAATTGATGGTTTAATGCAAAAGAAAAACTATATTGGGTTTATCACAAAAGATCAGTTAAAAGTTCGGGAGGCAACTAATGGCTAAAAATTTAATTTTGTTGGGTTTGCCAGGTGCTGGTAAAGGCACTCAGGCAGATTTTATTGTTAAAGATTATGCAACGGTACATATTTCAACTGGAGATATTTTCCGAGCTAATCTAACAAATAATACGGATCTAGGTAAAAAAGCACGTGAGTACATGGATGCTGGAGACCTAGTTCCTGACGAAATTACAAATGCGATGGTTGCGGATCGATTAAGTCAAGCGGATGTTGAAAAGGATGGATTCATGTTAGATGGTTATCCTCGTAATGAAGCACAAGCTGAATTTTTAGATAATTATTTAACTGAGAATGGTAAATCAATCTCAGCAACACTTTACTTTAAAGTTTCTGATTCATTGTTGCGCGAACGTCTCTTAGGACGCGGACGTGCAGATGATACACCCGAAGTTATTGATAATCGTTTAGAGGTCAATAAAAAAGCAAACCTGCCTTTAGTAGATTACTATGATAAAGCAGGTGTCTTGAACACAATCGATGGTGGTCGTGAACTAGCTGAGGTGTATCATGATGTAAGAGACGTTTTGGATAACTTATAAAAAGTTTTCAAAATTACATTGAGAAGTACCAGTATATCTGGTATAATTTGATAGGTTAAGCACTTATCAACAATGTTGAACATTATTAGCACAGGAGGTTAAGTGCATGGCCAACGATGTCATCGAAATTGAAGGTAAAGTAAAAGAAACTTTACCAAATGCGATGTTCCAAGTAGAATTAGAAAATGGTGCGGTTATCTTAGCGCATGTGTCTGGAAAAATTCGTAAGAATTTTATTCGTATACTGCCAGGTGATCGTGTCACAGTCGAAATGTCACCGTACGACTTAACAAAAGGTCGTATTACTTATCGTTTCCGTTAAGAAGTGATTTGGAATAATCAGTTAACCGAATAGGAGGAATAGATTATGAAAGTACGCCCATCAGTTAAAAAGATGTGTGATGCTTGCCGCGTTATCAAGCGGAATGGTCGCACAATGATCATATGCTCAGCTAACCCTAAGCACAAGCAACGCGCTGGAAAGTAATTTTCAGTATTAATTAAAAATTATTGTAAATAGACATAATTGTCGTTTTCAAAATACTAATTAGGAGGTAAATTGTTATGGCTCGTATAGCAGGTATTGATTTGCCACGTGACAAGCGTATTGTCATTGGCTTAACTTACATCTACGGAATCGGTAATACTACTGCACAAAAAGTTTTAGCTGAAGCTGGTGTTTCAGAGGATGTCCGTGTTCGTGATCTCTCTGCAGATCAAGAAGACGCCATCCGCGCAACAGTCGACACATTAAACTTGCAGCTTGAAGGTGACTTGCGTCGTAAGGTATCATTAGATATCAAAAGTTTGCAAGAAATCGCTTCATACCGTGGCATTCGTCATCGTAAGGGGTTGCCCGTTCGTGGACAAAACACGAAGAACAACGCTCGTACACGTAAAGGCCCAGCTAAGGCAATTGCTGGTAGAAAAAAGTAATTAATATTATTTTTTTCTGTTGTATCCTCATCGATACGGCACATGATTATCGCAACCACAGTTGCGTATTGTTGGTTAAGAAATTAGCCCGAGAAATTATACAAAAAGTATTGAAAAGGAGGCAAACATTATGGCAGGTCGTACAACGCGTAAGCGTCGTGTGAAAAAGAATATTGAAGCTGGTGTGGCTCACATTCACTCAACATTCAACAACACTATCGTCATGATTACTGATGTGCAGGGTAACGCAGTTGCTTGGTCATCAGCTGGTGCACTTGGCTTCAAAGGAAGTCGTAAGTCAACACCATTCGCTGCTCAAATGGCAGCGGAAGCAGCAGCAAAGGGTGCCATGGAAATGAACATGAGTACTGTTGCGGTTACTGTTAAGGGACCAGGTTCTGGTCGTGAATCAGCTATTCGTGCTTTGGCAGCTGCTGGCTTGGAAGTAACATCTATTAAAGATGTTACTCCAGTTCCCCACAACGGATCACGCCCACCAAAGCGTCGTCGTGTTTAATTGATTTTCATTGCTCTTGCTTTGAAAGAAGGGGTAAGAATTACAGATGATTGAATTTGAAAAGCCAAATATTCATAACATCGAAGAGGGCGCCCGCTATGGCAAATTTGTCATAGAGCCTCTTGAGCGTGGATACGGTACAACGTTAGGAAATTCTTTACGTCGTATCTTATTGTCATCGCTTCCAGGTGCGGCCGTGAATACGGTACAAATTGATGGTGTTGTCCACGAGTTTTCGACTGTGGATGGTGTTGTCGAAGATGTCACACAAATCATCTTGAATCTTAAGAAGGTTGTGTTGGCGATTGATTCGGAGGATGAGCGTAGCCTTGAAGTTGATATTCAAGGACCAGCTGAGGTTACTGCTGCAGATTTGCAAGCAGGAGCTGACGTTGAAGTTTTGAATCCTGAATTGCATATCGCTTCTGTGGCAGCAGGTAAGTCTTTGCATATGACAGTCACGGCAGTTAAAGGTAGAGGTTATTCCTCAGCTGATGAAAATAAGCAATTGCGTGATGAGATGCCTATAGGTGTTTTAGCAGTTGATTCTATTTACACACCTATCGAACGTGTGAACTATCACGTTGAAAATACACGTGTTGGTTCGCGTGATGACTATGATAAGCTCACTTTTGATGTTTGGACTAATGGTTCAATTAAGCCTAGTGATGCACTAAGCTTGGGTTCTAAGATCCTTGCTGAACATTTAAACTTGTTCATGGATATTTCTCCAGTGGCAGCTGAAGCCAATGTTATGGTCGAAGCTGAACCTGTTGCCATTAGTGCTTCAGATTCTGCACCAATTGAAGATTTAGATTTGTCAGTTCGTTCTTATAATTGTCTCAAACGGGCCGGTATCAACACCATTGTGGAGTTGACAGATCGCACTGAAGCCGACATGATGAAGGTGCGAAATCTCGGTCGGAAATCACTTGATGAAATCCAAGAAAAGCTTACTGAAATGGGCCTAGGATTTCGTAAGGAAGATTAACACATGTCTTTAAAATAATATAAAGGAGGATTCACCAATGCCATATCGTAAATTAGGTCGTACATCTTCACAACGTAAAGCTATGTTACGTGATTTGACTACAGATCTTTTGATCAATGGTCGTATTACAACTACTGAAGCTCGCGCTAAAGAAGTTCGTAAGACCACTGATAAGATGATTACATTAGGTAAGCGTGGTGACTTGGCGGCTCGCCGTCAAGCTGCTGCCTTTGTTCGTAACGAAGTTGCAGATGTTATTGAAGAAGGCGACAATGTTAAAGTGCAATCAGCTTTACAAAAGTTGTTTGATGATGTTACACCTCGTTTCGCCGAACGTAATGGTGGTTATACACGAATTCTCAAGACTGTCCAACGTCGTGGCGACGCCGCTCAATTGGTCATCTTGGAACTTGTTGATTAATTATCTATTATAGCCAACATAAAAAAGTCCTTGAAAGTGAAAATCTTTCAAGGACTTTTTTAATTATGTCTGTTTAATAATATTTGGCTAAGTTGATTTAGTTGATCTTGCATACGATTATCTGGTAGTGAAGCAATCAGGCTAACTAGAGATTCACTATATTCTGTTAGTAGTGATTCTAATTTAGACATGGCATCACTGTTCGCAATCAAATCATGCAATAATACCATTTCTTGATCAGAAATATCGTCGCGCTTAAAGAGTAACGATTTAACAGTCTGGTTCACATTCTCATCTGCTAGTGCAAATAAAATTGGTGCGGTGTAAATGCCATTTCGAATATCTTGGCCAATCGGTTTACCTAATGCAAGATTTTCTGTAACAGATTCAAAGTCTAGATAATCGTCTAGGAGTTGGAATGTGATACCGATTTCTTCCCCAATTTGACTAACTATTTTTAACAGCTCGTCATCATATTCCGTACCACTGACTAGACCAAACGTCGCACTTAATTTAAAGAGTGCAGCAGTTTTTCCTTTAATTTGTGAAAAATATGTTGAAAATGTCGTATCACTGTTGTAACGATTTTGTTTTTGGACCAATTCACCAAACAAAATTTCTTGTAAAGCTGTTAAAGATAACTTATTTGCTGAGGTTTTGTTGGCACGCTCCAATAAGGAAAACATGCCTGTAAGTAGATAATCACCAGCGTATACAGCAGTATCTTTACCAAATTGGCTCTGAATACTTTCGTGACCACGTCTAAGTTTTGATTCGTCAATGACGTCATCATGAATCAACGTTGCTAAGTGTAACAATTCAACACTGGCACCAAGAGATATAGCACTTTTATTGTAAGCCTGATCAGATAGTTGTGAGAAAATCAGTGTTAATGCAGGTCGTATAAGCTTACCAGAATTTAATTGTGAACGAATGGCGTCGTCAATCTCTTTAAAGCCAATGTGCCAACTTGCAGACATTTCAGTCAGGATGGCGTTAAGGGGTTCTGATAGTTCAGGAAATGTTTCCCAAATTTTAGGTAATGTAGGCGTTGCCATATCAATTTTCTCTACTTCTCTCATGTATACACAAGTATACGTATATTATGTACAAAGTGTGAGAAAACAAATCTCAACACCTTATTATTATAACTTATTTATCTAATTCATCGTACACAGATTTTGCTTTACCATACCATAGGCCACCAAAAATCTTTTGTAGAAGTGGGACTACGTAGAAATCTAAGCCAATGCCACGTCCAGAGCCATTCATAACAGCAATACTTGAAAAGATTAAGAATAAGTGAGTTATGTCAAAACCATTAACGGACCAAGATACAACTGTCAAAATTATTGAAACAACTGCTAAGGGCCAAGTTAGTAACCCAATTAAAATACCTGCACCTGTAATGATTTCGATGAAGCTAACAAGATCCTGTTGCCAAAACAAGCTGTTTAAGCTACCGATGTTACCTAATGCTGCTAGAATCCAGAACAGTCCAAGGAAGATACGTAATGGTGTAGACCATAGGACGTTACCTAAGCGGGAAATTGAGCCCTTAAATGGATTGCGTCCATTTTCTGTACGGAAAAATTCGTCAAGCATATAATGAAATATTGAATACATTGAACGAATTTGTGAATAAAAGAAGAGGTTAATACCATGTTTTGCAATACTTGCGAAGAATCCAGAAAAGTTCAACCCCATTAAACTAGCAACAGTGTATTGAGAACCAATAGAAACAGCAAAGCCGTGATATTTAACCGACTCGGCGAACGTTTGTTTCTTACCAAAACCAAGATCTGCTAGAATATTGTGTGCTGCTGCTCGAGCTGCACTTTCAGCACCTTCTACGGTTTGAGGAACGGGGCCAGTTTTTTCGTCAACGTATGATAGCGTGTCACCCGCAACATAAATATCTTTTGCAGGTTCATCATTTTCTAAGGTAGCGTGCATGAAGTCATCTGATTCAATACGACCACCACGTCCATATTTAAATCCCCAGTCGGAAATAAATGATTTTGCTTTAACACCGGCAGTCCAAATTAAAGATTTAGTTGGTAGTGTTGTACCATCTTTAAAGATAACACCATTTTCGTCGACGCCGGTTACCATAGCACTTAGACGGATTTCAACGCCATTATTGGCCATATATTTAAAGGCTTTATCGGCCAAATTACGGTCTTTTAGCATATTTAAAATTGATGGTGCTGCTTCTAACAAAACAAGTTTTATTTCTTTTTCATCCAACTTGTAAGTCTGGGCTAGCACTTTGCGTTGTTCAATAAACTCACCCATTAATTCAGCACCTGTGAAACCAGAACCCACAACAGCAATTGTTAAGAGTTGCTCACGTTTGGCAGGATCAAGTTCGGCAGCACCTTGACCAATAATATTTTCAATATGATTGCGAATTTGTAAGGATTCTTCCATTGACCATAATTCGAATCCATGTTCCTTAACACCCGGTGTACCAAAATCATTAGACTGTCCGCCGACTGCTAGAATCAACTTTTCATAGTCAATATCGCCATGTGTTGTTTTGACAATTTTAGCTTCTTTATCAATCCCATTAACTTCAGCAGTCAATAACTTAACATTTTTATCTTGATAAAAGAGATGTTCTAGATCTTCTTGGACGTGCTTAGGTGCTACACGCTGTGATGCGACTTCGTGTAGTTCAGTCATGTACGTGAAGTAAGAATGCTTATCAATCAAAATGATATTATATTCTTTGTGTGATTTTAACTTCTTGGACAAAGTTTTGGCTGCAAAAACACCACCAAAACCAGCGCCAACAATGACAATATTTTTTCCTGCCATGACTATTTTCTTCCTTTTGTGAATTATCTATTGTTCTTGTGAAATACCTATTTAATTATAGACCAATTATCCATATTTTAAAAGGGTTTATGATAAGAAGTCTTTGTGAAATAATTATTGTGAAAACTAGACATCCTATAATGAAACATAGTATAAAACGTAAAAACTATGATAAAATAAGGGTTATGAATCAAGCGATTAAAATAAACAATTTAAAATATAATTATGATAGCGAACAAACACTTTTTCATGATTTTAACCTAGAAATTGAATCTGGTCAATGGGTTGCATTGGTAGGACATAATGGTTCGGGGAAATCAACCTTAGCAAAATTAATTTTAGGATTAATTGAATCTGAGTCGGGGGAAATCAGTGTATTCGGCGAAAAACTGTCGATTGATACTGTACACCATGTCCGTGAACAAATAGGTATGGTATTTCAAAATCCTGATAATCAATTCGTCGGTGCAACTGTGGCTGATGATGTGGCTTTTGGTTTAGAAAATAAACAGTTGCCTAGCTCTGATATGCCGCAGGTGATTGATGAGGCGCTGACAATTGTTGGTATGCAAGATTTCAAAGACCGTGAACCACATATGTTGTCTGGTGGTCAAAAACAGCGTGTCGCTTTAGCTAGTGTACTGGCGTTACAACCAAAAATTATTATTTTGGATGAAGCCACTGCAATGCTTGATCCGGATGGGCGTGCGACAATTATGAAGACGCTACAAAACCTAAAACTCAAGTTTGGTTCAGAATTAACGCTCATCACGATTACTCATGATATGGATGAAGCAATATTGGCAGATCGTGTGGTGGTGATTAACGATGGGCAACTTATTTTGGATGGTGAACCATCGGATGTATTTAGTCAGTATGATATCTTACGTCAAAACGGTCTAGAATTACCTTTTGTAGTCGAATTAGAAGCGCAGTTAAAGCCTCAACCTGATGGTTATTTAAATGAAAGAGAATTAATACAATGGCTATCACATTTGAAAAAGTGAATTTTAGTTACGGTGCAGGGACGACATTGGCTCGCAGTATTTTACATGATGTGACACTTCAGATAGCAACTGGTCAAGTAACAGCGATTGTAGGTCAAACTGGCTCTGGCAAATCAACATTAATTCAACATATTAATGGTCTTTTGAAGCCAACTAGTGGCCGCATTATTATTGATGATTTTCAATTAACTGCCAGTACTAAGGAAAAGATATTAGTGCAGTTACGTAAAAATGTTGGTATCGTATTTCAGTTTCCTGAAAATCAATTATTTGCTAATACAGTTTTGGAGGATGTGATGTATGCACCTTTGAATTTTGGTGCAACAAAAGCAGAGGCGAAACTGGCAGCAGAACAGGCGCTTAAGCGAGTGGGTGTCTCATCAGAGTTATGGTATAGATCACCATTTGAGTTATCAGGTGGGCAAATGCGGCGTGTTGCAATGGCAGGCGCATTGTCGAGTAACCCTAATGTTGTTATCATGGACGAACCTGCTGCCGGTTTGGATCCTAAAGGGCAGGCGGAGCTATTGAACTTAGTACAAGAACTTAAAGCATTGGGTAAGACTGTCGTCTTCATTTCACATCAAATGGATCATGTAATCGCTGTGGCGGATCAAGTAATTGTGATGCAAAATGGGCATGTCGTTGCACAAGAATCACCTAAAAAGTTATTTAATCGTGACCTATCATGGTTTGAGACAATGAAACTTGATTTGCCAAAAGCAGGTCAGTTAGCAGAAAAATTGCGAAAAAACGGTGTTTTCTTGTCTCGGCGACCTTTAACTTTGATTGAGTTGGCTGATTTAATTAATAAGGAGGTTGATCATGAATAATATTATGATTGGTCGCTTTGTTTCCGGCAATTCATGGGTCCACCGTCTTGATCCGCGTACAAAAATGCTTATAACGTTTGTTTATATTCTTGTTATGCTCTGGGCTAATAGCTGGCAAACCTATGCTTGGACAACTCTTTTCGTTATTGTATTGGTTAAATTAACAGATCAACCTTTTAAACTTTATTGGGATGGCTTAAAGCCAATATTTTGGTTAATTTTATTTACAGTTGTACTACAACTTTTATTTACGCCAGGAACACCAGTATTATTTAGCTTTGGACCATTACGAGTTACTGTACCAGGAGTTATAAATGCGGTTTATGTGATGGTTCGCTTTGTGTTAATTATATTGATGTCCACGATTCTAACATTGACAACACCACCCACAAGTATTGCTAATGCTTTAGAATCTTTATTAGGTCCATTAAAAAAAATAGGCATTCCTGTTGCTGAATTATCATTGATGTTAGCGATTGCGTTGCGTTTTGTGCCATTATTGATGGATGAAACACAAAAAATTATGAATGCACAAAAATCACGTGGTATGAGCTTTTCAACAGGCGGACCTGTGAAGCGTGCAAAAGCAATTATTCCGCTACTAATTCCGTTATTTGTGGGAGCGTTACAACGCGCACTTGATTTAGCGAATGCAATGGAAGTACGTGGTTTTAAGGATGCTGTCCAGCGCACGAAATATCGTGTTTTAAGTTACCAAAAAACAGATAAACTAGCCTTTGTTGCGCTTGGTGGATTTGTTATTATATTTTTTGTCATTAAAGAACTAGCGCACGTGTGATTTTTTGTGAGACATGGCTGTGCTAATTAAATGGAGGAAAAGTGTGTGAAATATAATAAGCACGCTTCTAAATTAATATGCCGCGATATAAGGCGATAGTTGCTTATGATGGTGCTGATTTTTTTGGTTTTCAGGTCCAAACAAAAAACGGCATTGAACGACAGCGAACAGTGCAGGGTGAATTGAATAAAGCAGTTAATCAAATGGCTAAAAATCCAGTGCCAGCTATTAAAGTTGTTGGCGCGTCAAGAACAGATACAGGGGTGCATGCTTTTGGACAAGTTGTTCATTTTGATTTGCCATTTAACATCAAGGTTGATGGTGTGCGAAAAGGTCTGAACACCTTACTACCAAGAGATATTATAATTAAATCTGTTCATGAAGTTGCAAGTGATTTTCATGCTCGGTTTAACACTCATGCTAAGCGTTACATTTACCGAGTGTCAACACAAGATTTTACAGATCCCTTTAAACGACACTACACAGGGCACTTTCAATGGCAACTGGATGTTGAACGTATTAAATTGGGATTGCCAGATTTGATAGGTGAACATGATTTTGCAAGCTTTGCGGCGTCAGGAAACCAAACTGCTACTACTGTTCGTACAATAACACGTGCTGATATTGAGATCAACAATCAGGAACAGGAATTGGTTTTTACTTTTGAAGGTAATGCATTTTTATACAATCAAATTCGTATTATGGTCGGCGTACTATTAGAAATCGGAAATGGGCGACGAGATGTTCACGATATTGTGCGATTGATTGCTGTCAGAGATCGTGAGCAAGCAAGGTTTACGGCCCCAGCCAGTGGGTTGTATCTCGATGAAATATATTATGATTAATAGCATGAAAAATAATTTTGTTTAAATAAAATTATTTTTTGTTAAACTAGGTAAATTTTGGTCAAAATCATTGACAAACCACAGTATTTTAGGTAAGATTATACACGGTATTGTTTACCTCACGATAAGCCCCGGAAACTTATTGTAATTGCATGACAAGGAACGGTCATGCCTGTAAACAACTAATCAAAGGAGCGCAAACATGCGTACAACATTTTTAGCAAAACCAGGTGAAATAGAAAAGAAGTGGTACATTATTGATGCCAAGGACGTTGTTTTGGGACGTCTGTCAACAGTAGTTGCTTCAATTTTACGTGGAAAGAACAAGCCAACGTTTACACCAAACGTTGACATGGGTGACCATGTTATCATTATCAATGCAAGCGAAGTTAAGTTGACTGGTAAAAAAGCAACAGATAAAGTTTATTACCATCACTCAAACCACCCAGGTGGTTTGAAGGCTCGCACAGCCGGAAACTACCGTGAATTCAATCCAGAAAAGTTACTTGAATTATCAATACATGGTATGTTACCAAAGAACACTTTGGGTCGTAAGCAAGGCTTGAACTTGCACGTGTTTGCAGGATCAGAACATGGTCATGCAGCACAAAAGCCTGAAGCACTTGACATCAACACGTTGATTTAAGAAAGGAGAATCTAAATTATGGCTACAGCAGTACAATATGCCGGCACAGGCCGTCGTAAGAACTCAGTTGCTCGTGTGCGTTTGGTTCCAGGTAATGGCCAAATCACAATGAACGGCAAGTCAATCGAAGAATATATTCCTTTCGCTAACTTGCGTGAAGTTGTTTTACAACCATTTAATGCTACTGAAACATTAGGCAACTATGATGTATTAGTTAACGTTATCGGTGGTGGTTATTCTGGTCAAGCTGGTGCAACACGTCACGGTATCGCTCGTGCGTTGTTGACAGTTGACCCAGATTTTCGTGCAGCATTGAAGGCAGCAGGTTTGTTGACTCGTGACTCACGTATGAAAGAACGTAAGAAGCCAGGTCTTAAAAAGGCTCGTAAGGCATCACAGTTCTCAAAGCGTTAATAAATATTTACGTTTTGTTAAAAGCTACAGCGTTAATAAAAGCCTAATCTACGGATTGGCTTTTTTCGTTTTTAGAATAGGTAATAGGTTGACACTTCAACCATACATAGGTAGAGTTTGTTGGAGAACCATCATAGCGTTGACAGTTTTTAGGTATTCCGGTATACTTAGTAACATAATAAACTCAATTTTAGCGAGTATAAAAGCTGATCAGCCATAATGGGGCGGATCAGCTTTTATTTGTTTTGAGAGGTAAAGGAAAAATATGGAAAAAGTATCATTAAAAACGGCACTTGGCATTGTATCAGTGGCTTTGGTGGCCTTTGCAGGTATTATGGCTGAAACAGCAATGAATGTGACGTTTCCTACGTTAACACAAGTTTTTGGTACAGAATTGAACGTCATTCAGTGGGTGACAACAGCTTATTTACTTGCGGTGACAGTCATGGTCACTACAAGTGCTTACTTAACAAAAAAATTTAGTAGTCGGAAATTATGGCTTATGAGTGTGTTTATCTTTATGGTGGGCACATTAATTGCAGGTTTTGCAAGTAATATTACTGTTCTTTTAATAGGACGTGTTCTAGAAGGTATTGCTGCTGGAATTGCAATGCCATTGGTTTTTAATGTTGTGATGGCAACCATACCACGTTCTAAAATTGGTGTATGGATGGGTTTTGCTGCATTAGTTATTAGCTTAGCACCTTCATTTGGACCGACATATGGCGGTATATTAGTAGACACGTTAGGTTGGCGCGCTATTTTCTTCATTGCACTATTGGCACCAATGCTATCACTTATACTTGGATGGCGAACAGTAGTTGATATAGAACGTCAACAGTTAACGAAAAAGTTTGATTTAGTCGCTTTTTCGTTACTGTCTATTTTTTTAATTTTAACGTTACTTGTTGTTAATCAATTAGAAAAAGGTAATGTTAATTGGATGTTTGTTGTTATTATAATCATTGCATTAGTGGCTTTTATTTGGCGGGGGAAGAGTTCAAACCAAAGTTTTTTGAATTTAAGATTATTTACTGAAATAAAATTCGTCACACTTTTGGTTCCGATTGCACTCTATATGTTTGTTTTGTTAGGGTTCAATTTAATTATTCCAACTTTTTTGCAGGAGGTTTTGCATACCTCTAGTTTTTGGGCAGGATTTTCTCTATTACCTGGCTCAATTATTGGCGCATTGTTAAATCCGGTGTTTGGTAGATTGTATGATTTAAACGGTGCTAAAATACCATTATATATGGGAAACTGGATTTTTATAGTTGTAATACTTATAATGTCACTATGGACTAAACAAATGGCACTTATTTCTATTATTTTATTGTATATTGGCTTTATTGTTGGTCGTAATATGGCTTTTACAGGTGCACAAACTGCTGCACTGGTTGATGTTAGTGTGTCAGAGAAAACTGATGCAACGGCAATTATACAAACAGCACAGATGTTTATGGGTGCATTAGGAACAACGGTAGGCGCTTTGTTACAATCAAAAATGGGTGAAACCTCTGGTTTTCAAACGTTTGGATACTTATCAGTTATAATCGCTATGATTATTTTCGGGCTAATTTTTTTACATTTTCATACTCATAAAACTACCGTATGAATTAACAGATTAGCAGTGATTATCAATTTTAACCATCAATAGACATGTCAATATAAAAATAGCCGATAACTCAATTACGAGTTATCGGCTATTTTTATATTGAGTGGATTTTACAAGATGTATTCTTGAAACAAATTGCGTTCTAGTGGTGATAAGTCAACAGTTATCAAAGTACCAGTACTATCATAATCGAGCGTTTCGAAAGTGTGCTTTGCTGCCAATTGTGCTTGGATATGACCTTTATCAAAAGGAATATGAAGGTTAACAGTTGTTACATCTTTAAATATTTGTTTTTTAATTAATGAAATCAGTGCATCTTGTGAAGCGACATCTAAAGCGGAGATAGTAATAGCATTCTCGCCGGAGACTTCAGGATAATCCAGTTCTGTCTGATCAGCTTTATTGTAAATGGTAATCATGGGGATGTCATGGATGCCAACTTCGGCCAATGTTTTTTCAGTAGTAGCCATCATGTCTTTATAATGATCGTCAGAAACATCGACAACTTGCAATAATAAATCAGCACTGGCTGCTTCTTGCAAAGTTGATTTGAATGCAGCAATTAAGTTATGCGGTAGCTTAGATACAAAACCAACAGTGTCACTTAATAGGAACTGTTTTTTATCAGGAAGTGTAAGTTGACGCACAGTCGTATTTAATGTAGCAAATAACATATTTTTTTCAAAAACCTGTTTTGTTTCATTATTTTCTGATCCGACACCGAACCGTGTTAATAGGCGATTCATTAGGGTTGATTTACCTGCATTGGTATATCCAACCAAAGCTACTGTTGCAAGCTCATTATTATTACGACGAATTGAACGTGTCGTATCGCCTTTTGTAAGAGAAGCTAGATCTTGACGAATATGAACCATTTGTGCTGTAATACGGCGGCGTGATTCTTCTAGTTTTGTTTCTCCGGAACCTCGAGATGTAAAACCGCCACCACCAGCACCGGTTTGTTGATCCAAGCTGACAGACATACTTGTTCGCAGGCGAGGTAGTTGGTATTGTAAACGTGCTAATTGAACTTGTAACTTTGCTTCTTTTGTTTGTGCACGTTGCGCAAAAATATCTAAGATAAGCCCTGTTCTGTCAACAATTGTGGCATGGGTTACTTTTTCTAAATTGCGAATCTGTGATGGTGATAACTCATCGTTTGCGATAATCATATCAACATCATAGGTATTAACTGCTTCAGCTAATTCTTCGACTTTACCTTTACCAAAGTATGTAGCCGGATTGGGTCGCTCAAGTTTTTGTGTAAAAGTTTCGATAGGCTCTAAGTTATTTGCTTTAGCAAGGTTAGCTAGCTCTTCTAATTCATAATTAAAGTTACCATTACTTGTTGATAATCCTACTAAGAAAACTTGACGTGGATTTTCAATATTTGAGTGTGTTTCAGTCATAAAAAAATACCTCCAGTAGTTATGAGACTGGAGGTATTTTACGTGGTAAAGGTAAAAATACGAACCAATCTCAAGATGTATACATAAAAATAATTAAGCTATCTAATCATTTTTGTGTATGGAATCTTAAAATTTGTTCAACAATATAATATACTCACCTTTATTTAAGTTAATGTTAGTTTATCAGTTTTTAGAAAAATTATCTATCAAAAAATAGTTGTATCATCGTTAAATCTTGAAATAGTTGCTGAATCGTTGAGTAACTCTATTTGCATCAGTGCACCATTTTTTACAGGATCACCAGCAAGGTCGTGCCGATCTAATTTTTCAGCGATACCACGAATTGTTGTGCCATGTGACACAATAAGGACATTATCACCATCATGGTGACGATTACGAATATCATCAAATCCATGAGATACTCTGGTCCACCATTGTGAATCGTTTTCTGCAAAATTATAAGGGTCCACTAATCGAATTGTGTCCATTGCTTCAGCCATACCATACGTCTTGATTAAATCAGCATAGGTACTCAAAGAACTATTTTTATATGCGTTAAGTTTTGCAGAGACAGTATCGCTATTAAGTCCTTCAAACGATCCAAAAAATTGTTCACGAAAATCAGGCAATTCTTTGGGATTGAGAGGCGAATCGGATGTGTTGTTCTGCAAAATATAACGTGCGGTATGAATAGCACGACTTAAATCTGAAGAATAAGCACCATCAAAATGAACGTTGGCTAGTCTCGAACCTGCATCAAGTCCGTGCTGGATGCCTTTCGATGTTAAAGGCGCATCTGACCAGCCTTGAAAGCGGTGCAAAAAATTGAAATAGGTTTCACCGTGTCGAACAATATAAAGGTTAATAGGCATAGTATAGTTGTGTATCTACCAATAATTTGTGAGCGTATCTGCTATACAAATTACCATAGTATTTCAACACATTCCCTCCTCAAAAATTTATTATAAAAGGTAATCTTTTAAGAAGAGGCTTTCTCGGACGCCTTAGTTTCGTCTTCATCAAAGATACCATTGTCGTTACGATCCTGTCGCGGTGTTGGCAGAACTGTAACGGTGAATTGAGAAATATAAGCATTGTCATAATCTAATGCGGTGAGTTCGAAGTTAGCGACTTTCATGGTATCGCCAGCTCTAAACTCAGGATCTTCATTTAAAACATAACCGGTTAGAGTAACAGCATCGTTATCTTCTAATTCCTTAACATTTTGTTTGAAGTATCTTTCAAAATCATAAAGTGTCATTTTACCAGAAACTTTATAATGATGATCACCGAGCTTTTCAATATAATCATCAGACACATCATCGATTTCATCACGTACGGTACCAAAAAGCTCTTCATAAATATCTTTATCAGTAATTAAACCACTAGTACCACCATATTCATCGACGACGATGGCAATAGGAGAACGCTTGATGATCATTTCGTCCATGACATCATGTAAGTCCATGTTTTCAGGTACTGCAGGGATGTCACGCATGATTTTTGAAACGGGATCAGTATCTTTAATTCGTGCTTGACGCACTAAATCATAGTTAAATACATATCCCAAAACCTTATCCTTGTCGTTATCTGCAATCACAGGAAAACGGGAATAACGTTCTTGTAAATACAAATTAAGTGCTTCGGAAATCGGCGTTTTAACATCAACTGCTGTCATAGATGTACGATCAATCATAATATCAACAGCGACCTTATCATTCATCTCAAAAGCACGTTGCATAAATGTTAGGTCTTCCTCATCTAATTCTCCTGCAGCAGCAGCATTTTTAGATAGAGATAATATTTCAGTTTGTGAGTAGATATCTTCTTCACCATCCGTACGAAATCCAAGCATATGCGTGATGACGTTTGATAAATGATCAAGCGCCCAAATCATTGGGAAAAGTGTAATATGGAAAAAACGTACAGGACGAACAATGACGAGTAATACCTTCACAGGAGATTCAATGGCAATGTTTTTGGGTACCAAATCAGTGAATACAGCATGAACGATTGTAAAAATGATCATGGCAGATACTGAGGAAACAGCACGAGCGTATTCGGGTGGTAAGACACCTGAACTTAGAATGATGTTAGCAACTGTTTCTTCACCAACCCAACCTAAAATCAAACTTGTCAGTGTAATACCAACTTGTGCGGTTGAAAGGTATTCAGTTAAATGCGTGACCATGTGGATAGCATTTGCTATATTTCGTGAAGGCTTTTCACGATTTTCTTGCAAATCACGCAAAGCACTGAGACGTACCTTAACCAAAGAATATTCTGTTAGTGTAAATAGAATAGCGAGTAATAGCACCACAACAATAATGAAAAAGTTGAGGAGCATAGACGGACCAGAATCCAAATTCGTAAACCTCTTTTCTTATATATAACTAACCGCTATTATACCAGAAAAAAAGGAAAAACTAAATCAATTATTAAAATTGTAAGTTTTAAAAAACGAACAATTATTTTAAACAAAATAATATTAGGTATTAAAATCGAACAAAAATTCGGTCACAATACTACCGAATTTTATTTACATGAGTTAAAAAGGTTAATAAAACGCCCCACAAAAGGCTTTTATAAAATTATAGTCGAGAATTAAATTTTTCAAAAAGGATTAAAAACGTTGACATATCAATGATTTCAACGTTCGTCTTATTGTTTTGTGAAATTTTATATAGTTTTTCGTTGTGATACACTGTATTCATTGGATGATGACGAACAATTGTTTGTTTAGGACGCATATTGTCCTTGTTATTTTTTAGAAAAAAGGTAAACTTACAAGTAATAGTTATTTAAATTAAATACAAAAAATAAATCTAATAAGAGGCGCTTATGGAAAAAGTAACAGTATATACTAAATATAATTGCGTGCAGTGCAAGATGACTAAAAAATTTTTAGAGGCACAGGGTATTGCATTTAAGGAAATCAACATTGAAGAGGATACGCAATATGTTGATACATTGAAAGCAGATGGTTTTCGTCAAACGCCTGTTGTTTCAATAGAGGGCATGGCAAAGTTTTCAGGTTTCCGCCCGGATGTATTGAAGAAAATTTCAGCTTAAACTGAGGTACCTGACATCGTGAGACAACAACCGATGTCTTTTTATTTCTTTAATGTGTGACTTTTAAAACTACAAAGGACAAATTTATGCCGTTAAAAGAACTTAATTTAGATCAAGTCACTTATTTTGACTTGAACAATCAAGTCAATATTCCTAAAAATAATCAAATTCAACTTGAAAAGGACCAGGAAGCACTTGATGCTTTCTTAAAGGAAAATGTCTGGCCAAATGTGATGAAATTCAATTCATTGGCTGAACGTTTTGACTGGTTATTTGAGAATGACTTTTTAGAACGCACATTCATCGAAAAATATAGCTTAGAGTTCATAGAAAAACTTTATGCTTATTTGGAGAGTCAACACTTTAATTTTAAGTCGTTTATGGCGGCTTTTAAATTTTATAATCAATATGCTTTGAAGACAAATGATGGTCAACATTATGTTGAAACTTATGTTGATCGTGTAGCGATGAATGCTTTATATTATGCAGATGGTCGTGAAGAACTTGCGTTACGTCTTGCTGATGAAATGATTCATCAGCGCTATCAACCAGCGACGCCAAGTTTCTTGAACGCTGGTCGTGCACGTCGTGGTGAACTTGTGTCATGTTTCATTATTCAAACTTCTGATGACATGAATTCCATTGGTAGAACAATTAATTCAGCACTACAATTATCAAAAATGGGTGGTGGTGTTGGTATCAATATCTCCAATGTTCGAGAAGCTGGCGCACCAGTGATGGGTATTGCTAACTCAGCAGGCGGCATTGTGCCTATTATGAAATTACTAGAAGACTCCTTTACTTTCTCTTCTCAAGTTGGTGCGCGACAAGGTGCAGGTGTTGTTTATTTGTCAGTTTTCCATCCCGATGTGTTGTCATTTCTATCAACTAAAAAAGAAAACGCTGATGAAAAAATCCGTGTTAAGACCTTATCACTTGGTCTAACAGTACCTGATAAGTTTTATGAATTAGTGCGCAAAAATGAAGCCATGTATTTATTCAGCCCTGTCGATGTTGAAAAGGTTTACGGAGAGCCATTTAACTATATTGATATTACAGCTGAATATGATAATATGGTTGCCAATGATAAAATTACGAAGTACCGGGTAGATCCACGTGCCCTAGAAGAAGAAATATCTAAGTTACAGCAAGAATCTGGTTATCCATATATCATTAACATAGATATTGCTAATCGCGAAAACCCAGTTTCAGGAAAAATTATTTCTTCTAATTTATGTTCGGAAATTTTGCAAGTGCAGACACCATCTGATCTTGATAACGCGCAACAGTACACACGACTGGGATCAGATGTGAGTTGTAATCTTGGATCAATTAACATTGTGAACATGATGGCAACAGATAATTTCGCTGAATCAGTTGATACAATGGTGCGTGCATTAACATACGTATCGGACACATCGAATTTAGATGTTGTACCATCAATTGCAAAGGGAAATACTGAGAAACATGCGATAGGTTTGGGAGCAATGGGTCTTGCGGCTTATTTTGCTCAAAATAAGATGTATTATGGTGACGATGAAGCCTTGGATTTCACCTCAACGTTCTTTATGACATTAAACTATCATTCTATTAAAGCTTCAATGGCTATTGCTAAAGAACGTCATGAAACTTTTTTTGAATTTGATAAGTCAACATATGCAGATGGTTCTTACTTTAATAAGTATTTAGAAAACAATTGGGCACCGCGTACACAAAAAGTTGTTGAATTATTTGCACAACATCATATACCAACAAAACATGATTGGGCAGAATTAAAGGATAATGTTGCAAAGTATGGTATGTATAATGCATATCGCCATGCAATTGCACCTACGGGATCAATCTCTTATGTTAATGATACAACGGCTACATTGCTACCTATTGTTAACAAGATTGAAGAACGTCAAGAGGGTATGATAGGAAAAGTTTACTATCCTGCACCAGGTTTGAATAATGAGACAATGCCATATTATGTATCTGCTTACGATACAGATATGCGAAAAGTTATTGATGTCTATGCTTCGGCTCAAGAACATATAGATCAGGGAATGGCATTAACGCTATTTATGCGATCTACATTGTCTGATGATTTGTATGAATGGAAAAAAGGACGTTCTGAAAAAATGACGACTCGTGATTTGACTATTCTGCGTCATTACGCATTTAATCAAGGAATTAAATCGTTGTATTATGTACGTACCTTTACAGATGATAATCAAGAATCAGGGGTTAATGAGTGCGAAAGTTGCTCAATTTAAACTTAAAAGTAATCGCCTAATTAATTTATAATAGGTGATTTACTCGTACATATAGTATAGTAATAGTTGAGGAACACAATAGTTATGACAAAAATTAACGTCTTGTATACCTCTACTGAGGGAAATACCAAGTCATTTATTGAAAAATTGCAGGTAATTGCTGAAAAAGAAGGGGATGTTTTTGAAGCACGTGTTATCGGAGACGAAACAGACTATGCAAATGAGACAGAACCGTATGTTGCTATTGTGCCTACTTATTTGAACGGTGGGACAGGCACTGGACCAGAAGTGACGGAGATTTTTACTAATGCCTTGGGTGAGTATATAGAATTTGGTCGTAATCAGCATTATTTAAAAGGTGTTATTGGATCAGGTAATCGTAATTTCAACGTACAATTTAATTTAACAGCGATACGGTATGCGAAAAAATTTAATGTCCCGATGGTGTTTGCCTATGAACTTCGGGGTAGTAAATTTGATGCAGAGAAAGCTTATGCCTTGATTAGGCCTTTATTTGGAGAATAAATTATGGAACATTTGAAAGACAATTCATATACAGCAATCAATTGGAATACAATTGAAGATGAGTTAGATAAGGCAACATGGGAAAAATTAACGCAACAATTTTGGCTTGATACACGTATTCCAATTTCAAATGACTTGAGAACATGGCGTGGGAACATGTCAGATAAAGAACGCCAAACGATGAATCTAGTGTTTGGTGGTTTGACAACTTTAGACACATTGCAGTCTCAAGATGGTATGGCGCAATTGAAATTAGATGTTGTGAACCAAAAAGAAGAAGCTGTATTAAACAATATTCAGTTTATGGAATCAGTTCATGCTAAGTCATATTCCTCTATTTTTGAAACATTGAATGAAAAATCAGAAATAGAAGCAATTTTTGATTGGGCTGATACGAACGAATTTTTACAATATAAGGCTAATCGTATTAATGGCATTTATCAAACAGGATCACCGTTGCAAAAGAAGATTGCCTCTGTTTTTCTAGAAACTTTTTTGTTCTATTCAGGTTTTTATACGCCGCTATATTTCTTAGGACACAACAAAATGTTGAATGTTGCAGAAATTATTAAATTAATTATTCGTGATGAATCTGTTCACGGTACTTATATTGGTTATAAATTTCAAATTGGTTTCAATCAACTACCTGCACAAGAACGTGAAGAGCTACAAAGTTGGATGTATGATTTACTTTATGAACTTTATGAAAATGAAGAAAAATATACACATGAATTATATGATGATTTGGGATGGACAGAGCAGGTACTAACATTCTTGCGCTATAATGCCAACAAAGCATTAATGAATCTGGGGCAAGAACCAATGTTCCCTGATGGTGCAGAAGATGTCAATCCGGTTGTTATGAATGGTATTTCAACATCGACAGCAAACCACGATTTTTTCTCCGGTGTGGGAAATGGTTATTTACTTGGTGCAGTTGAAGCGATGGAAGAAGACGACTATACAATTGGAAAAAAGTAATTAAAAAACAGCGACGTTATCTATTTCTAGATGGCGTCGCTGTTTTTTATATCTCATCGTGTTTAAATATTGAAATGTGGGTCTGCAAGAATATCGCTAATTTAGGATAGAAAGAAGCGGAAAGGATTACCCAACTGTAAGCAAATAATACAGCAGCAATTGTATCACTGAGAAAGTGCGCATTGAAATAAATACGACTCATTATTGTCATCAAGCCAATAATAATAGTAAGCCAATTAATAATTATTTGAGCATACGTAGAATTAATGTTTGGCGTGACAAGAATAGCAATGATAAATATAACAACGAATAAGCCAAATACATGTGTACTAGGAAAAGAACTCGAGCTATCAGCAAGTAAGTGACCCACAGGTCGTGGACGATCTATAATGAGTCTAATTATTGTCAGGAAGACGTCACCTAGCAAAATTGTTGCAACTGTCCAGATAGCTGGGATGTGCAACTTAGCAATGACGAGGATACCTGCTAAAATAAGAACGTAAACGACGTCAACCACAGGATTACCAAGAAAAGTAGCAATGGACATAATGACATCGCCAAACCCAGTTTGCAGATTGGCGAACCAACTGTGAACATTGTCATCTATTATCTTAGGCAGTATGATATTTAGTTTAATAAGAATGGCTAATATAACGGCAATAACGACATTAATAATTGCCGATCGGCGTTGTTTATTTGTAACAGATACAATCATGATATACGACTCCAAATATGGATTTTTACCTTACTCTAGTATAATGAAATATGACAACATTAACAAGACTATTACGCTAGTAAATAAAACATTAATACATGTCAATAATTGTACGTTACGCGGTAGAAATTATTAAATAGGGGTTGCCAACTGTAAATAAATTTGATATGATAGTATAGTTGTTTGAGATATGGGAGTGTAGCGAAGTCTGGCTAAACGCGACGGACTGTAACTCCGTTCCTTCGGGTTCGTAGGTTCGAATCCTACCGCTCCCATAGCCGATTTAATAGTTAACGGCTAAATAAATTAACTATTGCCCCTTCGCCAAGTGGTAAGGCATTGGTTTTTGGTACCGACATGCGCTGGTTCGAATCCAGCAGGGGCAATAATATTGTAGAAAGCCGAGAGGCTTTTTTATTTTAAAGTAAAAGTCGACACTAATTTAATTAGTGTCGACTTTTATATTACTTGCTTAATGTAGTTTTTGAAACAACTTCTAAATTGCTATCCAAATCATATACTAGTGGTTGTCCGTTAGCTATTTCAAGATTTAAAATATCATCATCTGAAATATGTTCAAGATGCTTTGCTAGCGCACGCAATGAGTTACCATGAGCAGCAATAACAACATTTTTACCAGCTTTTAAGTCTTTTGAAATATCTGATTCCCAGAAGGGCAATACGCGTTCTAAGGTAATCTTCAAATTTTCGCCCAATGGCAATTCGCCTTCAGGTACATCAGCGTAGCGACGATCAAAGGCAGGATAGTTCTTGCCTTGAACAGTAACTTCTTCTTCGTAACTATCCAACAATGGAGGCAAAACGTCATATGAACGACGCCAAATGTGAACTTGCTCGTCTCCCCACTTTTCAGCAGCTTCGGCTTTGTTCTGACCTTGTAAAGCGCCATAGTGACGTTCATTTAAACGCCATGACTTTGCTTCAGGGATGAACAATTGACCAGCTTCTTCTAGTGCATAATGCAATGTTGTAATTGCGCGTGTTAAAACAGATGTGTAAGCTTGGTCGAATTGGATACCTTCGGCAGCCAACAATTCTCCAGCTTCTTTTGCTTGGGCAACGCCCTTATCAGATAATTTTGTATCTACCCAACCGTTGAACAAGTTTAATGCGTTCCATTCACTTTGACCGTGACGGATTAATACTAACTTAGCCATGTGTGCTAACTCCTTAGTTTGTGTTTAATTTAACGATTATATTATACCACGAAAAGGGAACACAAAAAAACTCGCCTAAGCGAGTTTTTCAAAGTAGAAGAACTTAATCTTACAACTTTGTGATGTTAGCAGCTTGCAATCCGCGGTCTGAAGTTTCAACTTCGAATTCAACAGCTTGGCCTTCTTCAAGAGTCTTGAAGCCGTCACCTTGAATAGCTGAGAAGTGTGCAAAAACATCTTCTCCGTTTTCACGAGTTACGAAACCGTAACCCTTTTCGCCGTTAAACCACTTTACTGTGCCTTTTTCCATGATGTGTTTCTCCTTTGGTGTGCTCCACCAATAATTTTTTTGTAACTTAAATAATTGGTACTTGAGCGCCTTCCGAGAAAAACAAATCAAAATCAAAAACTTTTATTACAAGACCAGTGTACCATACTGATAAAAATAAGCAAGTAAAAAACTGAGGGAAAATAAATAGTGATGTTTAAATGTGTTTATAGCCAATGGCCAAACCTTGACAATCAGTGCTATTAACGATAGAATTATAGAGTTGTCACTAGAGATAATAACGCAGCTGTGGCGGAATTGGCAGACGCGCAGGATTAAGGATCCTGTGCCCGTTAAGGGCGTGCGGGTTCGACTCCCGCCAGCTGCATTATAGCATTTCATGGCGTTGCATAGGGTTGCAAAAACCTTGATGTAACGCCTTTTTTTATGAAAAACGTTGCACAGTGTTTCATAGCATATCACACATTTAGATACTTTTATAACCAAGCGAGTAAGCAGTGTTATCGGACGCTATCAAATGTATATTGTATTAAATTATGAGTCAAGAGGTAATATAATGTCGAATTTTATTTATTGGCTAGTTATAGTCATGTTAATTTTAGTTGGATTTTAGTTGGATTTTTTTTAGTCTATAAAAGTTACAAGTACAGTAATGTAAAATTAGCTTGGTGGGATTATGTGTTATATCTATCTGTTTTTCTATCATGGATCATAGTTAAGAGAAGTGTTGATGTCACATATTTTGTTTCTCTGATTACTACACTAACGGTATTATATTTAATGCTAGTTACACACAAGAGAGACTAATGAAAAAGCCGCGATCTTATTTAAATGTAGATCGCGGCTTTCGTTTTATATTTTGTTTATTGTTGCCTTGCGTACCAGTCTTCTTGAAAAATGGCATAATGGTCAATATCAACCCATTTACCATTATAAAAAATCTCATTCTTGGATGTGCCTTCTTTGATAAAACCGGCCTTAATATAGGCTTTTATGGCACCGATGTTGAAAGGATAAACTGAGAGCTTGATTTTGTGCATATTGAGATTATTGAAACCATAGTTCAATATTAAAGATAACGTTTCAGTACCATAACCCTTGGATCGGTCTTCTTTTTTTGGAAAGCCGATGCCAAGTTCGCAGGAATGGTTGCGAATACTAATATCAGATAAATCAACAAATCCGACTAAACTATTATCGCTGATTTTTCGAACAGTAAATTCAACATTTTCGTAACTATTGGAAGCGTTTCTAAATATTTTTTCCCAATCTTCAGCAGTGTAAGGATGGATCATATCACTAGCCAATGGATTCACAAAATCTTCATCCCATTGCCAATTTGCTAAATTTTGACCGTCGTTGTCATGATAGTGTGACAACTTTATATTTTTACCTGTAAACATGTCGTAATCTCTTTTCTTTAATGTGTATTATGATGAATTGTAAGACAATTAAAGAAGTGCGGCAGATTAATTCTTCCTAATTGCAGTCATATGCAACTCCAATGGTACATCTTTTAACGTGGATAAGGGTTTGCACGTCTATTTTTAATAGTAAAGTATGAATCAAGCCTCTTTATATTCAGTGTGTCACATATTGCACAAATAGCTTAGCGGCAGGGTTCGATACAACAAAATCAATATGCCTATATCATAACAAATATAATGAATGATTTAAAGAAAACGCATCAATAGCATCATATATCAGATGATCGTTTGAACTATTTATTTTTAATAACTGGCAATTGATTCAGTAAAAACTAATTTTTTTCTACAACGCCCTTGATTTGATATACTAATAGTAATAAAATAAAAGAAATGCTAGATGGTGTTTAAAATCTAATGGTACTTGGTTAATTTAGATAGATAATGCTATTAAATTGGGTTAGAAAATGGGGGTAGATATGGATTGGAAAGTACCGAATGAAAATTGGCTGTTAAAATCACTGGTTAATTTAATTCTCGATGAGACAATTACTGAGACTGAAAGAGAAATATTCGTAACGTATAAGAAGGAATTAGAGCTTACACACAACGACAGGGCGATTTCTGTTTCTTTAAATCAAAAGTTATCTTTTTTGGCAGTAAAACAAGAATTGAAGCCAGTGTCAGTTAAATTTTTGAGTGAATTATCACAACATTATATTGGAAACGGCTTGGGTGGGAGAGACACCTTAATAATATAATGTTCCCCTAAGGAACTAAGAATGAACCAGACACACTTACCAAATCAAAACATTGGCTCATAGCCAATGTTTTTTATTATGTGTTATTAAAACATCGATATGCAGAAATTGTCGAACTAGGATAGCTGTTTTCGGGTGAATACCCTGTCATAATGGCATTTTATTCATAATATTTTTTGATTGCTAGTTGTGACCTATTTAAAAACATGCAAACTTTTGAATTGTGTTAAAATAGTAATAATTGGAGAATAACATGATGCTCTTTAAACGAACAAAAAAAACAGCTGAATTACCGCTGGAAGAACCTGTATCACGTACGGAACTTGAAGCAATCCAGCAAGAAAATGATAAGTTATTAGATGAATTAGAAACGTTAAAACTCGATGTGTCAGAATTGGTGGCAAAAAATCAGCATTTAACAGAACAGTTAACACGTAGTAAGTACAACCAGTCTTTGGTGAAAACTAGTATCGGCCTTGGTGTGCTAATTTTTAGTTTTGCAGTGTTGCATGTTATTAACGAAGAGCCACAATATATCGCTATGTTACTTTTAATTGAAGCGGCGTTCATATTTATGATGTTAAGGGGTGGTGATAAATAATGACTAAAAATCATAAGACGCGACGGGTACCGTTTGTAGTTGCTAACTGGAAAATTAATAAATTGCAATCAGATGTGATGGACTTCCTAGCAAGAGTTAATGATAAAGTGCCGGATGAACATATTGTTGAGACAGGTATTGCAGCGCAAGATTTATTCTTGGCAGATATGGTGCGCACCACGGCTGAATCACCAATTCATATTGTTGCTGAAAATGTGCATTGGGAAGATAATGGCGCGTACACTGGTGAGACATCCCCACGGGCTTTAAAAGATGTCGGAGCCAAGTATGTTTTGATTGGTCATTTTGAACGTCGTAAGTTTTTTAATGAAACGGATTCAACAGTCAACTTAAAAGTGACAGCGGCTTTGCGAAACGGCTTGCGACCAATTATTGATGTTGATGAAGATATGAGTACTTATGCACAATTTATGGACGCTGAACCTTCAGTCGCTCAAGTGGCTGCTGCATTAGCAGGTGTTTCGGTGGACCAAATTAGAAATGTCACTATTGCATATGAACCAACGTGGGCAATAGGATCAGGTGAGGCAGCAAGTGCTGATCAAGCTCAAAAAGCGGCACACCTCATAAGACGTACACTAGCTAAGCTGTATTCTCCTGTCATTGCAGAGCAAGTGCGTATTTTATATGGTGGCTCAGTGACACCAAATAATGCGCGTGAGATTATGCTACAAAATGACATAGACGGTGTGCTTGTGGGAACAGCCGCACTTGATCCGACGCAATTTTTACAGTTAGTGGAAATTGCGCGTGATCCTAACGTGCCAGAGTTTGATGTCGATCATATTTGAATGAATTGACATCATTAATTTTAATCTTGGACAGACTTGCAAAAAAATGCTAAAAGCGTATAATTATTAATAGTAATACTGTGAATAAATACGGCATTTTGCGAAATATTGTCCGCAATACCATTATATTGAAGCAAACGTTGTCTGCGGAAACAGCGGCGATTGCTTTTTTTGTGCCTATGCGGTGCCGAAATCAGACATAAAATTGATTTTGTAACTGAATTGTAACAAACAGAACACAGTGAAAAACAAGCGAGGTGATAAGTGTGGCAGGACATTTAGTAAAGTACGGTAAGCACCGTACCCGTCGTTCATATGCTAGCATCAAAGAAGTACTTGATGTGCCTAATTTGATTGAAATTCAAACGGCATCATATCAATGGTTCTTAGATGACGGTATTAAGGAAATGTTTGGCGATATCATGCCAATCGATGACTTCCAAGGAACATTATCGTTAGAATACGTCGACTACCAGTTGATGGAACCAAAATATAATATTGATGAGGCACGTGAACACGATGCCAATTACTCAGCACCATTACATGTTACTTTGCGTTTAACAAACCATGAAACTGGTGAAATTAAATCCCAAGACGTGTTCTTTGGTGATTTCCCATTGATGACTGAGCAAGGAACATTCATTATTAATGGTGCAGAACGTGTTATCGTTTCACAACTTGTACGTTCTCCAGGAATTTATTATAATCAGGAAAATGATAAAAATGGCCGTCCACGTTACGGTACAACAGTTATCCCTAACCGTGGTGCATGGTTAGAATACGAAACAGACGCTAAGGGAATTGCTAACGTTCGTATCGATCGTACACGTAAGTTGTTGATGACTGAACTTGTACGTGCACTTGGTTTTGGTTCAGATTCAGATATTCTTGATATCTTCTCTGATCAATATGACGCTTTGAACATGACTTTGGAAAAAGATGTGCACAAAGATATGTCTGATTCACGTGTTGAAGAAGCATTGAAAGATGTTTATGAACGTCTACGTCCAGGTGAACCAAAGACTGCTGATTCATCACGTGCATTACTTGTTGCACGTTTCTTTGATCCAAAGCGTTATGATTTGGCTTCAGTTGGTCGCTACAAAATTAATAAGAAACTATCACTTAAGACACGCTTGTTGAACCAAACATTAGCTGAGACACTAGCTGATCCTGATTCTGGTGAAGTGATTGCAGAAAAAGGCACAACTGTTGATAAGACAGTAATGTCAAAGCTATCACCATTCTTGGAACGTGAAGATTTTAAAACAACAACATATACGCCTTCTGGGGATGCTGTACTTGAAGAACCAGTTGTGCTTCAAAGAATCAAAATTGAATCACCTGAAAATCCTGAAAAGACTTTGCTATTAATCGGTAATGGTCATATTGATGAAAATGATCGTACAGTTCGCCCGGCCGATATTTTGGCAGGTATGAATTACTTCTTGAACTTACAAGAAGGTATTGGAAATGTTGATGATATAGATCATTTGGGAAACCGTCGTATTCGTTCAGTTGGTGAATTGTTACAAAATCAATTCCGTATTGGTTTGACGCGTATGGAACGTGTTGTCCGTGAACGCATGTCAATTCAAGATGCGAATACAGTAACACCACAACAATTAATTAACATTCGTCCCGTTGTTGCAGCTGTAAAAGAATTTTTTGGTTCATCACAGTTGTCACAGTTCATGGATCAAACGAACCCGTTAGGTGAAATGAACCATAAGCGTCGTCTGTCAGCTCTTGGACCTGGTGGTTTGACACGTGATCGAGCTGGTGTTGAAGTGCGAGATGTGCACTATACACACTATGGTCGTATTGATCCAATTGAAACGCCAGAAGGTCCAAACATTGGTTTGATTAATTCGCTAGCTACTTATGGGCGTATTAACAAATATGGCTTTATTGAAACACCATATCGTCGTGTCGACTGGACAACACACATGGTCACTGACAAGATTGACTATTTGACAGCAGATGAAGAAGATAACTTTATTGTCGCACAAGCTAACTCACCTTTGAATGAAGATGGTAGTTTTGTACATGATACAGTGATGGCCCGTTTTGGTGAAGAAAACATTGAAACACCAATCGATCGAATTGATTATATGGACGTTTCGCCTAAGCAAGTTGTTTCTGTTGGAACTGCTGCTATTCCTTTCTTGGAAAACGATGATTCTAACCGTGCCTTAATGGGTGCCAACATGCAACGTCAAGCTGTGCCATTGCTTGATCCACATGCACCACTTGTTGGAACTGGTATTGAATACAAAGCAGCACATGATTCTGGTGTTGCCATGATTTCACGTGCAGCTGGTTTGGTCGAATACGTTGACGGTCGTGAAATTCGCGTACGTCGTGAAGATGGTCAATTAGACAGTTATGAATTAATGAAGTTCCGTCGTTCTAACGGTGGAAAAAACTATAACCAAAAACCAATCGTCCATGAAGGGGAACATGTTGAAGCTGATGAAGTTTTGGCTGATGGCCCATCAATGGAACAAGGTGAATTAGCATTGGGTCAAAACCCATTAATTGCCTTCATGACTTGGCAAGGTTATAACTTCGAAGATGCCATTGTTTTGAATGAACGTTTAGTAAGAGAAGATGTCTATACATCAATTCATATTGAAGAATATGATTCAGAAGCACGAGACACAAAACTTGGACCGGAAGAAATGACACGTGAAATCCCTAATACTGGTGAAGATCAGTTAAGAGATTTGGATGCTGATGGTATCATTCGTGTTGGTGCTGAAGTTCATGATGGTGATATTTTGGTTGGTAAGGTCACACCTAAGGGTGTAACAGAATTATCAGCTGAAGAGCGTTTGCTTCATGCTATTTTCGGTGAAAAAGCGCGTGAAGTACGTGATACTTCATTACGTGTTCCCCACGGTGGTGGTGGTGTTGTTCAAAACGTACGTATTTATACCCCTGAAAATGGTGATGAATTAGCGCCTGGTGTAAACATGATGGTTCGTGTTTATATTGCACAAAAGCGTAAGATACAAGTTGGTGATAAAATGGCCGGGCGTCATGGTAACAAAGGAACTGTTTCCGTTGTTGTCCCTGAAGAAGATATGCCTTACATGCCAGATGGTACACCAATTGATATTTTGTTGTCACCCATGGGTGTGCCTTCACGTATGAACATTGGTCAAGTACTTGAATTACACTTAGGATTTGCCGCTAAAAAGTTAGGAATTCATGTTGCATCACCTGTTTTTGATGGTGCAAGCGATGATGAAATCGAAGCTGCTTTGCGTGAAGCTGGGTTGCCACAAGATGGTAAGTCTGTTGTTTATGACGGTCGTACCGGTGAAGCATTTGATAAGCGTGTTGGTGTTGGTGTCATGCATTATATGAAGTTAGCCCACATGGTTGATGATAAAATTCATGCACGTTCAATCGGACCTTACTCACTTGTTACACAACAGCCTTTGGGTGGTAAAGCACAATTTGGTGGTCAGCGTTTCGGTGAAATGGAAGTTTGGGCCCTTGAAGCTTATGGTGCCGCATACACATTGCAAGAAATTTTGACATATAAGTCAGATGATGTTGCTGGTCGTGTTAAGGTCTATGAATCAATTATTAAGGGTGAACCAATTCCACGTCCAGGTGTACCTGAATCATTCCGTGTGCTTGTTAAAGAATTACAAGCGCTTGGTTTGGACATGCAGGTCTTGGATGGCGGTGGTGATGAAGTTGAACTTCGCCAAATGGATGAAGATGATACAATATTGCCAGTTGACGCACTTGAAAAGTTAGTACGTTCAAATCCTGATCTATTGAACAAAGATGATGAAGAAGTTGCTGCAGCGTTCTTGAAGGTAGAATCTCAAGACGTTACGCCAACAACTGATGGAATTTAATATAATATACAGCGTGTAAGTATAGTTATTGCACGTTTGTTGTAAGGTATTTTCAATGGTAATGACTATTGATGATAGCTTATAGCAAACGTGGTAATTGTACTTATAAACTGATGTAATAAATGATGAAAGGGAACAGCAAATAGATGGCAATTGATGTTAATAAGTTCGAAAGCATGCAAATCGGTTTGGCCTCTCCTGATAAGATTCGTTCATGGTCTTACGGGGAAGTAAAGAAGCCAGAAACGATCAATTATCGAACACTTAAGCCAGAAAAAGATGGCTTGTTCGACGAACGCATCTTCGGACCAACAAAAGATTATGAATGCGCCTGTGGTAAATATAAGCGAATCCGATATAAAGGAATTGTTTGTGATCGCTGTGGCGTTGAAGTTACATCATCAAAAGTTCGTCGTGAACGTATGGGTCACATCGAATTAGCTGCACCCGTTACACATATTTGGTACTTCAAGGGTATTCCATCACGTATGGGTCTTGTGCTAGACATGTCACCTCGCTCACTTGAAGAAATTATTTACTTTGCTTCATACGTTGTCATTGAACCTGGTGACGCGCCTGTTGAAAAAAAGCAATTAATGACAGAACGTGAATACCGTGAATTGAAGCGTGAATATGGTGCGAGCTTTAAAGCTGGCATGGGTGCTGAAGCAATAAAAGATTTGTTAGCCAATGTTGATTTAGCTGCTGAAGCAGATCAATTAAAGCGCGAATTACAAGAGGCAACCGGTCAAAAACGTGTACGTGCTGTACGTCGTTTGGATATTATCGAGGCATTTTTCCAGTCAAATAACAAGCCTGAGTGGATGGTTATGGATGTTATTCCAGTAATTCCACCAGACCTACGTCCAATGGTTCAACTTGAAGGTGGTCGTTTTGCCACTTCTGATTTGAATGATTTGTATCGTCGTGTTATTAACCGTAATAACCGTTTGAAGCGTTTGCTTGATTTAAATGCGCCAGGCATCATTGTGCAAAACGAAAAGCGTATGTTGCAAGAAGCTGTCGATGCCTTGATTGATAATGGCCGTCGTGGTCGTCCTGTGGCTGGTCCTGGTAACCGACCATTAAAGTCATTGTCTCACATGTTGAAGGGTAAGCAAGGCCGTTTCCGTCAAAACCTTTTGGGGAAGCGTGTTGATTATTCTGGTCGTTCAGTTATTGATGTTGGACCTTTCTTGAAAATGAACCAAATGGGATTGCCACGTCCAATGGCAATTGAATTGTTCCGTCCGTTCATCATGAAAGAATTGACAACACGTAAATTGGCCGGTAACGTCAAGTCTGCTAAGCGTAAAATTGACAAAGCTGATGAAGACGTGATGGATGTTTTGGAAGATGTTATTAAGGAACATCCAGTACTTTTGAACCGTGCACCTACATTGCACCGTTTAGGTATTCAGGCTTTCGAACCAGTTTTGGTTTCAGGTAAGGCCATGCGTTTGCATCCGCTAGTTACTGAAGCTTATAATGCCGATTTTGATGGTGACCAGATGGCTATTCACGTGCCATTATCAGATGAAGCACAAGCTGAAGCACGTTTGTTGATGCTTGCTGCTGGACACATTTTGGCACCAAAAGATGGCAAGCCTATCGTGGCCCCATCTCAGGACATGGTTATTGGAAACTACTACTTGACAGCCGAAGAAGTTGGCCGTGAAGGTGAAGGTATGGTATTCTCATCAGTTGAAGAAGCTGAAATTGCCTTTGCAAGTAAAGTTGTACATTACCATACACGTATTGGTATTCAAACATCGTCATTCCCAGAAGCAAAGCCATTTACGGCTGAACAACGTTCAAAGATTATGGTAACATCAGTAGGTAAGTTGATTTTTAACGAAATTTTACCTGTTGATTTCCCTTATATTAACGAACCATCTGAAGACAATTTCAAGGGTATTAGTGATGATTTCTTCATCGAGTCAGGTGAAAACATCCATGACTATTTGGCAGATACAGCGACTGTTAGTGCCTTTAAAAAAGGTTTCTTATCAGATGTTATTGCTGAAGTCTATAAGCGTTATAAAGTAACAGAAACATCATTGCTTTTGGATCGTATGAAAGATCTTGGTTATGAAAAGTCAACAGAATCTGGTTTGACTGTTTCAATGAACGACGTAACAGAATTAACTGAGAAACCAGAAATTTTGGAAGATGCACATAAGCAAGTTGCGACTGTTACAAAGCAGTTCCGACGTGGTTTGATTACAGATGAAGAACGTTATCAACGTGTGACTGAAATCTGGACCAAAGCTAAAGATGTTATTCAAGATAAATTGATTGATTTGTTTGAACCAACAAACCCTATCTTTATGATGCAGGATTCAGGGGCACGTGGTAACATCTCTAACTTCGTTCAATTGGCTGGTATGCGTGGTTTGATGGCTGGACCTGGTGGTAAGATTATTGAATTGCCTGTTACAGCTAACTTCCGAGAAGGTTTGACAGTGATGGAAATGTTTATTTCTACTCACGGAGCGCGTAAGGGAATGTCTGATACGGCTTTGAAGACTGCTAACTCAGGTTACTTGACACGTCGACTTGTTGACGTTGCGCAAGATGTTATCGTTCGTGAGTGGAACAACAATGCTGATCGTGGTGTTGCTGTTAAGGCAATTATGGACGGTACATCAGTTGTTGAGCCGCTATATGACCGTATCTTAGGACGTTATGCCATGAAGTCTGTCTTTGATCCAGCAACTGGTGAAAAGATTGTTTCTCGTAATGAAATGATTGATGAAGATGTTGCAAAGGCTATTGTTGCTGCAGGTGTTGAAGAAGTAACGATTCGTTCTGTCTTCACATCAACGACAGAACACGGTGTTGCTGTGCTTGATTATGGTCGCAACTTGGCTACTGGTGAAGAAGTTGAAGTTGGTGAAGCAGTTGGAACAGTGGCTGCACAATCCATTGGAGAACCAGGTACACAATTGACCATGCGTAACTTCCACACGGGTGGTGTTGCGGGTGGTAACGATATTACACAAGGTTTGCCTCGTGTGCAAGAAATTGTTGAAGCACGTATTCCAAAGGGACGTGCAGAAATTTCAGAAGTTACTGGTGTCGTTGTTTCCATTGAAGAAAATCCAGCTGAGCGAACAAAAGCTGTGACAATCGAAGGTGAAACAGATACACGTACCTATACTTTGCCATTGGCAGCGCGTATGCGTTTTGCTGAAGGTGATAATATTCAACGTGGGGATGCAATTAATGAAGGACCTGTTGATCCTAAGGAATTGCTTGCTGTCACTGATACGCTAACAACTGAATCATACATGCTAACGGAAATTCAAAAGGTTTATCGTTTGCAAGGTATTGAAGTTTCTGATAAGCATATCGAAGTTATGATTCGCCAAATGTTACGTAAAATTCGTGTCATGGATCCAGGTGAAACAAATCTTCTACCAGGAATGTTAATGGATATTGCTGATTTCCAACGTGCAAATGAACCAGCTCTGTTTGCGGGTCAAGTACCAGCAACAGCTCGTCCAGTGCTGCTTGGAATTACAAAGGCTGCGTTGGAAACGAATTCATTCCTATCTGCTGCATCCTTCCAAGAAACAACACGTGTCTTGACTGATGCTGCTATTCGCGGTAAGAATGATCCACTTGTTGGTTTGAAGGAAAATGTTATCATCGGTAAGATTATTCCTGCCGGAACTGGTATGGCTGAATACCGTAAGATTAAGAGTAAGGTTGTTGGCGATGTCATTGCACAACCAGAAGTAGCTAAAGAATCGTCATCAGATATTCCTAAGTTAGATGATGTCGCTAAGACATTTGAAGAATAAGTTATATCGATTCACTTTATTATTATAATTGATGGCAAAAGTTCACGAATTTTCGTGAACTTTTTTTGTCGTGATAAATAGTATCGGGCTGTTAATCGCATATTTTAAAACCAGTTAGGACAAAAAAGATACCAATTAGGCAAAAAATATTGGTATAAATGGTTTTTTCGTATAAACTAAAATAGTTCTGCAGAACACACAAAAATGATACGTACATGTCAAATCTCGCGTATAATGGAGATATGCAAAATTTACAATACGAACAGATGAATGGATTATCGTTAGCTTATATTGGCGATGCAATTTACGAGCTTGAAGTGCGTCAGCATTTACTCTCATTAGGATTAACAAAAGTCAACGATTTGCAAAAGCATAGTAGGCATTATGTGTCTGCCAAAGCGCATGCTGCGCTATTTGCCCAAATGATGACTGATGATTTGCTAACAGACAGTGAATTGGTATATTTTAAACGCGGTCGCAATGCAAAATCACATACAAAGGCGAAAAACACTGATGTTGTGACTTATCGTATATCAACTGGTGTTGAGGCATTATTTGGTTTTTTACATTTATCAGGGCAAACTGAGCGAATCAGCACATTAATGAATTGGATTTTTGAACAAGTAGAATCAGGGAGAGCAAACGCATGAAACAAGAGCAACAAACACCAGACCAAACAGAATTTGTCTATGGACACTACGCCAGTGTTGAATCTTTAAAAGGCACGCAAGAAATTAATAAAGTTTGGCTCCAAACGGGATTACAAGATAAAATACGTAATGAAGTGACACAACTTGCTAAGAAAAAGGGCTTGGTCATTCAACAAGCGCCTAAATCAAAGTTAGATGAGTTGACAGATGGCGGAAATCATCAAGGGGTTGTTTTGAGCGTTGCTGCATTTAATTATGCGACAATTGATGATTTGTTTTCAAATGCTAAAAAACACCAAGCTGAACCTTTTTTCTTAATTTTAGACGGTATTGAGGACCCTCATAATCTCGGTTCAATATTAAGAACGGCTGATGCTGCAGGTGTTCACGGTATTATTATTCCAAAAAGACGCGCAGTACAATTAACTGCCACAGTCGCTAAAATATCAACGGGTGCCATTGAGCACGTACCTGTAGCACGTGTGACAAATCTAGTTAATACTGTGAGTGAATTAAAGGATCGTGGTATTTGGGTGTTTGGGACAGATATGGCTGGTGAAGACTATCGCCATTGGGATGCCAAAGGTGCAACTGCATTAGTAATTGGTAATGAGGGAAAGGGAATTTCACCATTACTGAAGAAAAAAGTAGATAGCATGTTGACAATTCCGATGGTTGGGCATGTTCAGAGTTTAAATGCCAGTGTTGCTGCAAGTTTGTTAATTTATCAAGGATTTAGTTCTCGTAATCCATTGTAAGAATTGTGTGAAGTAGGGTATGTAAATGCTGCTTCATACAGAACTATGGTGGAAAAAATTGGGGAAAGATAGATTAGTAGCAGTAGTCCGTGCTGCACAAAACGGACACGAATTCGCATACAATGTACTGATTAAACATTTACGTGGTGCAGTTTATGATGTTCATCGGCGTAAAATTAGTAGTCGTATCACATCAGATGAATGGTATTCTGATGGGTTGGAGGTTTTAATTAAATGTGTTAGAAAATTTGATACGGTAAAACCACGCGCTAAATTTTCAACTTATTTTATTACTGCATTAACCAATCATGCTACCGATCTCGTGCGGTCGTATTATACGGCTAAATCAGAGTTTGAAAAAACAGTTTTGTCCGAAAATAATGATGAGTCAGGTAATTTATTTAATCTAGGGACTGATACTTATAATCCGGAACAACTATACATATTGCGAGAGTTATTGCATACAACAGATATTGCTAAAACAGAAGAATTCAAAAAAATGGTGCGACAACTTTTAGGCATTGAAAGTCACAATTCAGAGATTAGTTCACGACGTTTTGAGCAAATGCAGTATCGTTTTAAAAAAGCAATGAAAACTGCAATTTCTGAATTATCATGAAAAACTTGAAACACAAGTTGTGTTTCAGTCATCTCTGTGTGATATAATATACATGGTATAAAACCATAAACCAAAGGAGAAATAGACATATGTCTTTAATCACTGATATTATCGCACGTGAAGTCCTTGACTCACGTGGAAACCCTACACTTGAAGCAGAAGTTATCACAGAATTAGGTGGTTTCGGTCGCGGTATGGTACCTTCAGGTGCCTCAACTGGTGAACATGAAGCTGTTGAATTACGTGATGGTGACAAGTCACGCTTTAGTGGTAAGGGAACAACAAAGGCTGTTGCCAATGTTAACGATGCTATCGCTAAAGCTTTGGTTGGTAAGTTCGATGTAACTGACCAACGTGCAATCGATCAAGCTATGATCGAACTCGACGGTACAGAAAATAAAGGTAAGCTGGGCGCAAACGCAATTTTGGCTGTGTCAATTGCTGCTGCTCGTGCTGCTGCTGATGAGTTAGGTGTGCCTTTGTTCTCATACTTGGGTGGCGCAAACTCATACGTTTTGCCTACACCAATGATGAATGTTATCAACGGTGGCGCACACTCAGCTAACAAGGTTGATTTCCAAGAGTTCATGATTATGCCTGTTGGCGCACCAACTGTCAAGGAAGCCATCCGTTATGGTGCCGAAACTTTCCATGCTTTGAAGAAGTTGTTGGAAGCTGACGGTAAGGCTACTTCTGTTGGTGACGAAGGTGGATTTGCACCTGACTTCGCTGATAACGAAGAACCTTTGAAGTACTTGATCCGTGCTATCGAAGCTGCGGGTTACAAGCCAGGAAAAGATATCGCTATCGCTGTTGATGTTGCTTCATCAGAATTGTATGATGCTGCTACAAAGACATATAAGTTACGTTGGTCAACTGGTGAAGAATTCACAACACCTGAATTTATCAAGTATCTTGAAGATTTGGCAGATCGTTACCCAATTATTTCAATTGAAGATCCTATTGATGAAAATGAATGGGAAGATTGGGCTACAATTACAACTGAATTGGGTAAGAAGGTTCAATTAGTTGGTGATGACTTCTTCGTTACTAACACACAATACCTTGAAAAGGGTATCAACATGGGCGCTGCTAACTCAATTTTGATCAAAGTTAACCAAATTGGTACTTTGACAGAAACTTTCGAAGCTATCGAAATGGCTAAGGAAGCTGGTTACACAGCTATCGTATCACACCGTTCAGGTGAAACAGAAGATACAACAATTTCTGACTTGGTTGTTGCTACAAATGCTGGTCAAATTAAGACAGGTTCATTGTCACGTACTGATCGTATCGCGAAGTACAACCAATTGATCCGTATCGAAGAATTGTTGGACACAACTGCTAAGTATAAGGGTATTCATTCATTTTATAACTTATCAGCTGATGCACGTGAAGCTATTGAAAATAAGTAATATTGGTATTTTGAAATCATCTCTTTTAGAGGTGGTTTTTTATTAAATTTATTTCTCTTGAAGAAAGTGGTAATGATGTATATGCCTTTTAAAAATGATGATGAGTTGCAGCATATAAACAAACAGCGTTGTGCTTGGGTAAGTAATTATCCACAGTCTGATATTATGACTATGTATCACGATGAAGAGTGGGGGCATCCCTTACGTGATGACGATGTTAAGTTGTTTGAGTTACTGACACTGGAAGTTTTTCAGGCAGGATTAAGTTGGGAAATTTCTTTAAAAAAACGAGCGGGCTTAAATAACGCATTTTATCAATTTGATATTGATAAAATTATAAGCATGTCAGATGAAGATGTGATACATTTAAAACAAGATAAACAAATTATACGCAATGGTTTAAAAATTGCAGCAACAGTTAATAACGCGCAAATTATCAAGAATTTGCAGGCAGAATTTGGTAGTTTTTCAAATTATATGTGGTCTTTTACTAAGGGGCAAGTTATTAATCATCATATTCAATCAGCAAGTGACATCCCGGTGCAAAATGAACAATCACAAACTGTTGCTAAAGATATGAAGAAACGGGGCTTCAAGTTTACTGGTCCTGTTACAATTTATTCCTATTTACAAGCGATGGGTGTTATAAATGATCACGAATTAACTTGCTCGTTTAATCCTAATTAATAAACTACAAGCCAAGGGGGCGGTGGTGATGGCAAAATTGAAGGGTATTATTTTACTTAGTTCAGGTGTTGCAGAACTACAAATTGTTGATGGTAGTGGGCAGCAAATTGAAACAGTCAAACGAGAATACAGTGAAAATGATTTGGAACTCGCAACATTTTCAACTGATGTTATGCAACGCGCTTTATTGCAGCTACAAAGATTTCAACAGCTTTTGCGGGACTATTCAGTCAGTGATGTGCGCCTTTTTGGTAGTGAAAATTTATCTAAAATGCCTAATGCAGTATATTTTGTTGATCAAGTGGAAAATGTTACCGGACTTGAACTTTATTGGTTAAATGCTAATCAGGAAAATTATTATCGACAATTAGCTTTGCGAATTCATGACAAAAAAGTATTAAGTAATGGCAATACATTTGTTTTAGGTGTTAGTTCTACGAGAATTGATTTATCCTATTTTGAAAACGATCAATTTAAATTTTCACAACATTCAGCGATTGGTCCGGTACGTTTAACACAGTCTATTCGACAGATGACTGCAGAAATAACGCAGATGTCGGATTTACTACCAGAATTTATTAATAGTAAATTGGCTGATTTTTGGCATATGTTGCCACCTTTTCAGGCAAGTGATACTATGGTGCTACTCGGAGCAGATGTTTTTAATCAGATGTTTTTGGGACATAAGCAAGATGTGACTGTTAGTAAAGAGGAAGTTGCAAAATTAATTACTAATTTCGATCAGACTAATAATCAATCCATTTCGGATCAGTATGATGTGCTTACTAAAGATGTGTGGATGATTTTTATGGAAGCAATTCTAGTCATGAATGTGATGGATGCTGTGGATGCTAAATATGTACATATCAGTAATTTAACAGTGTTAGATGGATTGATAGTCACAGATACGACAGCACAAGAAGATATTATCACTGCTGCAAGAGGTATTGCTGATCGTTATATGGTTGAAGAAAAACATCGTGAAATTGTTTTGCAATATGCGTGGCGATTGTTTGACCGCTTGAAAAAATATCATCGATTAGACACACGCGATCGTTTATTGTTGGGTGTTGCGGCTTTAACACACGATGTCGGTAGTTTTATTAATTCTCAGCGCCATTATCAATATTCAGAAGAAATATTGGAAAGTATAGATTTCCATGGCTTATCAACTTCAGAACAGCGTATGATTGCTGCAATTGCGAGATATCACAGTGCTGAGACACCAGATAATGCGCTACGTGCGACACAAGAATTTTCACCACGACAACGTATACGAATTGCTAAAATGGCAGCCTTGTTGCGTTTGGCAGATGCTTTGGATGATAGTCGATTACAAAAGATTACGAAACTAACAGTTTCAATTAAACCAGAAAAAATAGTTGTTGTTGGTCATACAACGCTTGATTTGCAGTTGGAAATTTACGTATTCGCAAAAAAATCTCGGTTCTTCGAAGCGGTTTTTGGCATGCCGATTACGCTAAAAAGACAAGGGAAACGGAGTTAAAAGGATATTATGACACAATTAAAACAGTCTAAATATTATGTTAATCGAGAAATCAGTTGGTTAGCTTTTAACAATCGTGTGCTGGAAGAAGCGCGTGATACTCAAAACCCTTTATTAGAACGTGCGAAGTTCTTGTCAATAACGCAAAAAAATATGGATGAATGGTTCATGGTACGAGTGGCTAGCTTACAGCAACAGGTTTTTGTGGGGCATGACAGAGTGGACGCCTCTGGTTTGTTGCCAAAACAGCAATTAAAAGAAATATCATCGGCAGCCGGTGAGCAAATTAGAAGTCAGTATCAAGTTTTGAATCGTAGTATCATTCCTGCTTTGAAAAAACATGGTTTTGCATTACAACATTCAACAGATTTAAACGAGGATCAAATCAAATTTTTAAAGCGTTTCTTTGACGAAGAGCTATTGCCGGTTCTAACACCAATGGCAATTGACAGTACACGACCATTTCCATTCTTGGCCAATGATACGCTTAATATTGGAGTGAGACTAAAAAAAGATGATGAAAAATCTGAAAAACACATTGCTGTTTTACAAGTACCAGAAACATCAGGGCGTGTTATTTCTCTACCAGAATCCAATCAAGTGATTTTAGTAGAAGAAGTTGTGCAGTTATTTTTGGATGCATTATTTCAAGGTTATACAATCAAGGAATCAACAGTTTTCCATATTTTACGTGACATGGAATTAGACGTTGCTGATGATGAAGATACACCAAATATTTTACAAGAAGTACAAAGTAAGTTGCAAGAACGAGAACGTGGACGTGTCATACGTGTTATTGTCAGTGCTAATACGAGCAAAACATTAATGACTAAATTGATTAAGGCTTTAGAAGTTCCGGATGAGCGAGTTTACGATGTTAACGGGGCAATTGATTTAACGTTTATTGATGCTTGGTTGAAATTGATAAATGCGCCATCATTAGAGTTTTCTGCTTTTAAGGGATATGAAGAACAAGCGTTAGCACCAGATAAGATGTTTGATAGTATCAAAAAAAATGATTATCTTTTACATCATCCTTATGATACATTTAAACCTGTTGTGCAATTTGTACAAGCAGCAGCACGTGATGATGACGTTTTAGCTATTAAAATGACGCTATACCGTGTGTCTGGTAATTCACCAATCATTAAGGCCTTGGCGGATGCAGCCCAACGTGGAAAACAAGTGACGGTTTTAGTTGAAATTAAGGCGCGTTTTGATGAAAAAAATAATGTGCATTGGGCGCGAGAATTGGAACAAGAAGGCGTACATGTTGTTTATGGTCTGAGAGGATTAAAGGTACACGCAAAAGTTGTCTTAATTGTACGTCGTGAAGATGATGCCATTCGACGCTATGTCCACTTAGGAACGGGTAACTACAATGATGTGACAGCCAATTTTTATACTGATTTAGGTTTATTCACAAGTGACAGTGAGTTAGGCGCTGATGTTGCCTCTATTTTTAATATTCTAACTGGTTATTCTGATCCGCTTTATTTTCATCAATTACATATGTCACCTGATGGTATTCGTGATTTTATATACGATAAAATCACCAACGAAATTACCAATGCGAAATCCGGTAAAACAGCAGGTATTAAAATGAAATTCAATTCATTATCAGATGAACGTATGATTCGACGTTTATATGAAGCTAGTGAAGCAGGCGTACCAGTAGAACTAATTGTTCGAGGTATTACAATGCTGAGGGTTGGTATACCGAACGTCAGCGAAAATATTGCTGTACATTCAATTGTTGGTCGCTTTTTAGAACATAGTCGTATTTATAGTTTTGACAATGATGGTGATCCGGAAGTTTATTTATCATCGGCTGATCTAATGACGCGTAATTTAGACCGCCGTGTTGAATTATTCTTTCCAATTAGAGATCATAATCTTCGACAGCGGGTGCTGACAATATTCCAAACAATGTGGGATGATAACGTGAAAACAAGAATTTTACAACCAAATGGTGTATTTGAAAAAATTGATCGTCGCGGATTATCAGCGATTAATGCGCAAGAAATATTTATCGCAGAATCGTTGGCATCACAAGTTGAACAGCAGCAACGTGAAAAAGAACAACACGCACAACGTGATTTTGAACCAATTAATAATCCATTTACAGGAGAAAAAGCATGACATTACTGGCAGTGATTGATCTTGGATCGAATTCAGTACGAATGACAGTTAGTAAGTATCACCATGATGGTCATTATGAAATACTAGAACGCTATCAAGAAATGGTACGTCTTTCTGAGGGCATGGGAAATGATAAAATTTTACAGCCGGATGCTATCGCACGTACGTTAGAGGCATTGAAATATTTCAAAAAAGCTTTATCATCATATCCTAAAGATGATATTAAGATACGTGCAGTTGCTACGGCTGCAGTGCGGCAAGCAACAAACCAAGCGGCTTTCTTAAAAGCATTTCAAGAGGAAATGACACTGCCTTTGGAAGTACTTAAAGGTGAAGAAGAAGCGCACTACGATTATATCGGTATTGTCAATACGCTTAATATTAATGATGCGCTGATACTAGACACAGGTGGTGCTTCAGCAGAATTAGTGTTAGTTCGCAATAAAGAAGCGATACACGAAGTGAGTTTACCAGTCGGTGCTGTTACAATCAGTGAAGAATTTTTAGAAAACGATGTGATTAGTGCAGCCTCGCTTTTTGAAGCGACTGTGGCTTTACGTCGTATGTTTGGGGATGTATCATGGCTTAGTGAAGCATCCAATCTACCATTGGTAGCGCTAGGTGGTAGTAATCGAACATTGGCTAAGATATCACGTCGTCAGAAAAAGATTGTTGATTTACCAATTCATGGTTACCACCTAAGTACGCAAGATGCGACTCGAATTTATCAAATGATTCTGAGCAAGAATCTTGAAGCACGGAAAAAAATACCTGGTCTAGCTAAGGAACGTGGAGATATTATTGTTGGTGGCATTTTGCCTTTAATCGAATTATTAATTTTATTAAGTGGACAACAGGTGATCTTTTCACAAGCTGGATTAAGAGAGGGCATTTTGTTTGAAACAATTAAACAACAAACTGGTCATGATGTCATCGCACCAGAACCAGACGCATTAACAGTTGATTGAGTGAAAAGAGAGTTAAATTATTGCAACGATTTTATTAACGTCTAAATTTTTGTGGTGAATGTAAAAAGATAGTACTTCGTAATGAAGTACTATCTTTTTACAAACAGTGGTATTTTAGATGATCTACCCAGCTAAGAATAATATTGTCTGTAATCGATTGGCAAAAAAAGTAGTGGTATATACCATCATTACTTAGTTTGGCTACTTTATAAATATCAATTGTACCAGATTATAGATTGAAATGGTTGTAATTGCATAGTTGGTGATATTTCTGGTGTGGGTTCAATGGTTGATATTATTGTATGCCAGTTTTCAGACAGTATACTGTGAGGGATGGAAATAGATTGGGGAGTGCTCGCTAAATTAATCAGAATTAGTCGTTTGTCTGGTAATAAATATCTGGTAAATATTAATATATCGGGATGACCAATGTCATATGATTGAAAACGGCCTGATTTTAAAACCTCATCTTTTCGCCTAAGATGAATTAATTTATGGTAATAGTTAAGTACTGATTTCGGATCTTGCCTATTCTTTTGGTAGTTGAGGAATGTTGTATTGGGATTAGTTACCATCCATGTGTTTTTTGAATTTAATTCATTGTCAGAGAATCCAAAATTTGTCCATTGCATAGGTGTTCTGGCATTGTCTCGTGACCAGCTAGTAGCTTGTTTTAATGCTACGTCTGTTGAAATACCAGCTGCCAAGAAACGTTGATAGTCATGGTATGTTGGTGGATCGTCAATTTGATCAGGTGTGGTAAATAACATGTTGGTCATACCTAATTCTTCACCTTGATAAATGAAAGGTGTGCCACGAAGCGAAAGCAATAAAGTTGCCAAACTTTTGGCTGCAAGGGGATTATCATTACCATAAACGGTGATGGATCTTGGCTGATCATGATTTTCAAGATATAATCCTAACCAACCATCTGTATTCAAAGTATTCTCCCACGCTGTGAGACGAGTAAGTAAATGATTACGGTTAGCACGCGGTGGCACTTGAGTTTGCCGTACTTGGTGTTCTAGTTCAAAAATCATATCAATAAATCCTTGCGAACCGGTCCAAAATTTAGCAGTGTCGGCATGTACACCACCAGCCTCACCGATAGTCATTAAATGAAGTGATTGAAATGTTTGATGTAGTAGAGATAAAAATACTTCAATGCCCGGATTATTAGCAAATATTTCAAATTGATAGTCGTCGGTTGATTGTAGCGTATCAAATGGCATTTTTTTTAAGTGACTTAGTGCATCTAGCCGGAAACCATCGATGTTTTGCTCAGACCACCAAGTAATTATTTTGATGATTTCTGTTTGTACCGACTGATTTTCCCAGTTCAGGTCTGGTTGTTCCGGTGCAAATAGATGAAAGTACCATTCATCTGTTGCTTGATTATAAGTCCATACACTATCACCAGTGAAATTAGTCCAATTATTAGGTGCTTGATCATTATGATTTGGTTGCCAGATATAAAAATCGTGGTAAGGGTTATCACGACTGGTCTGTGCCTCTTGAAACCAAAAATGCTGATTAGAGGTGTGATTGACGACCAAATCCATAATGACACGAATATTTTGCTGATGTGCGCTGTTTATGAGTGTTTTGAGATCATCTAACGTGCCGTATTCTGATGCAACATTTTGAAAATCAGCGATATCATAGCCATTATCAATGTTGGGAGATGTATAAATAGGATTCAACCAAATAAAATCAACACCAAGCCACTTTAAATAAGGGAAACGACTGGTTATACCTTTAAGGTCACCAATACCATCGTGATTGCTATCTTGAAATGATCGTGGGTAAATTTGGTAGCCAATTGCTGATCGCCACCATAGTTGGTCAGTATCTTTTGCGAGTACCATGATGCTATTCCTCAATTATTATGATTTATTTGTGTGTGATTTGGACAACGAATGCCTCATAAGGTTTGAGGTATAGTTGTCGTAAACTTGTTGGGGATTCATAGTTAGTTATCAAAACCTTTTCGATGTGATCATTACTTGTAAACAGTTGTGGTTGGCCACTAAAATTAGTAACAATGAGCCAAGTAATGCCTTCGTAGTGCCTGTAATAAGCAAAAACTTCCTCAGCAGTTTCAACAAGATCAAAATCACCATAGATAACAATTGGATTATTGTGACGAAGGGTAATTAATTTTTGATAAGTATAAAAAACATTATTTGGATCATGAAGAGCTGCCGCGACGTTTATTTCGGGATATTTTTCGTTGAGGTCAATCCAAGGGCTACCATCTGTGAACCCACCATTAGTGCTGTTCCGCCAAGGCATAGGGCGACGTGCATTATCGCGTCCTTTATGATTGATTTGATTGAGAACCGTGTCAACACTTAAACCATTCTTGAGCGCTGAATGGTAATAGTTTAAGGATTCAATATCACGTAGTGCCGCAATATTATTGACGGGTGTGTTCGTCAGTCCAATTTCTTCTCCTTGATAAATGTATGGGGTACCTTTCATCATGTGTAGTAAAATAGCCAACATTTTAGCTGATATTATGCGATACTTTGAATCATCGCCCCATCTGGACACAATTCTTGGTAAATCATGATTGTTCCAAAAAAGAGAATTCCAACCATCATCGCGATTCAAGTTTGTTTGCCATTTGGTCATGACGGATTTTAATTTTGAAATATCAAGTGGTGTGTAAAACCATTTATCTTTGCCATCTTCTTGGTCCAAACTAATATGCTCGAATTGAAAGACCATGGATAATTCATGCCGATCAGGATTGGTGTAAAGTTTTGCAATTTCAGGCGTCGCACCCCAAGTTTCACCGACTGTCATCAAATCATGATTAGCAAATGTTGCTTGATTCATTTCTTGAAGATAATCGTGAAGTTTGGGACCGTTATCAGTTATCTCATCATCTGGAATTTTGCCAATTAAATCAATTACATCTAAACGAAAACCACCAACACCTTTATTAATCCAGAATTTGATCATTTTGTAGATTTTTTGTCGAACAGAGTAATTTTCCCAATTTAAATCAGGTTGTTTTTGGCTAAATAAATGAAGATAATATTGGTTTGTTTGGGGATCAAACGTCCAAGCGCTTCCACCAAAGGTAGACTGCAAACTGTTGGGAACTGTGTTATTGGTTGAATTTCGCCAAATATAAAAATCTCGATAAGGATTGTCAAGGCTTTTTCTAGATTCCATAAACCACGCATGCTCATCAGAAGTATGGTTTAAAACAAGATCCATAATAATTCTGATATTTCTTTCCTGAGCAGCGGCAATTAACGCGTTCATATCGGCCATTGTGCCAAACTCAGACATGATATTTTCGTAGTCACTAATGTCATAACCGTTGTCGTCATTAGGTGAGGCATAAACTGGTGACAACCAAATCGCGTCAATGCCTAATTTTTTTAGGTAATCAAGGTGAGAAATAATACCTTGAATATCACCGATACCATCATGGTTGCTATCTTGAAAAGAACGGGGATAAATTTGATAAATGACGGCTGATTGCCACCAAGGTGTTTTCATAAAAATCTCCTTATTGATTGATAACTGTGACAATAAAACCGTTTGGTTGAATGATCTGATTAGCATAAAACTCATGTGCAATAATTTTTGCTGAGTGGTATGTTGATGAAACGTCATAATTAGTTGTTCCGGTGTTAAACAGTGCGGCTATTTGAGTTTCATTTAACTGTCGAGTGAGTCCAATGATGCCATTTTCATCATCAGTCTGCCAAGATAAAGTTCCTTCTGAAAGAACGTTTTGATAATTATGTCGTAATTGAATGAGTTGCTTCAAGAATTGATACATATCTTCGTCTTGTTTCTCTTTTTGCCAAATCATTGGTTTGCGATTATCCGGATCTTGTTGACCTGTCATGGCATACTCGCTACCGTAATAAATATCAGGCGTTCCTTGTTGTAAAAACATAAAAGTATACATTTGTTTAACAATATTTTTGTTATTTTGCGCTACTGTTAAAATACGTGGAGCATCATGTGAATCAAGTAAATTAAACATCATTTGATTTGTTTGGTCACGGTTTAACATAAGTTGTGTATTGAGTTTATGAACCAGCTGGGATGGTTTAGTTTGACGTTTAGCGAAGAAATCAATAATTGATCCTGTAAAAGCATAATTCATCACAGCTGAGAATTCGTCGCCTTGTAGCCATGATTGTGCACTTGTCCAAATTTCACCTAGTATGTAAATTTCCGGATTAATGGATGTCATTGCGTCACGAAATTTTTTCCAAAAATGATGATCTACCTCGTTAGCTACATCTAAACGCCAACCATCAATACCAAACTCTTTAGTCCAATAGGTCGCAATTGAAATTAAATAATTTTGAACTTCTGGATTGGCAGTGTTGAGTTTTGGCATATGCGGCGTAAATGCAAATGTGTCATAGTTAGCATCAGCAGTAAATTCGAAATTGTCAGTTGGTGTATAGTGGACAGGAAAATCACGAATGTGGAACCAATCAGCGTATTTAGAGTGTCGTCCATGAGCGATCACATCTTGCCATTGTGGACTTTGATCGCCAATGTGATTGAAGACAGCATCAAGCATAATACGGATACCGGAAGCATGTGCTTTTTCAACTAATTCTTTGAAATCCTCTTTATTACCAAAGTGTAGATCAATTTCAAAATAGTCTTGCGTGTCATATTTGTGATTGGTAGGCGCTTTAAAAATAGGTGTGAGGTATAAACCGTTAATTCCAAGTTGAATAAAATGATCTAAATGATTGATAATACCGCGCAAATCGCCACCGTAAAAGCTGTCAGCGGACGGATGGTCATCCGCCTGCCATGGTAGACTACCATTCGGGTCATTTTGTGTCTCGCCATTAGCAAAGCGTTCAGGAAAAATTTGATACCAAACTGTTTGTTTAATCCATTCGGGCGCTTTAAAACGGTCAATTTCTTGAAAATAGGGCATTTTAAAGTAATTACTAGCTCCCATCAAGCCGTTATTATCGTTTGAAGAAGGTGTTACTGATTCAAAACCTTGATCACCATAGAAAAGTTGTTGACCAGTGGTGTCAGTCATGATAAAACCGTAATTTAAGCGGTTGAAAGGTGCTGTTAATGAGGCTTCCCAATACTGATGTATGTCAGTAGCTAAAGTTTTGGTCATGACTGTATCGATTGATTTTTGCCATGAACCATTTTGCCAATCATAAGGATCACCGGCGATAACAGTAATGGATTGAAGGTCGTCTTTAGCTGTTCGTATACGTAATCGCATCTCATGTGCTGTATATAAATAAGCATATTCAGAGTCAGGGCGATGGTAAATTGCTGCTTTATTCATGAATAGTTACCTCGTTAATACTTGATTGTTTAGAGTGTATAAGGCGTAACCTCATACAATGCGATTAGTTGTTTCAACATCAAAGAAATGACCTTTATTGGTGTTAATAGCTAATTCAATTGATGAGCCAGGTTGATTATAGTCGCGTGCATTAACGCGAGCAATGAGTTGTTGTGATCCCACTTGTGTGTAGAGCATGGAATCTGCACCCATGAGTTCAGCTATGGAGACTGTTGCTGTTACTTTACTTTCGGGATAAGTATCCAAGGCAACTTGTTCAGAATGAATATCTTCTGGTCGAATACCAAAAACAACTTTTTTGCCTTCATAGCCACGGGCAATAAGTTGCTTAGCCAATCCCAGTGGGATTTTCAAGGTAAAGCCATCATTTGTTGTCAAAATTTCTTTACTGAATTGACCGCTAATCATGTTCATTGATGGCATGCCAATGAAGGTTGCCACAAAAATGTTGGCAGGTTCATTGTAAAGTTCTTGTGGTGTTCCAACTTGTTGAATATCACCATGATCAATAATCACAATACGATCAGCTAAAGTCATGGCTTCTGTTTGATCGTGTGTCACATATATTGTAGTGGCGCCAATACGCTTGTGAATTTTGGTGATCTCAGCTCTAATCTCCACACGTAACTTGGCGTCAAGGTTTGAGAGAGGTTCATCCATTAACAAAATCTTTGCATCGCGAACGATGGCACGTCCCATTGCGACACGCTGACGTTGTCCACCAGACAAATCGGCAGGTTTACGATCGAGGTAGTCTTCGATACCAAGAATTTTAGCAGCATCCTTGACACGTTGTGCGATTTCTGTTTTTGGCACTTTTCGTAATTTTAAACCAAATGCAATGTTGTCAAATACACTCATGTGAGGATAAAGTGCATAGTTTTGAAAAACCATTGCAATATCACGATCTTTGGGTGGTACATCGTTCATTAATTTATCATCTATGATAAATTCACCCCCAGATATTTCTTCTAGACCAGCAATCATACGTAACACAGTTGATTTACCTGAACCAGAAGGACCAACAAACACGATAAACTCTTTGTCATGGATTTGAAGATTATAATCTGCCACGGATGGCGTTGCCATATGTGGATATGTTTTATTGATGTGTTCCAAACGTATTTCAGCCATTTTTTTCCTCGTTTTGTAATATACGATGTCATGATTATTTTAAATGATAGCGCTTACATTACTTAGATTAGCATATTTTGAAATAAATGCAAGCGCTTCCACAAAAGTATTATATTACATTATACTTTCTGGTAGAAAACTTAATTTAAAGAAAGCGAAAAATATTGAATAAGTCAAATTTGATTAAAATTATCCCTTTATATGCTCAATTTTGATCAAGTAAAATATTTTTAACTGTCTCCTACGTTTAAAAAAATAAAAAATGTAAGCGCTTGCATTACGGTCATAAATGTTTTATGATGATTGCGTAATAAAAAAACAAAGAGAATTTTTTCTGGAGGAAAAAAAATCATGACGAAAAAAATGATGAGCGTGACAACTGGTGCACTGGTAACGCTAATGACGGCTTCAACCGTCGTTGGATTGTTAATTGACACGCCAACAGTAAGTGCTGCCAAAACGACAGCAAAAACGAAAAAATTGAAGTTGTGGGTTGACACAGATACAAAACCAACTTATGTCCAAGCCGTAAAAAATTTTGAAAAGGCTAATCCCAATGTCAAAGTAACTATTAAGTATACAAGTTCAACGGATGCACTTAAGAATCTACAAAAGGATCCTTCGGCAGCCGCCGATGTCTTTATGTTTCCACATGATCAAATTGGTTCGTTAGCATCTCAAGGATTAATTTATCAAAACACCAAGTACGCTAATAGTTTAAAGTCAACTCAAATTGCTAACGCAATGAAAGGTGCTACGTATAAAGGTAAGGTTTACGGATATCCTTATGGTATTGAGTCTCAAGTCTTGTATTACAACAAGACGCAACTTAATAGTGATGACATCAAGTCTTGGAATAGCTTAACAAAAAAGGGTAAGATTGGTACAAATATGGCGTCGGCTGGTGCTAACTACGTCTTCTCTTCATTGTTCTACACAGCTGGTGACAAGTTATACGGCGCTAATGGTGAAAAAGCAAAAGGAACTAACATTGATAACAAAAAGGGTGTTTCAGTTCTGAAATGGGTGAAAGCGCAAAAAGACAACGCCGGAGTTGTTCAAGCTAACACTAATACATTGAGTCTCTTACAATCTGGGAAAATTTCAGCAACATTGTCTGGACCATGGTCATATAACGATTATAAAAAGGCACTTGGTGACAACTTAGGTATCGCACCGTACCCAACGGTTAATCTTGGTTCTGGTGAAAAACAAATGCAAGCATTCTTAGGAGTTAAGCTGTTTGGTGTTAAACAAGATACTAAGCAACCATTGGCTGCGATGAAATTAGCAAAGTATTTATCAAGTGATAAAGCCCAGGAACTTGGCTTCAAAAATTCACATTACATTCCATCATCAAAGAAAGTGCAAGCATCAACAGATATTCAAAACGATGCTTTAGCTAAGGCCGTCGTTGATATGTCAAAGAAGGGATTCTCAACACCAATGCCTAAGTCACCAGCGATGGCCAACTTCTGGACATCGGCTGATGCTTTGTTTAATGACACATATAAAGGTAAAATTTCAGATAGTCAAATGCCATCAAAACTGACAACTTTGGTTAAAAATGCCTCAAAATCAGTGAAATGAAAGTAAAACAGTGAAATGCAGCACTTCACTGTGTACATACTTATGGAGGATGGGAAGAAAAATGTTTAAAAGAAAAAAGCATTCGACCTTTGAAACGCATATACCATTAACGAAGTTATTTAAAAAAGCAGATGGCGTAACTAAAGCATCTTATGTTGTCATGGGTGCTGCTAATATTGCAAACAAACAATATCTCAAGGGTTTTGTATTTTTACTATTAGAAGTTACTTGGATTGCTTGGTTATTAACAGCTGGCCTGAAAGCTTATTATAATATGGTCACCTTGGGTACACGTGCACAAGGATTGGTCTATGATAAAAAAATAGGAATTTCTGTATTAAAAGCAGGTGATAATTCAATGCTATTACTGCTGTGGGGAATGTTAGCGGTCATCATTACCATACTGTTCGTTCTTTTATATCGTGCTAGTCTGGCATCGGCACGTAAAATTTGGGAATTGAAACAGGCTGGAGACCCGTTGCCTACTCTGAGAGAAGATCTAGGTTCATTGCTTGATGAGAAACTTCATGTCACTTTAATGGCTATTCCTATGACCGGCGTTTTGTTTTTCACCATTTTGCCATTGATTTACATGATTGCAATTGCTTTTACATCCTACGACCATAATCATTTACCCCCAAAAAATTTATTTAGTTGGGTTGGTTTTGCTAATTTCAGTAATGTGATATCTGGACAAATGGCTCACACATTTTTCCCAGTATTAGCATGGACGCTTATTTGGGCAGTAGCAGCGACTGTGACATCATTTTTCTTCGGTGTCATTTTGGCAATGATGATTAATGCTAAAGGAATCAAGGGTAAAAAGGTATTTCGAACAATCTTTATTTTGACCATGGCGATTCCAGCGTTCATTAGTTTATTAATTATGAATAATATGTTCGCTGATGGTGGTCTCGTGAATACGATGTTGATTAACTCTGGCCTGATTAAAACTTCCTTACCATTTTTCACTAATCCGTTGTTTGCTAAGTTCACCATTATTATTGTTAACTTATGGATTGGTATTCCGGCAACGATGTTGGTAACTACCGGTATTTTGCAAAATCAATCTGAGGAGCAAATTGAGGCAGCTGAAATTGATGGCGCGAATAAGTTCCAAATTTTCAAGTCGATCACATTTCCACAAATTGTTTTTGTTATGGCGCCAAGCCTGATTCAACAATTCATTGGCAATGTCAATAATTTCAATGTGATTTATCTGTTAACAGGTGGTGGACCCACTAACTCAAATTACTATGGCGCTGGTTCAACAGACTTATTGATTACCTGGTTGTATAACTTGACTTTGAATACGGCTGATTATAATTTGGCTTCTGTCATTGGTATATTAATCTTCATTTTGTCCGCAACGTTCTCGCTTGTTGCTTACAAAAAAATATCAAATTCTGGAATGGAGGCATAACAATGCATAGTTTAAAAGGCGTAAAACGTCGTAATACAATGATTCTGTATGTGTTATTGATTGTGATGGCAATTGTTTGGGTTGTGCCCATTCTATGGATTATACTGACCAGCTTTCGTGGTGAGGGTGGGGCGTTTGTCAACTATTTTTGGCCAAAAACGTATACTTTTCATAACTATATACAGCTATTTACCAATTCTCAGTATCCTTTTGGACGTTGGTTTTTGAATACCTTATTCGTTTCAATTGTTAGCGGGCTTATTTCCACTGCTTTGGTGTTGGCAATGGCATATTCACTAAGTCGTTTGAAATTCAAGCTAAAAGGCCCATTTTTAAAGGTGGCCTTGGTTTTGAATATGTTTCCGGGTTTCATGGCCATGTTTGCCGTTTATTACATTTTAAAGGCAGCGGGTCTCACACAAAGTTTGTTTGCCTTAATTTTAGTTTATGTGTCTGGTGCAGGTTTGGCTTTCTATATTCAGAAAGGATTTTTTGACACTATTCCTTATTCATTAGATGAAAGTGCCATGTTGGATGGTGCGACTAAGTGGCAAATTTTCACCAAAATTACGTTGCCATTGTCTAAACCAATCATTGTTTTTACAGCATTGACGGCCTTCACTGGTCCGTGGATGGACTTCATTTTTGCACAGGTTATTATGGGTGATAATGTTAAAAATTATACAGTTGCTATCGGGCTCTATTCGATGATGACCAAAGAAACGGCTAACTCATTGTTCATGAGTTTCGCTGCGGGGGCAGTGATTATTGCGATTCCAATTACCATTTTGTTTATTGTTTTGCAAAGATTTTACGTTTCCGGTGTAACGAGCGGCTCAGTTAAGGGCTGAAAAAGATTGGGGCATCAGTCTCAATCTTTTTCATGTTAAAATAACGTGTACAGGAGGTCAGTATGGTAACAATACAAGATATTGCAAATAAATCCGGTGTGGCTATTTCAACAGTGTCACGTGCGTTAGCTGATTCACCAAAAATTAGCGTTAGAACGAAGGAGCGCATTAAAAAAATTGCCAAAGATATGGGTTATACACCCAATTTTGCCGCACGGAACTTAACTCAAAGTGAAAGCAACACTGTGGGTGTCGTCTTTCAACCACAAGCATCTGGTAGTGCAGAGAATGACTTTGCGATGCAATTATTATTTGGCATCAATTCGCAATTAGTAGCGCGTCAATACTTATTAACTACTGCTACTGGTAGTAACTGGTCTGAGGTTTATAATGCCGTTAAAATGATGGTTGAAGCTGGTCAGGTTCGACGATTCATTTTACTCTACACTGTTGAAAATGATCCGATTTCTGAATTATTACGAGAAAATAACGCTCGTGTAGTCGTGACGGGTGAACCAGAACAGGCAAATGATGTGCTGTATGTCGATAACGATAATCGCAGGGCAGGGGAAGATGCGAGTAATCTCTTGGTGTCACACTTCAATTTAAAGGCACCGTTATTTGTTCGTACATTGGCTGACTGGCGCTACGAACGAAATCGTGAATTGGGATTTCACGTGGTTGTTCCTGATGGACACGTATTGTCGTTACCAGTGGATTTTCAAGAACAAAAACAAGTACTGCAACATTATTTTGAACAGCATCAAGAAGTTGATGGTCTAATTGCTAGCGACGATAAAATTGGTTATTTGGCTCGACAACAAGCACAGGCGCATTTAAAGCGACATTCTAAACTACCAACAATTGCTTTTAATCGTTCTGAATATGCACGTTTAGGTGGTAAGTATTTCTATTCGGTGGATGTACTACCGCGCAGTTTGGGTAGTGAAGCGGTTCGATTATTATTTAATGATCAACGGTCGTTACTTGAACAAACCAAGGCCACAAGTGTGATTGTTCCTTATTGTTTACCGGATTTGGGTGATGATGAGTGTAGGTAGCGTCTTGATAGAATGTAATAAGAATATCGCGATACTTACCAAGTTGTCAGTGCCTATGATGTTAATTAATTTGATTATGCGTTCATTGATAAAATTATTTCGTCATGTTTAGACAAACGTTTTCCTAAAAATCATCAAAAATGTCGAAAAAATATTTGAAAATATGTCCAAAAAACTGGTATGGTTTGAATTAACAACATTTCACTAAATGTCATTATTCGATAAACAAATTTTTTATTATGCAAGCGCTTTCAATAAAATTAAAAATGTCTTATACTAGATAATGTAAACGGTTACATTATGATATCAATCAAATAATTTTGATGCTTTGGCGTTAATATGTAGGGTTAACAATTATAGATATTAGCGCTGAAGCTAAAAATCAGAAAAATTGAAGAGGTAAAAATTCTTATGAAGCGAATTTTTGAAGTTGATCCTTGGACAGTCACATCACATGATTTGAATCCTGAAGACAAGCGTCTCCAAGAATCTATGACAAGCTTGGGTAATGAATACATGGGTATGCGTGGTATGTTTGAAGAGGTGTACTCTGGTGACACGCATCAAGGTATATACGTTGGTGGTGTTTGGTTTCCAGACAAAACACGTGTTGGCTGGTGGAAAAATGGGTATCCACTTTATTTTGGTAAGGCAATCAATGCTTTGAATTATGTCAAAGCAGATATTCATGTAGATGGTAATCAAGTTGACTTGGCTAAAAATGATATCACTGATTTTGAAGTATCTTTAGACATGAGAGGTGGTGTCTTGAAGCGTACTTTCACTGTATTTGGCGTAACATTTAGTATTACGCGACTAGTTTCAGCAACAGTTAAGGAATTGGCAGTGATTCATTATGATTTATCATCAGCTGATGGTCAAAAGCACCAAATTCGATTTGATGCTAGTATTGACGCTGATGTGGTCAACGAGGACTCTAACTATGATGAGAAGTTCTGGCAAGTTTTGGATGTTGGCAATAAAACGGAGTCATCATATGTCGCTACGCAAACAATCGAAAACACATTTGGTGTACCACAATTTAGCGTTGTTGCGCGTCAAAGTTTTGTCGGTGGCCAAAAACATGGTGTGAACCACTCTGAAAAAGAAGTGACTGATTATTTTGATATTGAAATACCAGACAAAGGCTCAGTAAGTTTTGAAAAACGTGTGATTGTGACAACTTCACGTGATTATGATAGTTTGGATCAAGTGATTAAAGCCGGTGAGACATTAACTGCAGATATTGGGACGCAAACATATGATGACATTTACAGTGCACATGTGCAGGAATGGGCTAATCGTTGGGAAAAAGCTGATGTGCAAATTGAAGGGGACGACGCAGCGCAGCAAGGTATTCGCTTCAACCTATTCCAGTTATTCTCAACTTACTATGGTAATGATCCACGTTTGAATATCGGACCAAAAGGTTTTACTGGCGAGAAGTACGGTGGTGCCACTTATTGGGACACCGAAGCATTTGCCATTCCTGTTTATCTCGGTGTTGCTGATCCGTCTGTGACACGTTCATTGCTACAATATCGTTTTGATCAGTTGGATGGTGCATTCCATAATGCCAAAGAACAAGGTTTAAAAGGTGCTTTGTACCCAATGGTGACCTTTGATGGTATTGAATCGCACAACGAGTGGGAAATTACCTTTGAAGAAATTCACCGTAATTCAACAATTGCTTATGCGATTTATAATTATACAAACATCACAGGCGATCACTCATGGATTGACGGTGATGGCGCACAAGTTTTGTATAATATCGCACGTTTCTGGGCAGATCGTGTTCACTATTCTGCGCGAAACGATCAGTACATGATTCATGGTGTTACCGGTCCCAACGAATATGAAAACAATGTTAATAACAATTTCTATACAAATTGGATGGCCAAGTGGGTTTTGCAATACTCACTTGAACACCTTGATGAAATCAATTCTGATGAAAAAGATAAGCTAGCTTTGACTGATGATGAATTAGTAAAGTGGCAAGAAATTGTTGATAAAATGTATCTGCCTGAGGCTGATGTTGAAACAAAGACAGGTAAAAAGCATATTTTTGTCCAGCATGATACATTCTTGGATAAAGACTTGACACCAATTGCTGATATGGCACAAGACATTCGACCAATTAACCAAAATTGGTCATGGGATCGCATTTTGCGCTCACCATATATTAAGCAATCTGATACATTGCATGCCATGTTCTATTTCCCAGACGCATTCACAGAAGAAGAAAAGCGTAACAACTTTGAATTTTATGAACCATTGACAGTGCATGAATCATCATTGTCGCCATCCGTTCACTCAATTTTGGCTGCTGACTTACAAATGGAAGATAAAGCGGTTGAAATGTACGAACGTGCGGCTCGTTTGGACTTAGATAATTATAACAATGATACGTCAGATGGCTTGCACATAACTGCTATGACAGGTTCGTGGTTAGCAATTGTGCAAGGATTTGCCGGCATGCGTGTGCGTGATGGTAAACTACACTTGAAGCCATTCTTACCAAAAAATTGGACAAAATATGCCTTCCGTTTGGTATTCCGCGGTCATGTTTTGGAAGTAACAGTCGATGGTCAAGGAGCCCATGTTGACTTGATTTCAGGTGAACCACTAGTGATTGGCTTATTAGGTCAAGATGTGACGTTGACAAAATAGTAAGCATGATGATGAGCGAGAAATCGCTCATTTGCTGTATAGCAGGAAAGGGTATCATGAAAGTAGTAGAGAAGAATTTTGGCCAATTACCTGACGGAAAAGTTGTGACGGCATTTACCTTAGAAAATATCAATCACACACGAATTACTGCGATTTCATACGGGGCAACGTGGCAATCATTTTCCGTTGAACGTGATGGTGTAAAACAAGAACTGTTGGTGCAATTTGATGACTTAGCGTCATACTTAGATAATCCGTTTCATTTTGGCAATACAATTGGTCGCGTTGGTGGTCGCTTATCAAAAACTGACTATAATATTGATGGTGCACAGTTTACATTGACGCCAAATGATCGTGGCAATGTCTTACATTCTGGGTTTAATGGTTTTAATGCGGTTAATTGGCATGGTGAGGTCAAAAATTTGGGAACAGTGGCGGAAATCAATTTTACGTGCACCTTTGATGATGAATTTGCCGGTCAATTAGCTGCTCAAGTGACTTATCGGCTGAACGATGAGGATCGTCTAGAAATTATATTTAGTGGTGTTTCAAATGAAAATACATTGTTTAATCCTATGACACACGTTTACTTTAACTTAGTTGGCAGAGATCAAGATATCAGTAAACACAAATTACAAATTATTTCACAGCAACACCTTGAAGTTGACGGAAACATGATTCCAACAGGTAAAATAGTTGAAAATCAAAATACCAAATTTGATTTTTCGTATTTACATGCGTTGGGACAAGAACATTATGATGACGCTTGGGTACTAGACTCAACCCGCCAAGGCGAAGGGATTGTACTGACTTCACCTGATGATAAATTGACATTGACTCTTGACTCTGATCGCAACGGTGTTGTGGTCTTCACTGCTAATCCTGATGACAATAGTCTAATTAAAACAGCGTTGGCTATTGAAATGCAAACACTGCCTGATGCTGTGAATCATGCCAGTTTCGGTGACATCGTGTTACCAGCTGAAAATACGAAAACTTATACGGTGGCCTATCACATTAGAAAGTGATGATAAGTAAAAATGCCTAAATTGTCAGACATTAAAGGATTCGGATATGACAGAATGGTTTGGTTTAGCGCAGATAAGGCTTTGCAATTATAATTAAATAAAACAAAAAGCTCGACCAGAAATTAATCTAGTCGGGCTTTTTGTGTGCAGTACTATAATAGTGTTCCAGATATCTGTAAACGTCGTTATACCAATGGATAAGATGATCTACCCGGGAGTCGAACCCGGATTTCAAGAATCGGAATCTTGCGTGCGATCCATTACACTAGCAGATCATAACTATTCAATTATAGCCTATTTTACTGGAATTTCAAAGAACGTTTCTTCACCAATTTGAAATGTTGCATGTCCATCGAGTAGATTGTTTACTTCTGTTTGAAATTCAGGTACTACACTGGCTGACACGGGAACAGTGGTATGTACGGAAACGTCATATTGAGTAGCTATAATCTTGTAATCATGGTTGGTTAACCAATAAGTTAAAATGTCTGAATTTTTATAATCGATTGTGATAGTTACGCGCAGTTGTGTTAAACGAGCAACAAGACCGGCTGCCTTGATACCCTCAGCTACGGTACCGGCATAAGCGCGAATTAATCCACCAGCGCCAAGTTTAGTGCCACCAAAATAACGCGTCACGACAGCAACAACGTCATGTACTTCGTTTTTCTGTAATACCTCTAACATAGGTATGCCTGCTGTTCCGCTTGGTTCACCATTATCAGAATAACGTTTAATATCATCATTGTTCCCTAGGACATAAGCAAAGACATTATGGTTGGCCTTGTAATGTGTTTTAGATATATGATCGATAAATGCACGCGCAGACTCTTCAGAATCAATTCGTGCAAGATTTAAAATAAAACGTGATTTTTGGATTTCTTGTGTCCAAGTAAAAGTATTTGGTGCGATTGTGAGATATTTGATCATAAATCGTATTATACAGTATGAAAGCATATTATGGTCGTCAACTTCTTAATCCTAAAATCGAGGCAAGACCCAAAAACTTAATCACGTTGCCCACTTTTATAGATAGCGTTTGTCAACGATGTGGACAAAAAAATACTGAAAAGTTACCGAATAATCATTATTATTGTTGCGGATGTTTGACATTGGGACGTGTCAGTTCACATGATGTCTTGCTGCATTTACCAGAACCAAATGAATTTGATGGCAAAGCAGCTTTATCATGGCAAGGGCAATTAACCGCACAGCAACAAGTTGTCAGTGATGAACTCATTCAAACATTATTATACAAACGAGAGCATCTGGTATGGGCTGTTACGGGTGCAGGAAAAACAGAGATGCTATTTCCAGTAATTCATCATGCATTGCAGAAAAAGTACCGTGTAGGGATTGTGTCACCACGAGTTGACGTTATTATAGAATTGGCACCACGTTTTCGCGCTGCCTTTTCAGAGACAGATATGGTTGTGTTACATGGTGCGCAGACAGAAGACTACCGCTACACACAGCTTGTTTTAGCCACAACGCACCAAATGCTTCGTTTTAAATCAGCTTTTGATCTACTAATTGTTGATGAAGTAGATAGTTTTCCTTATGATGGGGATAAAATGCTGGTGCATGCTGTAAAACATGCTAGAAAAGCAAGCAGCGCATTAATTTATCTTAGTGCGACACCAACTAAAAAATTACAAAAGCGTGTAACATCTAAAGATTTAACGGTATCATATTTACCCCTCAGATTTCATCAACATTTATTACCACTATTGAAAACAACAGTCGTTGGTCATTGGCGGAAGAAGTTACCGTCAAAATTTTTAAGACAGCTAAAAAAATTTTATCAAGAAGATAGGCGGTTTTTAATTTTTGTGCCAAAGGTTTCTGACTTAAGACGAGTTTATCAGGGTATTAAGCAATGTTTACCAGATATTGCTGGTGACTATGTACATGCTTCGGATCCAGAAAGGCAAGAGAAAGTACAAAAAATGCGCGATAAGGACATTCAATATTTGGTGACAACCACTATTTTGGAAAGAGGTGTGACATTTCCAGGAATTGATGTTTTAATTTTGGGAGCAGATGAGCCTATTTTTAGTGAAAACGCATTAGTGCAAATTGCTGGGCGTGTTGGACGTAATCATGACAGGCCAACTGGATTAGTTCAAGCTTATATCCGGCATACCAATCTCAAAGTAATTGCTGCACAAAATCAAATTAAGAAAATGAATCAACGCGGTCGACGACTGGGAGGACATATATGAATTGTCAGATGTGCCAAAATTATATTGATAATGAATTATCCTTGTTACAAACACTGGGTCTACTAAAAAATCAAAAAAAACTAATATGTCAAGCCTGTGAATCAGATTTTGCAGTCATTACAATGTCCTGCTCAGGCTGTGGCAGACAACAAAAATCAACGCAGTTATGTCGGGATTGTCGGCGTTGGCAGCAGCAAGGGAAAATACTACTTAAGCACACAGCACTGTACCAATATAATGATGCTATGCGTTCATTCATGCAACAATATAAGTTTAATGGTGACTACAAGTTACGTGGTATTTTTAATTCTAAGTTTATTCAGATAATCAAGTCGTTATCAAAAGATGTCATTGTACCAATACCAGTCAGTGAAAATACAATGAAGACACGTGGTTTTAATCAAACAACGGGGTTACTTGAAGGCATTATTTATCAAGAATTGCTTCAAGTGACAACAATAAAAAAATCCCATCAATCTCAATTTAATCGTAAAGCACGCATGTTAAGACAACAGCCTTTCACTTTGAAAGAGAGCAGCATATCCTTGCGAGGAAAGCACGTTTTGTTAGTGGATGATATTTATACGACAGGAAATACGCTTTATCATGCGGCTGACTTATTGTATAGTGCAGGCGCTATAAATGTGAAAAGTATATCTTTAGCAAGATGAATATGAGAAAATAAATGTTTTTACAGAAAACGCTTACACATATGGTATAATGAATCTAGTAACTCAATGGAGGAATTAATTATGTTAGATTATAATGTACGTGGCGAAAATATCGCAGTGACTGATGCACTTCGCGAATATGTGGAGAAGCGTTTGACAAAGTTGAACCGTTACATCGAGGAAAAATCAAGTGCTAATGTCAACTTGCGCACCTATAAATCAGATAATTCTGGTAAAGCTGAAGTAACAATTGTATTACCTTATGTTGTGTTACGTGCGGAAGATACAAATCCTGATTTGTATGCTGCTGTGGACGCTGTTTCCGAAAAGTTGGAACGTCAGATTCGTAAGTACAAGACTAAGATTAATCGCAAGTCACGAGAAACTGGCTTTAAGGGTATTGATTCAAACGATGAAATCCCAGATGCAGATGTTGATGATGAAGCTTTACAAATTGTACGCACAAAGCAAGTTGATTTGAAACCTATGTCACCAGAAGAAGCAGCATTGCAAATGGATCTGTTGGCACATGATTTCTTCATCTTCAAGGACGCGGAAACAAATACTGATTCAGTTATTTACAAACGTCAAGATGGAAAATATGGATTGCTTGAAACTGTAGAAAATTAAGTTATTGTAAAAGCCAAACGTTAGTTTGGCTTTTTTATGTTCAAAAGAATGTTGTAAAAGTCATAAAACTTTATAAAGTCAGTCACAAATGCCGCTTTTATCGTTATGCTAGTTAATGAATATCGTAAATAGAAGAGGTTTTTTATGTCAAGTTGGCAGAATTTGTTAAAAAATAAGAGACAATTAGTAAAATGGTTGCTGGCAGTGTTGATTCCTGTCTTATTAGTTGTGGGATTTTTAGGTACTATAAATTATCAAACGCAGCAACTTAATGGGTTACGTGTGGCAATCGTGAACCTAGATAAAGGTGGACAATATCGCGGAAAACAACAAAACATTGGTGCTAATTTTGCAGGTGAATTAAGTCAAAAAAAGACGTTTCGAGCTGTGACGTATGCGACAAGACAGAAAGCAGAAACAGCACTGTCTCATGGTGAGGTAAGTGCTGTTGTCATTATACCAGCAAATCTAACGAGACAATTACCAGGTTTAAATAAATCTGGTAAAAACATCAGCATACAGCAATTAGTTGCAAGTGGACAAAGTAAGATTGCTACACAATATATACAAACAGAATTAATGCAAGCATTGAATCGTGAAAACACACGACTCATATCAGGGACAGCCGATAGTTCAATATTGAGTAGTTTAGCCAACCAAAGTCAAAGTTTATCAAAACAAGCAAAAGATTTACAGGTGAACTTACAAGCAGTGGGGAATGGCGTTGATACACAGACAGCAAGTGATTTGCAAGATAAGGTACGAGATCAAACGACTAAACTAGCCAACTATTCCGCACAACTTAATGCAGCTATTAGTGCAAATGATACAGAAAAAATAAGTGAGATGGCTTCGGAAATTAACGATGTGTCTTATACCATGCAAACGACAATTGCTGGCGGTGTAGACAGTATTGTGGCTAATTTGAATAACGTTAAGGCAATGAGTGATGAGTCTGGTATTATTCAGTCAAGTGCAAACGATATTCAAAATGGGCAATCGAGCATTGCTGATAAACTCAAAGAGTCGCTTGGTCAGCAAACATCCAGTAACAATCAGTCACCACTTACTCAAACGTTGATTTTTAATATTAAAGATCTGCAACCAATAAAGCAAGATGGGCAATCCTTTTTACCTAATGTATTAGTTGTTGGGGTCACTATTTTATCACTTCTATTTGGTTTGATGTTGCCAGTCAAGTCGACTAAACAAGAAGCATTTGCGCTAGAACAGTGGTGGGAAACATTCCAAATCGGTGGCGTATTTAGCGCAATCGCTGTTGCGCTTATGGTATTTGGTGCAGGATTTTGGCAGATATCAATCGAAAATTTTTGGGCAGTAGCTGGCACAACTTTGTTGGCTTCTTGGGTTGTGATGAGCATTGTCTGGTATTTGAAACAAGTACTTGGTCAAGCAGGTTGGTGGCTTGCTAGTTTATTAATGACTTTACAAACAATTTTTGCAGTTATTGCTATACCTGGCACTATGACAACTGGTTTTTTTGGTCTATTGCAAAGAGTCTGGCCGTTAGCTACCTTTAATCGGGCAATTAATCAGATCATTTTTGGTGGTGATGTACAACAAAATCTTATCGTATTAGTATTATGGTTATTAGTATTTACGATTTTATTAGTCACTTATTATCGTATAAAACAGCGGCGAAATTTCAAGGCAACACTTAGTAATTAAATGGCAATGAGTATTAATATAGAAGCATTTAATAGCACACTAAAAGTATGGCGTAAGTCATACTTTTTTATGACTGAAAAGGGTGTAAACTGTTAGTATGGAAATGAAATCAAGTACAAGTGAAGCGACACGTGAAAGAATCCTTTTAGCTGCAACGGAATTGTTTTTAGCGCGTGGTTATGAGCAGACAACGACACGTGACATTACGAAAATGTTAAATATCACGCAGCCAGCCTTGTACCATTATTTCGGGGATAAAGAGACATTATTTGTTGAAGTGATTGACCGGGTGGGTAAACAAGTGGCTGAGGGTATGCGACTAGTTTTGCAGCAATCATATGATCAACCAAGCGACCAACTTGTCGCAATGACAGAAATTATAGTGACATATCACCCGCGTGATGTTTTTACGTTGATTCATAGTAGTTTTATATCGCTGTCATCAGATAACCAAAAAGCTTTGGGCATTATTTTTGGCCGTGATTATGTTGCCCCGATTGCACAATTTTTCGCTAAAGAGGCAGTTAAATTGAGAAAAAACATGGATGCACGTATGGCGAGTTCATTTTACATAACAAGTCTAGCCCCTTTGTTTGGTGACTTCCATAAATTAGGTAACGATGTGAGTATGAAAAAACGCATCGAACAATTACTTGATCTCATATTATATGGTGTATTGGAACGTTGAGTTTTATACCAGTTGATGGTATGCTAGAATGAGAATTTAACGGAGACAACACATATGGCTAGTCAAAAAGTATCACTCGCGTGCACAGTTTGTGGCTCACGCAACTATACAGTAACATTATCAAAGGATCGCACAGAACGTCTTGCGGTTAAAAAGTTTTGTGCGTTTTGTGGAAAACATACATTGCATCAACAAACAAAGTAAAGGTTATAGAGACATGCTGAAGTATTTTAGAAATGTTGCAACAGAAATGAAAAATGTGACTTGGCTGTCACAAGAACAAACATCAAAAGAAACAGTGACAGTGATTGCCGTGTCTGTTATTTTTGCGCTATTTCTGGGTGGTGTTGATTGGCTCTTACAAAGTGGCTTTAATTTCATCATAAATTAATAGCGAAATAATTAAAAATATAGTATACTATTACTAACGACAAGGACTTCCATGGAGAAGTTCTTTTTTGTGTAAAAATAATGAAGGGATGGCTCAGGAACAAACAAATCTTTGTTTCAATCTTGAGCGCTTAATATAATGTCAGAAAATAATGAAACACCACAAGAAAATGATGAAGTAACGACACCTAATACAGATAATATTGAAAAGTCATGGTTTGTCGTTCATACCTATTCGGGTTATGAACATAAGGTTAAGGCGAACCTAGAATCTCGTACACAAACTATGGGCATGACGGAACAAATTTTTCGTATTTTAGTCCCTGAACAAGAAGTAACAACAATTCAAGATGGTGAAGCAAAAACTTCTGTTGAAAATGACTTTCCAGGTTATGTTTTGGTAGAAATGGCTACACCTCATGATTATAATATGACTGATGAGGCTTGGTATGTCGTGCGTAATACGCCTGGTGTTACAGGGTTCTTAGGTTCTCACGGTGCTGGATCAAAGCCTAATTCATTGTTACCTGAAGAAGTTGACTTGTTAATGAAGCGTATGGGCATGGTGACACGAGAAGTTGTCGAGTTAGCTGTTGAAGTTGGACAAACAGTTAAAATTATTGCAGGACCATTTTCTGGTATGGAAGGTTCAGTGACAGCTGTTGATACCGAAAAGCAAACGCTAGAAGCAACAGTTGAAGTGTTTGGTCGTGAAACACCAACAGAATTAGACTTTGCTGACGTTGATACAGTATTGGACAACGCCTGAAAAGTGATTAATTTGTAATAAATACTTGCTAATTAGAACATGTTTTTGTATAATTAATGGGTATGTCATCGACATGCGTGGGAGCAGCACTTAAGCTGCGTCTACCACAACACGAGGAGGAAAAAATCGTGGCTAAAAAAGTTACAACAGTAGTTAAACTACAAATTGCCGCTGCTAAAGCAACACCAGCTCCACCAGTTGGTCCAGCTTTAGGACAAGCAGGTATTAACATTGCGCAATTCACAAAGGAATTTAACGCACGTACTGCAGATCAAGCGGGTTCAATCATTCCGGTTGAAATCTCTGTTTTCGATGATCGTTCATTCGAATTCGTTACAAAGACACCACCTGCTGCTGATCAATTACGTAAGATCGTTGGTAAAGGTTCAGGTGAACCTAATACCAAGAAGGTCGGAAACGTTACTTTGGATCAAGTTCGTGCAATTGCTGAAAACAAGTTGGCTGATTTAAATGCCAATGACATCACAGCAGCTATGCGTATGATTGAAGGTACAGCACGTTCAATGGGTGTTACTGTTGAAGGTGTTGACTTGACTGTTGAAGGTACAGCAATCAAGGAGGACGCAGAATAATGACTCAAAAACATGGTAAGAAATATATTGCAGCTTTGGCTAAGGTTGAAGCTGAAAAAAGCTATGCTTTAACTGATGCAGTAACGTTAGTTAAAGAAATTGATTATGCTAACTATGATGCATCTGTTGAAGTTGTCTTCAAGTTGAATGTTGACACACGTCAAGCTGATCAACAATTGCGTGGTGCTGTTGTTTTGCCAAATGGTACAGGTAAGGACAAGAAAGTTATTGTCTTTGCACAAGGCGACAAGGCTAAGGAAGCTGAAGCTGCTGGTGCTGACGTTGTTGGTGCTGCTGATTTAGTTGCACAAATCCAAGGTGGATGGTTAGATTTTGATACAGCCATCGCTACACCTGATATGATGGCTCAAGTTGGTCGTGTTGCACGTATCTTGGGACCTAAGGGATTGATGCCTAACCCAAAGACTGGCACAGTTACAATCGATGTTACCAAGGCTGTTTCAGATGCTAAGGGCGGACAAGTAACATACCGTACAGACCGTGACGGAAACGTTGCCGTGCCTGTAGGTCGTGTGTCATTTGAAGAAGGTAAGTTGGCTGAAAACATCAAGACAATTGCTGAAACTATCTTGAAGGCACGTCCAGCAGCTGTTAAGGGTGCGTATGTAGAACATGCATCTATCTCATCAACAGTTAGTCCATCAGTTTCATTGGATCTTAATGCACTATAAAACTGTTTGACGATATCAACTTCGTTTGATATACTTATTAAGTGAATTAAATCATTTTGCCTAAGACTCAGGTGGTACTTGTACCTTAATATCCTGCCGAGGAAGTTTAAAAAACTTTTCCCGCGTGTCTTTTGGTACGCGGGATTTCTTTTGCAAAATAATATTATGAAAGGAGAATATATATCATGAGTGAAAAAGCTATTGCAGTTAAAGCACAAAAAGTTGAAGAAATTGCTGATCAATTCAAAAACGCTGCTTCAGCCGTTGTTGTCGATGCTCGTGGATTGACAGTTGCTCAATCTACAGACCTACGTCATCAATTGCGTCAAGAAGGTGTTGTACTTGAAGTGATCAAAAATAAAATTTTGACACGTGCTGCTGAAAAAGCTGGGTTTGCTGAATTGAACGACATTTTTGCCGGACCTTCAGCCGTTGCTTTCTCAAATGATGATGCGATTGCACCATCACGTATTTTGAAGAAATTTGCTGACGCCAACGAAAAGTTGGAAATCAAGGGTGGTGTTGTCGATGGCAACATTGCTAACTTGGATGACATTAACAAATATGCATCTTTGCCATCACGCGAAGGTTTGTTTGGACAATTGTTGGCCGAGTTCCAATTCCCAATCCGTTCATTTGCATATGCTGTTAAAGCTTTGCAAGAAAAGTTGGAAGAGGAAAGTGGCGAAACTGCTACTGTTACCGAAGAAGCTCCTGTTGCTGAAGCAGCTACAGATGCTGAATAATTTTAAAAAAAACATACAAAAAATTGGAGGATTTAATCATGGCTTTTGATAAAGACGCGATTATCGCATCATTGAAGGATGCAACAATCTTGGATTTGGCTGATTTGGTTTCAGCAATCGAAGAAGAATTTAACGTTTCAGCTGCAGCACCTGTAGCAGCTGCTGGTGGTGCTGACGGTGCCGCTGCTGAAAAGACAGACTTTGATGTAGAATTGACTTCAGCAGGAACTGCTAAAGTTAAGGTTATCAAGGCAGTTCGTGAAGCAACTGGTCTTGGATTGAAGGAAGCTAAGACATTAGTTGATAACGCACCTTCAATCGTTAAGGAAGGTCTTGACGAAGCAGCAGCCAATGAATTGAAGGCAGCCTTGGAAGAAACAGGCGCAGCAGTTACATTGAAGTAATTTCTTTTTTTCGAAATTACGAATCAGTGTTATTGACTTAATATATTATTATTTCATTTCACAATTGATTCACTATATTAAAAGAGGTGCTTCGGTACTTCTTTTTTTGTACATAAACCAAAGGAGCAATTATGGACACATCTAACAAAAAAGTGGCTGGAGAAATGTATTTTACTGCCAATCCTAATTCAGAACATCATTATCAAAATTTTGATTTTGATTTACTGGGTGAGCATCTACATTTTACGACAGATAGTGGCGTTTTTTCAAAATCAACTGTTGATTTTGGTACACGCGTGATGTTGGATTCATTAAAAAAGACAACATTTATAGCAGGAAAAGTACTAGATCTTGGTGCGGGGTATGGGCCAGTTGGTGTTGCTGTCGCAAAAGCTTTTAAACGTGAAGTGGATATGGTTGATGTGAACGAGCGTGCCTTAGAACTTGCGCGTAAAAATGCAGAGCAAAATCACGTTTCTAAGCTAGTTAATGTTTTTCAATCTGATGTATATGATAATATTTCAGATAAATATGCTTTAATATTAGTTAATCCACCAATTCGAGCTGGTAAAAATGTCGTTACGGCAATGTTACAAGACGCCAGCAAGCACTTACTGTCGGGTGGTAAATTAATAGCAGTACTACAAAAGAAGCAAGGTGCGCCTTCTGCACAAAAAAATATGACCATTGCATTTGGTAACGCTAGAACTATTTATAAAAACAAGGGATATTATATCTTGGAGAGTATATATGTTCCAAAAACCAATATTTAGTCAAGATCAAATTGATTATTTTATGCAAGTTGCTCTAAATGAAGCAAAAATTGCTGAAAAAGATGGCGAAGTGCCAGTTGGTGCAGTTATCGTTAAAGATAACCAAATAATTTCTCGGGCACATAATCATCGGGAGGCGTATCAATTAGCAACAGCACATGCAGAATTATTGGTCATCGAAGATGCTAATCAAACATTAAAGTCCTGGCGTCTAGAAAACACGGCTCTTTTTGTAACACTAGAGCCGTGCATTATGTGTGCTGGTGCAATTATAAATGCACGTATTCCGGCTGTTTACTACGGTGCTGAAGATGCTAAAGGTGGTGGCACCCGATCGTTGTACCGGTTATTAGAAGATGAGCGTTTAAATCATCGCGTCGATGTACATACGAGCATTCGTAGTGAAGAGGGCGGTGCATTATTGCAAAACTTCTTTAGAAAAGTACGATTACGTCGTAAAAAAAAGAACGAAAATAAATAATAGACTATTATTATTTAACATTTCGTACTATAATATAATAAGACTAATCAAAAGAGGAATAGCATACATGCAAGATCCGAATGCTTGGCGTAATGACCAAGAGTATTTAAATATTGTCGATGATTTATTGCAACATAAAGAAGTGCAACAACTTTCACAGTACACACAACATCACTTTTCAAACAGGTTACGTCACTCTATATCAGTTTCATATCAGTCTTATATTATTGCAAAAAAAATTGGTGCTGATGCAACAGCCACGGCACGTGCAGGTCTTTTGCATGATATGTTTTACTATGATTGGCGTGTAACAAAGTTTGAAGAGGGATCGCATGCCTATGTACATCCCCGTGTCGCGTTGAAGAATGCACAAAAAATTACACATATTAATGCAAAAGAAGCAGATATTATTTTAAAACATATGTTTGGAGCAACTATTGCATTGCCAAAATATCGTGAGAGCTGGATTGTGTCAATTGTGGACGATTTTGCTGCGGTAAATGAATACTTGGTGCCAAAAGCATATTTGTCATATTTTAAATGGCATACAAAATGGACTAAAAAAATTGCCGAAGTATTTGCGTAAATTTTAAAAATTAGATATAATAGTAAAGCAGGCAAGCATTGGCTCTCGAACCGGGTCAGGACAGGAATGTAGCAGCCCTAAGGTTGTTCGATGTTGTGCTTGTGTACATAGTTGACCGCATTGCGGTCTTTTTTTGTAAGTAACGTATGGTTTATGGTATAAATGAAGCATGGATATACTGTTATTTACAGTAAGGTGACAAAACATAATGGAGGTGGGGACATTGGCATATCAAGCATTATATCGTGTTTACAGACCTCGAACGTTTGATGATATGGTTGGACAAGAGGTTATTACGCAAACACTGAAAAACGCCATTGAAACTAATCAAACAGGTCATGCTTACTTGTTTTCCGGCCCACGTGGAACAGGTAAAACATCTGCAGCTAAAATATTTGCACGTGAAATAAATGGCATAGATTCAGAAACTGATGATTCTCAAATTCCTGATATTATTGAATTTGATGCAGCCTCGAACAGTCGTGTTGAAGATATACGAGATATTTTATCAAATGTTGATTATGCCCCCATTGAATCAAAATTTAAAGTTTATATCATTGATGAGGTGCACATGCTGTCAAATAGTGCATTTAATGCATTACTCAAGACATTAGAAGAGCCCCCAGCAAATGTAAAGTTTATTTTAGCAACAACAGAACCACAAAAAGTACCAGTTACCATTTTGTCACGGACACAACGTTTTGAATTTAAACGCATTGATAGTCTAGTGATTGAAAAACGATTGGTAGATATATTAGAGAAACAACAAATTAATTATGAAGAAGACGCATTGCGCATTATTGCAAATGTTGCGGAAGGTGGCATGCGCGACGCCTTATCAGTGCTTGACCAAGTCATTTCATTTAATACTGGTGTTGTAACTGCTAATAATGCACTACAGGTAACAGGTTCAACAACAGCAACACAACTCCTGTCCTATGTTAAGACACTTAGTGATGGGGAAATACCTAAAAGCTTACAAATACTACATAGTATTTTAATTGAGGGTAAAGATGCGCAACGTTTTGTGATTGATTTGCTTGGTTTGTTACGAGATGTTATGCTTGCAAATCTTGCACCAGAATTAATTAAATCAACAGTCCAGCTAGCAGATTTACAATTGTTAGCAAAAAAGCTCGATATGAAACACATTGAAAAAATGATGGTTATGCTTGACGATACGCAAAAGCAGTTGATGCAAACAACGCAAAGTGATATTTACTTGGAATTGTTGACTGTCAAATTGGGTATGATATCAGAATCAGAGCATAGCCAAGCAATTACAGAACCAAACGTAGAAATACCAAAAAAATCAAACGTCACAATTGATGTGGTTGATCGACATCAGGTATTAGAGCCGCAACAGGTAGTCTGTGAAGAAAATCAAGAGGCTACCCCTGTTACTGACAAGAGTGAAGTTGCAACTAATAATCAACATTCAGATGTTGGAGAAGCCAGCTTGTTGGTAAGAACTGGACAACAAGCAGTGTTTGCCGTATTACAAAATGCAAAGCGTGAATCACTTAGCCGTATCAAATCGGCATGGTCAACGTTGATTAAGCAATTTGATATTTCACAACAAGCTATGTTGACAATTGCTGAGCCTGTAGCTGCTAGCGACGAAGGCGTGGTGTTGGCATTTGACTATCCTGCATTACTTGAGCAGGCAATATATGATAATAGTATGCAACGTCAGTTGGACTCAGTTTTGCGCGATCAGCAGTTACCAACAGAAATGGTGTTTATCTCTCAAGATGAATGGCATCAGGAACGTGCATCATATGTTACACAACTCAAAACGGGTACAATACAACGTATAACATTAACTGATTTGCCACATGTTACTAATAAACAGGCCGTGCCAACAAGCGAAAAGCCAATGTCAAAAGTGGAAACAACCGAATCACCTGTCGTGACAGAAGCAAAAAAAATGTTTGGCGATGATATTGTCACTGTCATTGATTGACTAATAAAGAAGGGATAGGCTAGTATAGCCTTTTAATCTATGGATTATCCAGAACCTATTGCAAAATTAATAGATAGTTATACAAAACTACCGGGTATCGGACCAAAAACAGCGACACGTTTAGCTTTTTATACGTTGGGTATGGGTGAGGAAGATGTGGCGAGTTTTTCAAGGTCATTAATGTCTGCTAAAAAAGATCTGACATTTTGTGATATATGTGGTAATATTACGGAAAATACTCTTAATCCTTGCGTTATTTGTCGTGATTCGTCAAGAGATCAGTCAACAATATTTGTTGTAGAAAACTCTCGTGATGTTATGGCGATGGAAAACACACGTGATTATCATGGCCTATATCATGTTTTAAATGGTGTTATCTCCCCGAGTGCTGGTACTGGACCTGAAGATATTAACTTACCTAGTCTCATTCGTCGTTTATCAGATCATCAAGAAATCAACGAAGTAATCGTTGGCACAAATGTTACTGCTGAAGGTGAAGCAACGGCAATGTATCTTGCCAGGCTTTTGAAGCCGGCAGGAATTAAAGTCACACGGTTGGCACATGGGCTGGCTGTTGGGTCTGATATTGACTATGCAGATCAATTAACATTGATTAAAGCTGTACAAGGACGAACAGAATTATGATATTTGGTAGAAAAAAACGTGAGTTACGGCAAGAATACGATCAAGCACTTGTATTTCAGATTGATAAGGCTAAAATAGACTGGGATACGGCACAAAATTCTGAACAAGCACTATTAGATGGACAGGTGAATGTTCGATTAATTCAGTCTCAAACAGCGCTGCAAAAAGCAAAATTTAATTATCTATATCGTGAGGCACGTCGTCGTAAAACTGTTGGGCATATGCAGACGCATGTTTTGAAAACAGACCGTAATCAATTCTGATATGACTCATTCAAACACGAAAAGTAGGTATAACAAACCATGACAAAACCATTATTTATCACATTTGAAGGGCCAGAGGGTGCAGGTAAAACTAGCGTGTTAAAAGCGTTGATTTCTGAACTGAAACCGATACTAGGTGATGATTTAATTACAACACGTGAACCAGGTGGTAATCCAATATCTGAAGCAATTCGTGCTATTTTGCAACCAGAAGATGATAATGGTATGGATGAACGAACAGAGGCGTTACTTTATACTGCAGCGCGTCGTCAGCATTTGGTAGAAATTGTGTTACCTGCGTTGAAAGCAGGTAAAGTAGTCATCTCTGATCGTTATGTAGATAGTTCTTTAGCCTATCAAGGTGGTGGACGCGGCTTGGGTATTGACAATATATGGCAAATTAATCAATTTGCCATTGATGGTTTATTGCCTGATTTAACAATTTATTTTGATGTGCCACCTGAACTTGGTTTATCTCGTGTCAAGGCTAATCGTCAAGGCAAAATTGATCGTTTAGACAAAGAAGACTTGGCTTTTCATCAAAAAGTACGTGAAACTTACTTGGAATTACAACATCAATCTTCTGATAGAATTAAAACAATCGATGCGACACAGCCATTAGATAAAGTCGTAGATGATGCACGTGAATTATTGTTAGAGTTACTTAAAACTCGAAAGGGGTAATTTTTATGAAATTAATCACAGCTATTGTTCAAGATAAAGATACAACAAAATTAAGTAATGCATTTGTTAAGGCAGATGTACGTGCAACACGGTTAACAACATCTGGTGGCTTTTTACGATCAGGGAACACGACATTTTTGATAGCAATAGAAGATGAACGTGTGCAAGCAGTACTTGATATTATTCAATCTGTTTCTAAAAAGCGGAAGCAATATATGGTACCGCCGGTAAGTTTAGATGCTGGTGGTGCACATGTTGGTGCGTATCCAGTTGAAGTTGAGGTTGGCGGTGCAACAGTATACACTCAGAGTATCGAATCATTCCATCAATTCTAATGCAGTCAGATTTTACAACAATTGCAAAATTAGTTTACCCAACACAAGTATCACGTTTTGTGTCTTTAATTGAAAAAAAACAATTAAGTCACTTATATTTGTTTGTCGGACCAAGCCAGCCAGAAAAGCTGGCTTTTTCGCAATACTTAGCTTGGCAACTGATTGGCGCAACTGATCGTAATATTATCAGAATTACTGAGGGCGATCACCCAGATGTCAAGATAACGCGACCTAGCTTACCCAAAAGTGGTAGTGGGACAAACCGCACTTGGAAAGTTGATCAAATTCGGTCCTTGAAACCAGAATTTGTAACGGTTGCTCAAGAGAGTAATCAAAAAATTTTTGTTTTTGATGCTGTAGAAAGTCTTCAAGCAGAGTCAGGAAATGCTTTACTAAAGTTTATTGAGGAACCTACGGGTCCACAACTGATTATTATGTTGGCAGAAAATTTGAATGAAGTAATGACAACCATTCAGTCACGTGCACAGATTATTCATTTAATACCCGAAATAACACTAGATAATTCTACTGATACTGTTGATGAAGAGTGGCGCAAGGCAACACAGTTACTATTATTTAAATGGTTTGAATTACTGATGCAACGCCGTATTGAAGCTTTTGTCTACGTACAAACAAAACTTGTTAATCAATTAAAAGATAATAAGCAACAACAGTTGTTTTTAGTCTGGCTTCATCAATTATCTAGGGATACCGTCGTTTATGGACAAATTCCTGATGATATGTTGTTGTTTCCCAAACTAGTTGGACTGTACAAAACTTTAGTACAACGCTACAATAAAAAGCAATTAGTTGATGCAAGTGATGCTATTTTTTTCGATGATAAAATACGGCAAACAAACGTGTCACTACAAGCACGACTTGAAAAAATTGTGCTCGACGTGACAATTGCATTAGGAGAATAACATGCAGCAACAAAAAAGTTTTGAACAGGGTGAGACAGGAACGTTATTTTTAGTACCAACACCAATAGGCAACTTGCAGGATATGACACCACGTGCCATTGAAACACTGAAACAGGTTGACCTAATTGCAGCTGAAGATACACGCCATACGCAACAACTTCTTAATCATTTTGATATTAAAACAAAACAAACGAGCTTTCATGAGCACAATTGGCAGAATAAACTTCAAAGCATTATTATAGATTTGCAAAACGGTAAAAATATTGCGCAAGTTAGCGATGCGGGTATGCCGTCTATTTCTGATCCAGGTAAAGAACTTGTATCTGCAGCTGTTGAGGTTGGTCTAACAGTTGTCCCTATTCCAGGAGCAACAGCAGGAATAACTGCCCTTATTGCTAGTGGGCTGGTACCACAGCCATTTTATTTTTATGGCTTTTTACAGCGAAAGAGTAGTGATCAAATAGCAGAATTACAACAGTTATCAACAATTCGAGATACCATTATTTTTTATGAATCACCCCATCGTATCAAAAAAACATTAGAAAACATTCAAAAAATAATGGGAGAGGAACGACGTGTTGTACTTGCTCGCGAATTGACCAAACGCTATGAAGAATTTCTTCGTGGAACAACGAAGGAACTAGTTGAATGGGCACAAAATAATGAAATACGTGGTGAATTTGTTATGATGATTGCCGGTTATCAAGGCGTTGTTGAAAAGGAAGAAGCGTTAGATGATCGGAATTTGTCTGTTCAAGAAGCCGTTAACAACCTGATTAATAGAGGCTTGAAGCCTAATGCTGCGATTAAACAAATTGCTAAATTGCGCGGATTAGATCGACAGTCAGTTTACTCAGATTATCATGGGATTGATGATTAGTCGTTTAGAGTAGATATGTTTAAATAAGGGGATGGATATGCGGACATTTGAGATTAAACGCCATGTTGAATATTACGAAGCTGACACAACTGGAAAGTTATCACTGCCAATGATTCTAAATTGGGCGGTACTCGCATCAAAAAAGCAAAGCGATACATTAGGTGTTGGGCCAAAGTCATATATGAGTCGTGGATTGGGTTGGGTTATTTTACAGTACGAAGTTGATATTGTTAGACGACCAGAAATTAATGAAGAAATTACAATTAAGACTTTTGCCGCTAAGTACAATCCTTTTTTTGTTAGTCGACCATTTACATTTTTTGATAGTCAAGGACATGAGATTATTCATGTTAAATCTATTTGGACGATGATAGATATTGATAACCGACGAATGGCACGATTGCCACAAGATATAGTTGACGCATATCAAGCTGAGCGAGTTAAGCAGATCCCACGTATTGCCAAACCCACAGCAGTTGGTGTTGATGAGGTATTTGAAGAAAAGAGCTATCATGTCAGATATCTTGATATCGATGCCAACAAACATGTCAATAATTCTAAATATTTTGAATGGATGCAGGATGTTTTATCACCAAATTTTTTATCAACACATGAAATTACCTATCTTAATTTAAAGTATGAAGCAGAGGTGCGCTTGGGTCATATGGTTCAATCGCAAGTCGTGTTGCAAGATAATTTTAGTAAACATCGTATTATGGTCGATGACGTTGTCAATGCAGAAGCCGAGTTTAAGTGGCGTCACACGACGATTTAGTGTAAACTAGAAGTATAAATTTAGGACGGAGAGTACCTGCTATGTCAGTATTAGTATTAGGTGGCGCTGGATATATAGGTTCACACATGGTTAAAAGGCTGGTGGAAGCTGGTCGTGAAGTTGTGGTTGTGGATGCGTTGTTTACTGGTCATCGTGAAGCAGTAAACCCTGCTGCCAAGTTTTATCAGGTTGATATTCGTGATAAAGCGGCATTATCAGAAGTGTTTGATCACGAAAATATTGAGCAGGTTGTTCATTTTGCTGCTTTTTCTATCGTACCGGAGTCAGTGGCTAATCCACTGAAGTACTTTGACAACAATACAAGTGGCATGATTTCGTTACTTGAAGTGATGAAGGAACATGATGTGAAGCAGATTGTCTTTTCATCAACAGCAGCGACTTATGGTAACCCTGTGAACATTCCAATTAAGGAAACTGATCCACAGAACCCAATCAATCCTTATGGCGAATCAAAACTTATGATGGAAAAAATCATGGCATGGTCTGATCAAGCGGATGGTGTGAAATGGGTTGCATTGCGTTACTTTAATGTTGCTGGTGCGGCTGAAGATGGCACAATCGGTGAAGATCATAAACCAGAGACACATCTTGTACCAATCATTTTGCAAGCTGGTCTTGGACAACGTGAATATATTGAAATGTTTGGTGATGATTACAACACACCAGATGGTTTCAATGTACGTGATTATGTGCATGTTTTGGATTTGGCGGATGCACATATTCGATCTTTGCAGTATTTGGCAGATGGTAATGACTCGAACCAATTTAACTTAGGTTCAGCCACTGGCTTTTCAGTTAAGGAAATGGTTGAAGCTGCGCGTGTGGCAACAGGCGTTGATATTCCAGCCAAAATTGGTCCACGTCGTGCCGGTGATCCAGATATTTTAATTGCTAATTCAGATAAAGCTCGTGATGTCTTGGGTTGGGCACCAAAATATGATAATGTCCAAGATATTATTAAGACAGCTTGGAATTGGCATAAAAACCACCCAACGGGCTATAGTGATAAATAGATCATGACAGTAGGTGATAATATGCTTTAATTATTATCGCTTTTTTAATTCAGTTATTGCACAAATAACAAATACATGATATACTAATTTTTGTTGTGAAAGCGACAAATGGACAGCTAGCTCAGTTGGTAGAGCAACGGACTCTTAATCCGTGGGTCCAGGGTTCGAGCCCCTGGCTGTCCACTAAAAAAACCAATGCAGTGATTGCATTGGTTTTTTTGTCGGAAATGTTGAGCAACTAAGCCATAATACGTTAAAATATTGCGTTATTTTGAATACATCATGGTAAGATAACCATAGTGATTATATTGGGGGGAATATTGTTATGAAAACACGTTCGAAGTTAATAGCCGGCATTGTGATTGTTTTTGGTGTGATCTTAGTGATACTGTTTCAGGGCACCCATCATTCAAAAACTAACAAGCAAGTTGGTGAACAAAAAAAAGTCAGGCAGACGAACAAAAATAGTTTACCAGGAGGCGCTAAGCCATCTGATTGGCAATTGATTTTGGTAAACAAGCAACATAGTCATACGTCAGAAATTAGTTTTAACAAGGCGACAGTTGATGGGGTACAGCTGGATAAAAGAATTGAAAAACCACTGGCTAATTTTAGAGATGGTGCTCAAAAAGCAGGCTATACGACAACGCTAGTCTCAGGATATCGTTCAATTCAGTATCAAACGCAGGTGTATAATAACTCTTTAACACAAAATGAGGCTAATGGTATGAATGAAAATGATGCTAAGAATTTAACACAGAGTGTTATTCAAACACCGGGTTCTTCAGAGCATCAAACAGGGTTGGCGGTTGATCTAGCAGGAAAAGATGCTTTAGCAAAGTATCCTGCATTAATGGCTCAAATGGATGAATTTGAATCACAAAAATGGTTGATTAAACATGCACCGGACTATGGTTTTATTTTACGTTACTTAGCGAGTCCAATAGCACGTTCACAAACAGGAATTGATTACGAATCTTGGCATTTTCGTTACGTTGGTAAAGCAAACGCTAAATATATAACAAAACATCACTTAACATTAGAAGCATATATTGATGAACTGCAAAAAGCAGATAAAAATTAGCACTGAAAAACATGGTGATTTTTGATATACTATATGTGTATTAAATTGACTGAAATTAGGAGAAAAGGCATGATTGTATTATCAGGCACTATCGGCGCTGGCAAAACAAGTTTAACACAGACGTTGGCGAAACATTTAGATTCGAAGGCATTTTACGAAAGTGTCGATGATAATCCAATTCTGCCATTATTCTATGAAAACCCTAAAAAATATGGTTTTCTACTTCAAATTTATTTTTTAAATAAGCGTTTAGCACAAATAAAATCTGCTCAAGAATCAGGGACAAATAATATTTTAGATCGCTCAATTTATGAAGATGCATTATTGTTCCAATTAACTGCAGATCTTAATCGTGCGACCCAAACTGAAGTAGATATCTATAAGTCGTTAGTTGATAATATGATGACCGATATTGATGGGGTTAATGATATTAAAAACCCAGACTTGTTAATTCATGTACGTGTCAGTTTTGAAACAATGCTTGAACGTATTGAAAAGCGCGGACGGTCATTTGAACAGGTTGCGGAAAATCCTGATTTGTATGAATACTATAAAGAATTAAATAAACGTTACGATGCATGGTTTGAATCATATGATCGTTCACCAAAGGTACAAATTGATGGGGATCGTTTTGACTTTGTTATGGATGATGAGGCTCGTGATAAAGTTCTAGATATGATTGATGCGAAGTTATCAGAGGTTCATGAAAAATAAAAAGCGATGAGTGATTATAACTCATCGCTTTTCGTTAATTAAAATAATAAAGACTCATGATGTTTGAATGAGCTGGAGGATAAAAATGGTAAAATACGGTTTTATTGGTACAGGTAGTATGGCACAAGCAATGATACAAGGTTTAATTCATAAGAATATTTTACCCAGTGATATTGCAGTATCCTCACCACGTTCTGCTGCTAAATTGAGTGAAAAATGGGGCGTAGTAGCACTACCAGTGCAACAATTAATTGACGAAAGTGATTTAGTTGTGCTTGCCTTCTTACCTAATCAATTAGACAATATCACAGCAAACGTAGATTTTCACAATAAATTAGTGGTCTCGGTTTTAGCTGGCATTAATGTTGCCCAATTAGTAGCTGCGACAGGTACAACTCAAATTGTACGCACTTTACCTAATGTCAATGTTGCAAATAATCAGGGACTTACAGCTTTTGCCAAAGAAACGTTAACAAGCACAAACGATAAAATATTTAATATATTTTCAGATTATCTTGGTGATTCTGTGGCATTAGCAGAATCACAATTTCCGGTTTTTTCAGCAATTGCAGGTTCTGGACCAGCGTATGTATTCAAATTTATTGATGCGCTGGCACAAGCAGGGATTGATAATGGCTTAGAAGCAGCATTGGCAACAAAAATTGCGACACAAACGGTTTTAGGATCTGCTACAACACTGTTGAAATCATCACAGACAGCACAAGAATTGCAAAACGCAGTTGCATCACCAGGCGGATCAACCAGAGCCGGGTTAGATGATTTTAATGATCAAAATTTTGATCATGTAGTGTCTCATGCGATTAAAGCAACTATAGAACACAAACACTTATAAGTCACTCAATCAAAGGTTATAAACGCTTATTTAATCATATGATAAAAAAATATTATATCATTTTGATGTTAATTTGATATGGCTTTGTAAAGCCTGAGATTTTTATCAACTAGTACATGTTTGACCAAATGTGCGGGGTTACCGACAGCTGTCGTATAATCTGGCACGTCATCTAGAACGACTGCACTAGCACCTATTTTACTGTGGTGGCCAATAGTAATAGCCCCTAAAATCTGAGCGTGCGCACCGATGAAACTATGATGTTTGATATGGGGATGACGAGGACTATCTATTGATCCTCGTGCACCCAATGTCACACCATGCAAAATAGTCACGTCGTTTTCAATGACTGCGGTTTCTCCAATAACGACACCTATACCATGGTCTATAAAAACGCGCTGACCAATTTTTGCGCCAGGTGCAATTGTAATGCCTGTTCGTTGCGCTGACCAACGGGCGACAAGTGCGGCTAATAGTGGATGGTGATGTATATGTAACCAATGAGATAGGCGATGATATCCTAGGGCATGGAGTCCTGGATAAGTTAAAATAACTATCATCAAACTATGTGCCCCAGGATCTCGTTTTAGTATGGCCTTGGCAGTGTTAAACATGGTTTCTCCATTATGATTTGAGTTGCTTAAAGCTTTGATCCAAGTCAGTAATTAAATCATCAATATCTTCTACACCTACGGATAATCTAATTAACTCATCTTGAATACCATTAGCTAAACGGATATCACGAGGTATTGCACCGTGTGTCATTTTTGCAGGTATTTCAATTAAACTTTCTAGTGCGCCTAAACTTTCAGCCAAAGTGATTAGCTTGAGATTTTCAACAAATTTTTCCGGGTCAATACCTGGCTGTAATTCAAATGAAATCATTGCACCAAAACCAGCCATCTGTTGTTTGGCTAATGAAAAGTCAGAATTATCTGGGTTTCCAGGGAAGTAAATATTAGCCACTAACGGCTGTTGATTAAGATATTCAAAGATGGTTTGTGCATTTTGTTGGTGTCGTTGCATTCTCAATGACAAGGTTTTAATACCGCGTTGTAACAACCAACTTTCTTGTGGTGCTAAAATGGCACCGATTGCATTTTGTAAATAACCAAGTTTTTCGCTTAATTCAGCATTTTTTGTAACGGCCAGTCCGGCGATGAGATCACTATGACCGCCTAGATATTTAGAGGCACTGTGAACAACAATATCAATGCCTAATGCGATCGGTTTTTGGATATATGGTGTTGCAAAAGTGTTATCAACAATACTGAGTAGATTATGTTGTTGCGCTATCTTTGCGATAGCTGCAATATCTGTGATACGTAACAGAGGATTTGTTGGTGTTTCAAGGTATATAGCAGTTGTATTAGCTTGAATAGCTGCTGAAACAGCCTCAAGATCACGAGTATCTACAGTTGTAAATGTCATACCCATACGTTTTAAAACATTGTCAATGAGTCGAAATGTACCACCATAAACATCATTACCAACAATAATGTGATCACCATTTGAAAATAGTGAAAAAATAGTACTAATGGCTGCTGAACCTGATGCAAAGGCGAAACCAGCATCACCATCTTCTAAATCAGCTATTAATTTTTCAACTGCTTCACGTGTGGGGTTACCAGAACGAGAATATTCATATTTTGATGAACCGATATGTTTTTGTTTAAATGTTGAAGCCATGTGAATAGGAATAGACACTGCACCAGTAGCTTCATCAATGCTAACGCCGCCATGGATAAGTTTTGTATTAAATTTCATTTTATATACCTCATTTTGAATAGATTTGATCGCTCATGTAGCGCTCACTGCTATCTGGGAAAATAGTAACAATATTGCTGTTTTCAGGTAGAGATTCAGCTAATTTTAAACTAGCTGCGAGTGCAGCACCACTCGAACTACCAATAAATAATCCTAATTTTTTTGCTGCTTCACGTACTTGATAAAAAGCATCCGAATCACTAATTGTCATGATTTTATCTATTGTTATATTGTCAAAAAACGGTGGTACGAATTCAACACCAATGCCTTCAGTGCGATGTGAATGCGCAGGGCCACCAGCCAGAATAGAACCTTCAGGTTCAACAACAACATTTTTAATCTGATTATCGTACTCATTGAGGTATGTTGCTACACCTGCAAAGGTACCACCACTTCCAGCACCTGCTACGAAAGCGGTAATGCTTTGATTATCTAAATCTTGTATGATTTCAGGCGCCAGTGTTTGATAATAAGTTTTTGGATTAGCAGCGTTTGCAAACTGCATTGGTAAATAACTGTTATCAATTTCTTGTGCTAAGGATTTTGCTTTTTCTATCGCACCCTTGATACCTTCGCTAGATGGCGTGTTAATAAGTGTGGCACCTAATGCTTGCATGAGTTGTTGTTTTTCGTAACTAAATTTTTCTGGCACGACGAGTATGGTGCGTAGATGATACTTTTGTGCAGCTAGGGCTAAACCAATACCTGTGTTACCAGCAGTCGGTTCAATGATGGTCGTATCTTGATTGATGAGATGCTTTTCTAGCCCGTCAGCAATGAGAAACTGGCCTAGACGATCTTTTATACTGCCCCCAGGATTAAACATTTCTAATTTGGCAAAAATGTGGCTATTATTTGGCACATCAATTTGCAAATCAATTAAGGGTGTATGACCAATTAGTTGAGAAACATGAGTAATATACATGAATACGTATTCCTTTTCTATGTTAGAACCAAACAAAAAGGCGCAAAAATTCGTAAGAATTTTACACGCCTTCAACAGTTAAACCACTCGAAGAGCAAATTAACTAGTTGGTTATGGTTCACCAAAAGTCTATGCTTAACAAGCAGTACAACATCGAAAACGTGTTGTACTGCAGCATTCAAATTGCATTGTTAAGTAGCTTGATGCCATTTTTATCTCCTAAAACTTAATTGACATAAGTTTACTATGTATTTCTAAATATGTCAATAACAGCTCAATGTGATGTTTTTAGGCCCAATTGCCGGAACGAAATACGGGAATCACTTTATCATCTTGGGTGATACCATCAATGTTCATATCAGCTGAACCAATCATGAAATCAACGTGAGCATCTGAAATGTTCCAACCCCGAGCAGCTAAATCCTTTGGTGAATCAGTCTTTCCACCAGAAATATTGGAAGCGTAAGCAGCACCGATAGCCAAATGATCAGAGGCATTTTCATCAAATAATGTATTGTAAAATAGGACACCACCTTGTGAAATTGGTGAAGCGTCTGGCACGAGCGATACCTCGCCCAATGATTTTGAACCTGCGTCCGTATCGATTAATTTTTGTAAAACATCAAGCCCCTTGGTTGCAGTTGCTTTAGTGATACGACCATCTTCAAAATCTAATTCGATGTTTTCAATCAATGTACCTTGATACGATAGTGGCAGCGTTGCAGCAACATGACCATGAATATTACGGTTATCAGGGGCTGTGAAAACCTCTTCTGTTGGCATATTTGGAATGAAGTTATTACCAGCCTTATCATATGAATTGGCCGCTTCCCAAATATGTCCTGTTGCTAAACCAATAGTGAAGTTAGACTTGGTATTTTGATAGCGTAGTTCTTTAAAGTTTTGTTTATTTAACCAGTCGGCCTTTTCTTTAAGTGTTTCGACGTGTGTATGCCAATTTTCGATAGCATCTGAGGTATCGTCAATACGCACATCCTTAAGGATTTCTTCCCAAAGACGTTCAACAGCAGCTTGACCTTTTAAGCTAGGAAAGACTTTTTCGGCCCAAGATTGTCCAGCAGCGGCAGCAACTAACCAAGAAATATCATCTTTCATGGTAGCTTCACGTACGCGGCCTAACGCTTTTTGTTTTGCTTTAGTGAAGTTACTAAGACGCTCAGAATCAACATTTGCTAGACCGTCAGGGTCTTGTGATAGGAGTGAGATCCGTGAAGCATAGATATCCATGAGCTCATTAGCTCTGGTTACTTCATAGTTAGGAATGTTTTCCAAGCGATCAGCAGCAGTATAGGTTAAGAAATCATGTGATACTTGTTGATCTGACCATTCCAAGACAACTTCTCGAGCACCAGCTTGATAGGCTGCATGAACAATTTTACGTGCAAAATAGGCTTCATTAACTTCTGCGTATAAAATAATTGTTTGTCCTGGTTGAACGTTGACACCACGTTTGACAATTAACTCTGCGTACTTATCTAATTTAGTTTCTAACGACATAGTGCTTTATTGGCTAAACAATTGTTTTGTCTAGCATACTCCTCTTTAAAATTTAATAATGTGTTAATTATCTCATGAACAGAATGGTGTTTCAAATAATATGTCAGGAAAGTGATCAAAATTATTATTACAGTAAGTTTAGTATATTTAACGAGCGGTTTGCTAATATATTTTGTATAATAGAAATATGACAAATGATTCTGCAGTGACGCCAAAAATTAAAACTAAAAAAACATTAACAGCAATCACATACCTACTCATATTTGGTGGTCTTTTGGCGACCATATTTGTTTGGTTTTTTACTAAACCGGTTGTAGTGGCAACGAATCCATCGCCAGAAGGGTTTTCAATACAGGGTGTGGCAATCAGTCAAGCATCAGGTTATGTCGACTATAACAATCTAGCATCAAATGGTATTGATTATGCTTATTTACGTGCAACAACAGGGGATTCATTTGCTGATGATGGGTACCAGTCGAGCTATAATCGTGCAAAATCTGCTAAATTGAAATTGGGTAGCATACAAGTTTATGATTCGACCACGGACGCGTCAACTCAAGCACAGTATTTTATTGATAATGTTGGTAATAATATTGGTCAATTACCTATTGCTGTCTATGTTGTAGACACAGCAGTGAGTACACAAGCCAGTATCGATCGCCTTGTCACACTGTTACAAATTTTGAATAGTCATTATGATAGACCAACAGTAATTTATACCACAGCAAACGTACAGAAAAAACTATCATCGACAATTTCAAAAACTAAGTATTGGTTAATTAGTAATAATACGACTGATAAAGCAAGTAGGAATCAATTTATTCAATATAGTGAAGATCACACAATTGGTAGCGGTTTGAAAGCAATTAAGATGCCAACGAGTGTGTTCAATGGTACAGAAAAAGAATTTGAGGATATGAAATGATTAAATTTGGTGTTATTGGTACAAGTTGGATTACCAAAATGTTCATCGAAGCAGCAGTTATAACAGGTGAGTATGAGTTATCCAAAATATATTCTCGTACACAAGATCAAGGCGAGGCGTTTTTAGAGACGTTGACGGTCGATAATGTGGATATTGTCACTACTTTAAGTGATTTATACACAGATATTGATGTGGTTTACATTGCATCACCTAATTCATTCCACTTCGAGCAAGCAAAAGTAGCCATTGAGGCAGGTGTTCATGTCATTGTTGAAAAGCCATCAACGAGTAATCCAACAGAATTTGCAGAAATTGAACGATTATTAAGCAGTCATTCCGATGTGCGCTATTTTGAAGCAGCACGTCATATTCACCAACCCAATTTCAAGATTATTCAGCAAACAATGGGTGAGTTGCCGGAACTACAAGGGGCGACTTTAGTTTACCAGAAATATTCTTCTCGTTATGATGCCTATTTGGATGGGCAACAACCAAATGTCTTGACGCGTGAATTTAGCGCAGGGGCGTTATATGATTTGGGTGTGTATCCCATTTATGCAGCAATTGCTTTATATGGCGCACCAAAAGCTGTACAATATCTACCAACCTTATTAGCGAATGGGGCTGATGGGAAAGGTGTAGCTAACTTGTTTTATGATGATTTTAATGTCACTGTTTTGTTTGGTAAGAGTATCAATTCATATTTGCCAAGTGAAATATATGGTTTAAAAGAAACAATTGCAATATCAAATATTGCGGAACTAGAAACAGTAACATACTATGATGGTAACGGTAATGCTGACAACATTGGTCAGAAACCAGATAGTAATCCAATGGTGCATGAAGCATTGGATTTTGCCAATGTTATTAATGACCCAGTTGGCAATCACACAAAATATAACCAGTGGTTCCAACTTGCTAAACAAGTAAATCAAACGTTGTTTGATTTACGTTCGTCGGCTGGAATTGAATTTCCTGCAGACCAGAAAGAATATTAATTTAATGGCGATAAGATCAGAACTAACAGAAAAGTTTGATTTACAATTTGAAGCACCAACACCAATACAAGATGCTGTTTGGGAAAAACTTTCAAATGGCGAAGATATTTTTGGTTTGGCACCTACTGGAACGGGAAAGACGTTGGCATTTATTCTACCTATGTTGTCACGTATTGATGTCAAAGCAAAAAAAACACAGGTATTAATCCTAGCGCCAAGTCAAGAGCTAGCGATGCAAACAACAGCTGTAGCTCGTGAATGGGGCGCACTAATTGGTGTTTCTGTAACAAGTCTAATTGGCGGTGCTAACGGGCGCAGACAGGCAGATAAACTCAAAAAAGAAAAGCCGCATATTGTTGTTGGTACACTTGGTCGTATGTTAACGATGATTGAAGGTGGTGCACTGAAACTTAATGCTGTTCAGGCAGTTATTTTTGATGAAGCCGACGCGATGCTGACGGAAGAACGTCATGAGAGTTTACAAGAACTAGCGAAGCAATTACCAGATAATGTACAATTAGGTTTATTTTCAGCAACGTCTGGCGTGAATTTGAAATATGTGTCTGATACATTTCAGCAAGAAGTCAGACCGATATCAGTTGGAACAGATGCGCCAACAGCAATAAAGCATGAATTTCAGTATGTTGATCAAAAAGCAAAAGCAAATATGTTGATTCAACTTGCACGAAATAAAAAACAAGCATTAGTTTTCTTCAATACAATTAGTGGTTTGGTTAATATGCAAGCTACATTACGTCATGCCCATGTTAGTGTGATGAGTATTGGGAGCAACGACAAACGCCAAGTTCAACGTGCAGATGCCTTACGTCTATTTAAAAAAGGTGAGGTAGACTTATTATTAGTCACTGATGTTGCTGCGCGTGGATTAGACATTGAAGATTTACCATTAGTGGTCAATGCGCAATTACCACAAACTAAAAAAACATACATCCATCGTACAGGACGTACAGGACGTATGGGTAAGGTAGGGCGTGTGCTTAATTTGGGAAATGATCACGACATTCGTGATTTGAAACGTGAATTAGGTGAAGATTTCCAATTAGTTAAGGCGGAAAAAGCGTTTACTGATAAAAAGGTAGCGGACTCACAGAATGCCACACCTACACGAGTAGAACATCATTTACGTGATGATGTGCGTGTTAAAAATGAACCCAAAAGTAACACAATCGAACCCACTGTTAAGAAAAAAACTGTGATTGAAGTTGTTGAAAAACCAAAGAAGAAAAAACGATTGAAAGCTTCAAAAGACAAGGGTAAGCCAAAGTGGGCGAAAAAATCTGATGATAAATGATGCGGTAGCATCGTTTTTTATTTTATTGAAAAAAATATTGCAGCGTTTAAGTGAATAAAATAGCGGTATTTAATCTCCTATTAATCAGAAAGCATTACAATTAAAAGAATAAAACGTTACAATGGAGATATGAAAATGGCTAAAGCAATTAAAATCTTATTAATCGAAGACGATGTTAACTTGGCAGACAATATTGTTGGGTTTTTACAGGATTTTGCCGATGTCAACGTTGTTAATAATGGCCTCGATGGCGAATTTGAAGGTCAAGAATCCCCATATGATTTAATTATTTCAGATTTAATGTTACCCGGTGAAAGCGGATTTGAGGTGATTAAAAACTTACGTAAAAATAATGTGGAAACGCCGGTGTTGATTTTAACAGCTAAAAGTTCGCTTGATGATAAAATCGAAGGATTCAATGTTGGCGCAGATGATTACTTGACCAAGCCCTTTTATCGTGAAGAATTATTGGTACGCGTTAAAGCGCTTCTTCGGCGTGCTGGCGTATACTCTGAAGATAACATGATTGCTGTTGGGGATGTATTGATTAACTTAGAAAACAGAGGTGTTCAGGTACATGGACAACAAGTTAAACTAGTTGGTAAAGAATTTGATATTCTGACTTACTTAGCGCAAAATAAAAATATCATTGTCACACGTGATCAAATTTTTGATCGTGTGTGGGGAATTGATTCCGATACGACAATTAATGTTGTTAATATTTATTTAAATAATTTGCGCAGAAAGTTAGAGGCGGTTGGTCAAAACGACTTGATTAAAACATTGCGTAATATCGGGTTCATTTTAGAGGTTGAAGATGCCTAATGTCATTAACAAGCAACAACAAATTCGGGGTTTTCTACTGTTAATTGCGAGTTTTTTTGTCATATTTTCAGTTCTTGGTAGTGTGATTTATTGGTCTTACACACGAACAATTTTTCAAAATTCCGATACGGCAATCTCACAACAAATTAAACAATTTGACTTGACGGGCGCACTACAAAATTCTGCTGATGCGAATAGAAAAGCACCACTCTTATTACAATCAAATATGTTATCGGATGTTTGGGTGTATGATAAATCAAAGAAGTTAGTCATTGATGAACGTATACCTGAAGCGATGCAAACTGTCTACAAACAGAAGTTTAAGTATAGTAAAAAATTTGTTTCTTACCGTCCAAAAACTGTACAAATTGGCAATAATTATTATCGTGGGACACGTGTATCATTTGTTGATGGCACAAAAAATAATGATGGGAAACCAGTTAAATACGGAATTATTACCGTTAACGTCACAGATACAATTTTTAATCTCAATCAATTTAAAAAAGTAATTTTATGGTCATTTGGAACATTTGGTTTGCTTGCGGTCATGGTTTCTTACTGGATTAGCATGATGAATATGAAACCTATTATAAAAGCTTGGCAACAGCAACAGGATTTCGTTAATAATGCGGCACACGAACTACGTACGCCAATGGCGGTTATCCAAGGAAAGCTAGAAAATATGCTTACACGTCCTGAATCAACAGTACGTGAGCAATCCAATGCTATTATTTTATCGCTATCAGAAGTGCGACGTTTAACATCATTGACTAATAATATGTTGACACTGGCGAAATCAGGCTCCAATATGACTCGAATTGAAAGAGAATCGACCGATATCTCAGAATTTTTGTCAAATATTGTCGCACCATATCAAGAAATGGCTGAATTTGATGGTAAACAAGTGTTATTGTCAACACATGCCAATCAACCAATATTTATTGACCAAAAACGCATTCATCAATTGTTAGTTTTGTTGATTGATAATGCCATGAAATACTCGGATTCAGGCGCCACAGTTTCAATTTCTGCTACCATTGAGAAACGTAAATTCATATTGAGTGTGGCAGACACTGGACGCGGTATTAGTGATGAGGCAAAGAAGCATGTTTTTGATCGTTTCTATCGTGAAGATAAAACGGGAAGTCGACAGACCGGTGGTACAGGTCTTGGGCTATCAATTGCTGAATGGATTGTCCATGCTCATGGTGGTAAGATTGTGGTATTAGATAATCAACCTAAAGGTACTATTTTTAAAGTAACTTTGCCACTTTAATTTTATATTGAATTGACTTGTGAGTACATTAATTACGTTAGGAGATTTATGTTATGAAACATTCATTAATTCCTGTAGTCATCATATCAGCTGTCATCGGTGGTGGTGTCGTATATTCAGGCATACAACCAAATTCTTGGTTTCAAGAACAAACGGTAACGAAAAAAACTGCTAACATTTCTGGACAGGCTTCAATTTCAAAAGTCGCCTATACAAGTAATGATGAAGCAACGATAGCTTATAATAAGATTAAAAATGCAGTTGTGACTGTTCAAAATTTACAGACCAACTCAGGGCAAAATACGGATTTTTCATCATTTTTTGGGGAACAAGACCAAGAATCACCAAAAGTTGAAACAGCGTCAGAGGGATCAGGTGTTGTTTATAAAATAGCCAATGGCAGCGTCTATATTATTACTAATAATCACGTTGTGGCTGATTCAGATGCGTTACAGATTATAACGGCTAGTGGTAAAAAGGTAAAAGCTGAAGTTGTTGGAACGGATGAAAAACAAGACCTAGCTTTGATTAAGGCAAACACAAGTACGATTAAGACAACAGCTAAATTTGGTTCTGTGAATGAATTGGCGTCTGGACAGCCAGTTTTGGCAATTGGGTCACCGTTAGGCTCTGAGTATGCGACTTCTGTGACGAGTGGTATCATTTCAGCAAAAAGTCGAACACTGAGCGCTGAAGAAACTGGTGTTACTGCTGCTAGAGTGATTCAAACAGATGCAGCAATTAATCCTGGTAACTCTGGTGGACCACTAGTTAACTTGTCTGGTCAGGTCGTAGGGATTAATTCATCAAAGATCACTTTGTCCACTGATGGTACTAGCGTCGAAGGTATGGGATTTGCAATCCCTTCAGATATTGTACAAACATTTATTAATCAAACGGAAAAATAAATTTTATAGAAAAGTTAGTAAATAATATGTATCAAAAAAGCAGCCAAAGGGCTGCTTTTTTGTCGTTCATTGATGTCAACATTACAAAGTGCTTTGATACCAATCAACGATTTGCTTTGGTGTTAGGCGTTCACCGTGACCAATACGAGAGACTTCTTCACCATCTTCAAATAGAACGAATGAGGGGATACCGCGCATGTTGTGTTCTGTAGCAACATCGAGATTTTCATCACGATCAGCGTCAAACCAAGTGGCAGTTGTGCTGATAGTTTCCTTAATATCTTGGATGAATGGTTTAATCACCCGACAATCACCACACCAATCCGCAGACAAAAACATCACATTGCGACCAGGTTTATTAATATATGACTCAATAACGGTATTTGTATTATGTGTAGGTTCGTACATTTGCAGACTCCTTAGTTTATTGTTGTGCAAATTATACCACAATATAATTAAAAATACTCAATTGTCAATAATGAGAAAAGTAAAAATAAAATTTGGAAAAAGTATTGACATCTAACCAAATGACAGTTATAGTAAATACAACATAAACATTGAAGAGATAAGTACGACATAAAATCTTGATAAGAGAGCCCGCACATGGTGAAAGCGAGTAAGATGGTAGGTTGGAAAATGGTCTTGGAGTTTCATAGATACGAGCTAGCGAACACTCATTTGTGTGGCGCAGTAAGTTGAAGTCGGCAGTGCTCGTTAACGCACAACGTATAACTTGATGGTTTTCACAGATGTTCTCGACGATTACTAACAGGCGTACTGTTTAAGGTGTGGGTGCGAGAGCCCTACATGAACACCGGGTGGTAACACGTTAAAAAACGTCCCGCAGTCTAGCAATAGACTGCGGTTTTTTTATTTTCTAGTATATTTTGTTAGAAGGGATCCAGACTTTATGAGAGTAACTTTACAAAATGGTTTGCTTAAACGTGAATGCTTAACGTTGGGGAAATATAACCTAAAAAAACCAACATTAAGTATATTGATAGTTAATCTCATGCCAAATCGCTTGCAAACTGAGAAGCAGTTAACCAAATTATTAACGCAACTGCCAGTCAACGTTAATGTCACTTTTGCTGTACCGGCAACACACCACATTAAACACGATGTTGATTTAGTTAAAGCCAGTTATGTTACGTTAAATGATGTCTGGCATAAAAATTATGATGGCTTGATTGTCACAGGGGCACCAGTTGATCGTGTAAAATTTGAAGATATTGATTATTGGCAAGAGTTTCAAAAGTTATTAGCTTGGCGTAAAACACATGTCAAAGAAAGTTTACTGACTTGCTGGGCAGCATTTGGTGCTGGTTATGCCGAGCGTAATTTTCCAGTACGTAGTCACAAAAATAAAATCTTTGGTGTTTATCAAATAAAACATATTTTAAAACAACATAGTCAATTAACAACTGGTTTAACGGCTGTGACTATGCCACATTCACGCTATTTTACAATTCCATTTCAGGGTGTATCTCGTCGGCTAAAGATAGCTGGAAATGATGAGTTTGGTGCATTCATTCTACGCGATGAGCACCTGCAATCAACATATATAACAGGTCATTTGGAATATGATACAAGCACGCTACAAGATGAATATCAACGTGACCTGAAGATAGATACAGCAACACGTCAGCCTGAAAATTATTATTTTGAGGGTAAGCCACAAAATAGTTGGCAAACTAGTGCCGAAACAATTTTTAGCAATTGGGGTGCGTTATTGGCAACGCGTTATGAAAGTACGAAAACCGTTGATCAGATAACAACAATAGATAATTTGTATGAGGAAGGAAAAACTTTATGACGAGTAACATAGATACGATTCTAGCACAGGGGGGCAATGGCACTGACGATACAAAAACTGGTGCAATTGTGACACCATTGTATTTTTCAACATCCTACCGGCATCCGGGTTTGGGAGAATCAACCGGATTTGACTACGCGCGTTTAAACACACCAACACGCCACATCCTAGAAGAGCAATTAGCAGTTTTGGAGCAAGGCGTACAAGCCTTTGCGACTAGTTCGGGAATGTCAGCAATTGATTTAGTTTTTTCTGCAGTACTTAAAACAGGGGATCATTTTCTAACAAGTGATGACTTATATGGTGGTACTTTTCGCTATTTTGACAGAATTGTTGAACAAAGAGGTGTAACTTACGATGTCTGTAGTAGCATAGATGATTTTGCTCAAAAAATTAAACCAGAAACGAAACTGATTTGGATAGAAACACCTTCAAACCCAATGATGAAAATATTTGACATCAAAAAATTGCGTGAGCGTTTACAATTACAATTTCCAAATGTTTTGATTGCAGTTGACAATACTTTCTTGACACCGATATTTCAACAACCATTGAAATTAGGTGCAGACGTTGTCGTTCATTCAGCAACTAAATATCTTGGTGGTCATAATGATATTTTAGCAGGTGCCGTCATCGCTGGAAATGATGAACTAGCGGCCAAATTGGAATCAACTTTGTTAACACAGGGGCAAGTACTTGATTCATTTAGTTCTTGGTTATTAATTCGCAGTTTAAAAACCCTACATTTACGCATGAAGCGACACGATGAAAACGGAAAATTTCTAGCAGAAAACTTAAAAACAATTACAGGTGTATCATCGATTCATTATCCTGGTGTTGGTGGCATGATTAGTTTTTATTTAGATGACGGTTACGATGTTAATTTATTTTTGAAGGGACTACATATTGGTTCATTTGCTGAGAGTTTGGGTGGACCGGAAACACTCATCACAATTCCTGCAGTGCAGACACATCATGATATGAGTGAGAGCCAACGACTTGCCTTGGGTATCACGGAGCAACTGATTCGGGTTAGTGCTGGTCTAGAAGATAAAAATGATTTATTAATTGATCTCAAACAAGCAATAAGTGGGGCAGAATTATGAGTGATTGGACAAATGTAATTCAGGCCGCAACAATACATGATCCACTATCGGGCGCTGTGAATACCCCAATTCAACTCAGCTCAACATTTAATCAAACAGATTTTGATCATTTTGGTCATTTCGATTATGCACGTTCAGGTAATCCAACGCGTGAATCAGGTGAAAAAGCAGTAGCAGCATTGGAACATGGTAAATATGGTTACTTGTTTAGTACAGGTATGGCAGCAATTAGCAGTGTATTGTTTACATTGTCAGCTGGAGACGATATTGTTGTGAGCAAGCATGTTTATGGTGGCACTTTCCGTATATTGTCAGATATTTTACCACGTTGGGGAATTACGCATACCTTAGTTGATTTTGGTGATTTAGATGCTGTTAAGGCGGCTATTAAACCAGAAACAAAAGCATTATATATTGAAACACCTTCAAATCCAGTATTAAAAATCACGGACATTCGTGCGATTGTTGCTATAGCAAAAGATAACGATTTGATTACCATTGCAGATAATACTTTTTTATCACCATTTCTACAAAACCCACTTGACTTGGGTGTTGATATTGTTGTTCATTCAGCAACTAAATTTTTAGCTGGACATTCTGACATTCTTGCCGGTGCTGTTGTTACTAATAATTCAGATTTGGCTGACAAAATATATTTTATTCAAAATGCAGTTGGCGCAACCTTGGGTGTTTTGGATACGTGGTTATTACTACGAGGTATCAAAACACTTGGCGTGCGCATGACGCAGTCAAGTCAGTCAGCACAAAAAATTGCGCAATACCTTGAAGGGCATGATAAAGTGGCGCGTGTTTTGTATCCGGGGTTGGCAACTCATGAAGGGTATACGATTCATCAGTCGCAATCTAAATCAGGTGGTGCTGTTCTGAGTTTTGATGTTGGATCTGCAGATAACGCCAAAGTAGTTGTTGAAGCACTAACAATACCGATTTTTTCAGTCAGTTTGGGTGCTGTGGAGACAATTATTAGTTATCCGCCAAAAATGAGTCATGCAGAATTAAACGTAGAAGAGTTGAAAGATACGGGAATCACACCAGGCTTACTCCGATTTTCAGTTGGTTTAGAGGATGTAAATGATTTGATTGCTGATTTAGAACAGGCGTTGGCATTAATTTAATCAAACTACTAAAAATCAAAAAAGGAAAAGTATGTTGAGTGCTTGACACACCCTGGCGTATTGGGAAAATATTATGACAACAATTCAAACAAAATTACACTATCATTTTGATCATGTCGGTTCGTATTTACGTCCTGATCATTTAAAAGCAGCTCGTGAAGATTTTCTAAATGGTAATATATCAAGGGAGGTATTATTAGAAATTCAACACGATGAAATTAAAAAAGTTGTTGATGAGCAAGTTAAAGTTGGTTTACCAGCTGTAACAGACGGCGAATTCAATAGATCATGGTGGCATTTAGATTTTTTGGGGCAACTCGGTGGTTTTGAATTTTATGAACAAGAAGACTCATATAAGTTTCATGGCGCAAATACACGGACAACTAATGTCCGTTTGACAGGAAAAGTTCATGCTAATCTTGCACATCCGTTTTTTGATGATTTTACCTATTTGAAGTCAATTGTTCCCGAAGGTGTTGAAGTAAAACAAACTATCCCATCACCTACGTTAGTGATTAACCGAGACCATCGTTCAGATTTGTGGTCAAAATATTACGATAGTTGGACTGATTTTTTGGATGATTTGGCACAAGCATATCATGATACATTGCAACATTTTTATGACTTAGGGGCGCGCTATATTCAACTAGACGATACAACATGGGCATATCTCATTGCGCAACTGAACGCTAACGAGGACAACCCAGATGAGCGTGCCAAGTATGAAAAGTTAGCTGAAGACGATGTTTATGTCATTAATAAGGCGCTAGCAGGGTTACCAGATGATCTTAAGCTGTCTACCCACATTTGTCGCGGTAATTTTAAATCGACTTACTTATTTGAAGGTGGATACCAACCAATTGCTAAATATTTAGGGCAATTAAATTATGATGGCTTTTTCTTAGAATATGATGATGCACGTTCTGGAGATTTCAAACCATTAACAGACATCTGGAATGGACGCGAAAATGTGGAAATTGTATTGGGATTATTGACGTCTAAATCGGCTGATTTAGAAAATGAGAACGATGTCATTGCACGTATTCATGATGCACAGCAATATGTGCCAGTTGAGAATTTAGCATTGTCAACGCAATGTGGTTTTTCTTCAACTGAAGAGGGAAATGTGCTAACAATTCCTGATCAATGGCAAAAGCTAGCATTAGTTAAAAAAATTGCTGATGAACAATTAGCTTAACATCAACCGGAGAGTCAACGGTTTAAAGAATTTTAGAAAATACTGAGTGTCGTCAAAAAATCGATGTAAATGTAGTTATTTTAGCATACTCAAAGTTATAAGATGAATAGTGATTTTAAAGGAGAAAAGTAATGGCAGAGACAGTCGTTGAGAGTTTTACATTGGATCATACAAAAGTGAAAGCACCTTATGTACGTGTGATTGAATCACAAAATGGACCGCAAGGTGGTAGTATTACAAATTACGATCTACGATTGACACAACCTAACGAAACAGCTATTGAAACTGGTGGTCTACATACATTGGAACATCTGTTTGCTGGCCTTGTTCGTGATGAAATTGATGGTATTATTGATATTTCACCATTTGGTTGTCGGACAGGGTTCCACGTCATTTCATGGATTAATTATGACGCTGAAACACTTGCCAAAGTATTCAAAAAAGTATTAGAAAAAATTGTAAGTGACGATGTAACTGAAGTTCCTGCTGCTGAAATTGAGAGTTGTGGTAACTTCAAGGATCACAGTTTACACTCAGCCAAAGAATGGGCCAAAATTATTTTAGCGCAAGGTATTTCTAGTGATGCTTTTGAAAGAAAAGTTGTTTAATTAGCATTTAAACGTTAATTGACGAGGTTTGTTCAAAAAGCAAGCACGTTTATAAAGCATTGTAATAGCAACAGGACGCATGATTTTTGCGTCGTACATAATATTAAAGGAGAACGTCTCAATGCAAAAAATTACACCTCAACGTTTTTTTGAAATAACGCGCGCTTTGAGTACGCTCTTAGGAACAGGTTTGGTCTGGTGTCGAATGTGACGATTAAAAACGCTGTACGTTGTCACTGTCAATATGAAGAATGAAAGTAGGAAGAAAAATGACTAAACTAGATAAGCAATACGCTTTTGAAACGCGCCAATTACATGTAGGGCAAGAAGAACCTGATTCAGCAACAGGTGCACGTGTGACACCAATTTATCAAACGGCGGCATATGTCTTTAAGAATACTTCAGAAGCAGCTGGTCGTTTTGCACTAACTGATGCTGGTAATATTTACGGCCGTTTAACAAACCCAACAAATGCAGCATTTGAAGCACGTATCGCTTCTCTAGAAGGTGGCGCTGCAGCTATTTCTTTGGCTTCAGGTGCAGCAGCTGTTACAGCAGCAGTCTTAAATGTTGCTGGTAGTGGTGATCATATTGTTGCTGCGTCAACATTATATGGTGGAACAGTTGAATTATTCTCAGAAACCTTGAAAAAGTTGGGTATTGAAACAACGTTTGTGGATCCAGATGAACCAAGCAATTTTGAAAAAGCAATTCAAGACAATACAAAGGCAATATTTTTTGAAAGTTTAGGTAACCCTAAACTAAATATTATTGATTTTGAAGCGGTAGCAGCAATTGCCAAGAAACACGGTATCATTTCAATTGTTGATTCAACATTTGCAACACCATTTTTGGCGCAACCATTAGCTCATGGTATTGATGTTGTTGTCCATTCTGCAACCAAGTTCATTGGCGGACATGGTACCACTTTGGGTGGGGTTGTTATTGAAAAGGGTGATTTCGATTACAAGAAGTCTGGTCGATACCCTGATTTTACAACACCAACAGCATCATATAATGGCCTCGTATGGGCTGACCTTGGCGCAGGCGCATTCGTTACAAAAATTAGAGCAGAACATTTGCGTGATACAGGTGCAACACTATCACCACAATCAGCGTTCTACTTCCTTCAAGGACTAGAAACATTGTCACTTCGTGTTGAACGACATGTTGAAAACGCACGTAAAATTGTGGCATTTTTAAATAATCATGAAAAAGTTGCTTGGGTCAGTTATCCAGAATTACCAGACTCACCATATAAGCCTTTAGCTGATAAATACTTTAAAAATGGTGCGGGTTCTATTTTCACCTTTGGTTTAAAGCAAGGTGAAGAAGGTGCAAAGACATTGATTAATAATTTAGATATTTTTTCCCTACTTGCCAATGTTGGGGATGCTAAATCACTTATTATCCATCCAAAATCTACAACGCACGCACAATTGAGTGATGCACAATTAGCTGATGCAGGTATTTCACCAGATTTGATTCGCGTTTCAATTGGTATTGAAAATGTTAATGATTTGATTTCAGCCTTAGATTCAGCATTAGAAGAAGTATAAAAAGATTAATTCTTTGGTAATTTAATCAATTAAGAGGAAAGCAACATGCATGTTAATTATCAAAAAATTTATTATTTGCATGCTAAAAAAATTACCACTGCTGTTTTATTGCGGGGGAGCGGTGCAGTTGATAAATTTAGTTGATTTCAGAGATGGTAACATAGTACGAAGTTACCATCCTTAAAATGACGTAGATTTTAAAATAACGGTTACTTAATATTAGGAGAAAATACATGACAGTCACACTTAAAAAAATTGGATTTCAACACGTTGGTTCATTTTTACGCCCAGATACTTTAAAAGCAGCTCGTAAAGATTTCGAATCAGGAAAAATTACACACGAGGCGCTAGAAGAAGTTGAAAACCAAGCAATTACAAAGCTTGTTGATCAACAAGTTGCTGCTGGATTAGATGTCATAACAGATGGTGAATTCCGCCGTTCTTATTGGCACTTAGATAATTTTTGGGGATTTGACGGTGTAGAACAATTTAATTATGGTGAAGGATATCAGTTTTCTCATGAAGAAACACGTGATGATTCTGCCCGTTTAACTGGTTTATTGGGATTTAATGCGCAAACGCATCCATTTATCAAGCATTTTAAATTTTTGAAGGCACTTGCTGATGAAAAAAATGTTGAAGCAAAAATAACAATCCCATCACCATCGCAATTTTATGCTGAATTGTCTCGAGGCGTTAATGCTGAATTGATATCAAAGTTTTATGATTCATTAGATAACTTCTATGCTGATATTAAGCGCGTTTACCGTGAAGAAATTTTGGCATTGTATGAGGCAGGTGCTCGAACAGTGCAATTAGATGATTGTACATGGGGAATGCTTGTTGACTCTAACTTCTGGGAAACTATGGCTGGTGCTGGGTTTGATGTAAATGAATTAAAAGCACTTTACTTAGATTTAAATAATGGTGCAATCGCTGATTTGCCAGATGATTTAACAATCAATACACACGTTTGCCGTGGAAACTACCATTCTGATTGGGCTGCTGCTGGTGGATATGAAAATGTTGCCGAAGAATTATTTGGTAAAGAAAACGTGTCAAATTATTTCTTGGAATACGATTCTGATCGTGCAGGTGGTTTTGAACCCTTGGCCAAAGTATCTGGTGATAAGCGTGTTGTTCTTGGTTTAATCACAACAAAAACAGGTGAATTAGAGAATAAGCAAGAAATCATTGATCGTATACATGAAGCAGCAAAATATTTGCCTTTGAATCGTTTATGGTTATCAACACAGTGTGGTTTCGCTTCAACTGAAGAAGGTAATGTTATTACAGAAGAACAACAATGGAATAAATTAGCATTAGTTCGTGATATTCAAAAGACAGTTTGGGGTAATTAATAGTTTGTTTTAGTATCAAATAGCAATTAATTTGTTGTGTGGTATCGGTTAACTGTTAAGTGGCGTATAATTGACTGGGCATGAATCTGCTCTTTATACCAATTTATGAAGGCATCAGTAAAAAGTATGGGGAATTTGAGTGAGGGAAGAAACAGATGAATAAAAAATTAACAGCGGGTGCGATACTGGCTATTGTCGTAGTGGTAGGTGGCTATACTATTTTCAATAGACATTCAAAGGAGTCAGTGGGTAACACTTTGAATATTACAGTTCAAAGCCCGATCACTACTCTTGATCCCAATTTTGCTGATGACGTTGGTTCAAATTGGGCAGAAGTTCAAACGCTTGAAGGTTTATATACGACTGGTAAAAATGGCGACATTGTAGCTGGTGTAGCAAAAAATATTGTAAAACCAACGCAGAATAATACAGTTTATACAATCAAGTTGAAACAAAATCAAAAGTGGTCTGATGGTAAAAAGGTGACTGCCAAGGATTTCGTTTCATCTGTACAGCGTCAAGTTAATCCTGTCTACAAGTCAACACGTGCTAACCATTTCAAAGATATTGCAAATTATGATGCAGTTCACAACAAGGGTGCAAATGTTAAGCAATTAGGTATCAGTGCCCCAGATTCAGAAACTGTAAAAATTACATTGTCACATCCAGTACCATACTTTAATTTTATTTTAGCAAATCAGTTGTATCCAATTAACACTGACAAAGTGAAGTCTTACGGTAAAAAGTATGGACAAACTGCCGCAACGACTGTTTCTAATGGTGCGTACAGCATAAAAAAATGGAATCAATCTGCTACAACTTGGCAGTTTGAAAAAAACCCATACTATGCTGATGCAAAAAAAGTACACTATAAGACGATTAAAGCAACTGTTGTAACAGATTCCACACTGGCTAGTAAGCAATACTTGTCTGGTAAAGTAGACGAGGCTGTTATTTCAGGTGATATTATAGCAAAACTAAAAGAAAAAAATGCAGCAGATATTCAATCTAAGCAAACTGGACGTGTTGCATTTATTACATGGAATTCAAAGGATAAAATCGCTGGCAATACTAACTTCAAACGCGCAATCAGTTACGCAATTGATCGCAAAGTTTTGGCGGAGCAAACACTACAAGATGGTTCAACAGCAGCTAAATCAATTGTTCCTAGTGGCGAAGTGAAAATTGGTGGTAAAGATTTCAACGATGGTCTAAATTTGCCATTTGATAAAGCGAAGGCACAACAGTACTTAGCGCAAGCACAGCAAGAAATTGGTCAAAAGAAATTAACGTTAACGTTGAATATGGCTGACACAGATGCTTATAAAGCACTTGGTGTTTACTTGAAACAACGCATTGAAAGTGTCCTACCAGATGTAACGATTAACTTAAATCGTATGCCTTTAACTGCTGAAATTAGTGCCTTTAACAATCGTAATTTCCAAGCAGGAACATTGAGCTGGTCTACTGATTATAATGATCCTAGCGATTTCTTAGATATGGCCTATTCTGACGGTGCTATTAACTTTACAAAGTGGCAAAATAAAGAATATGATGCACTTATTGGTAAAATAAGTGAACAAGGCGAAGCGAACGATCAGCGCTTTAAGCTAGAAAAACAGGCAGCTAAATTAAATAATGATCTAAACGGTGTGACACCACTGTACCAAGCTGCCAACGTTCATTTGTTGAAAAAGAGTGTACGTAACTTGAACTATCCAGTTGTGGGTTATCAAAATTATAAGTATGCCGAATAGATTAGTGCACAACAAGGAGTTTGTTATGAAAAAAATTGGGGTTGCTAGTAATCATGCAATTCATGCTAATCCAAAATTTGGTACAAATTATGTGGACTATGTTCAGAAAAATTATATAGATGGTATTTTAGATGAAGGGGATTTACCCGTTATCTTGCCTATTGCAAAACCTCAACTAGCCCAAGCTTATATTGCAACAGTTGATGCCTTAATTTTGATAGGTGGTCAGGATGTTTCGCCCGACTATTTTGGTGAAGATCCGATACCACAACTTGGTGAAATTGATCGTTATCGTGATGAATTTGAATTAGCTTTGGTGATTGAGGCAGTCCGTGTTGGTAAACCAATTTTTGGTATTTGCCGAGGTGCACAGATTATTAATGTGGCGTTGGGTGGTACATTATATCAGGACTTGAATAGTCAGTATCAACCATTGTCTGTTAAGCATGACCAATATCCAACTAAATGGTCAACACCGACCCATCGATTAGATTGGCAACGTCCGAATTGGCTTGATGGCGTAATTGATCGCCATACGTTGGTTAACTCTTTTCATCATGAGGCAGTCAAGGATCTAGCACCTGGTTTAAGCCTAGATGCTACAAGTTCAGATGGTGTGATTGAAGCATTCTCTGATGATCAGCGTCACATTTATGGTGTACAATGGCATCCTGAAATGTTACTCATGACAGATCCAGAAGCCCAAAAAGTTTTTCACGCATTTCATGAAAAGATTTAGATTATAAATTTGTTATTAAGTCGTCATGTTGACGACTTTTTTTACGTGTTAAAATGGCGTACAATGTGATGAGTAATATAGAAAATGCTTTTGGAGATGTATTAAGACAATGGTTAACATCAAACAATAACCGTTTGTGTTTTATCAATATGTCTAAATACTTTGGAGAATTATATGTTTCAATATGTTAAAAAAATATTGATTGGTAAGCCGCTTAAAACGTTAGATGAAGGTGGACAATCACTTTCTAAAACCAAAGCGTTGGCATTACTATCCTCTGACGCCTTATCATCTGTGGCGTATGGAACAGAATCAATTACATCAGCGTTATTAGCTGCTGGAGCAGTGGCCTTATGGTTGCAATTGCCAATCGCATTACTTGTGTTGGTTTTGTTGGCAGCGATTGTCCTCAGTTATCGACAAATTATACATGCATATCCATCAGGTGGTGGCGCATATGCTGTCGCTAGTGAAAATTGGGGTGCTAAAGCTGGTCTAGTTGCAGGGGGCTCCTTGCTAGTTGATTATATGTTGACGGTCGCTGTTTCAGCATCAGCCGCATCAGATGCCATTACGGCTGCCATACCAGCGTTGCAACCATTTGTCGTACCGTTGTCAATTATTATTGTTATTTTATTGACAGGGATGAATTTACGCGGTCTACGTGAGAGTGCTAATTTTTTGATGTTTCCTGTATATTTCTTTGTCGCTGTTTTAGCGATTATGATTTTATGGGGTGTATTTCAAGCCGCCACTGGGCAACTACCATATCACGCTGCTGCAAAGGTAGGGACTGGTTTTTCTGGTTTATCGTTTGTGTTATTTATGCGGGCATTTTCAAGTGGGTCGTCATCCTTAACAGGTGTTGAAGCCATTTCGAATGCTGTACCAAATTTTAAAAAGCCCAAAGAAACACACGCGGCTGCAACTTTGACAACAATGGCCATTATTTTGGCTACATTCTTTGGTGGCATTACGTTCCTAAGTTATTGGTATGGTATTATACCCGATGCACATTCTACTGTTTTGTCACAGATTGCAGCTATTACTTTTGGCGGTCATGGTGTTGGATTTTACGTGATTCAATTAGCTACTGCGCTTATTTTGGCGGTAGCTGCTAATACTGGTTTTTCTGCCTTTCCAATGCTTGCGCTGAACTTGGCACGTGATAAATATTTACCACATTTATACATGGATAAAGGGGATCGATTAGGTTACTCTAACGGTATTCTATCGCTAGCATTTGGAGCAATTGTTTTGCTCATGATTTTCCATGGCTCAACGGATGCTTTAATTCCGTTATATGCTGTTGGTGTATTTGTGCCATTTACTTTATCACAGTCTGGTATGATTATTCATTGGTGGCGTAAGAAACCAAAAAATTGGGTTATTAAAGCAATTATCAACTTTATTGGTGCCTTTATTTCAGTTGTACTAGTAATAACATTATTTACTACGCGCATGGAACATGTGTGGCCATACTTATTTATTATGCCTGTTGTGATGTATGGTTTCTTGAAAATTAAACGTCATTATACAAGTATTGCACGTCAATTACGTCTGGCATATGCTAAAAACGACCATGCCGTACGGCATCATTATGATGGCGCTACTGTCATTGTTTTAGTCTCAAATGTGACCAAAGTAACCACAGAAGCGATAGATTATGCTTTGTCAATTGGTGATTACGTTGTTGCAATGCATGTTAGTTTTGATGTTAATCCTAAAAAAGAATTAGAGACGTCTAATCAATTCAAAGTAGATTTCCCAGATGTACGATACGTTGATATTCATTCCTCATATCGATCAATTGTGAAACCGGCACTTAGTTTTGTGGACGCAGTTGTGAAACAGGCTGGCAAACGTAATCATTCAGTCACAGTGCTAGTACCGCAATTCGTACCTAAAAAACCCTGGCAAAATATTTTGCACAATCAAAATTCACTACGTTTAAGAACCGCCTTTGCAGCACGTAAAGATATTTCTGTGTCGACGTACTACTATCATTTATCAGAATAAATCAAAAGTGTTAAATCAGGTATGAATCAAGATTAATTATGAAAGGTAAATGCATGTTGTAGTTGGATAAATACATGCATGTTGGACATTATGTCACAGGAAACGAAATTAATATTATTTTTTATTTGGGTAGTGATTGCCATGCTGATTTCAACAGTGGGGTTAGTTATGATCATGCGTTGGTATCATCGTGAAGTAACTAAAGTTAAGCAAGCACAACGTGATGATCAGTTGAAGAAGCAAAAAGAAGATATATAATTGATTCAACCAAAAAGACGACACTGCATATTGCAGTGTCGTCTTTTTGGTTAGAATGTTTCTGTTTCAATCTGATTTAATTTATCAGTCCAATCAATTTCTGGATATTTACGGGAAAGGGCGGTAGCTAAAACACGTTTAGCTAAGTTACCATTTCGAGTAAAAATAGGACCGTGAAAATATGAACCATAAACATTGCGATAGATAACACCTTCGGTTTTATCCATACCATTGTTGCCATTACCTGAAACAACAGTTCCCAAAGCACGTTCACCTGCGCCCAGGAAAGTACGTCCTTGATGGTTTTCAAAACCATGGTAGGTTTCATCAGTGTCATTATTTTTTATGACAATATTACCGGTAAGCCTTTTATCATTTAATACCGTTAATTTTTGGTCGTGCATATTCGTGGTGTAGTGATCCATCACACCGATACCATCGACCTTTTGACCGTTAGCCATGACCATATAATGCCCGAGCAGCTGGAAACCACCGCAAACAGCTAACAAAGGCCCATCGTTTTCAATATATTGTTTGATTTGTTGAGCTTTGTTTTTCAAGTCCTTAGCGACAATTGTTTCCTCGTAGTCCTGACCACCACCAAATAAAACAAAATCAAAATTTTCATTATCGAAATGATCACCCAATGACACGAGCTGATAGTTGACAGATACACCGATTTGTTTGGCATAATAGGTTAGTGCAATGATATTGCCATAATCGCCATACGTATTCATTAAATTACCATAAAGATGTGCTACGGAAATGTTGTAATCTGTCATTAGAAACCTCCTTTGATGTAACCGGCTGCGCCCAATTGCTCGCGTAGTTGCAGCATTGCCGTGTAAGTTGCAGCAATATATACTTTACGTGTTGGGAATGCTTTGATTGCGGTTACGATTTGTTTAAGGTCTTCATAAACAGCTTGATCAGGAAAGCCAGCCATCTTCAAACGGACACGCAAATCTTGATAACGTTCACCACCGGTAGCGACTGCTTTCATATTAGTATCATGTAGTTTTTCAAATTCAGCATCCCAAATCCAGCTGGTATCAATGCCATCGGCATAATTAGCGTTCAACAAGGTTAACAAAGAAAAATCATCTTTTTCCGTTTTCATCATATCAATGACAGAATTTGTACCCACGGGATTTTTAATCAAAACAATGGTAACATCTTTGTCTTCAACTTTGATGGCTTCTTGGCGGCCAAAAATTTGGGCGTTAGATTCAAAAGCTGTCTTAATTTGTTCAGGTGTCACATTAAATTCACGTCCAACGGCAAAAGCTGTCAGCGCGTTGTAAATATTATATAGACCACCTATTTCAATGCGAAGTGGTGTACCATCAATATTGAATGTCGAGTATCGCGGTGTTAGAGTGTCGACATGTGTCACTTGATATTGTAATTTTGGTCGCGCAAAATCATCAGTTGCGCTAAAATATTTACCTAAATTAGCGTAAGTTATAAAATCATATGTTAGTACAGAGTCATCAGTGGGGGATAAAATACCATCCGTGTTAATTGGCGCAACTTCGGGTTGATAGTCAGCTGCTTGGATATGATTAAAACCAAAGTATTTACGTTTATTCGGAAAATCACCACGTAAAAAGATGGGCGAGTCACCATTAGCTAGGACTACGGCTTCCGGTGCATGGTTTATACCGGCAATAATTTTATCGTATGTGGTATAAATTTCACCATAACGATCTAGTTGATCACGGAAAAGGTTGGTTAAAACAAACATTTTTGGCTTAATTGCGGCTGCAATTGTTTCCACATTAGCTTCATCCACTTCTAACACAGCAATTGGTTTTTTGCCATTGGGTGATGGTTTTATTTTTGTTGTGACAAGTGTACCAGTAATACCTTGCACCATGTTTGAACCAGACGGATTGGTGATAACAGTATAACCACCTGCTTCTAATACACGTGTGATGAGTGCAGTTGTCAGTGTTTTTCCGTTTGTACCAGTCACGATGACAAGATCAAAATCTTTTTGAATTGTTGTTAAAATATTCGGATCGATTGATACTGCCAATTTACCAGGCAGGCTTGTGCCACCTCGGTGTAATATGGTATGTAAAAACCAATAAGCGCTTTTTGCAGTAGCGCGTGCGATTGTGCTTTTAAGCGTCATAATGTCCCCACTTTCATGAGTATAATTTTACCATGAGTAGGCACATGGTGGGGATTTTTACTTAAAAGTTAATTCAAAATGCAATCATATTAAATATGGTAAACAAATTTGACGCAAAAATAGCATTGTTATATTTGTGGCAATAATCATGGTTTTTTGTTGTATGGAAAATTGCTATAATAGTATATAGTAATGTCAAAAACATTTTGGCTACCATGATATGAACAATGAAACAGTATATTTTGAAATTTAATGATGGGAAGGACAGGTGTTCACGCACATACATAAGTAATATTATTGAATGTGTTTAGCGTAAGATAAATTTCTTTAGCGTGAGTACTTTAAAAAATATGGCACAATTATTCTTTGAATATGGCGCAATGAGTTCAGGCAAATCTATTGAGATTTTAAAGGTCGCGCATAACTATGAATCACAAGGTCGTCAAGTTTTGTTAATGACGCCAATTACTGACACACGCGCTGGCATAGGGATTGTGGCAAGTCGAATAGGATTGTCACGTGATGCTTTGGCAGTTAAACCTGAAGATGATCTATTCACTTTGATTGCAGGTATGAAGGACGCTGATTTAGCTGTTGTTTTAGTTGATGAAGCACAGTTTTTGACGCCAGAGCAAGTAGACCAATTAGCTTATGTGGTTGATTCTTTACATATTCCAGTAATGGCATTTGGATTAAAACAGGATGCTTTTAATAACTTATTTGCAGGATCAAAGCGATTACTTGAGTTGGCAGATAAGTTAGAAGAAATGAAAACAATTTGTTCATTTTGTGGTAAAAAAGCGACAACACAGCTGAGAATTGTTGATGGTAAGCCACAACGTCAAGGTGCGCAAGTTTTTATTGGTGGTGACGAAGCATATATTCCAACGTGTCGTAAGCATTGGTATAATCCGGATTTAGACAAAATCAGGGCAATGTTTCCAGTAAAATAGGTCATGTAACAAGACACTTTTAAATGATAAGCAACAAATAGTTGCTTGCTTTTGATACAAAAATAGATAAGTGAAAGATGCTAATTCACATCTGGGAGAATAAAAATGGATCCAATATTTCAATCGTTACAAACAGTTGTTGATCGGTATGATGAGCTAAATGAACAACTTGCTGACCCAGAAGTAGCTGGTGATGGTCAAAAATATATGGCGTTATTGAAAGAGGCGGGGGAAATGCGTGAAACTGTTGAAGTTTATACGCGTTATCAAAAAGTTATACAAGCTATCGTTGAGGCGGAAGAAATGCTAGATGATTCAGAGATGGCACCGTTGGCAAAAGAAGATTTAAATACGTTAAGACCTGAAAGAGCTGAATTAGAAGACAAACTTAAAATTTTGATGTTACCAAAAGATCCTAATGATGATAAAAACATTATTATGGAAATTCGTGGTGCTGCAGGTGGTGATGAATCGTCACTGTTTGCAGCAGATTTGCTTGATATGTATCGACGATACGCCGAAAAGCAACGTTGGACTTTAAGTATTATTGATGAGGCAACTACTGAAGTGGGTGGCTATAAAGAAGTTGCCATTATGATTACAGGTGACAATGTTTATTCAAAATTAAAATTTGAATCTGGTGCGCATCGTGTGCAACGTGTGCCATCAACAGAAACACAAGGTAGAGTACATACATCGACGGCAACAGTTGGCGTGATGCCTGAGTTTGAAGAAATTGATTTTGAATTAGCAGAATCTGATTTAGAAGAAGAATTTTTCCGTTCTGGTGGTGCTGGTGGTCAAAACGTCAATAAAGTTTCAACCGCTGTTCGTTTGGTTCATAAACCAACAGGTATTATGGTTAAAATGCAAGAAGAGCGTACGCAAATTAAAAACCGTGATAAAGCACGTAAATTGCTTGCCAGCCGAGTTTATGATTTTTATGCACAACAAAATGAAGCAGATTATGCTGAAAAACGTAAATCAGCAGTTGGTACGGGAGATCGTTCAGAGCGTATTCGTACCTATAATTATCCACAAAACCGTGTAACTGACCATCGAATTGGTCTAACGCTTAATAAACTTGACCGTATTATGAATGGTGAGTTGGGTGAGATTGTTGACGCATTAGTGATTGCTGATCAAACAGCTAAATTGGCAGAGCTTAATAAAGCATAATTATGGATAAAAAAAATTTTGAAACGCCAAAACAGTTTAAGCCAAACACAGAGACACGTAAAATAATGTCAGATAAATTGACGGCACCAAAATGGTTTGACTGGGATGATATTCAAAAACCAATTCAACCAAGCGATGTTAAGATTTCATTACTTGAAGGTCGTAAGTGGGCAATAGCAGAGTTGACTGGTATTGGTATGCCAAAAGATGATGCGCAAGATAATGTAGATTTTTTGTTGAGTGGTGCGTTAAATATTAATTATGCTTATTTACGTGCCAATATTACACGCCAAATGCCTGCAGATCTAGCAGCTATTTGGCCACAATGGCTTGCTAAACTCATGAATAATGAGCCAGTACAGTATATATTAGGACATGCACCATTTTATGGTCGTGAGTTTATGGTTGATGATCGTGTTTTGATACCTCGACCTGAAACTGAGCAACTTGTTGAATGGGTTTTAAAAGATGCTGGAGAAACAACTGGCAAGCCAATATCTGTATTAGATATTGGCACTGGATCGGGTGCAATTATTCAAACTTTAATGTTAGAAAATCCACGTGTACGAGGCTTTGCGGCAGATATTTCATCAGATGCCCTAGCAGTTGCTGAACTTAACGCGCAACGTTTTGGTTTAAATTACTTACACTTGGTTGAAAGCGATGTGTTTGATGCTTTAGATGATCTCGAATTTGATATAATTGTGAGTAACCCGCCTTATATTGCCATGGCGGATGAAAACGAAATAGATACCAATGTCTTAGAATATGAACCACATACAGCATTATTTGCTGATCATGCTGGACTAGCGATTTATGAAAAAATTGCAGATGGGTTAAATCAACATTTGTCAGATCATGGTCGCGCATATTTTGAAATTGGTTATAAGCAAGGGCAACAGATTGTTGACATGATGCAACGTGCGCTCCCAAATGCGGAAGTCACGTTAAAAAAAGATTTTGCTGGCCTGGATAGAATGGTACGAGTGGTGAAAGGATAGATGTGTTAATTTTAATATAGATATTAGCATACACTTTTGATAATGAAAACGGAATTATTAACAAATAAAGATGTACAGCACGCAGGTGAGTTACTGAAGTCAGGTGAAGTTGTTGCTTTTCCTACTGAGACGGTTTATGGTTTAGGGGCGAATGCAACTGACGAAACGGCTGTTAAAAAAGTGTTTACTGCTAAAGGGCGGCCAGCTGACAATCCTTTAATTATGACTATAGCTGATGAACAACAATTAGACCAATTTGTGGTTGTATCAAATGCCGCACGCCAATTAATGTCAGCATTTTGGCCAGGATCTTTGACAATTATCCTACCAATTAAACCTGGAAAAGTATCAATGATTGTAACAGGCGGTCTCCAATCAGTGGCTTTTCGTTTACCAGATAATGAAGCAACGCGCACCATTATCCGTGCGGCTGGGGTACCAATTGTTGGTCCCAGTGCCAATACCTCAGGTAAACCATCACCAACAACTGCTCAACATGTTTGGCATGATATGCAAGGAAAGATTGCAGCAATTGTTGATGATGGACCAACTCAAATTGGCGTTGAATCTACGGTTGTTGATATGTCTGTTGCGACACCAACCATTTTACGGCCAGGGGCTATAACACAGAAGCAACTTGAAGATGTCTTGAAGGTGTCCGTGATTGATGCCACGAGTACAGAATCGGTAGCAAGTGATGTTACACCAAAAGCACCGGGGATGAAGTATCGTCATTACGCGCCAGACAAACAAGTTATAATGTTTGATCGATTAGATGTCCTAAATTTGAAAACAGCTTTGCGACGAAACGATGTTGTGATGGCTCAAGATGTGACAATTTCGATTATGCAGATACCATTAGATCAAACATGGTCTCTTGGTGAAACGTTGGAAAATGCCACAGAACAGTTGTTTGCAGGTTTGCGTTTTTATGACGACGAACCTCATGTTGGCGTGATTTATGTTGAAAAAATGCCACCAATTGGTATAGGAAAGGCATTTAATAATCGTTTAGCGAAAGCAGCGGGTAATCAAGAATTTAACGTGTGAAAATGAGCGTGTAGATACGCTCATTTTTTATTTACAGAAAACAAATCTCAAATAATATGTAAACGTTTACATTTAAAACGTTGATAAATAGGCATTCTAGACGATGGTGCTTGATATATCAATGATGTACACGATAATTCACTTGATATTTTGTAAGCGCTTTGATAAACTTATATCAGAAGCTGATTAACAGCTAAAAAGGAGAAATCAATCATGGCACAATCAAAAGATTTTCATATTATAGCAGAAACAGGTATCCATGCGCGTCCAGCAACTTTGTTGGTACAAGCAGCATCAAAGTTCACTTCAGACGTTACTTTGTCTTATCAAGGCAAGGATGTTAATTTGAAGTCAATCATGGGTGTAATGTCATTGGGTGTTGGTCAAGGTGCTGACGTAACGATCAAGACAGATGGTGAAGATGAAGAAGCTGCAATTAAAGCAATTGCTGAAGCAATGGAAACAGAAGGACTTGCAGAATAAAAATGTCTAATAACTTCAAAGGAATCGCGGCAAGTAATGGTATAGCAATTGCTAAAGCATATTTGTTAGTTGATCCAGATTTGTCTTTTAATAAGACAACAATTACAGATGTAACGGCTGAACAAGTACGTGTCGACGATGCTTTGAAGGCTGCTAGCGCTGATGTTGAAATCATTAAATCTAGAGCTGAAAAAAATCTAGGTGCTGATGAAGCTCAGGTTTTTGAAGCGCACTTAATGGTTTTATCCGATCCAGAAATGTCAGGTGCAATTAAACAAAAAATTGCTGATGACAAAGTTAACGCTGAACAAGCAGTTAAAGAAGTAACGGACATGTATATAGGCATGTTTGAAGCGATGACTGATAACGCATATATGCAAGAACGTGCAGCAGATATTCGTGATGTTACTAAGCGTATTTTGTCTCATCTTTTGAACATAGCATTACCTAATCCTGCGTTAATTTCAGATGAAGTTGTTTTGGTAGCTAAGGATTTAACACCTTCTGATACATCACAACTTGATCGTAAGTTTGTTAAGGGTATTTTGACAGACTTGGGCGGACGAACAGCACATGCTTCTATTATGGCGCGTACGCTTGAAATTCCTGCAGTTGTAGGCACTGAATCAGCCACTCGAGAGGTAACTGCTGGTGTGACTGTGATTGTTGATGGTTTGACTGGTAATGTGATTGTTGATCCAGACGCTGATACGTTGGCAATTTACCAACAAAAAGCAGCAGACTATTTGGCACAACGTGCTGAATGGGCCTTGTTAAAAGATCAACAGTCCGTTAGCGCAGATGGTAAAAATTTTGTGTTAGGTGCTAACATTGGTTCACCTAAAGACATGGACGCAGTACTGGAGAATGGCTCAGAAGGTGTAGGATTATACCGTACTGAATTCTTGTATATGGAATCAGATCACTTACCAACAGAAGATGAACAGTTTGAAGCATACAAAGCTGTTGTCGAAAAAATGGCTGGTAAGCCGGTGACTGTTCGTACAATGGATATTGGTGGCGATAAAAATCTGAGCTATTGGAAGTTACCTGAAGAAGAAAATCCGTTCTTAGGGTATCGTGCAATTCGTATTTCATTAGATCAAACAGAAATATTCCGTACACAATTGCGTGCCTTACTACGTGCATCTGCCTATGGCAATTTGTGGATTATGTTTCCAATGATTGCAACATTAGCGGAATTCCGTGCTGCCAAAAGCATTTACCTAGAAGAACGTGCTAAGCTTGAAAAAGCAGACGTGAAAATAGGTGATATTAAATTAGGTATTATGATTGAGATTCCTGCCGCTGCAGTATTAGCTGACAAATTTGCTAAGGAAGTTGACTTTTTCTCAATTGGAACAAATGATTTAATTGGATACACTATGGCTGCAGATCGTGGAAATGATAAGGTAGCATATCTTTATCAACCTTACAATCCATCAATCTTACGCTTAATTAATACTGTTATTTCCGCTGCTCATAACGAAGGTAAATTTGTTGCTATGTGTGGTGAAATGGCCGGTGATCCTATTGCTGTACCTATTTTGATGGGTATGGGATTAGATGAATTTTCAATGAGCGCACCATCTGTTCTGCAGACCCGTTCATTGATGAAAAAGCTAAGTACAGCTGACATGAAGCTGTTATCTGAAAAGGCTTTGGATGCTGAAACAAATGAAGAAGTTATCGCATTGGTTGAAGCAGCAACGAAATAAAATGGTTATTTGTTTAAAATGCAAGTATCGCTCGCTACGAGTCATACTTGCATTTTTTATTTGTAACCATTTTGTGAGTTATTCGTTATATCTATAGAAGGGGGGAGAAAAATGAAGATCGATTACTATGAACAACTGTTAATTGACATATCATATGAACTCACTGGCTTTTTGATTAATAAAAAAATTCAAAAGCAAGATGCAGAAGATATTGTACAAGATGTGTTTGTTAAACTCATTCAAACTGATCTTGTTTTACCACCTAATAAATTAAGACCTTGGTTATATCGGGTGGCTTTGTCAAAGTTTTATGATTTATATCGTCGTCAAAAAAGATATCGTGATATTTTATTAGCACAATATACACAGTATTCTGACATTGCACCAGATATGATAAAACATACGGTGCTGCAGCAAGCATTAGATGAGTTAGATGACTATCAAAAATCACTGGTATTGTTATATTATGATGACCGCAAACGAATTCGAGAGATTGCTACAATATATGATGTAAGCGAATCTAAAATAAAAGTTGATTTATATCGAACAAGGCAACAACTTAAACATAGAATGGAAAGGGAACAAACATGAGTGACAATCAAAATTTTGAAAAAATAATTAAAAAAGAAAAGCGTAAGAAGTGGATTAAAACTGCATTGATTTCGGGTATGATGACAGTTTTAATTGGTGGTAGTGTGACTCTACTGACAAGAAATATAATTGGAAAACAAATGCAAAAGCAAGCCGACCAGCAGATTGAACAGTTTAATATTGAAGATTTGATCTATTCACCTAACATTATATCAACTTCTCAGCATTATTCGTTAACGGCTATGACAAGATCAACACTATCAAGTGATCGTGAAAAAAATGTCGATGGTTATCATGTAGCTTATCCAGAAAAAAGTGTGAGTTTTAATTTAAGTGGCAGAGAAGGTGGAAATGACATATCACCTAATATATATACGAGCGAAAACACAAAAAATGTTAACATTATGGCAACAAATCGAAAAACACAACAAAAGGAGCCTATTTTTTTTAACCGTGCCTATCCAAAATGGTATGACAAACAGCAGAAAAAATCAAAATTACTGACCCCAATCAAACCAACACATGAGGCATCAACTTTAAATGACTTACCTAATACATTAGGTGAGATTGCAATCACATTTGATAAGCGGTACAAGTATGATGATATTTTAAAAATGATACCAAAAAATGTAATGATTAATTACTATTGGCTTGGTTTACATACGCCACGTTTAGATACATTAAGTGGTATTGATGCATATATTGGTTTGAATGCTAAAGATGATGGGAGTGGAGAGCTAGTGGATAAGTTTAGTGATGAGCTTGATAGCAATCAGTATGTTGGTTATCAGGGATTAAAAAAAGCATTACAATCAGAAACTAATAAAGGGGTTATTAATGATATTGATGTTGCAAAGGATGCCCAGAAACAATTAGCACCGACTTTAAAAACAGCTAAATTTGCTGGGGTCATTGTGACAGGTCGGACAGAAAATCTAGCAAAATTAGACAATTTATCTTATGTTTACGCAACAAATGTAGGTGTCACGACACCTATTATGCCTTATCAAAAACCAATTAAATAACAACCAATTAGGATGAGATAAAAAATGGTCAAAATTTAGTTAAGTTGTATGATGTTTAATTAAATATGTTGAAAATATCATAGTCTTTAACGATTACATCGAGGATGAATTAAAGCTGCCGTATGGTAGCTTTTTTATGTTAAAATTAAACTTATGAAGATTTTAGCATTTGATACAAGTAACCAACCACTGACAGTGAGTTTGGCGGAAGATAATAAAGTCCTGCGTGTTTTTTCAACTAACGAGGCACGGAACCATTCAATTCAGTTGCTACCAGCCATTCAAAATACAATAGCTGCACAAAATTGGCAATTGGGTGACATTGATCGTATTATCGTAGCACAAGGTCCAGGATCATTTACTGGTTTGAGAATTGGTGTCACGGTGGCTAAGGTATTGGCTAGCACTTTATCTACGGAATTAGTGGGTATTTCTAGTCTAGCTATTTTAGCGCAACAGGTTAATCATGTAGGGTTGGTTGTGCCGTTATTTAATGCGCGTAATGATAATGTTTTTGCTGGCGTTTACTTAAATGGGCAAAATGTTTTTGCAGATGCACATCAGCCAATTGCAAACTTGTTTGCTTGGCTAAAAACGCAAAATGAACCTATCACTTTTTTGGGTGATACTGATATTTTTTCTACAGCTATTAATGAAACATTTGGTTCTCGTGCTCGTATATTAAGTCCGAGCGAAAGCTTGCCGGATGGTCAAGGTATTGTGTCTTTGGGTAATGAGGCATCACCTGTTATAAACCATGATCATTTTAATCCAAAGTATTTGCGCAAAACGCAAGCAGAGTTGAACTGGATTGCAGCACATCCAGGTGAGGATAACCCTGAAAATTATGTTTTTGAAATTTAACAAATCTAATAAATTGCCAGCGACATTACCAAAATTTCAAGAAAAAGTAGTCGATTCAAAAGGCTATTCTTTCATATTACGTTATGCGACGGTTGAAGATATTGATAGCTTAGTACGTATAGAAGAAGCAGTGTATGCTGGTTCCGCGCCTTGGCTATTGCGCGATTTTTTAAGCGAATTGTCAAGAACTCAAGTTCGTTTATACTTAGTGGTAGAGCGCCACAGTCAAGTTATTGGCTTTGCAGGTGGCGCTTATCAACGTGATAAAAAAGACATGCATATCACCAATATTGCCGTTGTACCAATCTGGCAAAACGCTGGTCTAGGTACAATTATGATCAATGAAATGGCTGACTTCTCACAACATGTGGGTATTGTCACAATGAGTTTAGAGGCACGCGCTTCCAATCATAGGGCAATTACTTTATATCAGAGGTTAGGTTTTCAAAAAAGCGGCATTAAACCGGGATATTATATGGGCGATCACGAAGATGCAGTTTCAATGGTAAAAAAAATTGATAATAAGATTAGCAACAATTGAAGATAGTGAGCAAATATTTAATATTGCTGAGGCTGCCTTTGCACCTTCTCCCTGGCCACAATCAATGTTTGAACACGAACTTGTGAGTCCAAGAAGTCAATATTTTATAACTGAAGGTGGCTTTGTAGGCATCACGCAAATACTAGATGAAGTTGAAATTGGTAGTGTTGCGGTTCATCCTGATATGCAACATCAAGGTATTGCTGAATCACTTTTAACAAAAATCATCACATTACCAAACGTGGAACGTTTTTTGTTAGAAGTAGATGAGAACAATTTAGCTGCTATCTATTTATATGAAAAATTAGGATTTAGCGCATATTATCGTCGTGAAAAGTATTATAAAAACGGCCATGCTGCTATTATGATGGAGAGGAAAATGTTGACAGAAATTAAATCTGATGATGTCAACACAATGATGTTATGACTAAAATCATATCTTTTGAATCAAGTGCCGATGAAACAAGTGTTGCTATTGTTGAAGACGGGCATATAATATTAAGCAATGCCGTTGCCACACAAATTAATTCACATCAACGTTTTGGGGGTATTGTTCCAGAAGTCGCAAGTCGTCACCATATTGAATGGATCACACGTGTTTTAGATGACGCGCTGCAACAGGCGAACGTGAAGCCATCAGAATTGGATGCAGTTGCGGTCACTTATGGACCGGGTTTGGTTGGTTCGCTACTAGTTGGTTTGATGGGCGCAAAAACTTTTGCTTTAGCACATAATCTGCCAATTATACCAGTAAACCATTTGGCAGGACATATTGCTGCAGCTAACTTTAATGAACCAATTATATATCCTGCGCTTGCCTTAATGGTATCTGGTGGGCATACTGAGCTTGTTTTGATGAAAACGGAAAATTCTTTTGTAGTTCTCGGGGAAACACGCGATGATGCTGCAGGAGAAAGCTTCGATAAAGTTGGTCGATTACTTAAACTCCCTTATCCAGCAGGAAAAACAATTGATGAAATGGCACACAAAGGCCAGGCAACAATTAAATTCCCAACAGCGATGGCACATGAAGATAACTATGATTTTAGCTTTTCAGGATTAAAAAGTGCGGTGATTAATTATGTCCACCATGCCGAACAAAAAGGGGAAACAATAGATCATAATAATTTAGCTACGAGCTTTCAAAATGCGGTAGTGGACGCCTTAGTTGGCAGAACGCAACGTGCGTTATCAGATTTTCCAGTTAAAAGTTTTGTGGTAGCTGGAGGTGTCGCAGCAAATTCACAGTTACGTCAGACGTTAGCAGAGTTATTGGAAAAAGACGCTTTTGCAGCGATTAAATTTATTCCTGTACCGCGACAATATACGGGAGATAACGCTGCGATGATTGGTGCAGCAGGGTATTGGAATTATAAGCAAGGACACTTTGCTGGGCTGGATCTTAACACAGCACCAGGATTAGATTTTGATTTGCTAGAGCAGAATTAAGTTTGTGAATACCTCACTATCTTTTGGTGAAATACCTATTTTTGTGATATAATAGTTATGCAAAAGTTCACAAAGTGAACTGATATATAGATTTTGATATATGGGTACGGTAGGTTAGTTTTAACTAAACAACGTGCTATCATGATAAACTGGAGAAACTTATGACACAACAACCAAAAATTCCACGGGCAACAGCAAAAAGATTACCCATTTATTATCGTTATCTCACATTTTTGCATGATGCAGGGACAGATCGTATTTCATCTGCCGAGCTAAGTGATGCCATCAAGTTTGACGCAGCTACAATTCGTCGTGACTTTTCTTATTTTGGTGCACTTGGTAAGCGTGGTTATGGTTATGATGTTAAGGCACTTCTCGACTTCTTTGCTAATGTGTTAGATCAAGATAGTCTCATTAATGTGGCTTTAATTGGCGCAGGTAATTTAGGTCAAGCCTTGATGAACTTTAACTTCCATCAATCATCAAATATGCGTATTTCAGCAGCATTTGATGTGGATAAATCACGTGCGGGTACTATTTTAGCCGGTGTACCAATTTATGCGATGAGCGATTTAAAAGAACAAATCACGGCGCAACGTATTAATATTGCTATTTTAACGGTGCCACAAGACGTCGCACAAGATATCACCGACCAACTGGTAGATTCTGGTGTGAAGGGAATTTTAAACTTTACACCATTGCGGGTGACTGTGCCAACAGGTGTTCGTGTACAAAACGTTGATTTGACAAATGAATTACAAACGCTCGTTTATTTCATTGATAATTATGGATCAATTACAACAGGATTATAAAAAAGCATGGCTATTTTAAATTTAGATGATACAAAAAAAGTGATTGCCTATCAAAAATTTGTACGGGAAGATCCGCGTGGGCAAGTGACACAAGACCCTTTGTGGGGTGAATTGAAATCTAATTGGGGCCATGTATATGTGTATCATGAAACAGATGGTGAGATTGATGCAGTATTAACGGTGTTAACTGTTGAAGCTGTTGCGGGTAAATTGTTAGGTTATGCCGGTAGGGGACCAATTGGGGATGTCGAAAATATTGGCATGATTAAATTAATGATTCAAGAGGCGCTTCAGGCATTGCCAGATAATGTATTTTTAATTCGTTTAGATCCTGAAGTGGCGTATAGTGACACATTAAACGATGCCTACCAAAAAGCCGGATTTATAACACGTAATCGAGCCATTGAAAACATGCATGGTAATATTCAACCCAGAAAAAATGTTGTATTATATTATGATGGCCGTGGTGATGGTGCAGCACCGATAACTAGTGAAACTGAATTAATGACACACTTTAAACGTGATTATCGTAATCAAATTCGTCGTGCAGCAAAAGATGGCGTTGTGGTAACGAGTGGTGATACGCAAGAAGATATTGAATCATTTTTTGATACATATGTGATGATGGCTGCGGCACAAAACATTACACATCGACCTTTAAGCTATTTTTTACGTATGCAAGAGTTGTGGCAAGGAACAGGCTTATTTAAAGTATTTCTTGCACATTTTGAAGGCCGTGTGATTGCCAGTGGCATTGGGTTTAGTTATGGTGATGAAATCTGGTATATGTATGCCGGATCAGATCGCCAGTACGCAAAGCATTATGGACCTTATGCAGTACAATGGGAAATGCTAAAATGGGGCTTGTCTCTAGGTAAAGTTGAATATGATTTTGGTGGTGTTGGTGATTTTGTACCAGAAGATGGACTTTATAAATTTAAACATGGTTTTGCCTATCATGACCCACATGCTGAGTATATCGGCGAGTTAGATTGGGTAGTTGATGATGCTGGTTACCAAGAATATATTAAGCAATTTAATTAAGTAAGTCGCCAGTTGGCGGCTTTTTTTGGCTCATTATGATATAATTAATGAATTATATTGGAGTGATTATGTTGCATTTTAAAAATTTTTGTATTAAATACCAGTCAGTTTTGTTGTATGCCGTATTTGGTGTATTAACGACAATTGTTAATATTCTTGTTTTCTTCGTTTTTTATAATCTGTTACATACAGATCATAATATTGCTTACATTGTTGCATGGTTTTGGGCGGTATTTTTTGCTTACTTAACCAACCGTGTTTGGGTGTTTCATTCCAAAAATACGACGTTCGCTGATATTACTAAAGAAATTTGGCAATTTTATTTGGCACGTATTTTGACAGGCATTATTGGCTATTTCATCTTGAATTTTGGTGTTGATTTATTAAAACAAGATGCGAACATTTGGAATGTTATACAAAATATATTTGTAATCGTTTCTAATTTTGTATTGAGTAAGTTAATTATTTTTAAGAAGGACAACAACGTATGACAATTAAAATGATTGCATCTGACATGGATGGTACATTTCTGACAGCAAATGATATGTATAGTCAGAGGCGTTTTGAGCGTATTTTAGACAATTTAAAGACACGTGATATTCGATTTATTGCTGCTTCAGGTAGACAAGTAAAAAATTTGCAGGATCTTTTTGCACCAACGACCTCAAAAGGTTATGAAATTGATTACGTTGGGTCAAATGGCGCAATGGTTGCAACACATCAGGAGCAACTCTATTCGGTGCACCTATCACCAGAACAATTACATAAGGTGATTGATTGGAATGCAAGGAATCCAGAGTCTGCTGAAAATATTATTATCATGACTGGCGATAATGCGACATATGTGTCCAATCACGCTACTGGTCCTGTCGCAAAAATGGTATTTCAATTTTATCCTAATGTTAAACAAGTTGAAAAGCTTATGGCAGTCGATGATCATATTTTGGAGATAACTTTTGTGTGGCCAAATAATGAAGTACAGCAGCATGTTTCAGAATTGAGAGAGATATTTGGTGATGAATTACATGCGACAGGATCTGGATTTGGGTCAGTTGATGTCCTAGGGAAAGGTGTTGATAAGGCAGCAGGTCTACAAGTTCTTCAGGACTATTATAATGTTTTGGACAGTGAAGTCATGACATTTGGAGACAATGACAACGATTTAGAAATGTTAAAAAAGTATGATTATGGTTATGTGATGCCAAATGCAGATAATTTCATGCTCGAAGCGATACAAAAAAAAGCCCTCAACACAAATGTAAATGATGGTGTGTTGCAGACAATTGAAACATATTTAGGTATTTGAAATTTTTAACTTTTGGATTTAGGCTTGGGTGATGCAAATCGGTTAACCCCGATCGATACAAGAACACCAATGAAAGTATCAATGATTCTGTCGATAACATAAAGTACCGTTGCACCTGCAGGAATATTGAGTGAAATCATCAGTAACGCTGCGAGTCCACCGATGACACCACCGTTGAAGTTAAAGCCGTCCAAGAATACGATAGCAACAACAACAAGAAAAGGTAAAAATATCATGGATACCCAGGTTGCACCGTGGGTATGCATATGTACCAAAAAATACAGTAGCGCTAGGAGGCCACCAACTGTGTTTGATACGAGTCGGATTTTTGCAAAGCTAATTGTTTTATCCCAACTTTCTCGTAGTGCAAAGACTGACGCCAAGGCTGCAACAAAGGGTGGACGTTGAAAGAAGTAAAAAACTGTGATAATAATCATCACTGACATTGCTGTTTTTAAAGTGCGCAAGCCTACACGAAATCGACCGAACTGCATAAAAGCCTCCATTAATATTCTTATTATTTTATCATAAAAAAATGGTAAAATCTATGTATCACATAGATAGAAAGGAATTGTGTCGATAAATATACTTTTATATTGTATGCGATACAAATGAAATCATGCAAAATTCAACATTAAAATTACTAAATGATCATAAGTCTATTCGTGCGTTCACAGATCAGGAAGTGACAGATGAGATGGTTGAGACAATTTTGACCGCTGCTGTTGCTGGTCCTAATATCAATAATTATCAACCAGTAACGTTCATTGAAATTACTGATCAAGCTTTAAAGGCTGAAATAACAGCGCAAGTTGGCATGTCATACATTGAAACTGCGATGCGTTATTTTGTTGTGACGGTTGATTTTAATAAAGATTTAATTGGATTGTCGCCGGAACTACGTGAAATTGCTGAAGAAAAGCTCGCTAGTTATGCAATGCTTGAAGGGGGTATCGTTTCCGCTGGTGTTTCCTTGGGACGGGCACAAGTTGCTGCAGAGTCGCTTGGGCTAGGTAGTGTCACGATGGCTGGTGCTTTGAGAGCATTTGAACTTTATGAAGAAAAGCTCCAATTACCAAAACTAGTTAAAGCGGTCATGGGATTTTCCATTGGTTATCCAGCCGATAACCCAGGTATTAAACCAAAGTTACCAATTAATGGTGTACTGATGACAGATCACTATAAACAACAGCAAATGGTAGATGCGGTTAAGGTATATGATAAGACCATGGTTAAATACTATGCAAAGCGAGGCATAGAAAGCTCATGGATAGGTAACAACATTAAAATGTTTACACGTAAACAAGATTATACTAAACTGGGTGAGTATCCTAAACAAAAAGGTTTTAGCTTAAAATAAAAAAGCAGTAGAATTTATGACTCAATTAGAGGAAAATTCTACTGCTTTTTTATTGGATTTAAGACTTTTTCAACTAGATGTGTCAGTGGTCCGAGTTTGAATGTTTCAATAAATGCGAATCTTCGTTCCCAACACGCCTTTTGCGATTGTTCATCGGTGAAATAATAATCAGCTAAAATTTTAATACCTTGTAAGTTTGCCTGTCTTTCAGCAGTTGATTTGGATAATTGACTAAAATTGTAAGTGTCATGTTGCCTATCTGATAACAAATGCGAAATTTCATGGGCAATTCGAAAGTAATAACTAAAGCTGGTTTGAAAGCTACGATTAATAATGATCACTCTTTTTTGAGAATTAACAACATCAGGGTCATATATAGTTCCCGATACGTGAATTAATGTGATGTGATTGATTTGTATAATTTCTTCGAGATAATCCAAAACGGTTGTATGAGCACACATAGGCATTAGTTTTTAGAAGACGTACTGTCAGCATCTGGTAACGTTTTTAAAATAGAAAGAATAGCATGACGATATTCAGGTGAGAGTTCTTTACCTTCAAATGAAAGTAGTAACTCACTATTTTCTAGCTGTTCACCAAGATCTATTTTATCCTTTAGCGGTTTTTTTTCAGGCTCTGTTATTCCTGCAAGCGCTAAGATATCATTTTTAGAAAGTCGTAACCCCTTAGCTATTTTATATAATGTTTCAACCTTTGGAATATTTTTATTGCCATTTTCGATTTGAGATAAATAAGCTGAAGAAAAACCACCTTGTAAAGCCGTTTGTCGCACTGTAAAATGCTTTTTTTCTCGATTTTTTTTAATTTGTGAACCAAATTGTTCTTTAGTAGTCATCGTATCAAAGTTCTCCGTTGTAATATATGTTTTACTATATACAAATATAAAACACACATATAACAAATGTAAAACAAATATGGCGAAAAGTGTTTGACGATGTGATACGTTAAATGTATAATAACAACATAATAATATAAAAGGAAGATACATAGATATGGCGTTGACGTTAAAATTTCGTAATCCGGATAATATAAAGGAAAAAATTGCAATGGGGGGTGAAAGTGTTGCAGGTTTTTCCAGGCGCATTAAGGTTAATTACTCATTGATGATCGAGTACTTAAACGGTAAAAAATTTCCGTCACCACCAACGGCAAAGAAAATAGCTGATGGCCTAAGAGTAGAAATAGTAGATATTTTTTTTGCATAAGCGTTTGCAAAAGTGATACTAAATTGATGAGACTTAGTAGATTAACTAACTAGGGGTAGTGGTAAGGGGAAAACAAAATGAGTTGTATACCAATTGTTATTCCGTCTTTAAATCCGGACGGAAGACTTTTTAAATTAATCAAAGAACTTATAAATGACACAATTGAATCTGCGCAACAAATTATTGTTATAAATGATGGTAGTTCAGAGACATATGATAATATTTTTGAAAATATTGCAACACAGTTTAAGGTTACGATTTTAAAGCACAATACCAATCTAGGTAAAGGAAGGGCATTGAAGACAGCTATCAACTATGTGATGGCAGAACTGCCAGATGCACTTGGTTTGATTACAATTGATTCTGATGGTCAGCACACTGTATATGACATGAAAGAATGTCAAACTGTATTTTTAAAAGACAGTAGGAAACTAGTGCTTGGAACACGTTCATTTGATAATAATGTACCATTTCGTAGTAAGTTTGGTAATTTATTAACTGCTAAATTGACACAAGTAGCAACAGGGGTAAAAATATCTGATACACAAACAGGATTACGCATTATTCCTAGAAATTATTTCAAAGCATTAGCCAATATGGCGGGTGAGCGATTTGAGTTTGAAATGAATATGATAATAGAAGCACGAGACAATCATGTTGACATTATTGAGGTGCCAATCACTACAATTTATCTAGAAGAAAATAAGTCATCACACTTTAGAATGTTTTACGATTCGGTTAGTATTTATACAATATTCGCTAAATATATACTTGCTGCCATGGGCTCATTTATTGTTGATATTACTATTTTTATGTTAAGCATTAAATTACTGAAAGATTTTCCAGTTGGCATGATACTTATTGCATCAATTGTTTCTAGATTATGTTCTTCAATATTTAACTACTATATCAATAAAAAACTAGTATTTCAAAATGATACGAGAATGAGTATCGTAAAATATTATCTGTTGGTTTTGGTGCAAATATTACTTTCTTCGTTAATCGTAACACTTTTGAGTGAACATATAACAGTTATCAATGTCACTATATTGAAAGTTGTCGTGGATACCTGTCTATTTATTATTAGCTATCAGGTGCAGAAAAAAGTGATATTTAGTGGTGATCACTGATGAGTACTATGAAAAAAATCGTTTATAGTGTGACGTTAATTTGTTCAATTATGTATCTAACATGGCGTGGTGTATTCACTTTACCATTTAATAGGTCAATTTTTGAATTAATATATGGTATTCTCTTATTACTGAGTGAAATATTGTCTACTTTAACGGCTTTTATACTGATATGGAATAAAAGTACTTTTAAAAAGATACCAGAGATCAGTATCACATCGAAAGATGTTTTTCCTGATATTGATATCTTAATTGCAACGCATAATGAAGCAACTGATTTGTTATATAAAACAATTAATGCTTGTACATTCATGGCATATCCTGATAAAAGTAAGGTGCATATTTATCTGTGTGACGATTCAAATCGACCTGAAATGGCAATGCTGGCAAAGAAATTTAAAATTAATTATATTGGCTTGACCAAAAATAAACATGCTAAAGCAGGGAACTTTAATAATGCGCTATTAAAAAGTCAATCACCTTTGGTAGCAACGTTTGATGCTGATATGATACCGTATTCTAATTTTTTAATGACAGTAGTTCCTTATTTTTTTGATCATTATTCTAAATTAATTGGTCAAAAAGTTGGTTTTGTTCAAACACCACAGAGTTTTTATAATAAAGATATATTCCAAAAAAATTTGTATGCAGACCAGGTGACTCCTAATGAGCAAGATTTTTTTTCTAAAGAAATTAATATTTTGAACTCACATTATAACAGCGCTGTATACACTGGTTCTAATACACTTTTTTTGAGAGAAGCTATTATTAAAGCGGGGTACTTTCCTACTAATACATTGACAGAGGATTTTCAACTGGGTGTACAAATTAATAGCGCAGGTTATAGTAGTATTTCAACAACAGAACCTATGGCTAGTGGATTGACGCCAACTGATATTGGTAGCGTCTTTAAACAGCGCACTAGATGGGCTCGTGGCATGATTCAAAGTATGAAAAATTTGCGTTTGTTGTCTGATAAGAACTTAACATGGGCACAAAAAACTATTTTCTTTAATGGTTATTTATATTGGTGGTCGTTTTTGGGCAGATTGTTGTTTGTTTTTGCGCCAATATTATTCGCATTATTTAATTTTCGTGTGGTAAACAGTAATTTTTGGTTATTATTAATGATTTGGGTTCCAGGGTACTTACTGCTGATGTTGGTGAAGCAAAATAATTCAGGCGATATTACAAATCAAAGGTGGGGCGAAATACAAGAATTGTTTTTTGCCCCATATCTTGTATTACCAGTGATACTTGAGACGATAGGTATTAAAAATTCTAAGTTTAAGGTCACTCAAAAAAATGGTAGCGGTAGTGGTAAAAAAGATTGGTTTTATGTTTTACCACATTTGATCATTTTAATTTTAACAATTGTGAGTTTGATTAAATTTAACTATGGTAAATTTGGATCAGAAATATTATATGGTAGTGTCATTACTTTTTGGTTATTAAATAATCTTGTTAATAGTCTTTTTTCTGTGTTGTTGGGTATCGGAAAGCCTATATACGAAGAACCATACTTTTATATTGAAGGAACTGTCGATGGCATTCCTATGCACAACAATGTAGAAATTAAATATATGAATGAATCACTGCTGGCGTTAGATATAAATGACATAACCGCTATTAAAAAAAAGGAAAGTTACAATATATCGATTGTAACAGAACGATATAGTGCGAAATTACAAGCAAAATTTAATCAGAGAATGAGTAATAATGATTGTTTATTCGATATAAAAACAAATGATGAAGAAAGCTACCGTATATTATTGCAGATAATTCATGATGGTTATAATAAGCAACTGCCTCAAAAAAGAGATCGCTGGATAACAACATTTGATTTGCTTTTTGATAACATTAATCATCGAATTGTTCGACTGAACAGTATTTTTAAAAACTGGCGTGGGGAATAGCATAGTGGTAACTATTAGTATAAAAGTTTTGTTATTGTTATTTTCAAATTATGGTTATGCTAGCCTTTTGAGAAATAAGCTTAATTGCAACAAATACCTGGTGTGGATAATAGAAACTAGTGGCATAATCATCGTATTATACATAGCTAGTTTGCTTGGTTTGTTATATTTCTTTGGTTTAATACTGCCTAGAATTGGCTTATTATTGGCAGTATACTTTGTTATAGAAAAATGGCGAAGAAACAGTATCGTTTTAAAGAAACTTAATATCATTACTTTGTCATTTTTGGCATACAGCCTGCTATTAGGCATAACCTTATTACAGAGTAAATTACTACACTATGACAACTTTTCACATTGGGGACTGATTGTTAAATATTTATTTACACAGCAATCTTTACCTAATGTCCATAGTGATATCATTGGTTTTTCATCTTATCCAGTTGGGACATCACTTTGGTGTTACTACTTTGTTAACTTTATCGGTTTCAACGAGGGCGTCATGATATTTGCACAATTTTGCTTAATTATATCGTGTTTGTATGCCATGGTTGCGGTAATTAAAGATAAAAATAATGTTTTAACATTTGCAATCATATTCCTGATTATTTCTTTGTTTAACTATTTCAATACTGCGATACGTATGAATAACTTATTAGTTGATTTTGTTTTACCATTAGTCACATTGGCTGCTATATCTGGGATATTTGTTTATAAAAACAATATGTATGTTCTGGCAACGATAACGGTTATTTTAACAGGATTTTTAGGTATTATTAAAAATAATGGCATATTTTTCGTTATCATTGTGCTACTTTATTTTTTGATAACCGTGCTTATATACAAAGAACAGTACTGGACTGTGTTTAAAAAATTCAGATTAATTATTACCACAATTTTGTTAAGTATGGCGCCGTATATTTCATGGTTGCTGCATATTAAGTACACATTTGGTCACCAGATTTCGAAGCATGAGGTGAGTGTTGCAGCGTATCGTGATATTTACGAGTCTAAAACATCAGAAATTGTTAGTCATATTATTCAAAAATTTTGGCATCATATTTTGAGTTTGTCTACATTGCCAACTCAAGGTGTAATACTGATCAACTTGTTGTTTATCGTAACAATTATTTCCTTGTATATGATTAAGCATAAGGAAAATAGATTAGTCAGTGGCTTATTAATCACGAATGTGATAATTATTTTGTATTATATTGGTATTTTGTTAATGTTTATTTTTTCAATGCCAAATAAAGAAGCATTATCTTTAGCGGGTTTTGATCGTTATGCGTCTAGTGTCGTAATATTTGGTTTAGGAATTTATGCGTTTTTTGCTGTCAGGGCGATTGATCAAGCATTTTATGAGCAACGTATAAATATGAGGAGCTTTCGAACATTTAAAAGTTTTCAAAATAAGTATAGTTATGAATATGCAAGTATATTGTTATTATTTATCAGTACGTTATTAATTTTATCGGAAAATAATGGTATTAAGTATAACTTATATGATCATCAGACAAGCATACCTCAAAAAATCAAACAAATTAGTGGCAATAATATGACTTTAAATCATAAAAAATATTTAATTATTAGTGCAGATCAAGAACAAATTGATAACTATTTTACGCAGTATGTTGGTAAGTATTACTTATATTCTGATCATGTCGATGCTAAAGAAGATATAAGTCAACTGAGTCGATCAGAGTTTATTGGACTAATTTCAAAATATGATGATGTGTTGGTGATTGATGAACATTATACGTTTAAAGCCATGAGTCGAAAATACCTTAATAAAAATATCGAAAAGGGTATGTATACTAAAAAATTTTTGTTAAATAGCGTTGCTGTAAATTAACATGGTAGTTGGGGAGAATTGATGAGAAAAATAGTGGAAACATATTTTTTTAAGATGTTCAGCGCGATTCTTTGTATCTTTGTTATTGGATTAACTATTAATCAGGCAAGAGAGAATAGTCATCAAGCTAGTAGTAATTTTCAAAAAAAGAGTCGTGACAGTGATGAGAAAGTAACACAAGAAAAGGACGGGACTATTGGGAATGAAAAATATATTCAGCAAATATATACTTATTTGCATGATGAATACGGTTTATCAGCCAGTAGTATAGCTGGCATACTAGGTAATTGGATACAAGAATCCGGTATTGATCCAATTGCGGTTCAAGGGGATTGGAGTTACCGATCGTTAGAAAACACGAAGAAAAATACAGTAGGCGATAAAGACATAGGTTTTGCACAATGGTCTGCAAAGAGGCGGCAACAGTTAATTACATTTGCGAATCAAAAATATCATGGTGAGTGGTGGCTTGCGCAGTGTCAGTTGGAATTTATGACACACCAAGATGGCAGTTTTGTCGAAGTATTAAAGCAATACGCCTTAGTGAATAATAAAGACGTTGTACAGAATGCTGTTATTTTTAATAATGAATGGGAAGTTTCACCAGATAAAAAGGAAATTATAGAAAAAACAAGAGGTAAAAATGCGCAACTTGTTTATCGGTATATGCAAAAAAACAATATGAATGGTACTGTGGATGTATCAAAAGTACAAAAATTAGTATATGTGGGTGATACATTACCATACTAAATCTAGTTATGTGTTCAAAAATTTGAATTAGCTGAAGTAACGAGGCTCACTAATATATACACGATAAATGTGTGTATATATTAGTGAGCCTTTTTCTTTTGTATGTGGTAAAATGAAAGCGCATACAATTAAATGCAGTAAAACGTTTTAATTAAAAACGAAAACAGTTACAATGTGATGAGGAGAGACAATCAATGACAGTTTTAATTCTACAACCTGAACTACATGATAAAATCTGGGGCGGCACACAGCTCAAACAGTTTAATTACGAATTACCATCTGATCATGTCGGGGAAGCATGGGTCGTAGCAGCACATAAAAATGGCGTGTCAACTATTATCAATGGTCGATACCAAGGGCAGACTTTAACACAATTGTGGAATGAGAGACCGGAGTTGTTTGGCGGTCACGATGCCAATGAAGAATTTCCATTACTTGTTAAGATACTTGATGCACATGATAATTTGTCTATTCAAGTTCATCCAAATGATAAACAGTCATCAGAAAACTTTGGTAAAACTGAGAGTTGGTATATTTTGGATGCGACTGCTGATGCGAAACTTTTTTACGGGCACCATGCCAAAAACAGAGAAGAATTAACGCAACAGGTTGACGATAAACAATGGGATAAATTGTTGCGAACATTACCAGTGCAAAAAGGTGATTTTTTTTATGTGCCGGCAGGTACTTTTCATGCGTTAGGGGCAGGCGTACTGGCGTTAGAGATTCAGCAAAGTTCTGATACAACTTATCGTTTTTATGATTTTGACAGAGTAGATGCGAAGACAAATAAAGTACGTCCATTACAAATTAAAGAGGCAATAGCTGTGACTAAAGTGCCGCACACTGATCCTATTTTGAATCAGCGAACATATGTCAAAGATAATACCATTTTAACTAGGCTGTTAACGTCACCTAAATTTACAATTGATAAACTATCAGTTCGTGGGCTAAGCCATTTTAATCAACATCATCCGTACGAATTATTTAATGTTATCGACGGTGAAATAACATTGACTGATAGTGATACAACTTATTACCTTAAAAAAGGTGATAATTTTATTATGTTAAAAGATAGCGCTAACTATACATTAGATGGTCATGGGGAAGTGATGGTGAGCTTTGTGACACCAAATAGCTATAATCAGCAGGAGCTGGCTTACCTAGATAATTAGGCCATATTGGAAGTTTTCAGAAAACGCGTTGTAGGTTTTTTAATAGCAACGTGTAAGTCGTAATGAAAGCGTTTACTTATTTTCATAGTTAGCGTATACTAATAAATGTAGAGGATAATATAAAGTTATCTTGGAAGCGTTTACAATTTGAGGGTACTTAGTTATAATCATTAAGTAAACAATTTATTTAGAAGGAGATTATCGATGGTTAATCTTATTGTTGCCAGTCATGGTGACTTTGCAAAAGGCATTTTAATGTCAGGTTCAATGATTTTCGGAGAGCAAGAGAACGTCGAAGTTGTTACATTTCAACCCACAGAAGGACCAGATGACTTAGATAAGCATTATCAAACGGCACTATCTAAGTTTGATAATGATGACGACACGTTGTTTTTGGTTGATTTGTGGGGTGGTTCACCGTTTAACCGCGCAAGTTTGATACAGCAACAGGATCCAGAGCACAAGGCGATTGTAGCTGGTTTAAACTTACCAATGCTAATTGAGGCTTATGGCGGTCGACTTGGTATGAACACCGCAGCTGATTTAGCGAAATATTTAGTACCAGTATCTAAAGACGGTGTCAGATCAGTGCCAGAGGCAGAAGAGCCAAAGGCAGCAGTGGCTAAGCAGGCCGATTCTACAGCAGGTCTAAAACCTGGGCACATCAATATCAAGTTGGTGCGTTTAGATACACGTTTACTACATGGTCAAGTAGCAACAGCATGGACACCGGATTCAAAAGCAAATCGTATTATTGTTGTGTCTGATGCGGTAGCTGGTGATGAATTGCGTAAAAGCTTGATTCAACAAGCTGCACCAAATGGTGTTCAGGCCAATATCGTACCAATCAGCAAAATGGTAGAAGTTTCAAAAGATGACCGTTTTGGTGGTGTTGATGCCTTCTTGCTGTTTGAAACAGTTGGAGATGTCTTACGCGCAGTAGAAGGTGGTGTCCCAATTAAGTCACTTAATGTCGGCTCAATGGCGCATTCAGAAGGTAAGACCATGGTTAACAAAGTGTTATCCATGGACAAGGCAGACGTTGCAGCATTTGAAAAATTGCGTGATTTGGGTGTTGAATTCGATGTACGTAAAGTACCAAATGATAGTAATGCAAATCTGTTTGATTTGATTAAAAAAGCTAACGTTAAGTAATTTGAAACGTTTATTAGGAAAGGTGTTTAAACTATGTCTATAGTCGCAGTGATTTTAGTCGTAATCATTGCCTTCTTCGCGGGTATGGAAGGTATTTTGGATGAATTTCAAATTCATCAACCATTGGTTTCGGCAACATTAATTGGAATGGCTACTGGTCATTTAACAGCAGGAATTATGCTTGGTGGTTCATTGCAGATGATTGCTCTTGGTTGGGCAAACATTGGTGCCGCTGTCGCACCTGATATTGCTTTGGCTTCAGTAGCCTCAGCCATCATCATGGTTAAGGGTGGTAACTTTACGCCAACAGGTATCTCTGTTGCCGTTGCCTCAGCCATTCCGCTAGCCGTCGCTGGTTTGTTCTTGACGATGATTGTTCGTACAGTTGCCGTTGGTTTGACTCACGGTGCCGATGCAGCAGCTAAGGAAGGTAACTATAAAACAATTGAGCGCTTGCACTTAGTTGGTATATTGCTACAAGGTTTGCGTATTGCTGTTCCGGCTGCATTGTTGATTGCTATTCCAGCATCTGCAGTTCAAGCTGCTTTGACTGCTATGCCTGATTGGTTGACTGGTGGTATGACTATCGGTGGTGGTATGGTTGTAGCGGTTGGTTATGCAATGGTTATTAATATGATGGCAACGCGTGAAGTTTGGCCATTCTTTGCTCTAGGATTCGCGTTGGCTGCGGTTAGTCAGTTAACGTTGATTGCACTTGGTGCAATTGGTGTTGCTCTTGCCTTGATCTATATCAACCTATCAAAAATGGGTGGTAATGGTGGCGGTGGTTCAAATGGTGGCAATTCGGGTGATCCGGTTGGCGACATTTTGAACCAATATTAGAAAGGAGCAATATGATGGCTGAAAAGATTGAATTAACACGTAATGATCGCTTATCTGTCGCATGGCGTTCACAGTTTTTACAAGGTTCATGGAACTACGAGCGTATGCAAAACGTGGGCTGGGCGTATACTCTAATACCAGCAATTAAAAAGTTATATAAAACTAAAGAAGACCGCACAGCCGCATTAAAGCGACACTTGGAATTCTTTAACACACATCCATATGTTGCTTCACCTATTATTGGTGTCACCTTAGCATTGGAAGAAGAACGTGCTAACGGTGCCGCTATTGACGATACTGCCATTCAAGGTGTCAAGATTGGTATGATGGGTCCTTTGGCTGGTATTGGTGATCCAGTCTTCTGGTTCACTGTTCGTCCTATCTTGGGTGCTTTGGGTGCTTCATTAGCTGCATCTGGTAATATCCTAGGGCCAATCTTGTTCTTCGTATTATGGAACTTGATTCGTATATCATTCATTTGGTACACACAAGAATTTGGTTACAGAGCTGGATCTGCAATTACACAAGATTTGTCTGGTGGTTTGTTAAAAGATATTACCAAGGGTGCTTCAATTCTGGGAATGTTTATCTTAGCCGTCTTGGTTGAACGTTGGGTTTCTATCAAATTTGCCGTTGAACTACCAGCTAAGAGATTAGCTGATGGGGCATATATTAATTTCCCTAGTGGTTCTGTCACTGGTGGTAAATTGCAACAAATCTTGAGTGATCAAGCCTCTGGTCTTTCATTGACAAAGATGGCACCTAACACATTGCAATCAAACTTAGATAGTTTGATTCCAGGTTTGATGGGCTTGTTGCTCACATTCTTTGCTATGTGGTTACTTAAGAAAAAGGTTTCACCTATTGTTATGATTGTAGGTATCTTTATCTTTGGTATCTTGATGCGTGTACTACACATCATGTAATAGATGATAAATCAATAATAAAGTGCGCCCGCCTAATCAGACGAGCGCCTTTGTACATAACAGTGATATAATTCATAAGTAAAACAAATAAGGGGACAAAGCATGGTCCAATCATTGAATAGTCAAGTTGAGTTGACAGCACAAGGAATCTCTTTTTTAGGGATTGGTGCACAGTATGGCAAATTTTTGCTGGGTGATAACGCTTTTGAGTTTTTTAATGACAATAATGTTGATGATTTTATTCAAATTCCTTGGAAAAACATTAATGCCGTTTATGCTAGTGTGTCATCAAATAAGAAAATAAGTCGCCGCTTTCGTATTGAGACAGATAAGGGAAATTTTGATTTTTCTTCGCCAGAATCAGGTCGGGTCTTAAAAACGATTCGCGAACATATTGGTAATGATAAGGTGTTGAAAAATCCAACGCTCGTAAAGCGTATGTTAAATGTCTTTAAACGGAAGCATAAGAAAGGTGTTTAATGAGGTTATTGAAAAAATTTCAAGTTATGCGTTATTTGACTATTGTGGTCGCATTAGAAATTGTGGTTATTAGTATTAATTTTTTCTATGCACCAGCTAAGGTGGCAGCTGGTGGTGCTACTGGATTTGCAATTTTAATGAATGAAATCACTGGCTTGGATAGAGCAATTACTGTTTTGGTAGTTAACTTGCTTATGATTGTTCTGGCTGCTGTATTTCTAGATTGGGGCACTACTGCTCGCATTACTTTTGGTAGCCTGATATTGCCGGTATTATTGAAAGTGACGCCAAGTTTTCAAGTATTATCAGACCGCACTTTTGCAGTATTAGTTGGTGGGACGATATTTGCTGTGGGCGTTGCGATTTTATATCGTGTTGATGCCTCTAGTGGTGGCACCGCGGTACCACCTATGATTTTAAAAAAATACTTCCGTATTGCACCCGCATTATCATTATTAGTCATTGATACAGTAGTGTCTCTTGGAAACTTACTAACGGATGGTCTTGAAGCACTTATTCTAGCACTGTTTTCGTTAATGATTACTGCATTTGTTATGAATTACATTGAAACTGGATTAGATCGTCGAAAGATGGTTTATATTACAAGCAATACGCAAGTTGAAGATATTAAAAAATATCTCACTAGAAATGATATCAGCTACACTATGATGGATGTACGTGGTGGTTATACAGGTGATGCACGAGAAATGTTGATGGTTATACTAGATAATCAAGAGTATAATCGCTTAGTTCGTGGGATACATGTTGTTGATCCAAAGGCCTTTATATTTGCTTATGACATCAGTGAGGCGCATGGTGGCACCTTTATATAATAAAAATTAATTTTAGGGTATAAAAGTGCATTTCATGCACTTTTTTTATTGACAATAGATGGCAACGTGATATACTTAAAGTTGTAATTAGCACTCGATTTAAAAGAGTGCTAAAAATAAAATTCGGAGGTATTATCTCATGTTGAAGCCGTTAGGTGATCGCGTGATTATTGAAGTAACAGAAGCTGCAGAACAAACAGTTGGTGGTATTGTTTTGGCTAGCAATGCCAAGGACAAGCCAGTAACTGGCAAAATTGTTGCTGCAGGAACAGGTTATGTTCTAAATGACGGATCAATTCGTGATTTAGCAGTTAAAGTAGATGACGAAGTTTTATTTGACAAGTATGCAGGTCAAGAAGTGTCCTTTGACGGCAATGACTATCTTGCACTTCACGAAAAAGATATCGTTGCAATCGTTGAGTAACACAATATTTATCAATACACATAAAAAGTAAAAAAGTATATTATATAAAAATTCTAAAGAGGTATTTGAACCATGGCTAAAGAGTTAAAGTTTTCAGAGGATGCACGTTCAAAGATGAAGGCTGGCGTTGATAAGTTAGCTGATACTGTTAAGACAACAATTGGTCCTAAGGGGCGTAACGTTGTTTTGGAGCAATCATATGGTGCCCCTACGATTACAAATGATGGTGTGACAATTGCTAAAGCGATTGAATTAGAAGACCATTTCGAAAATATGGGTGCAAAACTAGTTGCCGAAGTTGCGTCAAAAACAAATGATATTGCTGGTGACGGTACAACGACTGCTACTGTTTTGACACAAGCAATTGTTGCCGAAGGTTTGAAGAACGTTACTGCTGGAGCTAACCCAGTTGGAATACGTACTGGTATTGAAAAAGCTACTGCTGCAGCCGTTAAAAAGTTGCATGAAATGTCACACACAGTCAATACAAAGGCTGAAATTGCTCAAATTGCTTCTATCTCTGCTGCCAATGAAGAAGTTGGTGAACTTATTGCTGAAGCAATGGATAAAGTAGGTAACGATGGTGTCATCACTATTGAAGAATCAAAGGGTATCGAGACAACATTAGATGTTGTTGAAGGTATGCAATTTGATCGTGGTTATATGTCACAATACATGGTAACTGATAATGACAAGATGGAAGCTAACTTGGATAATCCGTACATTTTGGTAACGGATAAGAAGATTAGTAACATTCAAGAAATTTTGCCAGTGCTTCAAAGTGTTGTTGAACAAGGACGTGCACTATTAATTATTGCTGATGACATTACAGGTGAAGCATTACCAACATTGGTTTTGAATAAGATGCGTGGTACATTTAATGTCGTTGCTGTTAAGGCACCAGGATTTGGTGATCGTCGTAAGGCACAACTTGAAGATATCGCTGTGTTAACTGGTGGTACTGTTATTACAGAAGATCTTGGTTTGAACTTAAAGGATGTGACGATTGACCAGCTTGGACAAGCAAGTAAAGTCAATGTGACAAAAGACAACACAACAATTGTTGAAGGTTCTGGTGACAAAGCTGCCGTGGCAACACGTGTAGAAACAATTAAGCAACAAATTGCTGAAACAACTTCTGACTTTGATCGTGAAAAGTTACAAGAACGTTTGGCAAAGTTGGCTGGTGGTGTTGCTGTGATTAATGTTGGTGCTGCAACTGAAACTGAATTAAAGGAACGTAAGTATCGTATCGAAGATGCGCTGAATGCAACGCGTGCCGCAGTAGAAGAAGGCTTCGTTTCTGGTGGTGGTACGGCACTAGTTAATGCTATTTCAGCTGTTGCTGCATTGTCAGAAGAAGGTGATGTACAAACTGGTATTAACACTGTCATTAAGGCCTTAGAAGAACCAGTTCGTCAAATTGTTGAAAATGCTGGTTTGGAAGGATCAGTTATTGTTAACAAGTTGAAAGAACAAGTTGAAGGCTTTGGATACAATGCTGCTACTGGTGAATGGGTGGATATGATTGCTGCTGGTATTGTTGATCCAACTAAGGTGACAAGATCAGCGTTGCAAAATGCTGCATCTGTTTCAGCCTTGTTGTTGACAACTGAAGCTGTAGTTGCTGAATTGCCAAGTGATGATGCTGCACCTGCTATGCCACAAGGTGGTATGCCAGGTATGATGTAATTAAACTGGTTTTAAATTAATTTGTAAAATAAAAAGAGTGAAATTCACTCTTTTTATTTATCATAAGAAAAAATTATGTCAAACTTGAAGCATTAGTTAGAAATCTAATGACTGCTGCCGAATCTTTTAAATTGATTTGGTTAGTGTAGTAGATAAAAGCCAGTTTTGGGCGGTTTTCTGGTAAAATATCTTATTAGAGGTTTAATTTAAAATGACACCAAAACAATTTTTAGACTTAGTTGAAATTCGTGTAGTGATTCCAAGTGTAGCGCCTTTATTGGTTGGTTTAGCATACAGTCAGTGGCAATATGCACGATTGAATTGGCTGAACACCTTATTATTGGTTATTGCAACGGTCAGTGTCCATCTTGCAGTGAACACATTCAATCGTTATCAAGATGCGAAACATCAAAAGGTTAATGAATTTTTACGTGAAAAGGCACAAGGTGAAGTTGTCACCAATAAACAAGTGTTACATGTTGCAGAGTTATTGACTGTGATTGCAGCAGTCGCAGGTATTACCGTGGCATTGCGAACAGACTATATCACTTGGATTATCGGTATTGTGAGCTTTTTGATTGGCTTTTTGTATTCAGCCGGTCCTAAGCCAATCACAAATACACCGTTTGGTGAAATTGTTTCTGGTATCACCATGGGATATTTTATTTTTATTGCACAAGTGTATGTTAATACGCGAATGATACCAACACCCAGTGTGCTTTTTCAATGGTTTATTGTTAGTCTACCGCTTACTATTTTTATTGCCGAAATTATGTTCGCTAATAACATTGCTGATCATGATGAAGATGAGGAAAACCAAAGGCACACGTTGGTGCATTATTTAGGTATTGAAAAGAGTAAGAGAATGTATCTGTTTTGGGCGATAGCCGCTTTTGTAGAAATTGTTATTGTGACAATTGTGGGATGGTTACCTATTACGACTTATGCGATAGTTATATTGCTCCCAATTATTTATGGTTATGCGCGTGAATTCGTGAATCATCCTGTGAAAAGCGAGACGTTTGTTCTGGCTATCAAAAATTTAGTGATTGTTATGCTCGGTTTGACAGTCACTTTATTAGCCGGAATTATGCTATAAAAAAATGACCCATTGTTAAATGGGTCATTTTTTTACTTAAAACGTTGTAAGTCTTCAATGCTTGTAACATTAAAATGCTTTTTTTCTAGATGAGTAACAAGTCGCTGTAATTGTGTACTATCAACTGCAAGTGGTAGCGTGAACATTAATGTAATGTCGTCGTTTGATGGTTGTAAGCTTAAAACTGATTCGATATTTGAATAGCGAGAAATAATACTTGAAATTTTCTTCAAGTCACCTTGTGCTTTATGTGTTGCAACAGAGATGGCGACGCTGCCAGTGTGCACAGACCAACTTTGTGATAATAAATCCATCAAAGCATCGTGCGTAAAAATACCAGTAAAATGATGGTTTTCGTCTAGAACAGCGATGAAAGGTAAATCTCTGATTGCAAAGAAGACTTCATAAAACTTACTTGTTGTATAAATAAATTTAGTGGAATTACGCATAATTGCTGTAACGGGTAGGTTCATGTCACCATTTTTAGCAATATGTTCGTAGACATGTTGCTTATAAACGTTACCTCTAAAAAGACTGCCTGATTCATCGAGAATTGGCATTGTACGTGTATGTGCTTCACTTGGTGAATTAAATAAATCATTCACTTGCGCAATAGTTGTATTTTCCGTCACGGTAGTGAGTTCTGCTTTTGGAGTAATTAAGGTTTCATGAAGCATATGCGTATCCTAAAATTAGTTTTTTTATCATTAAATAGCCATATATCATGATAACACAGAATTCTGTTATACTGGTAATTAAGATTGAGAATTTTTTAAGGAAGCGCGTATAATTAACATGAAATATATTATTGGATTAGGTAATATTGGACCTAAGTATGACAAAACACGTCATAATATTGGTTTTATGGCAATTGATGCTATTGCCACAGCCTATAAGGTGACATTTGTACCGAGTAAACAATTTGCTATGATAGCAAAGGTAACAATTGACGGTGAACAAGTAACATTAGTTAAACCAACGACGTATATGAATGATTCTGGTAAAGCGGTACGTGCAGTACTAGATTATTATGGTGGTGACATTAACAGTGACGTGATGGTTTTAGTCGATGATATGGATCTACCTTTTGGTAAATTACGATTTCGTGCAAAAGGATCAGCTGGTGGTCATAATGGGCTGAAGTCGATTATGGCACATACTGGTTCACAAACATTTTTAAGACTTAAGTTCGGTCTTGGACATCCAGATCATGATCAACAAGCTGTCATTCATTATGTCTTAGGTAAGTTTTCACAGGCTGAGACTCAAGATGTCAACAGCATGCTTGATCGAAGTACCTTGGCGATTACAGACTGGATTCAAGGCGATAATGTGGAAACATTGAGTAATAAATATAATGGCTAGTATGGCTACTACATAAAAGCCACTAGCTATTGATTTGATAGGGGAATATAAGTCAGGCATGCTAACTCATTTTTTAGCACAATCAGATACAATTAAACAATTGAGTCATCAAGCAACCGAGAATGCTTCTCAGTTGCTTTTAGGCGTGAATGGCAGTGCACGTGCAGCAAGTATTGCTGCCTTGTATGAATCAAATCCACGTCAAATATTACTTGTCACGGATACACAAGTTCATGCGGATCAGCTATATAGTGATTTATCTACGCTCATGACAAATGTGTTGAACTTTCCGGCAGAAGAATCAATAGCAACCGAAATAGCAATCAGTTCACCTGATTTACGATTACAGCGAATCGCGTGTTTGTTAGCTTTACGTCGTGGTGATGCGAAAATCGTTGTGACTAGCTTGGCTGGAGTAGAGCGATTATTACCAACGCCTGAAACACTTGATGAGGCACATCTGTCTATTGCTGTTGGGGAAACTTATCGTATAAGTGAAATTGAAGCAACTTTAATGATGATGGGTTACACGCCTACCAAATTAGTTCAAGGTGCTGGAGAATTTGCGCATCGTGGTTCAATTTTAGATATTTACCCATTAACGAGTGAAGAACCAATTCGCCTAGATTTTTTTGATGATGAATTAGACCAGTTAAAAAGTTTTGATGTTACAACTCAAAAAAGTACTGCCATACTTGAACATTTTGAAATTGAACCGGCAACGGATTTCATTGTGTCGGAAACACAATATGATCATGCTAAACAAACAATTGAGTTAGCATTTAATCATTTTCGTAAGCAGTTAACTGGTGTCGAAAAAAAGCATGCAACAGATGGATTCACCCTAACACAACATGTGTTAAATGAACGTGAGCGTGGTAATCAGTTATTACCTTATGCAACCCATTTTTTTGGTAGGCAAACAACGCTATTAGATTATATGGGTGGCGATGTTTTAATAATCGTTGATGAGTTGACACGACTGAAAGAAACGCAATTACAGCAATTGACGCGTGATCAAGAATGGTTGGAAAAACAATTGACAACGTATCAGTTGCTACCTGATCAAATTTTACGTGCCGATTTTTCAGAATTATTGCATCAAACGCCAAGTTCAGTTCTTTATTTAGCCAATTTCCAACGTGGTTTGAATAAAATTAAGTTTACAAATATAGAAGAAGTGACAACAAGGCCTGCTAATCAGTACTATGGTCAAATTGACACACTAAAATCTGATTTGGAATACGCACAAAATTCTGGCACAACAGTTGTGTTACTCATTGGTGATGAGAAACGTCGTCAGAGTTTTAGTGAATCGTTAAGTGACTTTAAAATACCAATTATTGAGACAAGAAGTATACAAGCCAATCAAGTGCAAATAATGGCTGGTGAGTTATCGTCTGGTTTTGAATGGCCCAAGCTACATTTGATAGTTTTGACCGAACATGAATTGTTTACGCAAGCACGACGTGTAGCACCTAGACATCGTCAAATTAATAATGCCGAACGATTGAAATCATATAGTGAATTAAATGTTGGCGATTATGTTGTGCACGTTAATCATGGTATTGGTCGTTACGAAGGTTTGCAAACGATGACAGTTGATGGTGGCAAACAAGATTACTTATCTGTTGCTTATCAAAAAAATGCTAAAATTTTTATTCCTGTCACACAATTGAATCTCATTCAAAAATATATTGGTGCATCTGATGCAGCAAAGGCGCCTAAGTTAAACAAATTAGGTGGATCTGAATGGGCAAAAACAAAGCGCCAAGTGTCAACAAAAATTGAAGATATCGCTGATGAATTATTGGCGTTGTATGCTAAAAGAGAAGCACAGGAAGGGTATGCATTTCCCCCTGATGATACGGCACAATTAAAATTTGATACAGCCTTTAGTTACGTGGAAACGCCAGATCAAATACGTTCTATTGAAGAAATTAAAGCTGATATGCAAAAAATCAAACCAATGGATCGTTTATTAGTTGGTGATGTTGGTTTTGGGAAAACTGAGGTTGCTTTGCGGGCAGTTTTTAAAGCCGTTCATGCTGGTAAACAGGTAGCGTTTTTGGCACCCACTACCATATTGGTACAACAACATTATGAAACAATGCTAGCACGATTCAACGATTTTCCAGATATTAAAATTGGTGTTTTAAGTCGATTCCAGACATCAGCTCAAAATAAAGCTGTTATCTCACAATTGGGCAAACATGAAATTGATGTGGTTGTTGGCACGCATCGTTTACTTAGCAAAGATGTGACGTTTTCAGATCTTGGACTATTGGTTATTGATGAAGAGCAAAGATTTGGTGTAAAACACAAAGAACGTTTGAAACAATTACGGCATAGTGTTGATGTTCTAACATTAACTGCCACACCAATCCCACGAACATTGAATATGGCAATGGTTGGGGCACGTGATTTATCAGTGATTGAAACACCACCGGTTAACCGATATCCGATTCAAACCTATGTGTTAGAGGCTGATTGGACAATTGTCAGAAATGCCATCGAAAAGGAATTGGCGCGTAACGGTCAGGTATTTTATCTGCATAATCGTGTGGCCGATATTGATCGTGTTGTGAGTCAAATAGAGGACTTAGTGCCTTCTGCAAATGTTGGGGCCATTCATGGGCAAATGTCTGAAACACAACTGGAAAGCATTTTGTATGATTTTTTGAATGGAAACTATGACGTCTTGGTAACCACAACGATTATTGAAACCGGTGTTGACATTCCAAATGCGAACACATTGATTGTTGAAAATGCAGACCATATGGGTCTGTCGCAACTTTATCAACTACGTGGTCGTGTTGGCCGTTCTGCTCGTTTAGCATATGCCTACTTTACTTATCCGTTTACGCGAACACCAAGTGAGGAAGCAGAAAAAAGACTTGAAGCAATCAGAGACTTTACAGAATTAGGATCAGGATTTCGCATAGCTATGCGTGATTTAAGCATTCGTGGCGCAGGTGATTTGTTAGGAAAACAACAACATGGCTTTATTGATTCTGTCGGTTATGACATGTATACGCAGATGTTGAAAGATGCGGTTGCTCAAAAGCAAGGGGCGACAGATGTCACTAAGCAACAACCTGAAACAGATGCTGAATTAATTTTAGGGGTGTTAGCTTATTTGCCAGATGAGTACGTATCAGATAATGCACAAAAAATTGAATTATACACGCGTATTCGCCAAGCTCGAACAGATGAGGAATTTGAGGAAATAGAATCTGATATGCTCGATCGTTTTGGAGAAATGCCAGACGAAGTTGCAAGATTACTTTTGGTTGGACAAATTAAACAGTTGGCTGACCAAGCGCAAATTACAAACATTAGAAGACAAAAGAAACAGTTAACCTTATCGTTTAGTGCTGATGCAACAACACAGTTAGCCGGAGAGACAATTTTTGAAACGTTAGTCAATGTTCCGCTAAAAGCAGCAATTCGCACAGAAACTGGCAAGTTACAAGTCATATTGACCGTAGATGATATTGCTGAAAGTAGTATCTGGCTTAATATTTTACGTGATTTCTTATTAGTTGTGATTGCGCATGAACAAGCTGTAGTGTAGTTATAGTATCGCATTGACCAAGGTAAAAGGAGAAAAAATATGCGTTTAGATAAATATTTAAAAGTGTCGCGCTTAATTAAGCGAAGAACAGTAGCAAAGGAAATTTCTGATCAGGGACGAATTTCAATTAACGATAAGGTTGCAAAATCATCGTCGAATGTGTCTACCAATGATGAGATCGAAGTACGTTTTGGTAATAAAACTTTACGTATCAGAGTTATTAAAATTGTTGAAACAACCAAAAAAGAAGCATCAGCTGATATGTATGAAATTATTAGTGAAACCTTTGCGCAAGATTTTAGGACAACTGACGAAGATACATCATCCAATGTTTAAACAAATCTAAAGATTGTTGAAAAAACACTAAGAACGTGCCAAACTAGGAATAGGTAAATTCATGTCGACTTATAACAGAAGACAATCGCATAAACAACACGTTAACCCAGAAATACAGAGCATTATACGTAATTCTGAGCCAGCTAATATGCAGGCAAAGCGTCACTATCAAAAGGCCCACGCTAATCGTGAGAAGCGGATTCTTTTTTTTGGTGCTATTTTTGCCACAATTTTTGCCGTACAATTACTCATTAGTCAAGTCCGATTACACACGGCAAACGCGATGTTGACTTCTGCTCAAAGTCGCTTGATAGCAACTAAAAAAACAAATTCAAAGTTAAAGTCAGATACAAAACGTTTAGAAGATCCCACTTATTTGCAACAAATTCTACGTGATAAATATGGTTACACGAAACAAGGCGAAATTATCTACAACTTGCCTAATGAATAATAAACTTCAAAGCACCTGAATGGTGTTTTTTCTATAAAATGGTTGAAAAAATTCAAAAACAATTACAATCTTATAAATGGGAAGCCACAGTTATTGTGGCTGTTTCTGGTGGTGTGGATTCTGTCGTCTTGTTACATACGCTGCGGCAACAGTTACCAGATACAAAGTTGATTGTCGCCCATGTTAATTATCATTTGCGTGAAGAAAGTGATGCCGATGAAAGCTTTGTGCGAGATTTAGCAGAGAAATATCACGCAATTTTTGAGCATACATCTTGGTCTAAGGTGTCAGATATTGGGGTTGAGAAGCAGGCGCGCGATTTCCGTTATCAATTTTTTGAACAGTTAGCAAAAAAATATCACACACAAACAGTTGTGGTCGCACATCATGCTGATGATCAAGCAGAAACTGTGCTGTTGAAGCTTATTCGTGGTGGACAACTCAGTCAATTATCGGGAATGCATACAAAAAACAGACAAATTATTCGACCGTTTTTGTTGATAACTAAGCAAGAATTGATACATTATGCACAGGAAAATAATCTTCACTGGCAAGAGGATAAGACAAACCAAGATGCAACATATACGCCACGTAATTATTTACGACAAGTCATAATTCCACAATTGAAAACAATTAATCCACAAACCGTGAGACATATTAATGCTTTTGCCAATCAAATTGAAAAGCAGTCAGAATTAATCACTGCACAAGTTGATGTTTATGTGCAAAATATCGAACATGATTGGCAAGCTATTCCAGAGTTATGGCAAGAGGAAACGATCAAACGCTACATGCAATTAAAAGGCATATATCGCTTCAAACAAACCCAAATTTTTCAGATAATACAATTGCTTAGAAATAATAAAAAACCAACTGGTGTCGTACAACTATCAAAAAATGTTAAATTTGTTAAATCATATCAACAAATCTATCTTGAAAATAGTACAAAAATAACAAATACACTACAAGTTTTGCCGGCAATTATGTTAAAATTAAACCAATGGCAGAATTTTGCAAAAAGCACGTATTTGTGGTCAGATTATGAACCGAATAACGATGATCATTATTTTTCATTTCAATTAAAGTTACCCACATCACAAATATACTTGCGTCCAGTGAAAACAAGTGATAAACTAGCACTCATAAGCGGACATAAACTATTGAGACGGTTAGCAATTGATGAAAAATTATCTACATTTGAACGTCAAAATATGCAAGTTTTGGCAACGTCAGATGACGTGATTATCGCGGTTAAGATCCGTCAACATTGGCGTATAAGCGCAGATTTTGTTAGCAAACAAGATGCGAAGCCATATTGGTTAGCATGGCGAATTGAGGAAAAGTAGTGAATAACGATATACAAGAAGTGTTGTTTGACCAGACTAGCATTCATGATGCAGCAGTACGTCTGGGAAAAGAAATTACGCAAGATTATGCTGGTGAAAAACCAGTTGTGTTGTCAGTATTAAAAGGTGCCTACCTTTGGACAGCTGATTTATTACGTGAGGTTGACTTATACCTTGATTTGGAATTTATAAATGTTTCCAGTTATCATGGTGGTGTCAAAAGTACGGATGAAATTACACTTGTAACAGATATCCGTTCTGATATTCGGGACCGTCAGGTAATTATTTTAGAAGACATTGTAGATACTGGGCAGTCCTTACTGTTTATGAAGGAATTACTTGCTGAACGTGGTGCGACATCAATTAAAGTTGCCACATTACTTGATAAAAAAGCTGGCCGTAAGGTTGACATTGAAGCAGACTACGTTGGTTTTGATGTTCGTAATGAATTTGTTGTTGGTTATGGTTTAGATTACAAAGAGTTGTACCGGAACTTACCATATGTTGGTATTTTGAAAAAAGAAGTTTATACTGATTAACTTCTAGAATTTGAGGAAACTTTAATGAATAAGAATCAAAAAGGTGGTTTCTTAAAAAGTTCGATCTTTTACATTTTCATCTTCCTTGCTGTAGTAGGGATGATTTATGGTTTGTTTGGTAATGATAAATCAACTTCTAAAACTCTCACATCGAGTGAATTTCTGAAAGCGTTAAATGATAAGGACCTTAAGTCAATCACAGTCCAACCAGCAAATGGTGTCTATAACATTTCTGGTGAATATAGAAAACCTCAGACTGTTAAGTCAGACAAGGGATTTAATATTTTACAACAGTCACAAAAAGTGACACATTTCTCATCAACAGTGCTACCAAATGATGCATCGCTCAAGTCAGTGACTGATGCAGCCGAAACGACTAAAACAGATGTTGAGACAAAACAACAAGAATCTTCTGGATTCTGGCTCAACTTATTGGTGTCATTAATTCCAATCGTTCTAATTGTTGCCGTGTTTTATGTCATGATGAGTCAAGCAGGTGGTGGTGGTAAAGGTGGCCAAGGCGGTATGATGAGCTTTGGTAAATCTAAAGCTAAGCCATCTGATCCAAAAGATAATAAAGTACGTTTCTCTGATGTTGCTGGAGCTGAGGAAGAGAAACAAGAATTAGTTGAAGTTGTTGAATTTTTAAAGGCACCCAAGAAGTTTGTTAGCTTAGGTGCACGTATTCCAAAGGGTGTTTTACTTGAGGGACCTCCCGGAACTGGTAAAACATTATTAGCTAAAGCAGTTGCCGGTGAAGCAAATGTACCGTTCTTTTCAATGTCTGGCTCAGACTTCGTTGAGATGTTTGTTGGTGTTGGTGCTTCGCGTGTGCGTGACTTGTTTGAAAATGCAAAAAAGTCTGCCCCAGCAATCATATTTATTGATGAAATAGATGCTGTTGGTCGCCGTCGTGGTACTGGCATGGGTGGCGGTAACGATGAACGTGAACAAACCTTAAACCAAATCTTAATTGAGATGGACGGTTTCGAAGGTTCAGAAGGTGTCATTATCTTGGCATCAACCAACCGTTCCGATGTCTTAGATCCTGCCTTATTGCGTTCAGGTAGATTTGATCGTAAAATTTTGATCGGTGCACCTGATGTTAAGGGACGTGAAGCAATACTTAATGTGCATGCTAAGAATAAGCCATTAGATGATAATGTTGATTTGAAAGCAGTTGCACAACAAACACCAGGTTATGTTGGTGCTGATCTAGAAAACTTATTAAACGAAGCAGCCTTATTAGCAGCTCGTCGTAATAAGAAAAAAGTGGATGCCTCAGATATTGATGAAGCAGAAGATCGTATTTTCCAAGGTCCTGCAAAAACAAATCGTGGCATGTCTGAAAGAGAACGTCGTACAACAGCTTACCATGAAGCTGGTCATGCGTTGGTTGGCTTGATTCGTTCAGAGGCATCAATTGTTCGTAAAGTTACAATTGTACCGCGTGGTCGAATTGGTGGTTATGCTTTAATGACGCCAAAGACTGACCGATACAACCTCAGATATTCTGAGGCAAAAGAACAACTTGCTGGTCTCATGGGTGGTCGTGCATCTGAAATATTTATGTTCAATGAAGCCAGCTCTGGTGCTTCTAATGATTTCCAACAAGCTACTGGGTTAGCTCGACAGATGGTAACAGCATTTGGTATGTCAGATAAATTGGGCATGGTGCAGTTGGAAGGAAACGCTAGTGTTGGTTATGCCGAACAAGCAGGTAATCGGGCCTATTCTGAAGAAACAGCGCGTTTAATTGATGAAGAAGTACGTCGTCTGTCACAAGAAGCATTTAGCGACGCTTCAGCAATTATTGCTGAACATAAAGATAAGCTGGTTGCAATTGCGGAAGCATTGCTTGAAGTTGAGACCTTGGACGAAAGACAAATCAAGGATATTTACGAAACTGGTAAGTTTACTCGAAAAGATCCTCAAGATAATGACGAGTTAGCAAAAGCAAAATCGTTTGAAGAAGCAAAAGCAGCAGTTGATGCTAAGGATTCTGAAGCAGAAGCACGTTTTGAACATCATGATGATAAAGATGATGACGCAAATAAGTCGGAAGCTGATCAAGATGATGATTCTGTAACTGATGACAAAGCAGATGAAAATAAGTAAAATAGGAGTTGACGATAGCGTCAACTTTTTTATTTTAAACAATACGATGCTTACTAAATAGTAAAAGAAAGAAAATATGTCAGATCAATTTATTAAAACAATTACAAAAAATAAATATTTCCGTGCCTATGCTTTGGACGGCACAAATTTTGTGCGAGAAGCAGCAACAGCTCACAATACTTCAAGACTTGCTTCAATCGTGTTAGGCCGAGGTTTGTTGGCTACAACATTGACAGCACAATCTGTTTTAAAAGGCGAAGAGCGATTAGCTATTCAAATTAATGGTCGTGGACCAATTGGTAATATTGTTGTGGAGGCAGATGCCAAGGGTAGTGTGCGCGGCTATGTAACGAATTCACAGATAGAACCAGTTTTTGATGAACAGGGTCAATTGGATGTTGCGGAAGCAGTCGGTAAAAATGGTTTCTTGCAGGTCACTAAGTTTGCACCGTATTCTAATCCTTACATTGGGCAAAGCCAGCTTGTTTCAGGAGAAATAGGTGATGATTTTACCTATTACTTAGCGCAATCTGAACAAATTCCTTCAGTTGTTGGCGTTTCTGTTTACATGAACACTGATGATACGGTTGAATCTGCTGGTGGATTTTTAATTCAAGCATTACCAGATGCCACAGATGCAGCCATTGATGAACTTGAAACAGCCATCAAAGGTTTAAAGCCGTTATCTGATATGTTAGTTGATGGGTATACGCCATTAGAAATTCTAGAGGATGTCTTTGGAAAAGGCGAAGTTGAAATTTTACAGGTTGCTGGTGTTGGATTAGCTGCAGAACCATCAAAGGATGATTATCGTGATATGTTAACAACACTACCTGCAACAGAAGTTCAGGCAATGATTGATGAGGACGATGGTGCTGAAGTTGTGGGTAAGTTCTCTGGTAAGCGCTATTTCTTCACATCTCAAGAATTGCGCGACGTTATTTTAGAAATTAATGCCAAAAATGCTGAGTAACCTTTGAGATGAACGCCATTTTTTGGTATAGTAATTGTTAGTGAGATTTTTAACACCGGTCAATCAGAACCGAAATAAAGTGGAGGAAATATGCTCGAGTGTACTATAACAACAGCTATTAGGTACTAATGTTGTAGTGAATCGAGTATTCTAAAAAAATGGCAGAAGAAAAAGCTCTTAATGATCAAATGTTAGCACGTCGTCAAAAATTAGCAACAATTGTGGATGACTTACATTTGGATCCCTTTGGTAAGCGTTTTGAGCGCACAGCTAAGGCACAAGAATTACATGATTTGTATGATAATAATACATTAGAAGAACTTGAAACGACAAAACATGAAGTCATTATCGCTGGTCGTATGATTGCTAAACGTGGTGCTGGTAAAGTTATTTTTGCTGATTTCAGGGATGTGTCTGGTAAAATTCAAGTTTATGCTAAGCGTGATGATTTAGGTGAAAACTATCCTATTATTAAGCGTGCCGATCTTGGTGATTTCCTTGGTATTAAAGGCATTGTTATGAAAACAGAGGCTGGTGAATTAACAATTTTGGCAACAGAATTGACACATTTGACTAAAGCCTTACGTCCGATGCCAGATAAGTTTCATGGTATTGCCGATGTTGAAACACGTTACCGTAAGCGTTATTTGGACTTAATTGCCAATGAGGAATCATTTAAGAAGTTTCAATTACGTTCAAAAATCATTTCAGCAATCCGTGCGTATATGGATTCACAAGACTTTATGGAAGTTGAGACACCTATTCTCCAAACAGAAGCTGGTGGTGCTGCTGCAAGACCATTCATTACACATCATAATGCCCTAAATATTGACATGTATATGCGTATTGCTACTGAACTATATTTGAAACGCTTGGTTGTTGGTGGTTTTGAGCGTGTTTATGAAATTGGTCGTATTTTCCGTAATGAGGGTATGGATCCAAAACATAATCCAGAGTTTACAACAATGGAAACGTATGCTGCTTATATGGATTTTACTGACGTTATGGATGAAACGGAAGGTATCTTTAAGGCTGCCGCTGCAGTTGTATCAGATGAACTAAAAGTAACATATCAAGGTACAGAAATTGACCTTGGTACAAAGTTTGCACGTAAGCATATGATTGATCTGATTAAAGAATATGCTGGTGTTGATTTTTGGCAAGAGATGTCTATTGAAACAGCTCAAAAGCTAGCTGATGATAATCATGTTAAGTACGAAGAATACTGGCGTGTGGGTCATATTATTAACGCTTTCTTTGAAGAATTTGTAGAAGACAAGCTGATTCAACCAATATTTGTTTATGGTCATCCGGTAGAAGTATCGCCACTGGCAAAGAAAAGTACCAAAGATGCACGATTTACTGATCGTTTTGAGCTATTCATCATGGGTAGCGAATATGGCAATGCCTTCACAGAATTAAATGATCCCATTGACCAACGTGCCCGTTTTGAGGCACAAGTTGCTGAACGTGAAAACGGTAATGATGAAGCTGAAAATATTGATGAAGACTTCATTGAAGCGTTAGAATACGGTATGCCACCTACGGGTGGTTTGGGTATTGGTATTGATCGATTAATTATGCTTTTGACTGATTCTGATACAATTCGTGATGTGTTATTATTCCCAACAATGCGTTAATAGATAAATTTCCGCTTGGGTAAATTATCTACAATCTAAAAAATGATTTTAAAGGCTTGACAAAACCTGTAGTTATTAGATATAATTATAGAGTTGTGTTAAGCAATTATTCCGACTTAGCTCAGTTGGTAGAGCACCTGACTGTTAATCAGGTTGTCGTCGGTTCGAGCCCGACAGTCGGAGTTTTATGAGAAGCGAATCCTTTGGGATTCGCTTTTTTTGTGATTGAATACAGCTTGAAAAGTATTGACAATTGCAGACGAAACTGGCATAATTAAATAGTTGTGTTAAGCAATTATTCCGACTTAGCTCAGTTGGTAGAGCACCTGACTGTTAATCAGGTTGTCGCCGGTTCGAGCCCGGCAGTCGGAGTTAAACAGATAACGTTTTTGGTTATCTACTTGCCGACGTAGCTCAGTTGGTAGAGCACGGGTATCGTAAACCTGGGGTCGGAGGTTCGATTCCTCTCGTCGGCACTAAATAAAATAAAAAATCTAGTTAGTATACTAACTAGATTTTTTATTTGGGTCGTTAGAGTAAACTATTTTTTAAATCTAACCGTAAACGTTAACAAACTAGCAATTGCTAAAATAATTGCCACAAAAGCATATGGTAGGTTACTACCAATATCTAAAAAGATGCCACCTAGAACGGGTCCAACAATATTGCCGACACTTGTTAATGACATGTTGAGTCCGTTAATCAGACCTTGCTGTGATTCGTTGATGTGTGAAAGTAAAGTTGTAATGGCTGGGCGTAAGATGTCAAAACCAACGAAAACAATCAATGTGGCAACGAAGACTTCCCATTTGCTTTGTGCAAATAAAATCCAAACAATAGACAAGAAACCTGAAATGAAGCTAATGCGAATCACCATTAGTTCACCAATATAGTGAACTAATTTTTCGAAGAAAACAACTTGGAATATTAATGATAAGATGCCATTAACAACCAAAAACCAGGCAATTTCTGACAGATTGAAACCACGTACATCGTGGAAATACAGGCTGAACATGTTTTCAAATGCTGCCAAACCAAATGACGAGACAAGAATCATGATGAGCAACATGATTAGAGCAATAGACCAAAACTGTCTGGTACCAACTCTTTTGGTAGTTTTGTCTTGTGCCGTACTTTTTTTGACACGAAGTTTTTGTTCATCGGGCATGAAAATAATAAAGACGACAAATGCAGTTAAACCCAAAATTGCAGAGCCGAAGAACGGTAAAGTATGATCAATGTTGGCTAACATACCACCAATTCCAGGGCCTAAAATAATACCACCACTAAATGATGCTGATAACCAACCAATAACACGTGCACGATTCTCACTAGTAGTCATGTCTGATGCTAGTGCGGTAATTGAAGGCATTGATAATGCAGCAGCTAGTCCACCTAATGCACGAGCACTATTGAGTTGCCAGAGTGAGTGTCCAATTCCAAAAGCAAAGAGGCCTTCGGAAATTGTAAAAAGCAAGAGACCGGCAGCAATTAATGGGACACGTGAAAATTTATCTGAAAAGCGACCGATAATAGGAGAAGCAATAAATTGTGCCACTGCAAACAAGGCTGCCATAACACCCATATCAGTTGCAGTGAGGTGCATATCTTCTTTGATATAGGGTTCAACTGGAATAATTAAACCAATACCTAGCATAATTAGGAGTTGTGAGCCGACTATTAATACGAGGGCACGTTTTTGAATTTGTGTCATGTGGAATCATCATGCTTTCTGTTAGTTTTTGTAAAAAGAGTATAAAAAAGAGGGCGTCGCATTGACAACGCCCAATCTACATCCACTATTGCAGGATAACGCATACACAATAATTGTGTAATATTCAGTATACTTTTCAGAGTATCATCAAAAAAAATAACTGTCAAGATGGTAATCAGCATCATTATGAGATAATGTGTAAAAATATTCAAAAGTGGTAGGTTTGTAACATCTAACCTGTTATGATATAAGAGTATGAATAAATATTAAACTTCACTAAGGGGCCACCATGGGGACTGATCAAAAACTTAATCGTACTATGACGTTAATTCCTGCTATTTCAACAGTCATGGGCACAGTCATAGGTGCAGGTGTATTTTATAAAGCTTCGAGTGTAGCGGATGCCACAGGATCCACCAGCATGTCATTGTTTGTTTGGCTAGTTGGTGGCTTGATTAGTTTGGCGGCAGGGTTGACTGGCGCTGAATTGGCAGCAGCATTGCCTCAAACAGGTGGTATGCTTGTCTATATCGAACGGGCTTATGGTAAATTAGCTAGCTATTTATTAGGTTGGGCACAAATTATTATTTACTTCCCAGCAAGTATTGCTGCCAAAGGGATTATCTTTGGCACGCAGGTGGCAAATCTTTTGCACTGGGGTTACGGTGCGATTATTCCGTCAGGAATTGTTGCCTTAGTATCAATTGCTGGCATTAATATGCTAGGTTCAAAAATTGCTGGGCAATTCCAAGCAATTACGTTATTTTTCAAATTGATTCCATTGGCTTTAATTATTATTTTTGGCTTATTTCAATCAGGTGGCGTTGATGTGACACTTTTCCCAGTTGCACCTGGACATGAAGTGAGTGGTTGGGCATCAGCGATGGGTGCTGGTTTAATCGCTACAATGTATGCCTATGATGGTTGGATTCACGTGGGTAATATTGCTGGTGAAATGAAGAACCCAACACGTGACTTGCCACGTGCGATTGCTGGTGGTTTGATGGGTATTATGGTCATCTATTTGTTGGTTAATTATGCCTTCCTTCACGCATTGCCTTTTAGCGCTGTTCAAGGCAATGCTAACACAGCCATGGATGCGGCGCAACAGATTTTCGGTGGTTTTGGCGGTAAATTAATTACCATTGGTATTTTGATTTCTATTTATGGTACACTGAATGGCTATACAATGACTGGTATGCGTTTGCCTTATGCTATGGCATTGGAAAACAGCTTGCCATTTTCGAAGTATTTGGTTAAGCTTAATCGTTTCAAAATTCCTTATATTGCGGGTATCTTTGAATTAGTTTTGGCAGTTGCGTTGATGTTTGTTGGTGGTTTTGATACCTTAACGGACATGTTGATTTTCGTGATTTGGTTGTTCTATACGTTGGTCTTTGTTGCCGTGATTAAATTACGTCATACAGAGCCAGAATTAAAACGACCATATCGGGTACCGCTTTATCCAGTAGTGCCCATTGTTGCTATTGTTGGTGGTTTGTTCATTATTGTCATGACGCTCTTGACAGAATGGCAACTTGCATTAATTGGGGTTGGCGCTACATTAGCTGGACTACCACTATACTTTGTTATGAAATACCGTAAAAATTAATATTATAATGCAAAACGTTCGTGTAAAACGGACGTTTTTTGTTGTTTACTTTTTTAACATATACACGGGATAAAATTGCGTGTTGAACTATTATCTTTGCTATAATGAAACTAGTTTAGTCATTTTTGAGAAAGGTCAGTTAAAGCGTAAGTACATATGGCAAAAATTAAATTTCACATTGCATCACAGACAGAATTAGTGTTGGACCAAGATGCTAAGATTGGTGATATCGTTGATCTGACAGATGAACAAAATATTGATACAAGTATTATTAATGGTAAAATCGCTGATATTTTAGAGGATAAGTTGACCCAAGCTAAAGAAGAGTGGTCAGCACAGCAAGCTGAGCAGTCAGCTGTTACTTTAGAAAATAAATTACAAGCACAAAAGCAAGAATTGCAAGCACACATCAATGAAAAAGAGAACCAGATTACGGCATTAGAGACCGAGCTTAAAAGCATATCTCAGCAAGCCGATGTTGAGCTCAAATCACAATTAGTTCAAAAAGAGCTGGACATGCAAGATACATTAGCTAAGAGACAGCTTGAAATTGCTGAATTAGAATCAAAAATTGAAGCAATTAAACAAAAAAATCAATCAGAACTTGAAACACAACGTATTTTAAAAGAAGCTGAGACACAAAAGACATTAGCAGAATGCGATCAAAAGCTCAGTGAATTGACTTCACAGCTACAACTAAAAGATCAAGAAAAGCAGTTACAAATTAAAAATATTCAAAGTCAATATGAATCAGAATTAAAAATGGCAAACGAGCAGATTGAGTTCTATAAAGACTTTAAAGCACGTCAATCGACTAAGGAAATTGGTGAAAGCCTCGAACAATATGCCATGACTGAATTCAACAAGATTCGTCCGTATGCTTTCCCAAACGCTTATTTTGAAAAAGATAATGAATTGTCAGAGACGAATTCAAAGGGTGATTTCATTTTTAGAGATTATCAAGATGGTACAGAATTCGTGAGTATCATGTTCGACATGAAAAACGAAGCTGATACAACGGCAACAAAGCACAAAAACGCAGATTTTTTTAAGGAATTAGATAAAGACCGTCGTGAGAAAAAAACAGAGTATGCGGTGTTAGTGTCATTATTAGAAGCTGATAGTGATTACTATAATACAGGCATTGTGCAAGTCACGGAGTATGACAAAATGTATGTCATTCGTCCGCAGTTTTTTGTACAGCTCATCGGTGTTTTGCGAAATGCCGCGCTGAATACAGTGACCTACAAGCAAGAACTCGCTCAAATTCGTGAACAAAATGTTGACATTACACATTTTGAAACCGACTTAACGAATTTTAAGACTGCCTTTGGTAAAAACTATCAAAGTGCTTCAAGAAACTTCAAAACTGCCATTGAAGAAATCGATAAATCCATTGCGCGCATGGAAGCCGTTAAAAAAGCCCTCACGACGTCTGAAAATCAATTACGTCTTGCTAACAACAAGTTGGAAGATGTGAGCGTTAAGAAGCTCACACGGGGTAATCCGACGATGAAAGCGAAGTTTGATGAGGTTGGTGGCTTGGAATAGTCTCGTAAAAAATTCCAACTTTTGGAGATGTATTACCCAATGAACGTCGTCATCAGAGTGTTTATGATAGTATAATGGGCACTAACTACATGAACGTTTAAAAATAAAACCTAGAAGAAAAAGCAACATATTGTTGCTTTTTCTTCTAGGTTGTTTTGAGATAATTAAGCTATGAAACTATACGAATTGATTAAGCAAAAACGTGAAAATAAAAGATTAACTCAAGAGGATGTTGCACAAATTTTGAATGTCACTAGACAGTCTGTTCAAAATTGGGAAAATAACAAAAGAGCGATACCAAATGAACTATTAGCCGAATACTTTAGTTTATTGGAATTTAATGCTCATGAAGTTTTGTCAGCATTTGATTTTTTAGAGAACATTTGAGAGCAAATGACGATAAATTAAATATTATTAAAAATAGTGCTGATAAACAAGAGGAAAAACTTTACATAATTGGGCACTCGAAATTTAAAAAATCTGCAACTCTAGAACTGGAACAAATGTTCATGAATTATTTGTTAGGTGATAAAAAATTTAAAAAAATTTACAATAGTCGCAATAATGGATTATCACTTGATTTTTATGAACGTGAGGCATATCGAACTGGTGTTTTTCCTGAAATATGGGAACGATTACATCAACAAAATATTGTCTCAAGTCTTCGTGATGTACGTAACTCAGCGCTTTTCGCCAATAGTCCGTTTAAATCATTGAGCCAAAAACAAGAGCAAGCGAAAAATGAAATAGGATTGGTAATAGCAGAAACGCTTATAAATGGGTCAAGTAATAAAATAATAAAGATTCAAGGATTAGCTGGCTCTGGAAAAACTGTGTTAATGTCTCAATTGTTTTATGATATTTGGCGTGATCCGTATACAGTATTAAATGATAACGGAAGAACAAAACATCAATCTAAAATTGCCTTGTTAGTTCGTCATGAGCAACAGCTCAGAACATACGAGCAAATTGCAAAAAAACTTGACATGGGAACTAATGTTGTGAGTGATATACCCAGTTTTATTCGCAAAAAAGAGAAAGTCGATGTTCTTCTTGTTGATGAAGCTCATTTATTGTGGAGCGGTAATTACGGTAGAGTTAATAAAAATGAGTGGAAACCAGATTTGATTGCCTTACACGAATTAGCTAAAACATTAGTATTGATTTACGATCCAAAACAAGTAACTTCTGCGAGAAATAAGATTGATGACAATGAAGAATTATTTCAACTTATTAATGGATTCGATACAAGAACGATCTATTTGGAAGAACAGTGGCGCATACACGCCAGTCCAGAAATGCGGCAATGGATTCAAGAGTTAGCGCATTTTGAGAAAAATTCATTGATTAAGCCACCAAAAGATGAAGATTATGACGTTGAATTTTTTGACAATTCTAGAGAGTTTAAAGCTGCTATTGAAACTAAAAACAAACAAAATGGTTTAAGCAGAATGGTTGCGACATATGATTGGCAGTATTCCCAATCCTCCAGGCCAGAAGATGATAAATATTGGATGGTGAATTTTGGAACTGAGGTTATGCCATGGAACTTGGAGTTACCTCAAGTAAAAGAAGCACAGAACAAGCAAATACCTTGGCAAGAAATTAATGAGAGTATAGGAGAAGTTGGTAGTGATTTCACAGTACAAGGAATTGATTTAAATTATGTGGGTGTAATTTTGGGTCCATCTGTTATTTGGAATAAGCATACAAACTCATTAGATATTGATCCAGATTATTCTTGTGACCATCTTAAAATGCGAAAGCAGAATGGAACGTACAACACAATTGAGAACAAGGCGTTTTTGAAAAATGTGGTTAATGTATTATTAACACGTGGTGTTCATGGGACTTACATATATGCAGTAAATAAAGAGTTACGTCAGAGACTAATGCTACTAAATAGACGAAAATAATAAATCTGCAGTGAATCCCTATTTTGCCAAATTAGAGAATTCACTGCAGTTATTGGTTGTTTAATTTGTTGTTAATAATTTTTTCAACATAAAAAGCCGCAACCGAAGTTGCGACTTGATATAGCTCGTGAGAGAATCGAACTCTCGATTCCGCCGTGAAAGGGCAGCGTCTTAGCCACTTGACCAACGAGCCATGGTCAGTGATGTCTGATATAATCAGACAACTATAATATAATATCAATTTTTACGGCAGTCGTCAAGCGTTTTATAGTATTTGCCACAATGAGCTTCACAATTTTTCTGAAATATACGTTTTATGTGTTATATTTAACCGCTTATCACAAAAGCGGTTTTTTTCATGCGTTAAATTGCTACAATCAAATCACGACATGAGGAGAATAGTATGTTAAAAGTGAAAGATTTAAGTGTATCTTACGGTAATAAAGTTGCGTTGACTGTCTCAAACTTAGAGATAAAAAAAGGTGAGATTATTGGTGTGATGGGACAATCTGGTTCAGGGAAATCAACATTAGTAAAAAGTTGCTTAGGATTGATACCTTTTAAGGGTGAAGTAATAATTGAAACAGATGATATCGGTGTATTAATGCAAGAACAATATTACGTTGATACCATGACAAACCAAAAGATTATTGAAGGACTATTGAACACGCGACTCAATAAAGATTCTAAACTACAAGAATTAGTTGATTTTTTTGAGTTCAGTTCACAACTGTCACATCATTTTAAAAATATATCAGGTGGACAAAAGCAACGTATGAGTTTAATCATGGTACTTTATCAAGAACCAACATTATTATTTCTTGATGAAATGACAACGGGACTAGATTTTGAAAGTCGACAGGCATTGATTATTCAACTAAAGGCTTATTTTAGGCAACATCAGACAACGGTTGTAATGGTCACGCACTACGCTCAAGAAATTGAACAGTTAGCTGATAAGTTATTAATTATTCATGATGGACGCGTCATTGCTTTTGATGAGCCTAAGAGATTGTTTCAACAATATGTTGGTTACTCAGCGTTTATTATTGGTAATCATATAAAAACCAGTGTGAAAGTGCAACAGCCAGATCAAGAGTACGCAGTTGCGCGTCGTTTGATTAGTGATGGGGATGACTTTAGACGGACACAAGGGGATATTGAATTAGTCTATACGGAAGTTATGAAAGGAGAACAGGCATAATGCAATCAAGGAAATTCGTTTTTGAAATGCAAAATTTATTAGGTAATATGATTACGTTGTTTTTTGGTTTCGCTTTTGCACCAATGATGGGATTAGTGTTTGGTGGTAGCTATTCAGATGTGCCGCAAGCATTAAATCAAATTTACTTGAGTTTCTTTTGCACAATTCCACTTTCAATGGTATTTGTTGGGTTTAGTTCGTTATTTTCACAAGAGATGGAACGTGGTTTTACTTTACGTGCGGAACTATTTGGCTATTCACGACTATCCCAAGCTTGGCATAAATTCATGGCGATCACTGTGTTTGTCATCTTATCAAGTATTATCTATTCATATATTTTTCTATCCTATTTTAAATTACCTTTACCCAACTTATCAATTATTGCGCAAATGGCGATTTTTCAAATTTTGAGCACGGCAATATATTTTCTGATTGTATTTTTATTGACAATTCTTTTGAAGAAGTTTTCTCGTGTGTATGGCGTCGCGATGATTAGTTATTTTGGTATCATGATCATTTCGGGTATTATGGGTAATATGAACGTTGGTCGGATAGGTGCATACTTACCGATTAAAATGTTTATTACGAACTATGCCACACATCTTGGGGATACAAGTTATATATCTGGTAAAATAGGACTATATTCACTTATTTTATTAGCAGGATTAAGTATGATTGTAAAAGCTGTTGTGGGGAGAAGTAATGGAAATAAGCATCAACGTTGATGATAGTGTGTCGGATGTCAAAGTTGTTATCTCTGGTAGCGACATTGAACAGTTAGCAGATATAGCACAATATCTCAAATCAAAAAGTACCACTTCGCATCAAATCGTTATTAAAACAGCTGATGATATGCGTATAATCGATAAAACAAGTATTATGTTAGTGACAAGTTTTGGTAATGATTTAACATTTACGCTCAAGGATAACCAAAAAATAACGACTAGAAAAACGCTCAAGAAGTTTTTGGAGGAGAACCAAAAATCTGATTTTGTACAGATTTCTAAATCCGAAGTCATTAATCTAGCGTATTTATCAAAAATGGAAGCTGCATTTTCTGGTAATTACTATGGATTTTTAACAAACGATACACGTGTCACTGTATCAAGAAGATTCATTCAGGGTATTCTAGACACATTAGAAGGGAGTTCAGAAGATGCGATATTTTAAAAATGCAATTCTGTACATAGCAATTGGTGTTGGTATCGGATCATTCATATCTTTACTTTCAGTAACGTTACATCAGGCCACTTTGTCAATGGCACAGCTTGGCTTATTAATGACCATGAGTGTCATTATGGGGCTATTATCGATGATATTTGAATATGACAAATTACCATTTACCGCACAATTTGTGAGTCATTTTGTTTTAGAACTTAGCACATATAGTGTCTTTATTTGGTTAACATTTGGGGATGGTGTCATTATCTTGGGAAATATACCGACATTTCTCATTAGCTATACAATTGTTTTCATTTTTTTCAGACAGCAAGGGCGTGCTAATGCGAAACGTATTAATGAAAAATTATTAAACAAACGACGTGAGTGAGATTAAAAGGCATACTTTATATAGTGTGCCTTTTAATGTGAAGATTTTATTGTTGGTGTATAATGTTAGAAAAAGATGTGAGGATTGTCATGAAGAAAACGCAAAACTTATTATTTGATCTTGAAAATTTGAGTCAATTGGTAGTCATTAATGACGACATTTATGTTACTAAAAGTCAATTACGAGAAAAAGAAAATGATACGCACCATGCTATTTATCGTGTGATACATCATCAACTCGAATTAGTCGCTGATGATGCTTGGTTACCACAAAATAGTCATGGGAAATTGGCATATTTGCAAAACATTGCAGGTAAGGCACAAGTATTTGTTGCAGGTGTGCAAGTCACAAATCATGTCGACGGCGTCAGTCACTTTGTCGCAAGTGGGACCAGTGATGTCTTTCATTATTTAACAATTCATGCGCTGAAACCAGCAATTACACCAGTTGAAAATGTACCAAAACCAAGACGTATCACCGCTCAAATGTATAAAGCTGATGGGCATGGTTTAGTTGATGAACAAACTATTTATCGTATTTATGAAGTGAGTGTGAGTGAAAAAACAGAACGTGAACGCCTTCATACGACACGATACACAAAGTTATTATCGCAAAATCATGAGGCATCAGAAGTGATCATGACACAGACTGATGACATAAGCGGCTTGTCATCAAAAAACCAGGCTTACATTTTAGCAAAGAATGGTAAAACCACAGAAATTACAAGTGAATTGGTTGATGGTTTTGTACAAGATGCCGTATACAGTCCCGATGACAAGCAGGTAGCATTAGTTGCCCATGATCACTTATTTAAAAATACACGGATTTTTAGCATTTATTTCTATGATTTAGCAACGAAAAAACTCACACAAAAATTCAATCAGGATGTTGATGCTGTTCAATCGACATCAAGTGATGTGCAATTTAAAAAATCAAGTCACGGATTGATTTGGTTGGATGAAACAACGTTGGAATTTATTGCAACATACCATGGTTATAATCGTATTTATCGTTTAACTTTATCAGGAGATGTGACTTTAGTGTCTGATGAAAGGCAATCTATTTTAGCATTAACTAAAAACCACATCATTGAAAGCACGACTGCAATTCCTTCGCGAATTCTGACACGATCTGGTCATATTATTTATGAACCAAAGTATCAGTCATTCTTAACTGAGGCCGATAAATTTACGTTTGAATCTGAAGATGGGCGTTTGATTGATGGTTGGTTCATGAAAGCGCACAAGACGCCCGCACCAATTTTATTATATATTCATGGTGGTCCACATGCCGCCTATTCTGATGCCTTCTTTTGGGAATTTCAACAATTTAATCAAGCGGGTTATCATGTGGTTTTTGTTAATCCACATGGCTCAACTTCCTATGGCCAAGCGTTTGCGCAATCTGTCATCGGTAATTATGGCACGATAGATTATCGTGATATTATGAGTGGATTGGCATTTGCTCAAAAGAAATTTTCTGATGTTGTTGATTCAGAGCATGTATTTTTAGCTGGTGGTTCATACGGCGGATTTATGACAACTTGGATTATTGGTCACAATCAAAAATTTACAGCAGCAGTGGCACAGAGACCAGTTATTAATTGGATTAGTCTATTTGGAACAAGTGATATTGGTGTTGATTTTACAACAAATGAATTAGAATTAGATTTACGAACAAGTGAAAATGTTAATGCACTTTGGCAACTGTCCCCATTGGCGTATGCCAAACATGTTAATACACCGATTCTTTTACTACATGGTGAATATGATTTACGTACGCCAATAGGTCAATCTGAAGAATACTTTAGTGCGATTAAAACGCAAACTGATACGCCAATAGAATTTGTTAGACTACCACAGAGTTTTCACGGTGTCGGACGGACAGGTAAGCCTAATTTACGATTGGCGCGTTTGGAAAACATGCTAGCGTGGTTTAAACGCTTTTCATAAATATCTTGTTTGTTAATCTGTTAAAATAAGAGAGATAAAGATTAAGAAAGTTAATACAAAATTCATGTCAAACTATCTCATTTTAACTGAAAAACCTTCCGCATCTGCCAACTTTGTTAAAGCACTTGGTGGGAAAACGGGTATTTTTAATGATTTTAATTATAAAATAACAAATTTACGCGGTCATGTAATGACGCTCAAAGATCCAGAAGAAATGGTTGAAGAATCACTTAAAAAGCAATATAAATCATGGCTTGTCAAGCATTTGCCTTGGCGTTTGGATGATTTTTCTTGGGAACGCACATATATTCGACAACGTAATTTGCGTACTGGTAAAATAGAATCCACTAAAAAATTAGTGGATGAACTCAAAAAAGAAGCTAAAAACGGCTACGATGCAATCGTGATAGCTACTGATACTGATCCTTCTGGTGAAGGTGAATTATTAGCATGGGAAGCGCTTGACGCCATCAATTGGCGAGGGAAAGTATTTCGTGCAAATTTTATGGACGAATCTGCCCATGGTATCAAAACAGCCATGATGAATCTACGTGATGTCTCAGATAAGCATCAAGACGGAGAATACATCAAAGGAGAAAGCCGTAACCGTTGGGACTTTGCCTCAATGCAACTCACAAGAATTGCGACAACAGCTGCCAAAAAACAAGGTTTTAAAGTTGTGGCGCGTGAAGGACGTTTAAAATCGGTTATCGTTTGGCAAATTTATGCGCAACTTGAAGCAATTAAACAGTATGTTAAAAAACCTTATTTTGAAGTAAAGTTCAAAGACTCAGCAGGTCATGTTTTTGGTCGTGTGACACCAGAAGGTGATGTCATTTCTTGGCGATTTGAGAATCAAGCTGATGCGCAAAAGGATTTAGCGCAGTATCATGATAGCGCGGTTGTTAACGAAAAACATCAAACACGGACACAAGCACCAGGGAAATTACTTGATTTGGCTGGTTTGGCAGCTATTTTGGCACCAAAAGGTTTTTCTTCCAAGGAAGTCTTGAGTACGTATCAGAAAATGTACGAAGCACAGGTCGTATCTTATCCAAGAACAGAAGATAAGACGGTTACGCCAGAGCAATTCAACGAATTGTTACTAAAAGTTGATCAAATTGCCCAAGTGGTGCATGTGGATACGAAGTTACTTACACATCGCCAGCCTCGGACAACGCATGTCAAGCCTAAAGGTGCTCATGGTGCGAACCGACCGGGTGAAAATATACCCGTCAGTTTGGCGAGTTTGACTAAATACGGACCAAGCGCACAGGCTATTTACGATATTTTAGCTAAAAACTATTTGGCAATGTTAGCCGAAGACTATGTTTATGACCATGTGACGGCAGAATTACAGGATTATTCAACTTTTAAAACCGCATTTAATGTCCCTATTCAACTTAATTTTAAGGCAATTTATGATTCACAACGTGCTGTGACTGTTGAGGATGAAGACGAGGCAGAACTGACTGGTCAAGTTGGACCAATCGCGCAACCTTATATGTATGAAGGTGCGAATAAAAAGCCACAGGCACCCACGACTAAATGGATCATGGCATTTTTGGAAAAACACAATGTTGGTACTGGTGCGACACGTGTTTCAACGTTATCTGAAATGGCTCGTGGTACAAAGTCTATGATTAAAGAAACACGAGGCAAGTTGACCTTAACAGAGACGGGTAATGTCTCTGCTGTGATGGTAAAAGATACGTGGATTGCATCCCCTAAAATTACCAAGCGATTGTTTGAAATGATGAACGAAGTTGGTCGGTTTGACATGACAATGCCCGAGTTACTTGATTCGGTCACAAAAGTTGTAACACATGATATGCCAATTATGTTAAACAACGCTGAACAGTTAGAAACGCTACTGGGACAACCTAAACCTGCACCAAAACGTCAAGTGACGGAAAAAATTACCGGTATTTTTAAAGGTGAAGAAATTACTTTTGCTAAAGAATGGAGCGGCCATGTATTTACTGATGATGAGCTAGCTCAGTTGCTTAACGGTGCTGAAATTAGTTTTCCGGCCAAGTCAAAGCGAGGAAAAGCATACACTGCAACTGGCAAACTAGCAAAACAGACATTTAAAGGTCGTACATTTTATGGTTTCAAATTAAATCCAAGAACAAATAAATAATGAGCATTTAAAACAGTGGTTAAAACAATGTATTTTGTTTTAATCATTTTTTTGTAGAACTATTATTGATGCTATAAAAGCCACATTTTTTGCAGATGTTTAGAGAATATGCAATATTGCATATTCTCTAAATCGACCTTTGAAAGCGGTATTATTATCGAGTTATTGTTCTTTAGCAGTAGCCATACAATAATAATTTAATTTCATTTTAGGGGAGAAAGCATGGCAATAAATAAGTTATATAACCGTAAGAAGCTGTACAAATCAGGGAAAATGTTGGTCACAGCGAGTGTCATTTCGATTGTGGGTTTGGTCGGTGTATCGACAAATGTACAGGCAGATACAATACCAACAGCGGCGGTATCTCATGTTACTAATCTACAGCTTGGAAATCAGGCAGATAACGATCAAGACACAACAACCCAAGCACCATTAGATCAAACAGATGCAACAAAAGATGCAACAACCCAAGCATCAGTAGATCAAGCAGATGCAACAAAAGACGTAACAACCCAAGCACCGGTAGAACAAACAGATGCGACAAAAGATGCAACAACCCAAGCACCAGTAAATCAAACAGATGCAACAAAAGATGCAACAACCCAAGCACCAGTAGAACAAGCAGATACGACAAAAGATGCAACACCAAAAGCACCGGTAGAACAAACAGATGAGACAAAAGATGCAACAACCCAAGCACCAGTAGAACAAGCAGATGAGACAAAAGATGCAACAACCCAAGCACCGGTAGATCAAACAGATGAGACAAAAGATGTAACAGCACAAACACCAGTAGATCAAACAGACGCAACAAAAAATGCAACAAAAGATGCAACAACACCGTCATCAGTTAGTCAATCAGATGTCAAAGCAAACCAAACTAATGTCACACGACAAGAAGCTTTGAACAGTGACACAAATATTAAAACAATCGACGGTAAAAGTTATTTTTATGATGCTAATGGTCAGGTAAAAAAGAACTTTACAGCTATTGTTCAAGGTCATGTTTTTTATTTTGATAAGACAACTGGCGTTTTAACATCTAATGATAAACAGTATTCTGATGATTTAGTGAATATTACAAACGATCACAACGCTGCTTATGATGCAACAACAAACAGTTTTGAAAATGTTGATGGTTATTTGACGGCCAATAGTTGGTATCGTCCAAAGGAAATTTTAAAGGACGGCACAACTTGGACAGCATCACAATCCACAGATTTGAGACCCATATTGATGACGTGGTGGCCTGATAAAAGCACACAAGTCAGTTATTTAAATTACCTTGATTCAAAAGGAATTTTGAGTAATCAACAATATACAGAGAACGACAGTACAACTCAGTTAACAGACGCTGCAATGGTTGCACAAGCTAATATTGAAAAGCAAATAGGTCATGTTGGTAATGTTGATTGGTTAAAGAGTTTGATGACGCAATATATTGATTCGCAGGAAAACTGGAACATTAACAGTGAATCAAAGGGTGACGATCATTTGCAAGGTGGTGCCTTACTGTATGTCAATAGTGATCAGACACCAGACGCTAATTCCGATTATCGTAAGCTCAACCGTACACCATTGAATCAAAAAGGTGAAATTGCTGACAAATACAAGCAAGGCGGTTTTGAATTGTTGTTGGCAAATGATGTTGATAACTCTAACCCAACAGTACAGGCTGAACAACTTAATTGGTTACACTATATGATGAATATAGGTAGCATTTTGAAAAACGATCCAACTGCTAATTTTGATGGATATCGTGTGGATGCTGTCGATAATGTCGATGCAGACTTATTACAAATTGCAGGTTCATATGCTAAAGCAGCGTACGGCATTGATAAAAATAATGCCGCTGCTAATCAACATTTATCGATTTTAGAGGACTGGGGAGATCAGGACTCAGCGTATATCAAGGCACATGGCAATGAACAAATAACAATGGATTTCCCAATCCATTTGGCAATGAAGTACGCATTAAATATGCCATTGGACAAACGTAGTGGTCTAGAACCAACACGTACTTACAGTTTGGTTGATCGTACGTCTGATAACTCAGAAGATAGCGCACAGCCTAATTATTCATTTATTCGCGCTCATGATAGTGAAGTACAAACAATCATTTCTGACATCATTAAGGATAAAATTAATCCAGAATCTACCGGTCTTGATTCCTCAGTAACATTGGATCAATTAAAACAAGCATTTGAAATCTATAATGCCGATGAGTTAAAAGCGGATAAAGTATACACACCGTATAATATCCCATCATCTTACGCGCTATTATTAACCAATAAGGATACAATTCCTCGGGTATATTATGGTGATTTATTTACAGATGATGGGCAATATATGGCTGCTCACTCGCCTTATTATGATGCCATTGATGCGTTGTTAAAAGCACGTGTACAGTATGTTGCCGGTGGTCAAGCAATGGATATGACTTACTTGAACAATAGTCAGGGTGTGATGACTTCCGTACGTTATGGTAAAGGTGCAATGAATGCGACGGATACTGGCAGTTCTGAAACGCGAACCCAAGGTATTGGTGTTGTGATTAGCAATCAACCTACGCTAAAATTGGCTGCAACAGAAAAAATTAGTTTGAATATGGGTGCAGCACATAAGAATCAAGCTTACCGACCAGTTTTGTTAACAACGAGCAAAGGATTACAAATTTACACATCTGATGTTGATGCTACAACTAAGAACGCACCAATTGTTTATACAGATGGCAATGGTATTTTATCATTTGATTCAAAATCAGTATTTGGGGTCAATGATCCACAAGTGTCAGGATATATTGCAGCTTGGGTACCTATGTTTGCAGCACAAAGTCAAGATGCACGGACAGAAAGTTCAACAACGCCAACAACGGATGGCAGTGTCTATCATTCTAATGCAGCGTTAGATTCACAGGTTATCTATGAAGGTTTCTCTAATTTCCAAGACTTTCCAACAAAAGCAGAAGACTTTACAAACGTTAAAATTGCACAAAATATTTCTTTGTTCAAGAGTTGGGGAGTTACGAGTTTTGAATTAGCGCCGCAATATCGTTCTAGTTCTGACAATAGTTTCATTGATTCATTAATTCAAAATGGTTATGCTTTTACTGACCGTTATGATATTGGCTATAATACACCAACTAAATATGGTACTTCAGACAATCTATTGGATGCGCTACGTGCTTTACATTCACAAGGTATTCAAGCAATTAATGATTGGGTTCCTGATCAAATTTATAATTTGCCAGGAGAGCAAATTGTGAGCGCAGTCAGAACAGACGGTTCTGGGGAACATGCCTATGATTCAGAAATTAATCATACACTATATGATTCTAAAACTGTTGGTGGCGGAGAATATCAAAAGCAATATGGCGGTGCCTTCTTGGAAACATTGCAGGAGAAGTATCCTGAACTATTTAAAGAAATACAGATATCTAATGGCAAAGCAATGGATCCAAGTGTTAAAATATCTGAATGGTCAGCTAAATACTTCAATGGCTCAAATATTCAAGGTCGTGGTGCCTGGTATGTTCTAAAGGATTGGGGCACAAATCAATACTTTACTGTATCAGGTGACAATAAGTTCTTACCAAAACAATTGTTAGGTGAAAGAGCAAGTACAGGGTTTGTTGATGAAGCAGGGCAGACTTTGTTCTACACAACAAGTGGCTATCAAGCAAAATCAACGTTTATTGAAGATAACAATAATTGGTATTACTTCGATGAACAGGGTTATATGGTTGTTGGTAATCAATCAATCAATGATACTAACTATTACTTTTTGCCAAATGGTGTTGAATTGAGAGATGCTTATCTTTCTGATAGTAATAAAACGTATTATTATAATAAGCTTGGTAAGCAAATTCAAAATCAATACTATTTAGACAATCAAAAAAATTGGCGTTATTTCTTTGCAGATGGTCAAATGGCACAAGGTATTGTAACAATTGCTTCAAGTACTGGTAAAGAAACGACGCAATACTTTGATGATAATGGTGTACAACAAAAGGGTGTTGTTATAAAAGATCAACAAGGAAAATTGCATTACTTTAACGCAAGTACCGGTGACATGGTTATAAATGATTGGGGAGAGCTATCTAACGGGGCTTGGGTATATTTGGATAAAACAGGTGTTGCTCTAGTTGGTAAACAGGTTGTTAATGGTCAGATCATGTACTTTAATGAAGACGGCACACAAGTTAAGAACGATTTTAAGGTATTGCCCGATGGCTCATGGTTGTATCTTGGAGAAACTGGTGCAGCAGCTACTGGAAAACAAACCATTAATGGACAAACACTGTACTTCAATGATGATGGCAAGCAAATCAAAAACAGCTTCAAAAAAATAGCTGATAATGAGTGGCTTTACTTAAATGACCAAGGTGTCGCTGTCATTGGACAACAAATTATTAATGGACAACAGTTGATGTTTGGTAATGATGGTATTCAAATTAAAGGGCATGCATTTAAAAATGAATTAGGTGAATTGCGTTATTATGATGCTAACTCTGGTAATATGATTACCAATAGATTTGAACAAATTGGCAATAATCAGTGGGCTTATTTTGGAAGTAATGGCGCAGCAGTTACTGGTGAACAAACTATCAACGGTCAAGAACTTTACTTTGATGATAATGGTGTTCAATTCAAGGGTGAGTTCCGTAGTAAGAATGGTAAGTTATATTACTATGATCCAAACACAGGTGAGCTGGTTAAAAACCGTTTTGTTCAATTAGAAGACGGTTCATGGGTTTATTTTGGCAAAGATGGTGCAGCCGTGACAGGTATACAGAAAATCAATGGTCAAAAATTATATTTTGATAACGATGGAAAACAAGTTAAAGGGCAGTCGCGCACGATTGGTAAAGTGACTTACTGGATGGATACAGATAGTGGTGTGGTGTCTAGAATAAACAACAAATAACTTACAGAAAGCACTTTTTAAGTGCTTTTTTGTTAGGTTATTAATCATATCGTCTTTCTTAAATAAATTGTATAAGCTAAATCAAATATAACTGACTACAGTCTTGAATGTACATTAAGGTGATTGTTAATTATAATTAAAATAATTTTATTTTATAAAATAATCAATTTAGAAAAAGGTAGCTTCAGTGATAAAAAATAATAAACAAGGTGAATTTATTCGTAAAACTAGGAAAAAACGAGGATTTTCTCAGAAAAAATTGGGTGATTTGATTGGATCACAATCAACCATATCGCGTATTGAAAATAATATATCTAATCCCAATGATTTGACTATTTTATTGTTAAGTCAGGCACTATCAATAACACCTGAGGAATACTTTTTTGCTGTGTTTTCAAAAGTTGAACCCGATATATTAATATTATCTAGAGCTATTTCTAATGCGTATTTATATCAAAATCATATCGAACAAAATAAACTGTACCATGTTACTGAAAAATTAGTCCAAGGTAATCCTGAAATACTGGCGTATTACCATTACCATTTGATGGTAATTAGTAGTATCAATCATTTGAATCATGAGCTGATATCAACAGATATCCAAAATGAACTGATTGATTACTTTTTTTTTATTGAAATTTGGCAAACGTATGACTTATACTTATTGTTACAGGTTGCATACGGTATTAAGGCAAAGAGAATGATTCCATATATAACAGATATTTTAAAGCAATATACAAACGGAGAGTTACCTGCAACAATTGAACCCATTATTGGTGATGTTATTCTGGCATTATTAGAATCAAGCATCATGCAAAATGATTTGGAAACAAGCGCGTTTATATTTGATAAAATTAAAAATATTAATTTTCAAAAACAAGATATGCGGTTTCAAACCGTCTTATTATTTTTTGAGGGTGTATTTGAAGATAATGACCAAAAAATTAAGGATGCTTATAAAATTTGTAATTTATTACAACAGGATCAATTAATGAAACGATTTGATTTGTTTTTGAGTTAGTGTCAACGTTAACTAGAACAGATTTTACTTGCTAGCAGCGCTTCAAAAAGTGTTACTATGAAGCAGTAGACTTGACCTGAAATTTATACACAATATGGTAATAAAGGTGGAACTTAAGTGATATTAGATAATTTTGCAAAAGAATTAAAATCAAATGCACAGTTACCCATAGATGCAGACTCATTGTTAACACATCATTTATTGGTGACAGGGGCAACAGGTAGTGGTAAATCAACTTCGCTATTAAAACTAATTGAAAGTTTGCAGAAAAACCAACAAGCAACAGTTATTTTTGATCCAACTGGTGAATATCAATCAGTAGGGGATGCTATCCGATATAAACTTGGTGTTAATGCGAATCTTGATTTTAATCATTTGATGCCTAATGAAATTGCTAATTTATTAGGTGACTTTGAAGGGGAGTTGGTCAGTCAAATTACTGCGGCTATCATCTCATTAAAAATACAAAAAAATGTTTTAAAAAAATCTGGTGTCTATCACAAAATTAATCAAAATCGGCACACATTTCATCAAGTAAAAGAGCAATTAAAGATGAGTGGTTCTGATTATGATGCACAAAAATTAATTGATCAAGTGATTCAAGAATTTGTTGTACCGTATCAAGATGATCGAGCTGACTATCAATTACTAGGTCAAGAATTAGATTATCAAGTGATTAAAAGATATTGGTCCAAAATATTATCAATGCAGGAACACTTAGTTTCGCAACAGTTAGAACACATATTTAATCGTAATCAAAGCGATTCAAAGCAACCACAAATTGATTTATTCTATGTTTTAAAATTGTTTGCTGAACATCAAGGTAAATCAACTTTAATTATTGATGTGAGTGAATTAATGGTAAATGGGCCACAAAGTCGGCTCATACTTTCCATTTTATTACGACAGTTACTGCTAGTTAGAGTGCAAGGCAAAGCACGATTCCCATTAACGATATTTTTAGATGAGGCTCACCGTTTTTTACCCGCTGAGAATCAACAAACAGAAGATTCTGGTTTATTTAAGTTGGTGAGAGAGGGACGTAAATATGGTTTGTATGTTGTGCTGTCAACACAATCGCCACTTGACCTGTCTGTTAAGTTACGCGGGCAATTTGGTAGTGTTTTAGCACATCAACTCAATGACCAAGCAGAAGTAAATAGTGTCATTGCTGATAGCAATATAGATGCCGGCATATACCAAAAGTTTTTACCAGGTGAAGGCGTTCTAAAATTAACCGGTCAAAGTGAGAAAACATTAATCACTATTCCAGTACCACATACAACACATCACACTGAATCGCCAAGATTTAATTGATTTAAGAAATATTATGACAAATAAAAAGGTCAAGCACTAATTACCGAGTGCTTGATCTTTTTATTTGTCATTCATGTGGTGTGATTTATGAATTAAATTCGCCGTCAGCAATTTGTGCTAAGGTATCACGAGAAGGAATAAAGAAAAGTTGTCCAGACAAAATTTCGGAGAAGCTCAACAAGAAATCAGATTGGGCAAGCATATTTTCAAGCATTCCCTTTGTCACTGACCAATGACGAGAATAACCCATGAAATAAGTGCCTGTTTGACCAGATGCTGGATTTGAGAAGGGTACATTCATGCGGATAATTTTTTGTTCTTCACCGTCTTTTTCAAATTTTGAAGCGACATTATGGGCGTTATGATACTTAGCATCATCATCTAGTTCAATGTCAGAAAATTTTTCACGACCCACAGCTTTTTCTTGTTCTTCAGTTTTGAGGTGGTGCCAAAAATCCATGTTGTGTTGCCATTTTTGAGCAAAAGCATATGATCCGTTGATGAAGTTTGAATCCTCATCGCCAACAATAGCATATGGTGCAGCATCTTCAACAGCTGGTGCTTCAGTACCATCAATAAAGCCGATGATTGCACGACCCTCAAAATAACGGAAACCTTTGGTTTCATCGATGACTGTTGTAATGTCTTTCAAAAAGCGCATAAATTGTGTTTGTGCTTCATAAACAACAGCTTCATTACTAGCACGAATATGGAAAAATAAATCGCCCTCTGTTGCGGGCATTGTATATTTTGGGCCACGTAGTGTTTCATATGTAACGAGTTCAGCAGGTTTTGGTTTGTTAGGGAAGAGGTAGTCCCAAGCAGCATTACTAATGCCAAAAGACACTTTTAATCTTGAATTTTCATGCCTATTAGTGTCGCGAATTCTTAGTGAGCGAATAATTGCTTGTGAACGATCGGCGAATTCTTGAATTGCTTCTTGAGCGGCATCTTGGTCTGTTCTTGTTAGCTTGAGCACTGTAAATTGTACATGCTCCCCAATATCTTGCCATACATCTTGTGATTTTGCTGGATTAATTGTCATTGTTATTTTCCCTTTAAAGTTGATAATAACTTTAGCATACACCAATCAGTTTTTATTATCAAGAATCATTCTAAACAAAACAACGATTTAAGGAATTATTTATTAATATTGAAATATTATCAAAAGTAGTTTAGAATGATTATAATGTAATTTTTAGAAGGAAGTGTTTTTATGTTCAAAAATATGAGACAGCTCACACCATTTTCATTGGTATTGTTGTCAATATCATTTACAATGTCTATTAGTCAGTCCACAATGACAACGGCTTATCCAATATTAATGAAAAGTTTCAATGTTGATACAAGTACGGTTCAGTGGCTCACGACTGGATTTATGGTTGCTATGACGTTGGTTATGCCACTGAGTCCTTGGCTACTGGATAACGTGGCTTTGAAACCATTATTAAATGGTATTGTGGCTGTGTTCTTATTGGGAACGGCACTTGCTATGGTCACACCACATTTTTCAGGCATTATTATCGGTCGATTGCTCGAAGGTATGGCAGTAGGCGCGTTGTTTCCAACATTTCAAAGTGTCATTATGGAGAATACCGAAAAGGCAGAACGTGGTGTTACCATGGGCGTAGTTGGTTTGGTCATGGGATCAGCACTTGCTGTCGGACCAATCATTTCTGGTGTGATTTTACAATGGGTATCATGGCGTGCACTTTTTGCACTATTTTTCATTGTGTTAGTCGGTTTATTGCTGAGTTGTCAACATTTGATTAAAAATACACACCAAATGAAAAAATCAAATTTCGATTGGCTATCAGCTATAACATTGATTGGCTTTGGCGGAATTTTATATAGTATTGCTAGTGTACCGCGAACAGGTATGCATGCAACTTGGTGGATTATTCTGTTAGGTAGTTTTGTTTTGTTAGCGATATTTGTAACGCGCCAATACAAACTCACGCAACCTTTTTTAAATTTGACAGTGTTTAAATATCAAGGTTTTTTACCTGGTTTATTACTCACTGGTATATCTTACTCAGGCTTGATTATTGCGACTGTTTTAATGCCGCTATTTTATCAACGTGTATTTCATTTAACACCACTATGGTCTGGTCTACTAATGGTGCCAGCAGCAGTTTTCTTGAGTCAGTTAAATCCACGCACTGGAAAATTGTTAAATCAAATTGGTTTGAAAAAATTAGTTTATATTGGTATGGCCATGATGATAGCAGGTTATGTCTTACTGATGGTTGCGGGAACCGCTTCATGGCTTGTTGGTTTAGTAGCAGCGATGCTGTTAGAAGGTGGCAATGCATTTGTCATGATGCCAGCAGTTACCGCAGCTAATAACGCATTACCTCAAACATTGGTGAGTCATGGTACCGCGTTGATTACAACAATGAGACAAGTTATTGGAGCCGGAAGTGTTGTCGTGGCGTCTATTTTGATTACTCACTTCAATGAGCACGTTTCAATTGGGCAGTCTTTGGCACAAACAAGTGGTTGGTTTATCGCGGTGCCTATTATTGGCTTACTGTTGACCACGAGATTGCAAAATAAAACAAAAAGTGTGTAAAAGCGCAGGGTACTAGTCAATTCCTTGCGTTTTTTGGTACGTATTTTGCTCATAACACTGACTCTTATTTTTTATCATTTCAAGATATGTTACAATAAAGGTATTAAACTAATGAGATAAAAACAATCATATTTACATCTTTTATTAATGTTGGTTCATTTATGCCATGAAAATGAACTTTTATATAGTAAATGGTCAGTAACATGATGAGGTTTTATCTATGGAAATTAATATTAAAATCAAGTTTATTAACAGATTAACTTTCTGAAAATGCTTGATTTTAAGTCGTATGCAATTTTTCACATGATTACGCTGGGGAAAACGTATCGTGGCTATATTTTAAAATATGGTTTTACAAACTTTCCGCAAAAATCAAACAATATGGAGGAAACTAAATGACAATGTACCGAAAGGGTATTAAAGAAACGATAGCGGCGCATCAAGTAGATGTCAAAAATGGATTAAGCACAGAGCAGGTTACTGAAAATCGAGAGAAATTTGGTAGGAACGTCTTTGTTGCGGAGAAAAAAACATCGCTATTACGCAAAATTTTAATAAGTTTAAATGATGTTGCTACCATTATTTTATTAATTGCAGTCGTAATTTCGTTTGTCGCAACATATTTTGAAAACACTGGAAATTATTTTGAAAGCTTGTTAATTGTCGCAATTGTGGTTATCAATTCGGTTTTATCAATTGTACAGGAAGGCAGAGCGGAGAGTTCCTTAGCATCTTTGCAAAATCTCAATCGGACACAAGTGAAGGTATTGCGTGATGGTCACACTGAGTTGATTGATGCCGATGATGTTGTTTTAGGAGATCTATTAGTTATTGAAAATGGCCGTGCGATTGCTGCTGATGCACGTTTGATTGAGGCTATTGAAGTTCAAGCTGAAGAATCGGCATTAACAGGTGAAAGTTTACCGGTTGAAAAAGACGCCAATGCAACCTTTATTGAAGCGCAAGAGGTGAGTCTTGGAGAACGTGTGAACATGGTCTTTCGTGGCACAACGATTGTTAACGGTCATGGTTTAGCGGTTGTTACAGCTATTGGTATGCAAACTGAAATGGGTGCCATAGCTAGCCTATTAAATAGTGAATCAAAAACACAACTCACGCCTTTACAGAGGCGGTTGGTTCAATTAGGTAAAAATATTTCTTGGCTTGCTATTGGATCTGCAATAGTTGTGCTTGGATTGGGCATTTCACAAGGCATGGATTTGAAACATATTTTCTTAACAGCTATTTCGCTGGCTGTCGCAGTTGTGCCAGAAACACTGGCAGTAATTGTAACAATGACGCTGGCGTTGGGTGTACAGAAAATTGCGCAGAAGCATGCAATTATTCGACGATTGCCAGCTGTTGAAATATTAGGGACAACAAATGTTATTGCTTCTGATAAAACTGGTACATTAACACAAAATAAAATGACTGTTCGGCAGGTATGGCAAGCTGAACAAGATCAATTAAGTCATATTGCTGATGACGGCGTAGATGCAGCTGCTAAAGAAGTACTCTCGCTGGCAGCTATATCAACGAACGTTTCAGTAAACGAAGTTGATGGGCAGACAATTTACGACGGATTACCAACAGAAGTAGCGTTAGTTCGTGGCATTGAAACTGTGACAACACGGGAAGCATTACTGCAACAATACCCATTAGTTGAACAAATACCATTTAATTCAACAAAGAAGAGAATGACAACTGTTCACAAACGACCAGAGGGTGGCTATATTGCTATTACTAAGGGCGCCTTTGATGTGTTGTTGCCAATGATTAAGCATGGTGATCTCGAACAAGCTGAAAAAATTAATAAGACTTTTGGTCAACAGGCCTTACGTGTCTTAACAATCACTAAACGGACATTTTACCAAATGCCGGATAATCCGACACAAGATTTTTATGAACAAGATCTAACATTGGTTGGTTTAGTTGGTATTATCGATCCACCACGACCTGAATCAGCACCTGCTGTTGAACAAGCACGTCTTGCAGGGGTTAAAACGATTATGATTACGGGTGATCACGTTGAAACGGCAAGCGCCATTGCTCGAGAGATTGGTATTTTACGTACTGGGGACAAGACGATTACAGGTTCTGAATTAGCCAAACTATCTGATGAAAGTCTTGACCAAAATATTAACGATTATACTGTTTATGCCCGTGTGACACCGACTGACAAGATTAGAATTATCAAGTCTTGGCAGCGTCAAGATGCCACAATTGCTATGACAGGGGATGGCGTAAATGATGCCCCAGCCTTAAAGGCTGCTGACGTTGGTATTTCGATGGGCGAGACAGGAACTGATGTTGCGCGTGAAGCTTCTGACATTATTTTAACTGATGATAATTTTGCAACCATCATTAATGCAATTTCTGAAGGCCGTGGCGTTTATGTTAAGGTTCGAAAAACAATTAACTTCTTATTAAGCGCAAATATCTCTGAATTGATCGTTATATTGATTGCTATGTTGTTGGGCTGGGGATCGCCATTGTTACCGGTACATTTGTTGTTCATCAACTTAGTAGCTGATGGACTTCCAGGGTTTGCATTGAGTCGGGAACCAATGTTAACAAATGTTATGAACGAGCCACCTATGCCTAAGAAAACTAAACTTTTTGCTCAAGGCTTAGGACGACAAATAGGATTGAACGCTGGTTTATTTGCTCTTGTGACTTTGATTGCCATTTGGATTGGTCAAAATGTTGTTTTAGGCAATATAGTAGCCAATGAGCAGGTTGGACAAACAATGGCATTTACGATTTTGTCTTTAACATCGATCATTCATGTCTTTAACATTCGTTCAGAAAAAACGTTGTTTGCTATCAAATATCATGCTAATTCGTCATTGGTTAACATGGCATTCTTAGCAGCAGTAATTACCATAATAATTACGTTAATTCCAGTCACGCAATCATTGTTTGGGTTAACAGCGTTATCATTAAGTCATTGGGGCATTATTGTTGTCTTATCACTTGTACCTACTGTTGTTATTGAGTTCTTGAAGTATCTGCGACCAAGTTTGTTTAAAGTATAGTAAAAAACGATCAACACTTTGTTGATCGTTTTTATATTGCTTATTGAATGGCATATAAGTCTAAAAATTAAACTGCCAGTTTTCTTGTTGCCAAGCTGCTTCCCAAAAACGCCATTCCATTTCGAGACTTAATAAAAATGTTTGTGCAACGTGTTCTTGTTGTTCTGGTGTTAGATGCGTAACTTCACGATTTAAGGCTGCTAAGCGCCAAATTGTATAACTCTTACTAGCATCATTTGGTGCATATAATTCAATCCATTCTTTCAGTGGATTTCCCTCATTATTAGCACCTGCTGCCACTAACTCGCGACCCATGACTTCATAACTCCAAGCGCAGGGTAGTAGTGCTGCCAAGGTATCAGCATATGTGCCGCGATAAGCTGATTCATACATATGATTCACATATAATTGTGTTTCGGGTCCACGACGCCAATTTTCAACTTGATGCCCTGTGATACCTAGCATCACGTCATGGGCTTTGGACTCATTACCCACAAATTGTGCAACATCCAATAGTTTTGAGATGTCATCGTTATTATCAGTTTGCGTAACGGCTAGTGCAGTAATTGTGAGATAGTCTTTTAAATAATGTTCGTCTTGTTCAACATAATAGTTTAAGACGTTATCTGGGACTGTACCATCGGCGATAGCCACAACAAAGGGGTGTGCCATAATAGCTGTCATGATAGGTTGCGCACGTGTTAATAAATCTTGTGAAAATGTCATTTATTTGCTCCTTAGTACCAGTTAGGAAATAGTAATAATTGAAATGCTATTAATATGATTGCTAAAAGTACCCAGTCACGTTTATTAATAGTAATAACGTTTAAGTATGTTCGCGGTGCGCCTTCAGTAAATCCATGGCTTACCATACCTTCGGCTAGATTTTGTGACCAGCGAATTGCTGATAAAATGGCTTTGAAGTAAAGCTGAGCTTGCCAAATATGTAAAGTTTGGCCACGCATTTGTGAAGCAATACGGATCGTCTTAATTTGTTGATTAACGGCAGGCATAAAATTCAAAACACCAACCAATGCATAGACAAATGTGCTACTCAATTTAGCTTTTTGCTCAAGCGTAGCTAAAAAAACTTCGCGTTCTTCTGTTAATTTCAGTGTAAACAAACCACCCAACCAGAGATAAGCAAATACACGGGTGAGCATGACCCAAGCCATATGCACGTGATTACCAGTACCAAAATACATGAGTGAAAACCATGAACCAAGTCCTGGTAATAGTGGCAAAAGTATCAACCATAACCATTGTTTCCAATGTAAGTGTAAGAACAAATAGAGTAACGCACTGACACCAATAACAACCAAATTAACCGTCACACTTTTGATAAAAGTCAGTTCTAAGGCGATGACCATGACTGTAATGAATTTGATTAGTGGATTCATGAGTCACCTCCGAGATAAACGAGTTGTTTATTTTCAAAATGCAAATGATAATCAAACCAATGGGTAACAGCTTGTAATTGATGGCTAATGAATAAAATTGTTTGATGTTGACGTGTTGAAAATTCAGCAATTATTTCTAACAAATGTTGTTGTGAATCGTTATCTAATCCTGCTAATGGCTCATCAAATAATAAAGTCGGGGTGCCGATAATTAACATGATAAGCACTTGTAATTTTTTTTGTTGACCACCAGACAGTTGATAAACAACATGTTGACGTAATTCAGATAAATTAAGCTGTGTTAGTATTTTTTCCAGTGTATCATTTGTCCAAATATCAGGATAATAACTAAATTGTTGCGCTTGAGTCAGCTCTTCGGCAACCGTCATGGCTACAAACTGCTGTTCAGAATTTTGAAATACGAGTGCAATGTCACGCACATGTTTTGCAATTTTTTGTTTGGCAATATTTTGTTGATTATAGGTAATTATGCCACCATAGGGTGTCAGTTTAACTAAAGCAGAAAAGAGCGTTGATTTACCAACACCATTTGGTCCAGTAATTAAAATACGTTTTTCCTTGGGAATTTCTAATGATGTTTCACTAAGCAATGGTCGTGTACCATTGCTTAGTGTGACTTTTTTGAGTGTTATTAAATTACTTTGTTGAATAGGTAATGTAGTTTCAATATTTGTTTGAATAGGTAATTGCTTGAGAACTTTTGCCCGCTCCACTTGATTTGCTTGGTGAAGATGACCAGCATCCATGAAAAATACATCATCAATCAAGTCTGTATAACCGCTCCAATCGTGATCGGTTATTAAAATAGTTTTACCAGTCTGCTGATATTGTTTGATAACTTGAATGAGTTGCAAACGCGCAGTAGGGTCAACATTTGCAAAAGGTTCGTCTAGTAGCAAATATTCACTGTTCATCGCTAAGGCAACAGCCAATGCAATTTTTTGCTTTTCACCACCTGATAATGTCAATAAATCATGATGCATGAAATCTAACATGCCTACCGTTTTCAATACGTCGTGAATGCGTGTGTTGATATCATTTGGAGGTAATTGTAAATTTTCTAGGCTAAATCTTAATTCTTCAAAGGGTGTCTGCATGACGAATTGGCGTGTTGGATTTTGAAATAAATAGCCAATATAAGTTACACGTTGGTAAGGCACGATATCATCTATTGCATAGCCATCAATACTTAATTTACCAGTCAATTGGCCATCACTAAATTTGGGATACAAACCAGATAGTAGTTTAAGCAGAGTAGATTTACCACCACCACTGGGACCTACAAGTAAGTTAAAAGTACCTGGTCGTAATGTGAGTGAAACATTTGTTAGAACTTGGCTCTCATGATAAGCAAAGTTAACATTGTCAACTACTAAATCACCCATGATGAAGAACGCCAGATTTTTCAATTAATTTTTGAATAGCGACAACCAATACACCACCAAAGAATAAAATTGAGACAAAGCGTGTGATAAACAAAGCAATTAACATACCAATATGGTAAGAAGCATAACCATCTCGCAGAGCTGACCAAACAAAAGTTACAAGTGTTCCTGTGATTGCTGAGGCAAAAATACCACGCCATCCCCAATGCTTATAACCCAATATAGCAAAACCAGCTTCGCTACCAATACCTTGGACTAAACCAGAGAGTAAAGTAGCAACACCCCATTGACCGCCTAGTAGCATTTCAACAGCAGCAGCAAAAAATTCACCTAAAAGTCCCGCACCAGCTTGTCGAATTAAAATACTTGCCAACGGTGCGGCCATCATCCAACCACCAATTAGTAGTTCATTGGCAAATGGTGCTAGTCCAAGTGGTGTTAAGGCAGCTGATAAGAGATTATAAATTGGACCGAGTACCCAAAAAATAAACCCAATAAAAACGGCAACGAATGCCAATAATAATACATCACGTAAAGCCCAACGTGGTGTTTTTGATTTTGAAACAGTTTGCATAAGATTATGCCTCCATAAAAATTATTTGTAGTTTATATTTTATGTCTGGCATACAGTATGGATTCAAGTTACGTTTAGTAATTAACGTGGTGTTTTATAGGACAATAAAAAACTCTTGGTTCATTTATGAGCCAAGAGTTTGCCTAGTACAAAACTAAAAAAAGCAATTCTCCCTTCGCTGGTATTAACCAGATCAGGTTCAATGGGTATTTCTCAGCCATATGGCACCCCAGATTGTTAAATATTAAACTACATGTACAATTTAACATAATTTTTATGGTAATGCAACCGTGTTAAAATAAGGCATAAGCTATTGTGAGAACAAATATAAAAAAGTGGGTAATGTGATGCGTCAAATAGTTTTTTATGGTGCCATGAGTTTAGATGGTTATTTAGCGGATAGAAAAGACGACTTACAATGGCTACTGGATAGTGATTTGGGTGGTAAGTCTACCTATGAAGATTTTGAAAAACAAGTGAGTACTTTTGTCATGGGTCGTAAAACATTTGAAGTGGCACAACAAATTATCGGTGATCAAACGCTTTATGCAGGAAAAGAAAAGGTTATATTTTCTCGAAAAAAACAAGTTAAGCAACAAAATGTTACTTACGTTTCGGGCAACGTTGTAGATATCATAAAATCATATCAGCAACAACCAGGTGGTATGATTTGGATTATTGGTGGCGGCGGTATTTTAAAAACCTTGTTAGAAGCTAATTTAATTGATGAGTTTTGGATTCAAATTGTGCCAGTTTTGCTTGGGGATGGCAAACGACTATTTGAGTCTGGTGATTACCGAACAAAGTTACGTTTCATAGAAACAACACAACTTGGTGAATTAACAGAAATCCATTTAAAAAAGTCGCAGTAAGCGGCTTTTTTTTGTTAAAAACAAGTGAAAATTAGGTGTCATGCACACAATTTTTTTCGATTTATTGTTAGGATATCTAACGAAAAGGAGGATGATATTGATAAAATGGATTACTATAAATAATAAATCAACTTATTCTAGTTTTAAATAGCAGATTGATAAATAGTTATGAATAAGGAGAAGTGTGATGGAATTATTTGAATTAATTAGTTATAAAAGTATTAAATGGTTAACAAAAAAACCAACTCCAAACATTGAAGTATCACACGTTGATTATCTAAGTAAAGATGTAGCGATGACTGATTTTCAATCGCATCAGTTATTATTAGTAGATAATAAGGCACTTTTTGAGAAGGCAATTGGCAAAGAAAATTTTGATGAAAAAATTAAAAATATAGATCAAGTAGTGATTGGATTGACAGATAATTTAGCTAAAAAATCTTATGAATTACTAGAAAGTAATAATATCAGTGTCTTTCAGTTCAAAGAGCCAGTTGATTTAAATAACGTCATCATAAAGCTGACTAAAATGTTGCAGTTTGAAGAAGAACAGGCAGTCAGCATAGTGTTAAAAGATACCAGAGAATTAGCTAAATCTGTGGCTTCAAATGCGAGCCAAAAACAAATAATAGGTGTTGCAGGGCAGGTAACAGCACACAGTATTATTTTATTAAATAGCCATTTTGAAGTTATAGCATCAACGCCAGAAATAGCTAATAGTACCCAGAGCATTACCCAAGATTTAAGGAATAACAGCCAAATAGATTACACAATATTAAGTAATAGTGTTCAGTGTAAGTATGAAGAACACATTATCAATATTTATCCACTTATTGTGCCAGAAAATAATGAAAAATACTTTTTAGGAATTTTTGATTTTGATGAAAATAAAAAATATCAGGATGTAATATTACAACAAATACTGACAATGGTGAGTGTGGTTAATTCCAAAGTGAATCTTAAAATAGTCAATGCACTTGAACAAAAAAATAAAATTTACAGCAGTATTATTAAAGAAGAATTAACCTCGGAGCAAATATCCAATCAATTGCAGTCACTAAATATTAGTCAAACGGATACCTATCAGCTAGGTTTGTTTGAAATACCTATAACGAACTTACGTACCAAATCAAAAATTTTAAAACAAGCGTATGAATTAATTAAATGGTTTACTGAGGAATATCATGCCTCCTCGGTATTGATAAAACATGAACACAGAATTTTAATCGTTTTACCGAGCACTCAAAATATCAGCCATCTCTTAATTGCATTAAAAAATTTTTTAGATCAAAATCTATTGCAATATGAGGTTTTTTATTTTGGTTATAGTAAAACACCGGTAGTTTTTAGCAATTTAAATAAGGTGTATCGAGAGGCTTTAGAGGCAGCGAGATTAGGAATTACAAAAAATCAACGGGTTATTCAGTATCGACCAAAACATGATAAAGAAGTTTTGAAGTTAATACCTGAGTGGGAAATACAATCATATCTCAACGAGGTATTTTCAAATATAAAAACACAAAATGATGTTGATGACTTGATTTTAACGCTCAATGTTTATTTTACACATGGTCAATCTATCGCTAAGGTTTCTGAAACGATGTTTATTCATCGTAATACGGTTATTTTTAGATTAAAAAAAATTGAGTCATTATTGAAAATTAATTTAAAAGATGCTGCAGATGTTGAAAAATTATTTTTGGGAACCATGTTATGGAATCTGACATCAAATAAGTCATGACATAAAGCATTTAAAAGTTGGTTCTTTCGTAACAATTATTAGATATTATTGTCATTATTAAGCTCAAAGTTTTAAAAATGACACAATGATTAGATAAATTATAGCTGTTTTAACTAATGTAATTATATTTAATTAAATATAGAATAAAACAAATATTAACATAATATCTAATGCTAATTGATCCCCACGGAAGGAAGAATAGAAATGGCACATCATAATAAACAAAATACAGACCTATTATATAAAGGCAACAAAATTGATCAAACAAAAGTTAGTGAACCAGAGGTTATGCCATTATATTTATCTACTGCACATAATGTATCAGATTTAGATGATTTACATGACACTTATGATCGACAAGGATATGCTTACATTAGATCACATAATGCAAACCGTGATGGGGCAGCAGAATTGGTTTCTTATCTAGAAAAGGCAGAGCAAAGCCTGATTACAAACTCTGGAATGGCGGCAATATCAACAACGTTGTTGGCGCTGTTACACAATGGGGATCATGTCATTGCTGATAAAACATTATATGGTGAATCAATCGACTTGTTAAATGAGTTATCGCAATTCAACATAACTGTTGATTTTGTTGATATCACAGATAGCCATGCTGTTGAATCTGCCGTAAAGGAAAATACGAAAATTATTTACACGGAGACTGTGGGAAATCCGATGATGACAGTAGCCAATATTGGCGAATTATCTAAATTAGCCCATAGTCACAAGAGTTATCTTATTGTAGATAATACATTTATGACCGCTGTTTTATTTCAATCAATTACCGCTGGTGCAGATATTGTTATTAATAGTTTAACTAAATTTGCTAATGGACATGGTGATGTTAGTCTTGGTGCTATCAGTGGTAGTTCAGAACTAATACAACAAATATATCAATGGCAAGTTTTGTTAGGTACAACTGGTGCACCATTCGATTCTTGGTTGGCAACACGTGGGATGAGAACTTTAGATTTGCGTGTTAAGAAGCAGTCGAGTAACGCCTTGGCTTTAGCAGAATTTTTGGTAGAACAACCTCAGATTAAAAAAGTTTATTATTCTGGTTTGGTTGGTCATCCACAGCATGAATTGGCTTCGAATCAATTTTCAAATTACTACGGCGGTATGTTGAGTTTTGAATTAAATGGTGATTATGATAGCATCAACCAATTGTTAGGACAATTAAAATTAACGAAGTATGCTATGACACTCGGTGGCATTCGAACAACAATTTCTCATCCAGTTTCTTCCTCACATTTTGATACGCCTGAAGAAGAACGCAGTAAAATTGGCATTACGAATCAATTACTACGTGTTAGTGCTGGGATTGAGGATGAAGCAGATTTGATTTATGATTTCCAGCAAGCTTTGGCACAAATTGACTAGTTACTTAATGTTTGAAGGAGAAAAATAAGATGGTTGCACCGAAAAAAAAGCAGAGTAAACAAAAAATAGTATGGTCGGTTGTTGGTATTATTATTGTGGCAGTGTTCGTGATAGGTATCGTGAATGTGTCAAACAACAAAAAAGTATCTTCAGAAAAGGATAAAACAAAAAAATTGTCAATACTAACATATGCTAACTGGAACCCATTTGAATTTGTTAATAATGGTAAAGTAGTTGGTTTTGATTTAGATTTATTAAAAGCGCTCTCCAAAGAAGCAGGATACGATTATACTGTTAAAAATACGGGTTGGGATGCCATGTTTACGCAATTGCATTCGGGATCAGTTGACGCAGCTATTTCTGGTATTACAATTACATCTGATCGACAGAAGTCGTATGATTTTTCAAATCCATACTTTGTTTCACGTCAAGCAATTGTTACCAAAAAAGATAATACTAGCATTAAGACTGCCCTAGATTTGAAAGGAAAAAAGATAGCTGTACAAACTGGTTCTACTGGTCAGGCAGCGGCAGAATCTATTCTTGGTAAGCATAATAGTAATATTAGCGCTGATAATGGTGGTACCACCAATTTACAAGTCGTACATGGTCAAGCGACAGCGGCTATCGGGGATGAAACCACAGTTACAAAATATGTTGCTAGTAATCCGTCGTATAATTTAAAAATTATTTACGATGACAAAAACTTTAAACCGGAATATTTTGGTATGATGTTCCCAAAAAATTCACCATATCGTTCAGATTATGATAACGCATTGAAAAAGATAATTGATAATGGTGAATACACAAAAATTTATCTTAAGTGGTTTGATAATAAGCCAGCACTGAATTTAATTAAAGCACGACAAGGGGGCAGTAAATGAGTTTTAGTTATGAAATGATCCTTGACTATGCACCATATTTCATGCGAGGTCTCTTATACACGTTGGGCTTTTCTATTAGTGGGATTATTTTTGGCACTATTTTGGGCTTAGTAATCGCATTAGGACGAATGTCGAATATACCTTTCATTTCTGTTATTTTCAAGCTCTATATTAGTCTATTTAGAGGCACGCCACTTTTTGTTCAAATATTGATTATTAATTTTGGTGTCGTTCCAGTTATTGTTGGACATTCAAATCCCTATATAGCGGGTACATTGGCATTATCGTTGAATGCTGCCGCGTATATAGCTGAAACATTTCGATCAGGTATTCAGTCAATAGATAACGGTCAAACTGAGGCAGCAAGAACTTTGAACTTAAGTTCGTTTGATACGATGCGATTTATTATTATGCCCCAAGCGATTAAAGTTGTCATTCCACCTTTGGGAAACGAATTTATTAGTTTGATTAAGGATTCATCGCTGATTTCAGCAATTTCAGCACCAGAAATTACGTATTGGGCGCAAGCAATGAATGCACAGTACTATATTGTGTGGACACCTTACTTAACAGTAGCAGTACTATATTTAATTTTGACATTGACTGCAAGTCGTTTAATGGGGATCTTGGAAAGGCGGATGGCAAAAAGTGATTAAAGTTGAACATATATCAAAAAAATTTGATCAAATTGAAGTGCTTAAAGATATTAACTTAGATGTTAATGATAATGAGGTTGTGGTCATTATTGGACCATCTGGTTCTGGAAAATCAACATTGCTGAGGTTAATAAATCATTTAGAAGTTGCAACAGACGGCTATATCTGGATTGATGGTGATGACATTACAGACGAAAATAATGATATCCAATCAATACAGGCAAAAATGGGTATGGTTTTTCAACACTTTAATTTATTTCCGAACCTAACTGTTTTGGAAAATATTACACTTGCACCAAAACGTGTCAAAAAGTTAACCTCGGAAGAAGCCGAAAAACAAGCTCATGAGCTTTTGGCATTGGTTGGCTTACAAGACAAAGCGGATGTTTATCCAAAATCGTTATCTGGTGGTCAACAACAGCGTGTTGGTATTGCGAGGTCACTAGCAATGCAACCTAAGTATTTATTGTTTGATGAACCAACATCAGCGCTCGATCCTGAGACGGTTGATGATGTTCTAGATGTGATGCATAATTTAGCAAAACAAGGAATAACTATGATTGTGGTTACACACGAAATGGGATTTGCACGTGAAGTGGCTAGCAAGGTAGTTTTTATGGCAGATGGCGTTGTCGTGGAAGAGGGTACACCTGAAGTTATATTCAATACACCAAGCAATAAGCGAACTAAAGAGTTTTTAAGTAGAGTATTATAACAACCTTAATGGAGAACGATCATGTCAATTAAGCGTGTACATATTGTCGGAGCCTTGCAGGATGATGCGATTGAAGAATTTAAAAAGTTAGGCTATCATGTGTCACGTAGCGACAATTTAGATGAAAAAAATTTACTGCAGTTAGCATATGATGCGCAAGTCATTGTCCTGACGGATATGCCATTTAAGGATAGTTGGTTTTCACAATTACCTCACCTTAAAATGATTACAAGGCGCGGTGTCGGTTATGACAACATATCGATTGATGTTGCCACACAACATGGTGTGTGGGTCACCAATACACCAGGGGCTAATGCTGTCTCTGTTGCAGAAATGACAATTATTTTATTACTGAATACTATACGTCATATTAAAAATACTATACTTAGCGGAAAATCTCAGGTACTTGGACATAATCTGCAAGGTAAAACTGTGGGTATTGTCGGATATGGTCGTATAGCAAAGCATGTTGAATCAATTTTAAGCGGATTTGGTGTCAATATCTTAGTATACAATCACCGTGAAATCATACCCAAATATGCTAAATTTGTAGATTTTCAAACACTAATTACACAATCAGATATTATTACATTACATATTCCAGCAACGCAAGATACTGAAAAAATGTTTAATCACAATACATTTTTAAATATGAAAAATAATGCTATTTTAATTAATACAGCACGTGGGGCACTTATTGATGAATATGATTTAGTTGTGGCAATTCAAAAACATCAAATATTAGGTGCTGGATTAGATACAATTCAAAATGAATCACTGAATAGTGATCGTTTAGCCAAGCAGAATGAAATATTTGTCACACCACATATTGGTGCAAACACTGTTGAGGCAGAACATTTAACAGCCAACGCTGTTGTGGGAAATGTCATTGATTTTTTTAAGGAACAACAACCGAGAAACGCGGTTAATCACATCAATTAATGTATTAAGGAGGGTAAATCACAATGACAAAATTAATTAGCAAGACTGTTGAGAACACATCATTATCGGGTATTAGGTTAGTTGCTAACTTCATTAAAAAGCCAATTGAAGATGTTATTGAATTAACTGTTGGTGAGATTGACTTGCCTACACCAGAAGCAACAAAAAAAGCCGGTATTAGTGCTATTGAGCAAGATAAAACAAAATATACTGATAATCGAGGTATGTTACCATTACGAAAGGTCATATCTCAGTATATGAAAGGTTTCTATGATACGCAATATAATCCTGATAACGAAATAATAGTCACCGTCGGTGCCAGTCAAGGTATTGATTTGACAATTCGAGGGCTTGTAAACGCGGGGGACGAGGTCATTATAGTTTCGCCAGGTTATACAGCTTATATGCAAGCTATTACTCTGGCAGGTGCTAAGCCTATCGTTGTGGATACACGTGAGAGTAACTTTAGATTACAACCGGAACAACTGAATGCAGCAATAACGGACAAAACAAAACTTGTCATACTAAATTACCCCAATAACCCTAGTGGTGTCGTACTAAATACCGCAGAATTAACTGCTCTAAGTCATGTAATTAAGCAACATGATCTCTATGTTCTGACCGATGATGTGTATAATCGATTAGTTTATGATCAAGATTACGCACCGTCAATTGCCAGCGTACCAGGTATGAAAGAACGTACGATTGTGTTAAATGGGTTATCGAAGTCGCATAGTATGACGGGCTGGCGAATTGGTTATTTATTAGGACCCGAAAAATTAATTGAAGAAATATTCAAAATTCATCAAGCAAATGTTGGTTGTGTATCAAGTATTGCGCAAGAAGCTGCTATGGTTGCATTAACATCCGACAAAGACAATCCCAAGCATTTAGTAACAATTTTTAGAGAGCGGCGTGATTACATCATGGCACGTTTAGATGAAATGGGTCTTGATTATATTAAACCAGAAGGTGCGTTTTATGTCTTTGTTAATATCGAAAAGTTCAAGTTGTCTTCCTTAAATTTCGTAAAATATTTAATTGAGTCGGTTGATTTAGCAGTTGTTCATGGATCGGCATTTACAGACTTTGGAGAAGGGTACATTCGTATATCATATGCAATGGACATACCAACTTTACAAGAAGCAATGAATCGATTACAAGCTGCTATTGAAATTTTAAACAACAGAGTGGATTAATTTACCATCGTGTTACTACTAAGAGAGACTTTGACATGAATAGCGAATATCAACGCGCAAAAAACTTTAAGATTGCATGGTTAGGTACATTTATGGCGGGCATGGCATTTAGTGAAGCCATGCCTTTTTTGGCCTTATATATCATGCAATTAGGACATTACACAGATACTCAGGTGAGTTTTTATGCAGGGATATCGTATGCTGCTTCCTATCTTATTGTTATACTTGTTTCACCGATTTGGGGATGGTTGGCAGATAAATTTGGCAGGAAACCAATGCTAATACGTACAGCCTTTGGCATGGGAATTGTAATTATACTAATTAGTACCGCAACTCATCTGTGGCAAATTATTGTATTACGATTAATTCAAGGCTTTTTTGATGGCTATACGCCAAGCGCAATAGCATTAATTGCATCCGAAACTTCTGTGGATAAGAGGGCAAGTGTGATCAGTAAATTATCAACTGGATATATCATCGGTGGGTTGTTAGGTCCAGTAGTCGGTGGTATTTTAGCAACAGTGTTTAGCATCCGTATGACTTTTACAATGACTGGTATTATTTTGCTACTTGTAGGTGGGCTGAGTTATTTCGGCATTCAGGAAAAGTTCCAGAAACAAGAAAAAATAACAATAAAAAAGGACAAGAAGTTATCAATTGTGACAGGACAACTATTGATTTTGTTAATGACAGTGATGACAATTCAACTTGTAGAAAGTTTAATAACCCCATACATTGGTTTAATGGTAAAAAAAATGATTGTATCAACCCATGACGTTATGATGGGGGCAGGAATTATATCGGCTTTACCTGGTGTTGCAACTGCAATTTTTGCTGTTTTTATTGGAAAATTAGGTGACAAGTTTGGTTCACGCAAAGTATTGATGGTGGCTGAAGGTTCGGCGATTATTATTTATTTCGTTTTGGGGATGGTTCACAGTTTGATCATATTTGCAGTGTTGCGATTTTTAACTGGTATTAGCAATGCAGCCTTAACACCGTCGGTACAGGCATTACTCTCTAAAACTAGTGACCGTATTAGCACAGTGTTTAGTATAAGTTTATCAGCACAGTCTTTTGGTAGTCTTTTAGGTTCAATACTAGGCGCTTTTCTCACACAGTATATTAGTTTTACAACGCTTTTTTTATTAGCTAGTGTCTTCTTTTTAGTTAATTTTATTATTTTAAGAAAATTCAAATTTGCAATAAAATCATAATGAAGTTTCAAAAGATGATTCCTACTGGGAACCATCTTTTTTGTAGTTTCTCACTGAGACTGTATAATTGAAAATAATGGAGAAAATATAAAATGAATAAAATTCTAAAAGACCAATTTTTGATTGATCAGTTATCTGATAACCAACAACAAACAATCACTCAAATGAATGATTATATTGGCGATAGTTTAATTAAAAACCAGCATGCAGTCGCTATTGTTCAAGGAGCTGCTGGTACTGGAAAATCAGTTATACTAATGCATTTAGTGACTAAATATATGACAGATAAACGTTATAAAACAGCGCTAGTGGTTAATCATCCTGAACTATTTAAAGCGTATCAAGATCTTGCTGACGATATTCCAGGATTAAATGCGAAAAATATTTTGAGACCAACAGCACTGATTAACCGTGCACAAAAAAATAATTGGCAATACGACATTATTTTTGTAGATGAGGCACATTTACTGTATTCAAAGTCGGAGCCATACGCACACTATCGTGGTAAAAATCAGCTCACAGACTTAATGGCATTAGCAAAAATTGTTGTGGTAGTTTATGACTTTGCACAGGTTTTTCAATCAAAAATGTACTGGTCAAAAGAATTACTGTTCCAAACGATTGGTAATCATCCGTACAAGCAATTCGATATGGATTTTCAATATCGTATGGTTGCTAGTCATGACCAAGTAAAGTGGCTAGATGACTTAACGGCGCAAAAACAACTTGTACCATTTCCACGGAATAGTGACTTTGAATTTGAAGTTTTTTCTACGGCGGGTAGTTTGTACGAAAAAATTAAAGCAAAAAATCAAGATGTTGGGTTAAGTCGTGTTGTGGCAACATCTGGATTTCCACGCATTGATGGGCGCCATAACGTTGAGATGGATACTTTTTCTTTACCATGGGATGAGTGGGATCCACAACGTACACATTGGGCCAAACGTGAATCATCTATTACACAAGTTGGGACAATTTATACCTTGCAAGGATTTGATTTGAATTATGTTGGGATGATTATTGGACCGTCATTTGGTTATGATGAAAAAACTGACAGCATGACAATTATACCTAAAAAGTACTCACATAAAGAAATCTTTAAGAAACGTCACGACATGAATTTAACAGATGAACAATATCAAGATTTTATTGCTAATGTCTTAAATGTACTAATTAAGCGTGGTAAATTTGGGTTATATTTGACAGCTTATGATGATGCGTTAAGAGCACGTTTAGTTAATTTATATCAAAATAATAAATAATCGACTGTGTCGCAAAAACTAGTATTTGGATTGATTAGAGTCGTTGCGATTTTCCAATCGACTACAACAAAAAAGACGATCATATCGATCGTCAAGAATTATTGCCCCTGCTGGATTCGAACCAGCGCGTAGTGGCACCAGAAGCCACCGCCTTACCGCTTGGCCAAGGGGCAATTACTCTAACTATTTTACAGAGTTTTGGTGACTTTTGCAAGAGTAAATATTGGCTTTGTTAAATATTTATTTTTTGTATATACTAGATAAAAAAGCAGGGGGAAATGGTATGGCATATGCAACTTACGAAAACACGGTAAACAAATTGAAGCAACATCATATTGAATTGCATGACATTGCTCTTATTGGTTATAATAGCGAAAAAAATTACGTAGCCGAACTGACCGTTGAACAGGTCGAAGCGGCAGTTATCAGCATTTTACACAAGCGGGTTGTGCAACATCAAATATGGGTTGCTTTGGAGTTAGATCGATTAGCAGAAGCACATTTACTTGAATCACCACTTCAAGATTTGGTGGAAAATGATGATACACTTTTTGGTGTGGATGAGACATTAGGGACAGCCATTGCTATGTCATTTGATACCATAGGTGTTACGAATTATGGTTACATTGATAAAATAAAAGTTGGTTTGGTTGGTGAACTAGACAGAAAAGGTAAGACGACACCTGCTGTGACAACATTTGCAGATGATATCGTTGGTGCCTTAGCAGCGGCAGCAGCATCAAAGGTTGCCCACAAATATGCGCGTGGTTTGAGTAAGACGGATGAAAATTTAGGTGAATTATAGCTTTTTTGATGATGAAGTCAGATAAAAATTTGCATAATCGGTCTATACCAATTATAATAAGGTTAAGAATAAATAGGAGGAAAGGCAAGCATTAGTTTAAAAATTAATGCTTACTATCAACTATACTCATGGCTAAATTATTACAGCATATCGACCTTTACACTGGCTCAAAACATATGGCAGATGCTTACATGCGTTTTACTAACATCATCAACGAGGTTGGTTATATGGTCGACTTTCAACCACGCGATGATGACGAACTTGTTGTAGAAGCAACAGGTAAACTTGTTGTTCCGGGATTTATTGATGTTCACAAACACGGTGGTTATGGATTAGATACCATGGATGGTGACCCTGAAGGTCTTAATACCATGGTGAACAAAATGGTCACAGAAGGCATCACATCGTTATTTCCAACTACAATCACACAATCTCCGGAAAATATTGAAAAAGCCTTAGTAACAATCAATGAAGTTGCTAAAAGTAATCCAGTTATTCAGGGTATTCATTTAGAAGGGCCATTCATTAATAAAGTGTTTATGGGTGCGCAACCTGAAGAATATATTATTAATCCAAACACTGAGTTACTCAAGAAGTGGTATGCGTTATCTGGTGAACGTATTAGACTGGTAACGTATGCACCAGAAAACGGTGGAATACCTGATTTTGAAGCGTTTATGTTAGCGCATCATATTGTACCATCTATTGGTCATTCAAATGCAACACGTGCACAATTGATATACTCACGGGCCACACATATAACACATTTATATAATGCTCAGAGGCCCTTGCATCATCGTGAACCGGGTGTGACAGGTCATGGCATGTTAGAAGATGCAATTACCGGTGAATTGATTGCTGATGGCTTTCATATCGTGCCGGACATGTTAGAAATTGCCTTTCGTTTGAAAGGCTCTCATCGTCTAGAATTAGTCACAGATTCCATGCGGGCTGAAGGATTGGGTGAAGGCACATCTGAACTTGGTGGTCAAAAAGTGATTGTACATGATAAGCAGGCAAGACTTGAAAATGGTCATTTGGCAGGTTCTGTGTTAGCATATGATGATGCTTTTCGCAACATTCAACAATTTACGTCGGCTAATATCAATGATGCAGTCCAGATGAGTTCAGTTAATCAAGCACGTGAATTTGGATTAACTCAAAAAGGAGACTTGTCAGCTGGTAAGGATGCCGATTTTAATATTTTTAATAAGGAAAATATGCAATTACAGGCAACGTATTCAATCGGTCGTCGTTTTGCACGGGAAAATTTATGACAAAACCAGTTATACCAAGATATATTCAAATTCATAATCAAATTAAGGCGCGAATCGAAGCAGGTGAATGGGAATCTCAGAAGCGCTTGCCTGCAGAGCGTGAACTTTCTGAACATTTTAATGTGTCACGTATGACGTTGAGACAAGCTATTCAAACGCTAGTAGATGAAGGTTTATTAGAAAGAAAAGTTGGTTCCGGTACTTATGTTGCTGAAAAAAAAGTTTCAGAGCGTGCACTTGGTATGACAAGTTTTACGGAATTGATGGCCGATACAGGCCGTGTTGCAAAAACAAAAACTATTCGTTATAAAATAACCTCTCCTTCTGCATCTGAAATTATGCATTTGCAATTAGCCGAAGGTGAAGAAGTTTTGGTTATGGAAAGATTGCGAATGGGAGATGAGGAGCCAATTTTGCTTGAACGGACAACACTACCGTTGAAGTTAATTCGTGCATTTACGCGTCACGATTTAACAGAATCATTATATGTAACATTAGAAAAAGCGGGGATTAAACCGGGTCGTGCCGAGCAGACAATCTCAGCAAGTTTGGCAAATGAGCGGTTGTCAGAATTACTAGAGATTAAACGTGGCGATGCTATTTTGAGTGTGCGGCAAGTATCATTTGACCAGAAGGATCAACCGTTTGAGTACGTACGATCTTATTATGTCGGTGAACGGTTTGAATTTACGCTGGCTCGATAGAAAGCGCGTGAAACGATTACAAAAAGTAATGATAGATAGTTTAAAATTAGTAACAAAAAATCACATTCAAAGTAATTTTGAATGTGATTTTTTGTTTTTCTATTAGAGGAAATTTGTGGCTTATTTATGATTCGTTCGTTTAGCAAGATAATCACCGACAAGTTGCACAACTAGAACAAAGATTAAGACTAAGAAGGTTGCAACAAGCGTGGTGTCAGTCGCAAATCGATTATAGCCATAAGCAATAGCCATATTACCTAGACCACCAGCACCAATAGCCCCAGCCATGGCTGTTAAACCAATCAAACTAATCAGTGTGACTGTGGATACACGAATAAGTTCAGAACGTCCTTCACGAATATAAACACCGAAGACAATATCCCAAAATGAGGCACCAACAGCTTGGGCGGCTTCAACAATACCACTATCAACTTCAGATAGAGCTACTTGGACTTGTCGTGCATAAAATGGGAAAACACCCAGTGCTAGAGGCACCAAAGCTGCTGTCGTACCAATTTGTGTGCCAACAATAATCTTAGTCAAAGGTGCAATGAACGCTAGTAAAATGATGAAGGGAACAGCACGGAAGACTGATACAACTTTATCAAATACTGAAAATAATATTTTATTTGGCGCAATACCGTTTGGTCGAGTAATAATTAGTCCAATACCAAAAATTAATCCTAAAATACCACCAAAAATGGCCGACCAAAATGTCATGTAAAGTGTTTGAACAATAGATGTCCACCAGCCAGTATCGCCAGTCCATCCTTGATAGACGACGTTAGGAAATGTATCTGAAAACCATTTTGACATAATTATTTACCTCCTTTGAGTACTTCAATTTCAACATGGTGGTCTGCTAACGTTGATGTGGCGGCTTTAATCTTATCAGGTACACCAGATAAGATAACTAACAATGAGCCGACAGGCGTGTTTTGTAGCACTTCAACGTTACCGTACAAAATATTGGCAGTTACTTGGAAATCACGGAATAGGCCAGCAATTAATGGCTCATCTGTTGTGTCACCAACATAAGACAAGCGTACGAATAGGTCGTCATCATGTAAGTTTTGTATGAGAGGTTGAGCAGAAATTGTCGTAATAGCCTTATCAATGTTTGTTGCGGTTTCAATAAATTCTTTGGTGAGTTGCGCTGTTGGTTTCGCAAAAATTTCAAGTAACGTACCACGTTCAATAATTTCACCGTCTTGCATAACAGCTACTTTGTTGGCGATCTCTTTAACTGCTTGCATTTCATGAGTGATTAAAACAATTGTTAAACCAAGTTCTTGATTTAACTTCTTTAGCAAAGCTAAAATTTGGTTAGTTGTTTTTGGATCAAGAGCAGAAGTGGCTTCATCTGAAATTAGAATTTCTGGATCGTTAGCTAAAGCACGGGCAATTGCAACACGTTGCTTTTGTCCACCTGATAACTGAGAAGGATACTGTTCAGCACGATCTGACAAGTCGACAAGTTCAAGCAGTTCTTTGACTTTTTCTTTTCTTTGCTTGTCTGTTAACTTACTATGTTGCAATGCAAACGCGACATTTTCAGTGACTGTTCGTTCGTTTAACAAATTAAAGTGTTGAAAAATCATGCCAATTTTACGGCGACGGGTGCGTAGATCATTTGTGGCAATACGTACTTTCTTACTTGAAGTATCATCTGCTTGAAAGAAAGTTTCGCCATTGACAACAACGGAACCACTTGTAGGTTCTTGTAGCAAATTAATAACACGAACCAGCGTTGATTTACCAGCACCTGAGTAGCCTACAATGCCATAAACATCACCACGTTCAACATGAATAGAAACATTGTTGACGGCTGTGATGGCACGCTTTTTTTGTTGAAATGTGACAGTAATATTGTCTAATGCAATAATAGGATTGCTCATATGTTTACTCCTTTTATAAAACGTGTATTGATATAGAATTATACACGATAATTATGAATAAGTGACTTGATCACATCAATATGTTGATCATAGTCAGAGAGGCGTACGTTTTCGTTTGGTGCATGGTCTAAGGTGTGTGCATAACCAATACCAAGGCTTGCAATTGGTGCATGTAAAGCCTCGTGGATAATAGCCATTGGACCAGTTCCAGGAGACGTTGGAATAACGACAGGTGTGACATGATAATAATCAGCAGCAACGTCGATAACACGTAAAATTTCTGGATCTGACATATCACTGCGATAGCCCGGTTGACCTAGTGTCTTAGTTACGACAACATCTGATAATCCTTTTGCTTGGAGGTGATCTGATATACGCTTTAGTGTTAGATCAGGAGACATATTTGGTACGAGTCGTGATTCTAACTTGGCGGTAGCTTGCGCAGGTAAAATAGTTTTAACGCCAACACCATTATAACCCGATATAATGCCCTCAATGTTAATAGTTGGCTGGAAATATAGCGTCTCTTTCAGATCACTATGACTTAGATCTGAATATAAAGGCGCTTTTAAGCCATGTTGAGCGATCAATGTTTCACGTGTAAGTGGTAACTTTTGAATGAGTTCTTTTTCTCGTTCATTGGGTGGCAACACTTCATCATAGAAATGCGGAATGGCAATATTGCCGTTTTCGTCAAATAGTGATGCGATGGCACGTGATAAGCGCATTGCGGCAGAGTCTACAACTGCTGCAAGTGATGAATGTAAATCACTTGCAGCAGTTGTGACCGAGAGGTCAAAAGTTACGATACCTTTATTGCCACCAAATATTTCAATGTTTTCTTGATCATTTTTACCACCAGACTCCCAAATGACAAGATCGGCACTAATATGATCTTTGTATTTATCAAGGTAATCTTTTAAGTGACGTGACGCAGTTTCTTCTGAACCTTCAACAATAAAGGTGATGTTAATCGGCAATTGATTATTATTTTCTAGTAAGTATTCAGCTACTGCTGAAAGACGTGCTGTAAGATTACCCTTATCGTCGTCTACACCTCGGCCATATAATTTACCATCTCTTGCTGTTAATGTCCAAGGATCAGACTGCCATGCACTTAACGGCTCAGCTGGTTGGACATCATAATGATTATAAATGACAAGCGTTTTTGCATTTGGAACTTGACTGGTAAATTGGGCTAGAATAAATGGTGCAAAGTAGGTATCGTCATAAGTCACTTGTGCACCGAGTCTTTGAAAGGCATCGGCGATAATTTGGGCTGCTTCAGGCAAATTTTCTTTTTTTGCGGAGACACTTGGTATTGCAACTAGTTGTTCAAGTAATGATATATATTGTGAGCGAATGGACATCTATGTGGTCTCCTGTAAAATTTATGTACCTGCAAAAAAATTGCAGATGAGTTTTGATTACCAAGAGGATCAAAACAACTTAATTATTTTTTGTAGTCCCAGACAGTTATTTCTGCTGTGCCATAGAACTTCTTAACTAGTTCTTTAGTCTTGTTTGTTTGCAATGACTTCACAACATCTTTGTAAATTTTCTTGTCTTTGTCTTTTTTGTTTGCTGCGATAAAGTTGAAGTATTGTTCAGAATCCTTGTTCAAACTTTCAATATAAATAGCTGAATTGATGTCTATTTTGGCTGACTTGGCAAAGTTAGTGTTGATAACAGAGGCACCAATTTTAGGGTCTTTCAATGATGATGCTGTTTGTGATGCATCAACTGGTGTAACTTTCAAGTTTTTAGGATTAGATGTAATATCTTTTGGCGTAGCTTTATTGGTATTTTTAATCTTCAATAATCCTGCTTCAGCTAAAAGATGTAAACCACGATTTTCGTTTGTTGTATCATTTGGAATCGTGATTTGGTCGCCATCTTTAATTTCTGAAACATTCTTATACTTGTTAGAGTAAATACGAAGTGGTGTTGTCCATGTGTCACCAATAGAAACGATATCTGTCTTATATTGACTATTCCAGTTAGCTAAATAGGGATAGTTTTGGAAGGCATTTAAATCAATATCACCAGATGTCAATGCCTTGTTTGGCTGCAAATAATCTGTAAACTTTTTCGTTTTTAATGTAATACCATACTTATCTTTGGCAGTTTTAATCACTGATTTCCATATTTCGTCTTCATTCTTGTCACCTGCCATGACACCAATTGTGACTGTCTTGCTTTCTGCTTTATTTCCGTGGCCGCTAAATCCAAAATAAGCTCCAGCAGCAATGACAACGACAGCAACGCCACCGATAATCCAATTTGTTTTTTTACTCATAATACAATCTCCTTTTTAATGTCAATGGGTGACAATTAATCCGCCCATATCAAGATTGATAATTGGATGCCAATCTTGATATCAGCAAACTAATGTCTACTGATAGTAGGTTACTTTGTGAAATCTTTTCCCCAAGCTGGTAATTCAACGCCATCATAAACTTTTTTGATGGTGTCCTTAGTTGCTTGTGTTTGATAAGCTTTAACGACATCTTTTAATACTTGCTTATTTTTGTCTTTTTCATTGGCAGCAATGAAGTTGACCCATTGGTGTGAATCCTTGTTGATGGGTTCTACGAAAATGGCTTTCTTGTAATCAAGGCCAGCTGTATCAGCATAAGTACCGTTGACCACAGCACCTTGTACGTCAGATAGAGCACGGGCAGTTTGATCGGCGGCTAATTCCTTAATCTTTAATGATTTTGGATTTTTGGTAATATCTTTCACAGTTGCAGTTTTAAGACCAGCCTTAAGGTCAATCAAACCAGCTGACTTCAAAACGTAGAGTGCACGGCTTTCGTTTGATGCATCATTTGGTACGGCAATTGTGTCACCAGTTTTAAATTCTGAAACTTTCTTATACGTATTCGAGTATAAACGAATAGGTGAAATGACAGTATCGCCAATTGATACAATTTTGTTACCAGTTGATTTATTAGAGGCGTCAAGGAAAGCATAATGTTGGAAAGCGTTGACGTCGATATCACCATCAGCAAGCGCTTTGTTAGGTTGATTGTAGTCCGAGAATTGCTTGAACTTCAACGTAATACCGTACTTGTCTTTTGCTGTTTTGGAAACAGTATCCCAAATTTGTGTATCTTGCTTTGAGCCGGCGATGATACCAACTTTAACAACCTTGTCTTCAGACTTTGCTGATGACTTATGACCAAAACTAGCGTAGGCAATACCACCAATGACAACCACTGCGGCGCCAGCGATAACCCAGTTTGTTACTTTACTCATGAATATATTCTCCCAAGTTGTTTTGTACGAATGCGTGTGTCGTTGATTTTAGAAAAAATAGTTGATCAGTATAGAGGTAAGTGATTTTTAGATAAAGAAAAAAAGCCACTTCTGTACACTTAAATACAGAAGCGACTAAAAATAGCGCGTTACCATTCTGAGTTGTCAGTTATTATTGCTAATAACTTGCTCACTAACCATCGAGCATCGGGAAATGGCCCTAGCCGAATGGTGTACCCAATAACGTGGGTCAAACCGTTGTCAACTAAATGGTAAACCAATTCGTCAACACCAATCACAGGTCATTTTCACAATCGCACGCACACTAATTTGCATCAACCATTAGTTTTCTTAGCTTTGCTTAACTGTTACTTTTCTGTTCAACTTGTTTATTTCTAAAATCGTTAAACTTTATATTACCTGCTTGAATAATTTTTGTCAACTACTTTCTTGAATAATCAAAAAGTAATATGAAAATTGTCAACAAGATAGGTATGGAGCCGAGCAGTGTGATGTAATTTAACCAATTTGAAATCAGAGTTGACAGAAATGCACCGAATAAAAAGGCCAAAATAATTAGTGAAAAAAGTCCAGCATTTCTGATTGCAGAATGTTCTCTCGTATAAAAATATTGCATTAAATTAACACCGACATTTCGTAAATTACCAGTTGACATCACACTAGTAAATGGTAGTCCTTGAACTTTTGGAAAAGCGTCAAGTTGAATGGCTAAGAAAAAAGATAGCAATGTAATAAAAACAGTACCAGAAATATGTGTACGGAAAACAACGAGTGTTGCAATACCGATTGTCTCAACTAATAGACTGTGTTGCTGTATCGATAACTTACCTACTTTGAATGTGTGTTTGAGCATACTATTAAAAGCTGCACCGAGTAAGAAAAATAAAATAGGCATGATGAAACTTAAAGCATCATTAAAATGTCCTTTAGCTAAAGCAATACCTGCTTGAATAATATTACCAGTTTGTAAACTAGCGAAACGTTCAGCGTGATATTGAAAAGTGTATGCATCAATAAATCCAGAATGCGTTGCTAATAAAAGAGCAATTGGTAGACGCTCGTGAATCGGGTGGGTGAGGGTTTCTGACATGGTCAATATTATAGTGACAAGGTTAATAATTAATTCACTAGGAATCATGATGTTTAACCTTGTTGTTCCTTTCAAAAAATTCTATTTTTTTATTTTACGCTATATCAAAAAATAAAGCTGATATTTTGATGGATTTTTTATTTTAACTACGATGTGAATATACGCCTATTTAGGAATTTATTAATGAATCGACCTTGCACCAAGCTACGTGCTTTGGTACAATTAACATATAATAATTCCTGAGGGAGTAACTGGCGGATTTTCCGCGATAATACCGTCAAAGCGAGCAAAACAAAAGTCTTTGCTTATATCGAACAATTTGTTCCGGTACTATCTTAAATGGTGAGACTCATGTAAATGGCTGACGCGGGTTCGTTCAGTTACATTTGCACGAGTTTTTTTATTTGAAGTTAACCCACAGGAATATAGACGCATTAGGCGTAGGAGGAAGAGCATGGCAGAACAGCCATTATACAATCAAGATGTCACAAAAGTGTTGGCAGATTTGCGAACAAGTGGGGAGACTGGATTAACTCAGTCTGAAGTAGCAAAGCGTTTAGAGGTTGATGGTCCTAATCAATTAAAGGAAGCAAAGTCGACAACACTTTTTCAAAAGTTCATTAATCAATTTAAAGACTTTATGATTGCTATACTATTGGTAGCCGCAGTTGTAGCCGCATTTACTGGTGAATTAGTTGATGCTATCTTCATATTAGCAATTGTGATTATTAACGCTGTTTTTGGTGTATTTCAGGAGGCAAAAGCGGAAGATGCGATTAATGCTTTAAAAGAAATGTCCACGCCAAATGCCAACGCTATCCGCGACGGCAAGGAAATATCTGTTAAGTCGACAGAATTAGTTGCAGGAGATATTGTAAGACTTGAGGCGGGTGATATTGTACCTGCTGATATTCGTATTATTGAATCTGCTTCGTTGCAAATAGAAGAGGCCTCGTTAACTGGTGAGTCAATCGCTGTTGATAAAGTTGCATTGACTTTAGATGACAGTGACCTACCATTAGGAGATCGTAAAAATCTAGGATTTATGAACACCAATGTGACGTATGGTCGAGGTGTTGGTGTTGTCGTAGCAACAGGAATGAACACTGAAATTGGTCATATTGCGGGAATGCTTGAGTCTGCAGATGAAACCAAAACGCCCTTGCAAGAAAATCTTGTTAAATTAGGCCGTATTCTAACTTATCTTATATTAGTAATTGCTGCAATTACATTTGTTGTCGGCCTATTACGTGGTAAAGAAACAATTGTTGACATGTTGTTGACATCAATTTCATTGGCAGTAGCGGCTATTCCTGAAGGTTTGCCTGCTATTGTGACAATTACTTTGGCACTTGGTACAACACGCATGGCAGCTAGAAATGCTTTGATTCGTAAGTTGCCAGCAGTGGAGACATTAGGATCAACTGATATTATTGGTTCTGATAAAACAGGGACGTTAACTCAGAATAAAATGACAGTTGAAAAGATTGTTGTTAATGCTGAAATATCTGATGCTGCAACAACAGCACCTTTGACAGGGACATATAGTCGATTAGCTGATTTGTTAGCATTAAACAATGATACAAAACGTACTGAAGATGGTTATATTGGAGATCCAACAGAAACTGCTTTAATCGCGTTTAATGATAATCATCAACGTGATATTGATAAATTATTTAGCGAAAAGCCACGTTTAGCTGAAATACCTTTTGATTCTGAACGTAAGTTGATGTCAACTGTTCATCCTTTGGAAAACGGTTATATTATTACAGTTAAGGGTGCACCAGATGAATTGTTAAAGCGTGCAACTAAAATTGAGATGAATGGTGAGGTAATTGTATTATCTGAGGATATACGTGCCAAGTTATTGTCCATCAACTCTGAATTGGCGACACAAGCATTGCGTGTGTTAGGATTTGCTTACAAATTATCAGAGACAATACCAGAAGATATGGTGTCTGAAAAAGTTGAAAACGATTTGGTGTTTACCGGATTTACTGGATTGATTGATCCAGAACGACCTGAAGTTGCGCAAGCCGTTGCCGAAGCTAAAATAGCAGGTATTCGTTCTATGATGATCACAGGTGATCATCGTGATACCGCTGCAGCGATTGCTATTCGTCTAGGAATATTGGATGAAAAAGACAAAGATACGGCTGTTATTTCAGGTTCTGATTTAGATAGTATGACTGAAGCAGAATTTGCTGAAAACGTACACAAGTATAGTGTTTATGCACGTGTTGCACCTGAACACAAAGTTAAAATTGTGCAGGCTTGGCAAAAGAAGGGTAAAGTTGTTGCCATGACAGGGGATGGTGTCAATGATGCACCAGCTCTGAAAACAGCTGATATTGGTATTGCCATGGGAATTACTGGTACTGAAGTATCTAAAGGTGCTTCAGATATGGTGTTGGCAGATGACAACTTTGCTACAATTGTTCATGCTGTTGAAGAGGGACGTAAAGTCTTTGCCAATATACAAAAAGCTTTGCAATATTTGTTAGCTTCTAACTTAGCTGAGGTTATTTCGATTTTTGTTATGACGTTGTTAGGCTGGAATATCTTGGCACCTATCATGATTTTGTGGATTAATTTAGTAACAGATACATTACCTGCGATTGCATTGGGTATTGAACCAGCACAAAAAGATGTTATGACACGTCAACCTAGAGGACGTAGCGCAAGCTTCTTATCAGGTGGTGTTGGTGCAGCAGTTATTTGGCAAGGTGTTTTGCAAGCTGTGATTGTCTTATCAGTTTACGGCTTTGCATTGGCTTATCCAGTTCATATTGCTGAGGCTGAAGCACATCGTGATGCATTAACAATGTCATTTATGACGCTTGGTTTGATGCAGATGTTTAATGCGATTAACGTGAAGTCAGTTTATGGTTCGATGCTTGGACCTCAAGCCTTCCAAAACAAAATGTTTAACTGGGCTTTGCTAGGTTCATTATTGGTTATGGCAGCTGTAGTTGTCATTCCAGCACTTAATCCTGTATTCCATGTTTCTCATTTAGATAGTTACCAGTGGTTTATTGTATTGGTTGCAGGAATCAGCATTATAATCATTGTGGAAATTGTGAAATTGATACAACGTAGAATTTTCAAAAAAGGATAACGAGAACATTGGCAAAATTTAATCCAAAGCAAGCACAAATTTATATACAAACATTGCAAAATGTTCTATCAAATACAGAAGAAACGGCTGAACGTGTGACGCCATTCTTCACAAAATTAGACGATGCAAAACAAGCAGGTAAGGTTTCTGAAATACCAACTGCGGAACTTGCTGAAATTAAAGCAGAATTTGAAGATACAGTAGAAAATTATAAAAATAATGCACAACAACTTAAAGATGCGTCTGCTCCTATTCGTATGTTAGGCATGCATAAATCATTGTCGTCAGCGTATTCTCAATATGCTGATGCAACGGAATTAATGGCAAATGCTGTGATAGTTGAAAATCAAAGTATTGATGAAGCTAGCTATGAAAAGTCAGAAAGTGACCAAGCAATTTATCTTGAAAAAATTCAAATTGCAGTGTCTAAAATTATGAACTCAAGTATGTAAGATTAATTAGCTTTAAGGATGTCATGATAATAAAAAGTGTTAACAGAATGAATATTCTGTTAACACTTTTTTTGTTATTATTTTGCTTGATTGGGACCCACACCATAAACTTCAATGTGGAAACCTGTAATGTTAAGACCACTAGCTTGACGTGCTGCTTCAAAGAGTTGTGTCACATCAAAATTATCTGCATCAATTATTTCACTCGTGTTGCTGTTAATAATATGATAATGTGGTTCACCATAATAATCATAGTGTCGTTTGTCATCTTTTAGGGTGTCGATAACAATGACAATACCAACATCGACCAATTTGTCTAGCGTATTATATATGGTGGCTAGACTGATACTTGGAAGATTATCATGAATCATTTCTGCAGTGGGATGTGTTTCATGGGTCATTAGATATTCTAAAATTGTTAATCGTTGAAAGGTCGCCTTTAAGCCGTGACTTTGCAACATGTCACGTAATGTCTGGTTGATCATATATAACCTCCTGAAGTTATAAATATTATACCACGTAATATAGAATGTTTCTAATTAACTTGATTTTTAATCTAAATTTTGGTATAACTAAATTAGAATAATTCTAAAAGAGGGAAACAATGGATAAACAAAGTTTAATGCAGCGTAATAACTTAATTAGAGCAGCAGTTATGGGTGCAAATGATGGTATTTTATCGGTGTCGGGTATTATTTTAGGTGTAGCTGGGGCAACTAGTGACACTGGTACGATACTATTGGCAGGATTTGCGGGGATGCTTGCTGGTACTGTGTCTATGGCTATGGGAGAATATGTTTCAGTTAGTTCACAACACGATGCACAAGAAAAAGTAAGACAAATTCAAACAAATGCACTAGCGACCAATTATGATGAAGAATTTTCATATGTTGAAGATAAGTATGTTGCAGATGGCATTTCACCACATCTAGCACAACAAGCAACAAAAGAGATGATGAGTAAAGATGCTTTGACAACTACTGTTCGTGAAAGATATGGTTTTTCTTTAAATCACGAGTTAAGTGCTGGTGGGGCAGCGTTAGCTTCGCTTATTAGTTTTCCGATTGGTTCAATTTTACCAATGTTAGCTATTTCAACTGCACCTAAAGATATGCGTGAAATTGCGACATTTATCTCGGTTATTATTGCACTGGCGTTAACAGGATATGCATCTGCCATTCTCAATGGATCAAATAAAAAACGTGTAGCATTAAGAAATGTTGTTGCAGGAATTTTTACTATGATTGCCACATATGCAATTGGATCGTTATTTAGATAAAAGGGGGTATGTTTATGATACTTGATGTATTATAAACGCAAATTAAAAATGGATATAAAATTAAAAAAAGCACATGTAAAAAAAGAACAAGCAACAATGGATGAAAAATTAAATGCCATTCGTGCAGGGGTTTTAGGTTCCAATGATGGTATATTGACTGTTGTTGGTGTTTTGTTTTCGGTCGCAGCAGCAACGACAAATAATTTTGCTATTTTCATTGCTGGTTTAGCTGACTTGATGGCATGTGCGCTGTCAATGGCTTCAGGAGAATATGCATCAGTTAGTTCACAATCTGATAGTGAAAAAGTTGTTGTAGAAGAGGAACGGGAGTTATTAAAAACAGATTTTTCAGGGCAACATCAAGTTGTTGAAGCATTTTATGTTGACCGTGGCGTAACAAGTTTAACTGCTAAGGAAATTGCTGACGAACTATTAAGTAAAAAACCACTTGAAACAATGCTGAGCATTAAATATGATATCACTTTAGGACATTACATGAATCCTTGGTCAGCTGCGTGGGCATCGTTGTTTAGTGCAGCAATTGGTGGTGTATTTCCTCTAGCAGCACTAATTTTATCTCCTGTACGATATCAATTTGCTGCAACCATCCTGGCCACAGTAGTTGCTGTTGGATTAACTGGATTATTAAGTGCAAAAATGTCAAACGGCTTAGTAAAGCGCGCGATGATTCGTAATGTGATTATTGGGTTGCTAACTATTGCAATACATTACGGCATTGGAAAACTATTCTAAAATAAATCTTTAGTACACTTGTTGCGAAAATTTGGCATAATAGAGGTATGTTAAATCAAATTAAACAATATTGGCATACACTTGATAAAAAATTCAAATTATCGACATTGATGGCATTGTTTTCACGTGCACAAGTTGGCTATGTTGGACCAACTTTCGCTTATTATGCATTATTAACTGTTTTTCCAGTGCTAATTGCGATTGCTAGCATTATATCGATAACTAATGTGAGTCAAGCAAGTTTGATTGCCGTGATACATAACACGTTACCGCAAAATATAGAGGAAATAGTGACCCCAATTTTGCGTTCTGTCTTATCATCCAAAAGTACATCCTTACTTTCCTTTTCTGTCCTATTTACTTTATGGACGGTTTCCAGAGTGATTGCGGTGTTTCGGATGTCATTTAACCGAATAGCTAACGTAGAGGACCGTATTAGCAATCTATTGACGCGATTTTGGTCATTTGTCTGGTTATTAATTATTATTGCTGCTTTTGGTGCTTTAATGGTTGGTAATAATATTTTGACAATTGTGCTACAACAACTTCCTGATGGTCAATGGACTTCATTTTTACAGCACCAAACGCGGTGGTTCATTTGGCTTGGTATGTGGTTAGCATTGATCATGTTGAATTATCTATTACCAACAAAAGAAGGTCGAGCACCAATATTATTTGTAACCGTAGGAAGCCTGGTAGAAGTCGGTGCTTTGAATTTATTAAACAGTGGGTTTACTTTGTATACTAATTTTGCTGTAAAACAGTATAGCTTTTATCAATCAATGAGCTCGATAATTGTCCTGTTAATTTGGTTAAATCTTATTGCGACTATTTTAGTTACGGGGTATATTTTGATTCAATGGTTAACTGTTTTGAAGGCTGAGTAAGTGTCATTCATATAGAATATAGACAAGGATTTTAATAAATGTTTGAAGATAGTGATTTTAACATATTTAATGTCGACTCATTAGAGAGTCGGATGCAACTCATTAAGACGGTTATTGATTTAAAATTTGAACTAGCAGCAAAAGCAATATTGCCAATATTAAATGCTTCGGGTCAAACATGGTATGCACATGTTGCGAAACATTTACGTCGTACAACTAATGCGCCAGATAATACTTGGGTCGCTTTTTCACCAAATAAGCGTGGCTACAAGATGATGCCACATTTTGAATTGGGTATCTGGTCAGATCATGTATACATCTACCTAGCCGTAGAGGAAAATATGAAACCTAAACATACAGTAGAAGCTGTTGAAAAACTCCTGACAGCCCAAACAGCTGTGTCTGAATTACCAAGTGACTTTGTGATAAGCCTAGATCATATGGTTAATGTATCTCACCAACTATCAGTGACTGCCTATAGAGAAGCTATTACACGGTTTTCAGAAATAAAGCATAGCGAAATATTAATTGGTATGAAACTCTCACGTGGCGATAGCAGATTTGAGTCTGGGAAAGATTTATTAGCTATCACAGAAGTCATAGAAAATTTATTGCCAATTTATGAAATAATAAAATAAAAGTTCACCTCAGGGCCGAGGTGAACTTTTTTAATGGTAAATTAATAACATTGACAAAGCCAACATGAGAATATATCCCATATGTTGCCAATTACCAATTTTTGCTTTGACAAATTGTAAAATAAAAGCAAATAAACTAAAAATAATGATAAATAATGTACTAATGCCTATGCTTTGGCTGAAAACAGTTACCCAAAATAATCCGAGTGTTAAAATACTGAGTTTGCGACCATCAGGATTTGGCATCAAGATTGGCGTAAAGTAAAAACCAAAACCAAATAACATAGGGAAAAGTTGCCAGATAAAACGTTGTGTGACGAAATCATTTGTGACATAGAAAATACTAACAGGGACAGTAAAAGTTGCCAGAACACTCAATAAAACAAGACCAAGCCAATTTTGTAAGCCAAGCCAGTTTTGTTGGATAGCAACGAAAAAACTACTTAGGAGTAGAAGGAGAATAAAAATTTCGTGTCGTGTTTGAATGAGTGCACTAAACGTGAATAAAATGCTGAAACCTAAGAATAAATAGCTTAGAATACTACGGAAATTTTGAGTCATCAGCAGTGTCATTGCAATTGCGATTGCAAGTGTATAGCCAAATAATGGCATAATTTGCCATGTGATGGCAGCACCAGTCAATGATTTGGTATGTAAAAGTGGTTGTCGCCACCAAACAATATTTAAACTGGTAACGATAACTATTAGTGGCACCCAGCGTCGCCAGTCGAAAAGTCCTGCGGGCGTGAAATTTTCATAACTACGTCGTTCTTGCGGATTTGTTGTGATACGCCTAGGAATTTGACGACCATCGGGCAGTCGATTTGATTGTTGTTGGTAATTATAATCCATAATTAGTATTGTACCTTAATTTTATGCTGTTGCGTGTTATTTATTAGCAGATGTTAGTTGTGGATATATTTAATGATAATAATTAAATTTGCAATTTAGGAAAACCTCTGCTATTCTTAAGTTACAATTTAAAACAGCTATCAAGAGTAGGCGAGTGATACAGCACAATGACCCTACACCAACCGGTGGAACATGGCAACATGTTTCAGCACGGTGGTCCATCTGTACAGATAGTCGTCACGTTAGCGCGTACCGACTAATCGTTGGTGTGCGCTTTTAATTTGCGACCAGTAGCTTTTTATTTTGAATTTTTAAGGAGGTCATGTGTAACATGACAAAATACTTTACATCAGAATCAGTTTCCGCAGGGCACCCAGACAAAATAGCAGATCAAATCGCTGACGCTATTTTGGATGCCGTACTTACTCAAGATCCATATGCACGTTCAGCAATTGAGGTGACAACATCAACTGGTGATGTGTCCATCTTTGGTGAGTTGTCGACATCAGCATATGTTAATATTCGACAAATTGCTACTGACACCATTCGTGAGATTGGCTACGACAAAGCAGATCTTGGTTTTACAGCTGATTCTGTTAACGTTTCAAACAAAATTGTTGAACAATCAGATGAAATTTCAAAAGCAGTTGACAATGCTGATGATGATCCAGAACAATTGGGTGCTGGAGATCAGGGAATGGTCTTTGGTTATGCAACAAATGAAACAGACAGTTATTTACCCTTGACGTTGGCGTTATCACATCGCTTAATGCGTAAAATTCGTGACGTTCGTGAAGCAGGAACTTTGTCTTATTTGCGTCCTGATGCAAAAGCAGAAGTGAGTGTTGAACTAGATGACAATAACAAAGTGACACGTATTGCTGCAGTTGTCTTATCAACACAACATGACGAAACAGTTTCACTCGACCAATTACGTGATGATGTGCGTAAATTGGTGATTGATGAAGTATTACCACAGGACTTGGTTGATGACGAAACAGTTTATTATATCAACCCTTCTGGTCGTTTTGTATTAGGAGGACCACAAGCTGATTCAGGACTTACGGGTCGTAAGATTATTGTTGATACTTACGGTGGTGCTGCACATCATGGTGGTGGTGCCTTTTCTGGTAAGGATGCAACGAAGGTTGATCGCTCAGCTGCTTATTTTGCGAGATATGTTGCTAAAAACTTGGTTGCAGCTGGTGTTGCTGATAAATTGGAATTACAAGCTGCGTACGCTATTGGCGTTGCTCAACCTGTTTCACTTAACATTGAAACGTTTGGTACAGCAAAAATTGATGAAGAAAAAATTCGAGAAATTACTTCACAACTCTTTGATTTCCGACCATTGGCAATTATCAATCACTTGAATTTGCGTCGTCCGATTTATAAACAAACTGCTGCTTTTGGTCACTTTGGTCGTACAGATGTTGATTTACCTTGGGAAGCATTAGATAAAGTTAGCGAAATTAAAGCATTGCTATAATTTAAAGAATGTCATATATGTTAAAATAAGATATGGCAAAAAAGCAATCAACAATACAACTTTTAATGTTTGGCATGGCACTTGGTGAAAGTATGACACAGTTGTCTAATAGTCAGCAAGAAGATTTGTTAAATAATCCTGTAGATTTTAGTGGTGAGTTAAATTGGGGTGCGCAAACAAGTCAATCTCTCACAACCATTGCCAGCTTATCACGAGGATATCAGCTGACAGATGTTATGAATCATCTTCAAAATTGGTATAGAAGGCGGCACTTCGCACCAGAAAATACACGGCAACGAATTGACAGCATTACTAAAAAAGCAATTGATAACTATGCTAAAAATAGAGACACTTTAGCTTCAGGTATCTTAGAAGATGTAGCTGATAGTGAAAATATTTTGGTTAGAATGTTGCCAGTAGCTCTGTACTTACATCATGAGTATGGTATATCATTTATCAATGATGAGGCAGCTATGTTGACACTACATCGTATTGCTGGACTAACGCACAATGATGAAGGCGCACTAGTTAGTGTGGGCATGTTAAGTCTCATTATGAGCCAAATATTAGAGGGCCATCTCATGCGTGACGCTGTGGAAAATGGCTTAGCGTTTGGATTTGAATACTATTCACGACATAAAGTGTTTGAATCAGAATTAGTGGCGTTTGAAGAATTAAATTTACCAGACTTTGCTAACATTCCAATCAGTCATATTAACCTTGACGGCCGCAGTGCTAGTGCCCTAGAAGCTATTATATGGTCATTACTTAACAGCAACAGTTATGTTGAAGCTATGCAAAATGCTTTTCTGCATGGACATGCAAGTAGTATTATACCAACAGCAGTTAGTGCTATTGCAGCCGTGTTTTATAAAGACGATTTAATATTACAAGCTAGCAAACAATTAACATCTGGCAAGTTAATTGTCAGTGTAACACATCAGGCAGAACGATTAGGTCGTTTTAACTAAAAAAGTGAACGTCCGTAACTGGATTTATTCAGTTACGGACGTTCACTTTTTATTTTCACTATTATAGCCAAAAAGGATAGTTTAGATAGTCAATTTTAAAGGCATATGTGCCTGAACCAAGATTTTCACCATCAATTTGTCCCGGTTGAAAGTCACGCACATGTATTTGTGCGCCGCGAACGAGTGGAATCTTATGTATAGATTTAAACTTCAAGTGGCTACCGTCTTTCTTTAAGGCGGCAAACATCATTAAAAATCTAAAAAAAGATGTTTTTTCACTGATTATAAGGTCAAGTTCATGCTTATGAAAATTCGCATTTGGCAAAATAGCAATGCCACCGCCAAAATAAGGTTGATTTGTCAAGGTGACAAGAAATGCATTAGGAATTTGAATATAGTTTTTTCCATTGGTAATAGTCATTTGAAAAGCATTTTGTTTGAAAAAAATGGTTAAAACAGCAATTAAATAACTGAGTGATCCAAGTCCTATTTTGTTGAATCGTTTTTTCCAAGCTGTCTCATTTGCATGAGCAACAACAGCAGCATCAAGTCCAATACCAATACTATTAACAAAGTATTTCGTCGTATGATGGGGTGCATCACCATGAATTTCACCAATGTTAAGCATCTGACTCTGAGTAACACGTTGTAGATGTTCTAGTGCTTGTTTTGCTGTACCAAGATGATTACCACGGGCAAAATCATTGCCAGAACCTGTTGGTATATAAGCGATAGGTATTTTTGGTTCATGTTTAATTTGAAGTAAACCATTTAATACTTCGTTTAATGTACCATCACCTCCCAAAACTAGGATAACTGAAGTTGAGGCATCAACATGTCTTGCTAAATTTTTAGCTAGGTATATCGCGTGACCAGCGTAATTAGATTCATACCAGGCCATTATGTTTGGCATTTTTTTAATAGTGGTGATAATGCTTTTGTGTGCACCTCGGCCAGCGCGAGGATTATGAATGACATAAAAATTAGGCATGATTAATAATTTCTTTCGACAATAAACTAAACTTATTGTAACAAAAAAAGCCCACTTGGGCTATGGAAATTATCCTAAGAAGTGTCTGAGCTGTGCCATACGGTTGATTAAGGCAGTCAGTGCGACTGGTGCACCTTCTTTAATTTGAACGACTTGTAATGCAATTTCAGCATGTTGTTGTTCTTCTCTATTTTGAGGTCCAATTTCAAGATTGAAAATTTCTTTGAGCGTCATAATATCTTGTTCTACTTCACCCCATGCTGGGTTTTGTGTTTTTAATATTTGCAGTGCATCAAGATTAATATAGCCAGCTAACTCGCGGAAATCTTTTTTCATGCTAGGGTAATTCCGCACAAAAATAGAAAGATGATCAGCATTCAAGTTAGCCAACGCACGGCCGAAACCAATAAATTCTGGTGGGATACCGATAGAATAAAATGATCCTGTAAAGTTAATAGCACGTGGTAATTCAATGCCGTCAACGGAACGTGAGTAGCCTAGAACACCAACGTGTTGACGTCGATCTCGTCGTTTAGGAAATGCTTTAAATATTGGTTGCATATCCGGAATGAGTTGGTCAAGCGTATCTGCATAAAATCTAGCAGATTCTTCAGCCACTTCTGCTAATATTTTTTGATCATCGGCAGAGATTTGAAGTGGTGTTGCAGTTGGTAATTCTTCTTTTAATTCTTTAATGGCAGATTGTACGTTTTCAAGCGGAAAATCATAGCGGAAAGCTGATTGGACAGTAGCAGTCCGCACACCTGGAAATTCCTTGACATAACGATCAATTCTGAGTGGTGATAATCCGCCACGGAAAATAGCAGAGCCAGTACCAGAAATTGGATACACTTCAATATTTTCTTCTTTTGCAAATTCGTGTAGGCGTGCAATGGCTAGTTTATTACCAGTTATCGAACTCATGAAGCCAGCTGTTAAAGCTGAATCAGAACCGGCTAAGAATACGCGGAGGTACTTTGGACGGAATCCAAAGTGCTTTTCATGAAGATTTAGATATTCTTTTAGAATTTCAGGTGCATGAAGTTGTGTATTGAAATCTTCAAACAATGGAATCATTTCAATATAAGGTGTGTTTTTATCAGTTTTTGTGAATTCTACTGATTTGAAATTAGCCAATTTTTCAAATAAAGTTTGCATTTCAATCAATTGATCTGCGCGTTGGGCCATTGGTAGAATAGCCTCAAACAAAGGGCGTTGATCAAAACCAAGATCGTGGGCAAAATCTTCAGAGCTTAAAATGGCTGTCATGGCTTGCATTAAGCTATAACCTTTTTCCTCCCAAATATTTGGGAAACGGAATGTTAAAAACTTATCTCGACCAATCTGATGGTCTTTAAAATAGTCATATTCTGTGCTAAATAGGCGATCAATGACAGCTGCATCGGCATGTTTACCTTCCCAGTCCCACATATACTCGTCAACTTCTAATTCACTAAAATTTTCAAATGCTTCATTCATTTCGCGGTAAGCACTGATGAATGGTTGTTGTGAAGCGTCCCAGAAAGGTGCGTTAGCATTGTCGGGATGTTGTGTACCCATAATAGTAGGGAATTTTCGTTGTGTCATGATAGCTCCTTTGTTTTGTACTTATACCATTCTAGCATATTGATAGCAGTTTAAAAATATTAATATCAAGTTTTATATTAAAAGTCATAAAAAATATGAGTAATTGTTCGGAATTTACTATATGGATTAAGTATCAGTCAGAATTGGAAGCAGAGCATAAAAAAAGTCGCATATACAAAGGGGCTACCCGATATAAATGTGACTTTAGTAGTATATTGTTAGACCATAATTAACATTGGTAGAACCATTGGCTTGCGAGCAGTTTCTTTAAACAAAAATCGTGATAAATCATCAATTACAGCTTGTCGGATGTCTGCTTCACTGACATTAGCATTATTCATAACACGACGCATTGTTCCAAAAATAATACGTCGACCTTCATTAATTAATTCACCAGATTCACGCATGTAAACGAATCCACGTGACAAAATATCTGGGCCAGATAAAATTTCTTTTTTCTTTATATCAATTGTTGCAGTAACAACAACCAAGCCATCTTGCGATAACTTTCTGCGGTCATGTAAAACAACCGATCCAATATCACCAATACCTGAACCATCAACATAAGTATCATCACCAGGGAAATGACCAGCGACACGTGCGCTTTCACCATCTAATGCTAAGACGTCACCATTTTCTAAGATAAATGTATGATCTTTGGGAACATCTAATTCGTGTGCCAACGATGCATGTACTTTCAACATACGATACTCACCATGGACAGGCATGAAAAACTTAGGTTTCATCAAAGCAATCATGAGTTTTTCTTCTTCTTGACCACCATGCCCAGATGTATGAATGTTATTGACTTTACCATAAATAACATTGGCGCCGCCTTCTTCTAATTTGTTAATCACTTGATTAACAGATGCTGTGTTTCCGGGAATAGGTGAAGACGAGAAAATAACATTATCTTTTGGCTTCAAACGAATTTGTTTGTGTGTTCCTGCAGCTATACGAGCTAAAGCCGCCATTGGTTCACCTTGAGAACCTGTTGAAAGGATCAGTAGTTCATCGTCTGGAATATGTTTGATTTCTGATTGTTCAACAAGCATGTCATCTGGAATATTTAAGTAACCAAGTGCACGACCGTTGGTTACAGCTGATTCCATTGAACGACCAAAGACAGCAATTTTTCGACCATGTGCGATGGCTGCATCTGTTGCCATACGTACACGATTCATATTAGAAGCAAATGTAGCAAAAATAATACGACCATGCTCGATTTTGTCAAAAATACGTTCGACAGACTTAGCAACCCACGCTTCTGACTTAGTCCATTCAGGACGTTCAGCATTGGTTGAATCACTCATCATAAGTAAGACACCATTTTCACCTATACGTGCCATTGACCATAGGTTAGGTGGCTGCTTAGTTGTTGGTGTCAGGTCGAACTTGAAATCACCAGTTTCAACAATTGTACCAACGGGTGTGTGTATAGCAACACCAAATACATCGGGAATTGAATGAGTTGTACGGAAAAATTCAACACTTAACTTGTCAAATTCAAGTATTGATCCATCAGTGATTTCGTGTAATTCAACACGGTTTAACATTTGCTTTTCTTCAAGTTTATTCTTGATTAAAGCCATAGCCAGTGGACCAGCGTAAACTGGCACATTAACTGATTGTAAAAAATAAGAGATAGCACCGATGTGGTCTTCGTGTCCGTGAGTAATAACCAGTGCCTTTACGCGATCGATGTTGTCAACTAAATAAGTATAGTCAGGAATAACATAATCAATACCGAGTAAGTCGTCTTCCGGGAACTTAATACCCGCGTCAACAACGATAATTTCATTTTGGTACTCAATACCGTATGTGTTCTTACCGATTTCTCCTAGTCCGCCTAGCGCATATACTGCGACTTCATTAGGTTTGATATCTACAGAATATGTCATAGTTAAAATGTTGTAATCTCGAAGCTCGGATTAGCCTTTTCATAAGTTAAGGCCTTGTCGGATAGTTCTTCGATAGCTTCCACATTGTAAGCTGTGTTTTCTTCAATAATTTCCCGTGCTTGGGGCAGGCTATCTGCCGTCAAGTAAAGTGAAACTGTTGTTTCACGCTTAGGATTACGTTCTGGGTGTTCTTGGTAATAAACTTTATAAATCATAAATGCCTCCATTAAAATAGTGTAGTAATTTGTCACGAACAAAACCTTATTTTCTAGTTTACCACATAAACTGATATTTCAACCACTTGCTTGATTAATAAAGTAAGAATTGATAGATTAATATTGAGGAAAATAATATGAAAATATCATCAATTGGCGTTTTTATGGGATCTCAAGCAGGCAATGATCCACACTATGTAGATGCAGCAAAGGCACTTGGTCAAAGAATTGCGCAGAATCAAAGTAAGTTAGTTTTTGGTGCGGGTAAAGATGGTTTAATGGGTGTTACAGCGCGTAGTGCTATTAATGCAGGTGGTCAAGTTTTGGGCATTTCACCACGTAACCTTGCTGAAGAGGCTGTTGAACCTGATGAAATCACACAGTTAATAGAAGTAGATACAATGACAGAGCGCAAACAACTATTAATGGATTATTCAGATGCTTTTATTGTATTACCAGGTGGTTTTGGTACGTTGGAAGAAATTGCTCAAGTTATTAGTTGGTCAAAAATTAATTTACATGATAAGCCCTTGGCATTATTTAATGTCAACGGTTTTTATGATACATTCTGGGTATGGCTGAATGAAATTTATAAAGATGGTTTTGTTAGCGAACATGATATGAAATGTATTCAAATTTTTGATGAAATTGACGATATATTTGATTATCTAGAGAATTTTTGAGATTGAGAATTTATGCCTATTTTGGTAACTAAAAAAAGCCCTTACTTAATTGTAGGGCTTTTTTGTGCAATCTTTATGAAAAGGGAGGATGATTATTGGATTTAATAAACGCCTGTATGAATGATTAGGGCTACTTATTGCGTATTTTTCTAATGATCACAATATATATAGCTAAAATCATGAGTATAATTGGTGATATCATATTGACCACATTATTATTAATTAGTGCATCAGTCAGCAATAAGGCACCTAAAATAAACATTAGCAATGGATTGTATCTGTATAACCACTTTTTCATAGTTTAATTCTCCACACTGTAAATAGCAAGCAGCACTGCAACGGTCATTCCTATAGTTGATAAACTCCCCTCTAAAAGCATTGAACTAATAAGTAATAGGCCTAATGCTATGTCAAATATTTTATCGTTTGTTTGTTCTTTATTAGTAATCATATTTATTTCCCCAATAAGTATGTTATTCATTATTTGCCTCGTGAGTCATGAAATGAAAAATGATGTTTATAAGTCTACTACACACTAAATAATTTGTAAAGTTAAAAATAAAATGTAACCATAATAGGTTAATTTAGAGTACGGAAATTTTATAGGGAATTGCTGTATTATAACACCAATATGGCCTTCTGGACCACAGTAAATGTATTTGATTACATTTTTTGGTTACTTTGATTATCAAAATAGTTAAGCTACTCAAAGAAATCAACAAGACTAAAAACATGGTTAAACAAAAAGCCACCTTAACTTTGGTTGGTCTAGGGGCTTTACGTTTAGAATTCAATTTTATAATGAAAATACTAAGTACACCTTGTAACATTTGTGGTCAAAAAGTGTACCTAGTATGTATCTTCTTAATTATTACCTTGTTTTTTTGAACGTTATTTAGTTGCATTTAAACTTTTAATGATGATACCATTAGCAATTAGTGAATCACGTATTTTTGTGGCCATTTGTACTGAACCGGCTGTGTCACCATGTAGCAGGAGGGAACTACCTTTGACAGTAATATCTTGACCTGTTATAGACGTCACTTTGCCTTCATTAACCATACGAAGTACGCGACTTGTAATGAGGTCAATATCATGTAACACAGCACCTGGTTGATTTCTACTAACTAATGATCCATCGGTGTTGTAGGCACGATCGGCAAAAATGGTATAAGCGATACGTAGTCCTTTTTTCTTGGCTGCTTCTGCGAGTTCTCCTGGTAAGGTAACAATTATTAATGAGTCATCAAATTTTGCAATTGCTTCTGCAACGGCATTAGCATATTTTGAATCTTCTACAACATAGTTGCCTAATTTGCCATGTGGTGTGACATGTTGTAATTTCGTACCGAATGCCTGAGCAAAGCCATTTAAAGCACCAATTTGATACAACATATCTGTTTCAACTTCTAACGCTGATAAATCCATACCACGACGACCAAAACCAACGCGATCTGGAAAACTAGGGTGTGCACCAATAGCAACGTTGTTAGCGATGCATTTTTGAACAGTGCTAGCCATTGTTCGCGGATCTCCTGCATGAAAGCCACAAGCAATGTTTGCTGAAGAAACAATTTGCAAAAGACTATCATCATCTGCAATTTGATAACTACCAAAGCCTTCGCCCAAATCTGATACAATATCTAAACTTTTTATCATATATATGCTCCAATTATTTTTTAAATTTCTGGAATATCAGCGTCTATTTTATTAGCAAATATTTCTGCGACATCTTTTTTAGATAATGCATCATAGGCTATTTCTTCAGCAGATTTATTACGTGTTTCAATACCAATAGATGCTAATATAATGGCAACAACTAGCATAATGATAGCAATTGTTAGGAAAACAGATATTTCGCCATATTTTGATAATAAGAATGCCACACCATATGGTGTAAATATTGCAAAACCTCTACCAATAGCTGTACAAAAGCCGGCACCACGTAAACGAATCTCTGTTGGCCATAATTCTGGGACGTAGACAGCACTGGCAAAACAGACATAAATGTACAGGAATGAAATCAAGGAAAATCCGACAATAACGATGGCAATTGCGTTATTTTGCATTGCATAGATGACGGAAAATATGGCTATCAAAACAAGCATAACTGTCCCAAACCATTTTCTTGGAAATTTATCAATGATTTTTGTGGCGATAAAAACACCAACGGGTGCGCCGAACAAAATCAATGTTGTCATAAAGATTGAAGTTGTCACGGAAATACCACGTTTAACAAAAAGAGTAGGGATCCAAGTTGTAATCGTATAAAGCGAAATATTCATACCAATTAAAACGGAAATACCAACAATGGTGCGAAGTAATAAAGGCTTTTTGAATAAGGTTGAAAATGGAATTTTAACTTGCTCTTCTTCTTCATGATAAACATCATTAACAGTTGGTAGTGGTACTTTCATTTCAGTTTCAATTTCGTGCTCTACGTCGGTGACAATTCTATTTGCTTCATCAGTTCGACCTTTAGTTGCTAGCCAACGAGGGGATTCAGGCATAGCCTTTCGCAGGAACCAGACAGCAAAAGCTGCAATACCAGCGATTAAAAACATTGCCCGCCATCCATATGTTGGTCCCAATGCTGGAATAACAATGAAACCAATCAGAGTAGCTACTGGTGGCGCACTATTTCCAATTAACGATAGCGTACTAACCCATTTTCCGCGTGTTTTTGATGGCAAAAATTCAGTAAAAGTTGAAAATCCGACAACAATTTCAGCGCCTAAACCGATACCAATAATGGCACGCATAACAATTAACATTGTCATGTTTACAGAGAAAGCAGCAATGATTGATCCAATTCCAAAGATTAATAAGTTAATTTGATAAGTTGTTTTACGACCGAATTTGTCACCTAAAAACCCTGCTAATAAACTACCTATAAATAAACCAGCTAATGTTGCGGATGAAAAGGCAGCATTATAATAATCATTTGACCAACCAATTTTGGTTAATTGGGCGAGAACTACGCCACCAATATAGTTGTCAAAACCATCTATGATTAATCCTAATCCGATTAGCCATAGTAATTTACGATGCCATTTTGATACTGGTAGTCTGTCAAGGCGAGCACCTATTTCGTAATTTTTAATAACCATTGAAATCTCCTCTTGCATGTACAATGTGATTTGTTTTGAGGTCTGAACGTTGATATTTGTTATTCGTCATACTTCAAAATTACTTTGATACCTTGTCGGCTTTTCATGAGTTCAAAGCCTTCTTGCCATTCTGATAAAGGTAAAGTATGTGTAATCATAGATTTTGCATCAAACATTTTTCGTTCTAGCAGGGTCAATACATGTTTCAATGAAACGGTGTTGTATGCCATGTGACCAACTAAATCAATGGCTTTCATAGATAAATCATTGATTGAAAAATTTAACGGTAAGAAACTCATACCAACACGAATAATTTGTCCATTTGTTCGTAAAATATTAAGTGATTGGTTTAGAACTGAAGGGGATCCGGCACAATCAAAAACAATGGGGATATTATTTTCGCCAACGAGTTCAATAATTTTGTCTTCGACATTTTCTTTATCGTAAGAAATACAGTGTGTGGCACCAAATTTTTTGGCCACGGGGAATCGAACAGCTTCGTTGGCACTAGAGGCAATAACAATAATTTCTGCGGCGCCCATAATTTTTGCCATTTGCACACAACCTAGGCCTAAAGTACCAGCCCCGAATACAACAATATTATCTCCAGGTAATAAATTTGAACGTTGAGCTACTGCCATGTAGGCGTTTCCGATGGGATCTAACATTGAGGCTTCTTCAAATGAAACATTGTCTGGAATTTCAAACAAACAGTTTTTGTAAAGATTCAGAATGTAACCAGGTACTTTGACATATTTGGTAAAACCACCATCAGTATGTGGACTTAAACCAAATGAACGTTTATATGGGCAAACTAGAAAATTTCCAATTTCACAGGCGTGACATTTTCCACAAGCGTAAGCTGTGTTTTCTGAAACAACACGTTGGCCAACATGCCAGTCGGTGATGTTTTTTCCTGCCTTGACGATAACACCAGCAAACTCATGTCCAGCAATACGTTTGTTATCGGTTGCGCCATTTTCAATGCCAAAATGTTTGAAGTCAGCACCACATATACCAGCTGCTTTTATTTCGATTAAAATATCATTTTCAGTGATTTCAGGTTCTGGTAGACCCCTTTCAAATTTAAATCCGCCAATTTCAATACCATACCGTGTTAAAGCATTCATGATGACATATCCTCCATAGTTTTCATGAAAATTTGTTAATCATTATAAAAAGCACGCTGTTTTATAATGATTTGCTTATTAATAGACAAACTTTCTTATGAAATACACTACATCTTATTATTTAAAAAATAAAATTCAATGAACTGATAATAAATATCAACAAAATAGATTTTTATTTAAATGTCAGATTAATTAACAAATTGCAATATATTTCTTATTTTATTGTGTAAAATAGTTCTAAGTATACAAATTGTGGTTCTTTTTTATGATGTATGCACAAAAAATGTGAATGATGACTAATTTTCCAATATGTAGTTTTCATAAAAGAGAAAGAGGAATTCATGAATTCAGTAGATATTGAGATATTTTTAGCAGTAGTTAATGCTGGTACATTAACAGAGGCAGCCGATACGTTGTTTATTTCCCAGTCAACATTAAGTTATCATATTGCGAAACTTGAAAAGGATGTTGGTATGGATTTGATTGAACGAGGTAGGGGATTTAGAACCTTAAATTTAACACCCGATGGGCAAAAGTTTTTAAATATTGCGCGTCATTGGGTAGATTTAGTTCATGAAACGAGGGCAATTAAATACAAACAACAAAAAATAACATTATCAATTGGGGCTATTGATTCAGCTCAGTCCTATATTTTGCCGCCAATCTATTCTATGATTAAGCAGTTTAAAGAAACGATTGATATGCATATCATTACTGGTCAATCTACAGATCTTTATAATGCCTTGAATAGTCGGAAAATTGATATTGCTATTGGCCATTTTGAACAACCTGACCAGGGGATGATTAATAATAAATTTTCTGGAGAAAAAATGGTTGTTGTTTGCAAGGGTGTACTGAAAGAAGAAAATAATAAACTTGTTGATGCTGAATTAGATACAACAGAACAAGTTTTCTTTGGTTTTAATGTTTTTTTTCAATCATGGTATGATCGTTGGATCGAAAATCGTCCGTATCCAACAATTCAAATTGACACGGCAAACCTATTAAATACTTTTTTAGATGATGACAAGAAATGGGCTATTGTGCCATTTTCAATTGCTAACCACCTGAAAGAAACGAGTCAGTGTCATATTTATTATCTGCAAAATATGCCACCAAATCGCATTACTTATCAAATTAGAAAGAAAGATCCAACAAGTTCTGCTGCTGAAGGATTACAAATTTTTGACGCTTGTGTTGACTTTCTTCGTCGAGAACAGGTTAATTCAGAAATATATGAATTATTTACCAATCGAACGGCTAATTAGCAATTTACTTATGTTTTTACTATTAAGATGTTTGGTTTGGTTTTTTGTTTTTGTCAGTCAATTCAGGTGTAAACATTGATACACCACCATATATAAATAGTGCTGCGTTTGTCCAAAAAACTGGTAAAGTTCCCAATGTGCCACCTAATGGACCAGAAATAATTGGGACAATCACTTGAGCAAACTTGTTGACAGCTAAGCGGATACCAAGAACTTCCCCGGTTCTGTTTTTAGGGGAGAAAAGATAGGCCATTGACATTGAGAGTGGTTGACAACAACCAAGACCAAGGCCCATAACAAATGACAAACTTACTAAGAAATAAAAATTAGTAATAAGTGGTATTAAAATAAATCCAATCGAAGAAAGTAGCAAACATATACCTAGTAAATGCATATCACTAAATGCGGCATTCAAACGTGGCATCACTAAACGAATAATGAAATAGGCTGCTGTATTGGCACCTAAAACTAATCCAATTAATGATGTTGAAAGATGAATACTACGACCATATACTGGAAAATAAAACGAAAATAAGAATACACCAGTTAATATGATTCCTGACGTAATAAATGTTTTACGTAAATTTCTTGAAGCTAATAAATCAATAAACTTATCAGATTGAACTTGTTTTTTCTTCTTATATTTTGGTACTTTGACGAAGTTAAATAAAAATGCTAATCCAGATATAACGGCTAAAGTAGCTAAAAGAACGTACGTGAAACCATAACCTATATGATCAATAGCGAAGCCAGTTAAAACATTTCCAAGTAATTCACCAATAGAAGTACCTTGCGATAAAATAGCATAATTTTTAGAGTAGTTTTTTGTATCACTTAGTGCGCCGACTAAGTTTTGAATTGTGACAATAGTAAAAATTTGAAACAAACCAAAAAGTGATTGGGATACTAATAGTATCCAAAGTTGATTGTGAACGATAAAGGGTAGTAGAAGAGCTGTACCACAGCCAATCATGCCAAGTGCTAAAGGTAGTTTAAAACCCACTCTATCAGTTGCTTTGCCAGAATATATGGCTAAAAACATTGGAAACAGTGCACTTAGTGCCACGATAACACCCAAAAATGCAGAATGTGCATGTAAATGAACAGCATAAAGTGTTGTTAACATAATATTGCCTTGATATGCAGTTTGAAACAACAAGGCAAGTAAAACTACGAAATATATTTGTTTTTTCTTATTATTTATCACAAAATAACCCCTCTGAAAAAGAGCTAAATTTGTTGCAATTTAGCTCTAATGCTATTGAAGGTCTTTAATACCTTCATATAATCGTTTAATCAATTCTTCTAAATGTTCAATATCCACACGAGAAAATGCAACGCGTAAATCCGTATTACCGAGTGCGATTGTGCCAACATGATATTTTTGAAGTAAGTGTATTCTTGCAGTGTCCGCATCAACACCTTTAACTTTAATAGCAAAAAAATAGCCAGAGTTAAAGGGATATAAATCCCAGGCATCATCATATTTTCCTGATGACAGAATCGTGTCGATTTTGTTAGCTCTCTGGTGCATAATTTCGTATTTATCGGCTTTTTGTTTAGCTAATTCAGGAGACTTAAGAGCATGTAAAATGAATGTTTGCGATGGGGTCGGCCCGTTAGAGATGGTTGTGCGAATAACGCCCATCACTTTTTCTTCCAAATAGGTGTTCATAGCATCGCTATTAATGCCAAAAGTTAAAAAACCAACACGAAATCCCCAAGTGTATTCTTCTTTTGTTGCACCATCGACTTTAATTGCCAAAACGCGTGGATGAATATTTGCTAACCGCCCAAATAGTGACTCTGTGATGGAGTCTTTATAAAACAGACCAAAGTATGCATCATCGGAAATGACAACAACATTGACACCAATGTCAGCAACTTCTTTGATTGCTGCTGCGAGTTCATCAGCTTCATGGGCTAACGGTGTATAGCCGGTCGGATTATTTGGAAAATTCAAAATAATAATTATCTTTTTCTTATCACGTTGAGATAGTAAGGTTTCTCTGAAAGCACTAGTATTGAATTTAAAATCATTATCATACATAGGGTACGTAATCATATGAGCCTTTTTTGTTTCACTGAAAATCATTTTGTAATTTTCCCACTGCTTATCGGGCAGAATGTATGTATCTCCTTCGTCTACAAAGAGGTTTGCAGCCAAGTTTAAACCATGTGTTAAACCTATTGTTGCGATAGGTTTAGATATCTTTTTACCTGTTAGACTTGGATTTTCAATGTACATTTTTTCTTGCCATTTGTCACGTAATTCAGGTGTACCCAGGGTTGATGAGTAGAGAAAAATGTCAGCGGGATCATATGTGGATAATGTTTCTGCTAAAAGTGGTAGGTACATGGGTTGACCATGTTCTGTTGCAAATCCAGAAGTGGCGTTGAATTCCTCGGAGTATTTTTTTGCGTCAGCAATTTGTTTAACATTACCGTCTTTTGAAAAATAAACTTCACGGCCATACGTTGAAAGCATGTCATAAACATAAGGATTTTCATGTTTAATGCCGGAATTTATTTTGACGGCAACTGCGTTTAGTTCGCTTTCATCTGTTTGTTTTTCAGTCATAGCTAGTCACCTTTCAGTCGTCTGCTTCAATTGTGAAAATAACATCATCTTCGTAAACTTCATCACCCTCAGATAACACTATTTCCTGAACTATTCCAGTAACTGGCGCATCAATTGAAAACTCAGCCTTCATTGATTCTAAAATGACAGCAGATTGACCGGCTGTAACAGCTTGTCCAACTGTAAGCTCAATTTTCCAAATCGAACCTGTTAATGGGGATATTACTTTATGAATGGGCATGTTTTTCTCCTATTGTGTTTAAAAATTCTTTCACAAAGCCGGTGTCTAGTTGACCGAGTTGATATTTGTCTGAATTTAAGACATCGATTAAGAATGGGATATTAGTTTTAATACCAACAATTTCAAAATGTTTTAATGCGATTAATAGTTTTGCAATAGCCTCTTGTCTTGTTTCTGCATGGGCAATGACTTTTGCAACCATGGGATCATAAAATGGTGATACTGTAGTGCCCTGTGCAAAGCCAGTTTCAATCCTAATACCGTCTATTGTTGGTGCTGAAAATTTGAGTAGTTTGCCAGGTGACGGGAAAAAAGTTTTTGGATCTTCGGCATATATACGCACTTCAATGGCATGACCATTAGGTGCTTTTTGGTTATCAACGATGGTCTCTAATTGCTCACCGGCTGCACAACGAATTTGTGCTTCAACCAGGTCTATGCCATTAATTTCTTCACTAACACCATGTTCAACTTGTAATCGAGTGTTCATTTCAAGAAAACTATAATGGCCTTGAGAATCGCGTAACATCTCGACTGTGCCAATATTGTCATAGCCTATATCGGCTAAAATTTCAGTAATTTTATCAGCTAATTGATTGATTTCGTTGCGATCAAGACCAACGGCAGGGGATTCTTCGATGAGCTTTTGATGCCGACGTTGAATTGAGCAATCTCGTTCAAAAAAATGCGTTACATGGCCGTGCTGATCAGCTAATACTTGAAATTCAATATGACGCGGTTTTTCGAAATATTTTTCTAAGTAAAGTTCACCATCGTCAAACGCTCGTTGCGCCATTGTTCGAGCTTCTTGAACTACTTTGAGTAATTCTTCTTCGTTATAGGCTGGTAGCATACCAATACCGCCACCACCACCAGCAGGTTTGACCAAAACGGGAAAACCAATGTCACGTCCAGCTTTTTTGATTTCATCTGGGTTGTCAGATAGTTTGCCTGAACCTTTGCCAATGGGTAAGCCATATTTTGACATGATTGCGCGGGCAACATTTTTATTAGCCATTTTGGATAACCATTTTGGGGATGGACCAATAAATTTAGCACCAGTATTTTCTACCTTTTGGGCGAAATCTGCATTTTCTGATAAAAATCCAAATCCAGGATGAACCGCATCTGCACCGGATTTTTGAAGTACATCTAATAATACATCCTGATTTAAATAGCTTTTCTGGGCAGGTGATGGACCAATTGCATAAGATTCTGTTGCTTCTTTTATATAAGGTAAATCGGCATCAATCTCTGAATAAACCACTACGGATGCGATTTTCATTTTATTTAGTGTTCGAATAACACGGCTTGCTGAATCACCGCGGTTAATGATTAATACTTTATTAAACATGCCTTATCCTCCTAGTTAGCGTCTGTATGGTAATTTATTAAAATGTTGCTTGTATAGTTCACGTGCCTCATCGATACTAATGTGTTCAAAATGTATTTCGTCTCCAGGTCGTGCCTGACCAATCATATCTAAGTCAATTAACGAGACAACACCAATAATTGGATAACCTGCAGTCACTGTGCGACCGCGGTGCAAAACAACCGCCTGTCCTGTTGGAAATATTTCTATTGAACCAACGCCAACCCCACGTGATAATATTTCTGGTGTTTTGAAATTTTCAACGGCTGGTCCTTTTAATCGAATGCCAACATGGTTACTAACAGGCGAAACACGATATTTATTCTTATAAAATTGTGCCGTGCTTTCTGTAAAAATATTGGTGTCAGGTCCATCACAAACTCTGATATGCCAAGGTGAGCCATAAGTAGGTCGATCTTCTAGTTGAGTTATTTTCATATCTGTTGCTTCAGTTGAACCGTTTAATGGGAGTATCATGCCATCGGTTAATTGTGTTCCTAAATCAAGAATTGTATCTCGAGAAGTACTATTCAAAGTTGTTTTTGCGTGAATGCCTCCAGCAAATGCAACATAAACACGTAACCCTTTTTTTATCATGCCGATGGTCAATTCTTTTTTTGCCGGCAAAATAACAGTTTGCCATGACTTAATTGTCTGATTGTCGATTTTAAGATCTGCTTCACCGCCGGTAATTGCGATTGGAATATCGACGTTGCTTGTTAAGGATAGACCAAAAGCCGTTACTTCTATGGTAGGCTGTGACGTTTTGTTGCCAACTAATTCATTTGCTTTCAAATAAGCATACATATCGATTGCGCCATTGGCAGAAATACCAAACTGTTCAAAACCATAACGACCGCTATCTTGAATATTAGAGAGTTTAGCGGAATTAATCGTAATTTGAGGTTCTTTCATAATTTAAGCTCCGTATCACTAATTGTTAGGCCTTCAAATTTAGAGTACTCAGATTTATTGATAGGGTAAAAAAGCATCATATCACCGGGTTTATAATATACTGGCGGATTTTCTTCAAATGTCATGTTCATTTGAATGGGTGTTTGCCCAAAAATACGCCAGCCACCTGGTGATTTTTGTATCATGATAGAAATCTGTTCTCCAGCCGCAGTTATTGCACCTGCTGGTACCTCTGTTCGTGGTGTTTCTAAACGAGGTACTTCTTTTTTAAAATTGGTACCAAACATTGGTCCACGATTTATAACCATAATTGGTAGCGGTTTTGAACAAAACTGATTGATAATATCTGCTTCAGATAGTTGTTGGCTTTGTGCAATAAATTCTAAGTCAGGACCGTATTCATCACCGAAAACAACTGGGATTTTAAAAGTGCGCCCAGTTATATTTATTTGTTGTTGTGTACTTTTTTTGATGTAACTATCAATTATTTTTTTAAGCTCATTTCGTTCAATAATAAGATAGTCATAACTTATGAATAGTGTGGTATAAGTTGGAATGATACTTAAAATTCCGGGGATAGATTCTTCAAGAAACTGGTTTGCCAAATAGTGAACCTTTTGCCATGCCGCCATCGTGAATGTTTTTGAAAACTCAATTAATACACCAGCATCGCCGTAATCGTTAAATTTATAATCCTCTTGGCCCATTTAAAACCTCCTTGGGTGTTTTATTAAAAATATCAAATATTATACTAATAAAAAGCTTTGTTTCATTTTACTTCAGTAAAAGATATCCATAAAATATAAAAAATCGTTCTAAGATATTAAGAAGTTGAATATTTTAATTTTTTAAGATGGTAAATTTAACAGGCCTCATAACTTGATGACTAAAATAAATCATGATAAGATATGGAAGAATAGACCATTATTACAGTAATTTTTAGGTGGATATGATTATAAAAATCATAATAACCTGGGGACATACTGACTCGATATTGAAATAACGTGAGATGTATACACATTTTGATTCAATCAATGGTATTTTTGAATATTTGAGGGATGGTGAAGGTTAAAAAATGAAAGATCCAGAATTATTAAATGAGTCTATTAATGTTTATATGTCAGCATTAAAAAACCTTGAAAAATTAATTTCACAGCCAACAAGTGAATATGGGGCATCTTTTGAGCAGTGGTTGATTATGTCTGCAGTAGCACAAAGTGAGCAACCACTCACGATGACACAAATAGCAAAAGAACGTGGTGTCACAAAAGGTGCAGTTGCTCGTCAATTAAAACCATTGTTTACCTGTGGGTATTTGAGACATTTAACGGATGAAAAGGACCATCGACGCGTGCTGTTAGTTTTGACGCCGGAAGGTTTGCAAATTGAAAAACAAATGACTGAGAAAGTTCATCAACGTTTTAATAAGTGGTTAGAGGTTTTTGGTGTGGAGGAAGGAAAAGCTTTTCTAGTAACGTTAAGGCGCTTTCAAGAATTAATCGTTCAACCAGAACTCAATAAAAAGCATATTGAGTTTAATCATGATTTGTGATAGAATATTATCTTGTGTGAAGACTGCATATATGGTGGTTTTCTGGTATAATAAACTATATTATTAATAAAAGAGGATATTAATCATGGCAATTGGCATGAATGATTTAAAAAATGGTTTGACAATTGAGTATTCGAACTCAATTTGGCGTGTTTTGGACTTCCAACATGTTAAGCCTGGAAAGGGCGGAGCCTTTGTTCGCTCAAAGTTGAAGAACCTACGTACTGGTGCTGTCAACGAAGTAACATTCCGTCCTGGTGACAAGTTTGAACAAGCTGATATTACAACACGTCCTATGTCTTACTTGTTTGCTGAAAACGATGGTCGTGTATTCATGGATGTTGAAACATACGAACAAGTGAATTTGCCAGATGATAAGATTGCCTCAGCGTTGAAGTTTTTGCTTGAAGGTATGGAAGTAAAAATTACTATGTATGGTAACGAAATTTTAGGTGCTGAATTACCATCAACTGTACAATTAAAAGTAACTGAAACACAGCCTGGAATTAAAGGTGCAACTGCCACAGGTTCAGGAAAGCCAGCTATTGTTGAAACAGGCGCAACGATTACAGTACCAGATTTTATTAATGAAGGTGAAACTATCATTGTGAACTCAGAAGACGGTTCGTACAAAGGCCGCGCGTAATAATAAGTGTGAACTCATGCGAACTTTAGCTGTTTGAGTGGTAGGGAACATATTTCAAAAAGTTCCCTTGTGGAACTTTTTATTTTTAAGGAATATTTTCGAGGATTAAATAATGCCCAGAGAAACGAAGCATAGTAAACAAGCTACAAAAAACATTATCTTGGCAACTGGTAATTCAGTTGTTGGTGGTACAACCCAAGTTACGCCTGAAGTCATAGAAGTAGTTGCACAAATTGCAACGCAAGAAGTGTCAGGTGTTTATTCGATGCGTGGCACATTATCCGATCGTTTTACAAATGCTTTTGGATCTAGCGCACGTGGAAAAGGTGTTGAATTAACGCATAGTGATGAAGGCTTGGTAATTGATGCCTATGTCTTCCTACAGTACGGTGTTGTTGTACCAAAAGTCGCTCTTGAAATTCAAAACGCGATTCAATCTCAGATTTCATCAATGACAGACTTACATCTCTCACAAATCAATGTGCATGTAACTGGCATTGTACCAGAAAAAGTTACGAATAAAATTGACCCAGATAATCTCTTTGGAGAGACACAAACAGCAGAGGTGGACGATTAATGTCTCAATTGACTAGGCACGAATCTCGTCAAGCAGCTTTTCAAGTTCTGTTTGCCTTAGAAAAAGACCCGCAAAATAATAATATTGATAGACTTTATGATATTGTTTTAGAGGGTAAAGAATATGATGACTATTTACCGCGTTTAGTTAATGGTATTTTAGGTACAAAATCAGATTTAGATGAACAAATTTCGGCACATTTAGCTGAAAGTTGGGCAATTAATCGTATTAATAAAGCTGATTTGATTATCTTGCGGTTAGCAATTTATGAATTGTTAAATCGCTTGGTTCCCTATAAAGTTGCAATTGATGAATCTTTGATATTGGCAAAAACTTTTTCCGACGAAGAAAGTCGCAAATTTATTAATGGTGTATTAAAGAATTTCACCCCATCATCTGAAAATAAAGTCGAGTAAATAGTTAAAAGTCGCTAGGCGGCTTTTTTTCATAATAATAGGATAGTTTAAATTGGAGGAAAAGTGCTAAGTGTTGCGTATGAGATAACGTCTAGAATGAATAATGTTAATTATCTAGATGTGTCGGTAATACACGGTCCTTTGTACGCTTAAAAATATGGCAATTTATGATTTAACAAAAACACCTGCGGATAGTTATGATACACATACGCATTTGAACGATGATAAATTATTTCACGATGTACCAGCTTATATTGGTCGTGCGCATGAATTTCGTGTCATGGAGATGAATATTGTTGGTTATGATGCACAAGGCAATGAGCGTGCACTAGAAATTGCACAAGCATATGATAATATTTATGCGGTACTTGGTTTTCAACCAGAAGATACAGCTGAATTTGATGCTGCAGCCGCCGAAAAACTCGAAGAACAGCTACAACAGCAACAAGTTGTTGGTGTTGGAGAGACAGGTTTAGATTATTATTGGGACACTGTACCACGCGATGTTCAAGTATCAGCCTTTAAAAAACATTTGGCATTAGCCAAAAAATATGATCTACCTGTTATTATTCATAATCGTGATGCATTTGACGATGTATATGCTATTTTAAAAGAAAGTGGTGTCACGAAGGGTGTTATGCATAGTTTTTCCGGTACACCTGAACAAGCTATGGCTTTTGTCGAGTTAGGCATGCATATTTCATTTAGTGGTGTTGTCACCTTTAAAAAGGCTGAAGATGTCCGTGATGCTGCTAAAGCTGTACCTTTGGATCGTATTCTGGTTGAAACTGATGCACCATACTTAACACCGACACCTTTTCGCGGTAGAGATAATGAACCAGCACTTGTAAAATATATTGTTGATTCATTGGCCGAAACGCTTAGTTTGAGCGCAACAGAGGTGGCTGATGCAACGCGTAAAAATGCGCATCGTCTTTTTTTAAATCATGAATGATCTACCACGTATTAATGAATTAATTGTTGTTGAAGGACGTTCCGATACACAAAATTTGGCGCGCGCAGTCATTGCTGATACGATTGAAACTGGCGGTAGTGCCATAGACAAGGATGTTGTTTTACGTGCAAAATATGCTGAAAAGACGCGAGGAATTATTATTTTAACGGATCCAGATTTCAATGGACAACGTATCCGTCAAATTGTAACTTCTGCCGTACCTACCGCGAAACAAGCATATATCACACAAAACGAAGGTCGTGCTAATAAAGATAATCCGCATAAATCATTAGGTGTGGAACATGCCACCCCAGATGTATTACGTGCAGCTTTGAAGCATGTCATAACGCCAAAAATTGACGTTATGACTGATGTTGATCAGCATTTTTTGTTGCAAAATGGCTTGTTAAGTGGAAAAAATGCAAAATACCGACGTGAGTTAATTGGTGAATCATTACACATAGGATATACGAATGGCAAACAATTATTAAAACGCGTAGAACAGTTTGGTATTATGCAGGAACAAATATTAAAAATATTGGAAGGAAATGATTCATGGTAGACATAATTGATATTGCAGATCCAATGCGGACACAAGCAATTTTAAATACATATGGCTTACACGCCAAGAAAAAATTCGGACAGAATTTTTTAACAGATTTAAATGTTTTACATGGTATTGTGGACGCTGCCGAAGTGACTGCTGATGATTATGTCATTGAAATTGGTCCAGGAATTGGTTCGTTAACGGAACAATTGGCTCGTGTGGCAAAAAAAGTTGTGGCATTTGAAATTGATACAGAGATGGTTCATGTATTAAGTGAAACAATGCAAAACTATGATAATGTTAAAATTATTGCAGCTGATATATTAGAAGTGCATTTGTCAGAAATCATCACTAAAGAGTTCGGCGAAGGTGCTCATGTTAAAGTTGTTGCTAATTTACCTTATTACATTACGACACCTATTTTGATGCAGTTATTACGTACTAACATTGCGTGGGATAATATAGTTGTTATGATGCAACGCGAGGTGGCTGATCGTTTGAATGCTGCTGTCGGAACAAAAGCGTATGGTGTATTGACGTTAACAACAGAATATTTTGCTAAGGCAAAACTAGCGATAGAAGTGCCAGCAGAATCGTTTAATCCAGCGCCCAAAGTCGATTCAGCAGTTGTCAAACTAACACCATCGACACCAGAAATACTTGTCGACCAACCAGAGCGATTATTTGGTGTCATTAAGGGAAGTTTTTCTCATCGACGTAAAAGTTTATGGAACAATATGTTACAAACATATGGTAAAGATTTAGATGTTAAGGATAAGATCAAAGCTGCTTTAGAAGCTGCTGACATTGCACCGTCAATACGTGCTGAACGGCTAAATTTAACTGAATTAACCGCATTATATTTGGCTTTACGCGCTCAAGGTTTAACCAATTAATTGTATATTTTTTCATTAATTGCGCATAGTATACAGTGCTATTTGCAATTAATGCCTATTTGTGATATACTTAAATAAGTTTTTCACGAAAGGTGGTATAAAAATGCCAAGTAGTTTACAAGACATTAAAACCAAGCTTGATGCCCATGTTGGGGAAGCTGTGACTGTAGTCGCACAAGCTGGTCGCAAAAAAATTACAGAACGAACTGGAGTTCTGCGTTCGACGTTCCCATCACTATTTGTTGTAGAATTAGATGAGGATGCGAATTTTGAACGTGCATCATATAGTTACACAGATGTTTTAACAAATAATATTGATATTACTTTTGCCGAATAAATAAAATGCCCTATTGGGCTTTTTTTGTATTTATGAGATAATTTAATAATGAACAAACAATCCCTGTACGCCATTTTAACAATTTCTTTAATACCGATTGGTTTATTTTTAATTGGTATTAAAATGACGGTCGAAACAAAGACGCCACAACATACACCTGTTCAGATTGTGACCGATAATGTTGCTTATCAACAGCTTGCTCAGGCAATTGCTGGTAAAAGTGGACATGTGTCTCTACTATCTGGTGGATTGACATATGCGAATGAAAAAGCTATTTTCAAAAAAGCTGAGGTTGTCATTACTGACAGCCATCAAAACCAACTACTAACACAACGACGTAAAATGAAGTTACATTCAAAAATTTTGATTGCTAGTGATGTTATTAAAAATCAAAATTATGTTAATTATTGGTTAAGCCCTGATATCACTGTAACAACAATCACACGGTTATCAGACTTATTAAGCGATTTGGACCCTAGTAATCGCAATGAATATATCAACAATAGCCAAAATTTACTGGCACAAACAAAATCGTTATCTGAGGGTATTGGGACATTAAAAGCCAAAAAAGATGTGCACTATATTGCTACAAATAATGCACAACAATTATTTATGTCACAATTAGGCTATAAATCTGACATATCAGACGTTGAATCTGCCTCGGAAATAGATTTTAAAACATTAGAAAAACGTTTTCAAGATAAAAAAATTAGTTTTGTGTTGACAGCGAGTCAAGATCAGTCACAAAAAGACCAACACGTGGTAGCTTTAGCTAGGGCGGCTAAAATACCAATCATAACCTTCAATCAAGTACTACCCTCTGATCAAAAAATATGGCAATGGCAGCTCACTTTTGTGAATCAACTGCGGTATGCTTTAGAACCAGTAGAAAGTGATAAATAATGGGCATAATCCATACAAAAGACTTTGGAATCCGCTACGGAGAAAAGATTATATTGTCACAAGCCAACATTGACGTACCGGCAGGACGTTTTTTTGCTGTATTGGGAGAAAATGGTGCGGGAAAGACAAGTTTTGTAAAATCGCTTATTCATCAAAATCATCAAACTACTGGCGAGTTACATTTAAATACGACGCGTGTTGGTTTTGTACCACAGTTTCGTGATATCACACGTGATTATCCGTTGAGCATAAATGAATTTGTAGCGTTAAACTATAATAAAGGTTGGCGATTGTGGCTGAATCCACAGGAAAAATTAGATGTCCAAGAAGCATTACGCCTAATGGATCTTTCTAACATTGCTGAAAAACGTTTAGGATTAGCTTCAGGTGGTCAAAAACAACGTGCATTTGTTGCGCAAGCATTAGTGCAACGACCTAATCTGCTTATTTTAGATGAGTCGACAGCTAGTTTGGATCACGAACATAAAGTACAGTTATTAAAAACGATTAAACAATTACAAAAGACACAAAATTTAACCGTATTATTTATTACACATGAACTTAAGCTTGTGTCACAATTTGCAGATGGTTACTTATTTTTTGAAAATGGTCGGGTGACTCAAGGTGATACAGATGAACTGCAATCGTTAACTATGAAAATAACACATATTCATGAAGAAGACGAGGTGCGTCATGTTTAGTTATGATTTTATGCAAAATGCTTTTATAGCTGGAACAGTGGTCAGTATTGTAGCTGGTATTGTCGGTACATTTGTCGTTGCACGTAACTATGCATTTTTGACACATAGTTTAAGTGAAATTGGTTTTGCAGGTGCAGCATTTGGTTTGTTTGCCGGTTGGCCAGCATTACTTGGCATGATGCTAGCAACGAGTGGGGCATCAATAGCAATCGGAGCGCTGGAGTCTAGTTACACCAAACGTGATAATGTGACCAGTGCAATTTCAGCGCTGGCTATTGGATTGGGCATCTTATTTTTAGCACTTGGACATACCAGTACAACAGCAGCAACAGGTATCTTGTTTGGATCAGTGTTAGGGATTAGCCGGCAAAATCTATTGCTGCTGTTGACTTTAGCACTAGTAGTTATTGTCACGTTATTGATTAATTATCGGGCATTGCGACAGTTGGCATTTGATGAAGCGGGTATTTTTTTACAAAATTCACGACAAAAAATGGTTCGTTATATCTTTTTAGTCATGATTGCCTTATCAGTTAGTATTTCATCTCAACTTGTCGGATCATTATTGATATTTGTGTTGGTGACATTACCTGCTGCAAGCGCTAAATATTATATGACAACGCCACCTAAACTCATGGGATTAGCCATACTGTTTGCTTTGTTTGGTACTTGGTCTGGCTTATCGCTTGCCTATCTTACTAATTTACCTACAAGTTTTTTTATTGCAGTTATTGAAGTTTTGATTTATTTATTTTCAGTCTGGCAATTCCAAAAAAACGCTTAAATACCGAACATTGACCATTTTAAAGTGGTATAATTATTGTTAAATATTAATATTTATAAAGGAGAGTACGTGCTAATATGCTTTTAGCACGTCTATACATCATGAAAACACGTCGCTCTGACCGTCTTGTCGATATGGCGCGCTATATGCTTGAGCGCCCTCGCACACTCATTTCTTTGTCATATTTTGCTAAGCGATATGATTCTGCTAAGTCATCTATTTCTGAGGATTTGTCAATTTTAAAACGAACTTTTCGAGAACGCGGTACTGGTTTATTAGAAACAGTCCCTGGTGCGGCTGGTGGTGCGCGTTTTGTTCCCTATATGACTGAGGATGAAGCTAAAACGTTTATTGAAGAAATCAGTCGAGATGTTAATGATGAAACACGGGTATTACCAGGTGGCTATGTTTATTTGTCAGATTTGTTAGGACGTCCAGATGTTTTGCGGCAAGCAGGTCGGTTAATCGCAACTCAGTACTTACGAGACAATATTGATGCGGTTATGACAGCAGCTACAAAAGGGGTTCCTTTGGCACAAGCTGTTGCTGAACAACTCAATGTGCCCTTCGTAATTGTTCGAGACGATGCTAAAGTTACAGAAGGCCCAACTGTCTCAGTGAACTATTTAACAGGATCATCCAAACGTGTTGAAAAAATGGAATTATCTCGTCGTTCCTTGCGTACGGGGTCACGTGTTTTAATCGTTGATGATTTTATGAAAGCTGGTGGCACCATTCAAGGCATGCAAACACTTGTCAGTGAGTTCGATGGAACAGTTGTGGGTACAGCAGTATTTGCTGAAGGACGATCAGCAACACGATTATTAGATCGTTTTACATCACTATTACATGTTGATACCAATCTCAAAAATGGGGATCCTATTTTAGTGACAGCCGGGAACTATTTACAAGAAATTTATAAACGCGAGGCATAATTTTTAATGAGTGATGAAGTAAATGTTATAGTATTGGCCGCAGGTAATGGCTCACGTATGAAGTCAAAAACACCAAAAGTGTTACATAATGTTGCTGGTAAAGTGATGATAGATTGGGTATTGGATGCGGTTGAACCACTTTCAAAAAATAAACCGATTATGATTGTTGGTGTTGGTGCACAACGTGTTCAAGAGCATGTTGGGTCACGTAGTGAGTTTGTTTTACAAGCAGAGCAGTTAGGTACTGGTCATGCGGTTCAACAGGCAAAGGAGCATTTGGCAGAAAGTACAGGTGTGACACTGATTATGTCAGGTGATACACCAATGTTTCAACCTGAGACATTAGCAGAGTTTGTTTTGGAACACAACCGATCCAATAATGCTGTAACAGTTTTAACCGCTGTTACTGACGATCCAACTGGATATGGGCGTATCGTACGTGCTGATGATGACACAGTAATAAAGATTGTGGAACAAAAGGATGCTAGTATTACCGAACGTCGTATCCAAGAGATTAATACTGGTGTCTATATATTCGATAATAAATTATTGTTTGAGGCTTTAGCACTAGTTAAAAATAACAATGTGCAAGGTGAATATTATTTGCCAGACACATTGGATATTTTACGACAAGCTGGGATGCAAATTGGCGCATATACATTACAAAACTTTACTGAATCTTTGGGTGTCAATGATCGTGTAGCATTATCTATAGCAAATCGTGTGATGCATCAACGTATTAATCATCAATTAATGGTTGCAGGTGTTGAATTATTAGATCCGGAGAGTACATACATTGATGCGGATGTGGTGATTGGACCAGATACCATAATTGAAGGTGGCGTAACAATATTAGGTCGAACAGTTATTGGCCAAAACAATGTGATTACACAAGGATCACGTATTGTAGATAGTACAATTGGAAATGATAACGTAATTACAGCATCACATGTAGAGACAGCTATTTTACAAAATAATGTAACAGTTGGACCCTATGCTCATCTACGTCCACAAGCGAACTTGGGTGATGATGTCCATGTCGGTAATTTTGTTGAAATTAAACAAGCAACTTTGGGCTCAAATACAAAGGCTGGTCATTTAACATATATTGGCAATGCGGTAGTTGGAAAAGATGTCAATATTGGGGCAGGCACTATTTTTGTTAATTATGATGGTGTTAACAAATTCACGTCAACTATTGGCGATCATGCATTCATTGGTTCGAATACAAAAATCATTGCACCAGTTGATATTGCCACTGAGGCTATTACTGCAGCTGGTTCAACAATTACAGATGACGTACCTTCACACGCAATGGCAATTGCTAGAACACGCCAAATTAACAAGACTGATTTTTGGGAGCGAATGCCTCATAAAAAGTAAGTCAGCATAGATAATTTTTAGAATGAAATCAAATTGTATTAAGTGTTTCAAAAAGGCCAAAAGGGATGAAAACATGCAAATTACAGGTGAAAAAGCATTAACTAATATTACAGATGATAGTATTTATTATCATACAGATGTCTTATCCGATGGTGAAGACATTGCCTTAGATAATCTTTTTTCCGAGTTAGACAAGCATATTTCAGATGGCACATTTATGCATATTGACATTAATATCAATGGTGGCGTAGCCGAAGGCGGGACGACAATTGCTTTAGAGACCAATGTTATTAATTTACCACTACGGTATACTAACCAGTTGAAAAAATTAATTTGGCCGGAAAAAGAAGATAATGATGTTAATTTGTACATGATTATTGAAAATGCTGATGTTAGTCAATCCAATTTAAAAATTAGCCTTGCAAGCTCTGTTGATACATATCTAGACGATTCTGACAGTGTCAAGGCCAAAATTTCACAATGGTTTAATGAACAATTAGCTCATATCGTAGATGCACAAAATACAACAGATACAAACGAATAACATAAAAAACAGCCAATAATTCATATTATTGGCTGTTTTTTATGCATCATATTCAATTTGTCCGGTTACACGTGATCTTTGTCCTGCGACGAGATAGGTAAAATCAAGTATATGTCGCGATACATGTCCCTTAACACCATCTAATTCACCTAAATCGTAAGTTTCAATAACGTATTTGGCAATCATTTGTTTAGTTTCGGTGTTAGAATCTGGTACAAAAATATCAGCCAACGCTATATACTTCGGGTTAGCAGTCCGAGCAATTTCATGTTTTGTTAAATTTATTAATTTTATCATGTATCTATTATAGCAGGTTCTCGTTTTTTTCATGATATTGTACGCAATATTAGATTAACTTTGACTATGATAAAATTATTTGATATAATATCTTTATGCGATGAGTCGAAGCGCTTGAAAAATTAGCGCCGAAGGCGGTCTGCCGTGTTCAGTCACGAATCTCGTATAGATGCAGATGTAAATGGTGGTTGTGGAACCCCATTTTCTCACCATGACTAACAGTGCTTGCACTGAGGTGACGCGACTTTACTATTGGTGTGACAACCATTAGTCGCCCGTAGGAGCGAATCCTACATGCCAAACTAACACCTAACATTTTGTTAGGTGTTTTTTAGTGATTTCACACCAGACAACGTATCATAACAGCGGAGGTAAGGTGTGTGATAGATATATTTGATTTAGTTAAAGAAAAGGTAGCCACTTATAAAATGTGGTTAATCGTTGGCAGTATTTTTCTGGTTGCCTGTGTGATGATTGTTTTATTAAAACAGTCGAAGGCACCGCATATACCGGTTGCATACACAACGAGTGATGCAATAAGTAGTGCCTCTTCAACTACGCAGCCTGATAGTAGCACCTCATCATCTGCAATTATGATTGATATAAAAGGTGCAATTAAGAACCCTGGTGTTTATGATATTACAAATGAACCACGCACGCAAACAGTCATTGCGAAAGCCGGTGGTTTAACTAACGAAGCAGATGCCATGCAGATTAATTTAGCACAAAAATTAACAGATGGGCAAATGATTTATATACCTGTGAAAGGTGAGATAGTTTCAGCCAATCACTCTGAGACGCAAAAATCAGAAGTAGAAGCTAAGAATGATAAAGTTAATTTAAATACAGCTACTTCTGAAGAGCTACAGACATTGGATGGTGTTGGCGAGAAAAAAGCCGATCAAATAATTGCTTATAGAGAAGCGCACGGTGGGTTTAAAAAAGTAGACGAACTCAAAGCAGTCTCAGGTATTGGTACAAAGCGGTTTGATGCGTTAAAAGATAATATTATAGTATAATGAATAGTCGCTATTTATTAATCATAAGTTTGTTTATTGCGACCATGGGTATTTGTATTTACCGCTTTAATCCTATAACGATCACATTACTGATATTAATCATTATTATTTTATGTTTTAATATCACTAAAAAATGTTTAGTACTGACGTTTGTTTTAAGCGTACCGTTTTTATTATATTTTATTTTTGATGCAGGCGCGTTACGTGAACAAGCATTACAACCAAATCAAAAAGCAATGCAAATTAGTGGTGTCATTTTACCGGATGATTTAATGATTGATGGTGATAATCTGCGTACTAATGCACGATTAGATGATAATGGTCAGATAGTGCGTTTGTACGCCAAATTAACTTCTGAAAAAGATAAAAAAAATTGGTTAGCAGAAACACGTGTTGTTCGTTTTCATGCAACAGGTGAATTTTCACGTATCAGTGCACCAACTAACTTCAATCAATTTGATGCACAAAAATATTATGAAACAAAACATATAACGCATCAAATAAATGTTGCATCTTGGCGAATAGTACCCGTAAAAAGAACACATATTTGGCAACAATGGCGGGATCAATTACACACTTGGCATGCACAGGGGATTCACAATACGACCAAATTACCGCAACCATTAAGTGATTATGCCCAAGCACTGATTTTAGGAGTCACGCCACAATCGCTTTATGGTAATAATCCTGGTGTACAAACTTTAGGCCTCATACATTTGTTTAGTGTATCAGGATTCCATGTATCGTATGTTTTAATGCTTATTATGGCAGTGCTTCGCCGTCTTTATGTACCACAGGAAATATCAGCCTGGGTTGGGGGAATACTCCTCATTGTTTATTTTGTATTTGCCGGTGAACCAGCAGTTCTTGTACGTGCATTAATTACCGGATTATTTACTATGGTTAATCTAGCAGGATTTCGTCGGGTGCATGCTTTGAGTATTTGGTCGATTAGTCTACTTGGCAGTTTAATTTATGAACCTGGAATTTTATTAACTTTGGGTGGACAATTATCTTTTGTGATGACATTTTGTTTACTATTTGCTAAACGGTTAAATTTTTGGCAAGTCAATTTGTTACTTAGTGCAGTAAGTTTACCGCTGATTGTGGCACAACAGTATACTTGGCATGTGTTGCAAACATTTGTTAATTTTGCTGCTATACCATTATTTAGTGTGGTAATCGTGCCGTGTGTGATGATTGGATTTATTGGTCAAAAAATATTATTTATTACCAATATGACAAATGCAGTGATAGATTTATTTGCTCAAATAGTCGATTATTTGGCATTGTTACCTGGGAATGTGATTATAGGAAAAATACCACCATGGTTAACTATTCTACTTTTCTTGGCAGCATTACTACTGTTTGCATCAGAGAAACGACTGGCTTATTGGGCACGGATTGTTTGGATTGGTTTAATCGGCATAGCTGTTATTTGGACACATTTCCCGGTAACAGGGGAATTGACGACTTTTGACGTTGGTCAAGGGGATGCAGCACTGATTCGTGAACCATTTAATCGTACAGTCACATTAATTGATACTGGTGGGAAAATGGTATTTAAGAAAAAAGAACCATGGCAGGAAACAGCTTTTCAGCGTACTACTGGCGAAACAGTTATTGTCAACTATTTGCATAGTCGTGGTATTGGTCAAATAGATAATCTTGTTTTAACGCATCAGGACTATGATCATATTGGGGATGCGAAAATAATTTTACAGAAAATGACAGTTCGTAATGTTGTGATACCAGCAGGTATGTCACTACAACCGGCATTTGCAAGAGAATTGAAGCCTTACCTCGATAATAATACTCGAGTCTTTGAAGTGATACAAGGCGTTAAAATTCCAAAATTACCATTAACTATTGTTCATCCTTTTCAATCGGGCAAGGCCGAAAATGAAAATTCAATTGCATTGTATGGTAATATTGGTGGACAAAATTTTTTTACAGCAGGTGATTTAGATCAAGTTGGCGAAGCAGCAATTGCTGCTAAATACCCAAAAATGTCAGTGGATATTTTAAAATTAGGACATCATGGTTCTAAAACATCTTCTAATGCTGATGTCATCAGGCAGTGGCAACCTAAAATTGGTATTGTTTCAGCCGGAAGGCACAATCATTATAATCATCCAAGTATTGAAACTTTAAAAACAGCACAAGATAATCATATGACACTTCTCAATACACAGACACATGGTATGATAAAATATGTGTATAAAAACAAAAAAGGGCATTTTGAGGTAAAAGTCAATCCATGAATTTACAGCAGCTGCAACAACAAATAGAAAATAACGCATTAGCTAATTTTTATGTCGTCACTGGTGATGAGGAAGTCTTAATCCAACGTGCGCAGTTAGAGTTTGGACAGTTGATCCAACCAGAAGATCGAGATATGAACTATGCGCAGTTTGATATGATGACACAGAGTTTGGACGCTGTTATTAGTGACGCAATGTCTATGCCTTTTTTTGGTGACCGCCGTGTTGTCCTAGTTCAAAATCCTGATTTTTTGACTGCTAAGGGGAAAATTTCTGAACAAAATCAAGACCAATTATTAAAATTGCTAGATAATCCAGTTTCAGAGAATATTGTGGTTATTTTTATTAATGATTTAAAAATAGATAAACGTAAAAAAATTACGAAGGCACTTTTAAAAAAGGCGGAAAATATTGCCTTACCTGCGTTAAATGAGTCTCAAGCACGACAGGCAATTTCATCAGAACTTCAGTACCGAGATTATAGTATTGACCAAGATGCGCTACAAGAACTCACGCTTCGAACCAATGCACACTATACTGCTATGAAACATGAATTACCAAAACTCATTTCATATGCAAGACAAATCAAACGCATTCAATTAAATGATGTGATTGCTTTGGTACCTAAAACGTTGACTGCTAATGTTTTTGATTTGGTGGATGCAGTGATGACAGGCCGCAATAAAATTGCGTTAACAATATATAGGAATTTATTACAAAATGGTGAACCAGCACTAAGAGTTAATGCGGTGTTAACTAATCAATTCAGATTATTATTACAGATTGCTGGGTTACAAGGTACGGATCAGGATATCAGTAAGCAACTTGGTGTGCATCCTTATCGCATTAAGCTAGCGCGTCAAATGTTAAGACAATACGCATTAGTGGCATTACGGGATAACTATTTGAATATGTTAGACATTGAAGTTAAGTTGAAGTCCACAACTCAAGAACCAGAGTTACTATTTGAACGATTTATATTAAAAAGCAATAGTTAAGTAATTAAAAATAAAAACGACTGAAATTTCTTCAGTCGTTTTTATTTTTAATTACTTAACATACTTTGCTAAACGTGACTTCTCACGTGAAGCTTTGTTCTTCTTGATCAAACCCTTTGAATAGGCGTGGTCAATTGCTGAAGAAGCAGTCTTGTATAATTCTGCTAAATTGTCTTCACCAGCAGCTGCGGCTTTTTCAAAACGCTTAACAGCTGTACGGTAGGCACTGAGTTGAGGTTCGTTACGATCGTGTTGCTTTTTCGTAAGACGAACACGTTGAATTGCTGATTCAATAACAGGCATATGTCTTTTCTCCTTAAATTTGATACGAGGCTTTCATGTAATCCGAAGATTAACGACGCAAACCTAAGCGTTGGATTAATTCACGGTAACGTTGAATGTCAGTATTGCGGAGGTAACGTAATAAGTTACGACGGCTACCAATCTTCTTCATCAAACCACGTTGTGAGTGGAAATCATGCTTGTGAATTGCCATGTGTGTGTTCAACTCGTTAATATCAGCAGTCAAAACTGCGATTTGTACTTCAGCTGAACCTGTATCGCCTTCGTGGCGTGCATATTCCTTGATGATTTCGTTCTTACGTTCTTGTGTAAGGGCCATAATCATATCCACCTTTCTAAAATGTCGCCGAAAACTGTGTGAAGCGACGGTGAGACGCTAAACAAAGTGATCGGTCATGTTGTTTTTACAACAAGATTAATTATACGCTAATATTACTAAAATGCAAGCGTAGACTAGCTCAAACTTATGGTAAAATGAATGAGTATATATAAAGCGTTCATTGTACAAGTCGTCAAATAATAAGCATGTTTAAAGGAGTAAATAAATGTCTGAAACAACAATTTCACAACAAGAAGTTGCACACGTTGCCAGTTTGGCTAAACTGGCATTTAATGATTCTGATCTCAAACAGTTTACAACACAGTTGGATAGTATTTTAAATATTTTTGAAACATTGGGTGAGGTAAATACTGAAGATGTTGAACCAACATACTCGGTTACTGAAAATGTGAACCATTTACGTGAAGATGTGGCGGATAATTGGCATCAGAAACAAGCATTATTAAAAAATGCACCACTAGAGGCCGCTGATTTAATAAAAGTACCAGCGATTTTAGATGGTGAGGGAGAATAATCATGACAATTAACTTTTTTGATAATGACTTAACTTCTTTGCATGAACAACTAATTAACAAAGATATTACGGCTGTCGATTTGGCACAATCAACATTGGATAATATTGACAAAACTGACGATAAATTAAATGCTTTTATCACAACTAACCCTGAAGAGGCATTGGTACAAGCTAAAAAAATTGATGAGCAGAGTGATTTTACAAATATTTTATCTGGTTTACCGGTGGCATTAAAAGATAATTTAGCTACAAATGGTATTCAAACTACTGGTGCTTCACGCATTTTGGAAAATTTTAAGCCTGTTTATGATGCCACAGTTGTTGATAAATTAAACACAGTTGGTGCGATATCTGTTGGAAAAACTAACATGGATGAGTTCGCTATGGGTGGTTCAACAGAGACATCATATTACAAAACAACAACGAATGCATGGGATCAAACAAAAGTACCAGGTGGATCATCTGGTGGATCAGCAGCAGCTGTTGCTGGTGGACTGGTACCGTTTGCTTTAGGTTCTGATACTGGTGGTTCAATTCGTCAGCCAGCAGCCTTCAATGGTATTGTTGGATTGAAACCAACATATGGTCGTGTTTCTCGTTGGGGATTGTTTGCTATGGCTTCATCTTTAGATCAGGTTGGGCCATTTACACGTACAGTCAAAGATAATGCTCTCGTATTGAACACAATTGCTGGATTTGATGCCAAAGATTCAACGTCATCTACGCGTGAAGTCCCTGATTTTACGTCGAAGTTGACAGGGGATGTTAAAGGCTTAAAAATTGCAGTACCAAAAGAATATTTTGGAGAAGGTATTGATCCTAAAGTTGCCAAAACGGTTAAGGCAGCAATTGCTCAGCTTGAAGCATTAGGGGCAATTGTTGACGAAGTGAGCTTGCCACATACGAAATACGGTGTTGCTGCATACTATATTATTATGTCTTCTGAAGCCTCATCAAACTTGCAACGTTATGATGGTGTACGTTATGGCTTTAGAGCAGACGATGTTAAAAATCTAGAAGATTTATATATTAAAACACGTTCAGAAGGATTTGGCGACGAAGTTAAGCGCCGTATTATGCTTGGTACTTTCTCATTATCTGCAGGTGCTTATGATGCCTTCTTCAAGAAGGCAGCAAAAATCAGAACATTATTAATAGAAGACTTTAACAAGGTTTTTGCTGATTATGATGTTATTGTTGGACCAACAGCACCAACTGTTGCTTACGGTTTAGGAGAAGAAATTGACGATCCTACTGCTATGTATCTAGCAGATGTGTTGACCATTCCAGTTAACTTGGCTGGATTACCTGGCTTGTCAGTTAATGCTGGTTTTGTTGATGGCTTGCCAGTTGGATTACAAATTATTGGTAAACCATTCGATGAAGCAACAGTCTATCAAACAGGCTATGCATTTGAACAAGCTAGTCGTTTATTTGAACAATTACCAGATATCGCTAAGCAATATTAAGCTAAGAGGGAGGAAATGCGTTTCTAGATACAGTTTGGTTACTACAATGTCTAATTTGTACATCAGTAATTAAAAGCTGTATCCATTCACGCGCTAAAAATTATGGCAACAGGAAACTTTGAAACGACTATTGGACTTGAAGTCCACGTCGAAATGCAGACAAACTCAAAGCTTATGTCACCTTCACCGGTGCATTATGGTGACAAACCAAATGAAAATACCAACGTCATTGACTTTGGTTATCCAGGTGTTTTACCAGTAGCTAACAAGGGTGCAATAGAGTTTGGTATGCGTGCTGCGTTGGCTTTGCATGCAACCGTCTCACCATTTATTCGTTGGGATCGTAAAAATTATTTCTATCCTGATAATCCAAAGGCTTATCAGACAACACAGTCGCAAACACCTTTGGGTACAAATGGTTATTTGGATGTGACATTGCCGGATGGTAATGTGAAACGTGTGCGTATTAAAGAAATGCACGTTGAAGAAGATGCCGGTAAAAATACACACGGTACTGATGGGTATTCTTATGTTGATTTAAATCGACAAGGAACGCCACTGATTGAAATTGTTTCTGAACCAGACATTGCATCACCTGATGAAGCGTATGCTTACTTGGAACAATTACGTCAAGCTATTTTGTTTACTGGTATTTCAGAAGCTAAAATGCAAGAAGGTCAAATGCGTGCCGATGTCAATATTTCAATTCGACCTTTTGGATCTTCTGAGTATGGTACAAAAGTTGAAATGAAGAATATTAATTCCTTCAACTATGTGCGTAACGCATTGATTTTTGAAGAGAAGCGACAAGCTGAAGTATTGCGTGCTGGTGGCATTATTCAACAAGAAACACGTCGATATAATGAACCAACGAAATCAACAATTTTGATGCGTGTTAAGGAAGGGGCAGATGACTACCGTTATTTCCCTGAACCAGATTTAGCACCAATTGTGATTGATCAATCTTGGATAAATAAGGTTGCCAATGAATTACCAAAATCAGCTGGCGAGCGACAAAATGAGTATGTATCAGATTTTGGTATTGCAGCATATGATGCTGAAGTATTGACGCAGACACTTGCGATGTCTGATTTTTATGATGCAACCGTTGCAGCTGGTGCAGACGCTAAACGTGCAGCAAACTATTTGATTGGCGATGTTAATGCGTTTATGAATAAACACCAAATAGAGTTACAAGAAACACAGTTAACACCAGAACATTTGGCTGGTATGATTAAATTAATTGAAGCTGGTACGATTTCTACAAAGCAAGCTAAGCAAGTGTTTGAGGCAATTATGGTTGGAGAAGATCCAGAAGCTTTTGCTAAAAAGAATGGGTTAGTACAAATTAGTGATCCTGCTATTTTATTAGGCTGGATTACTGAAGTCTTGGACAATAATCCACAGTCTATTGAAGATTTCAAGGGTGGTAAGGATCGTGCTACAGGATACCTAATTGGCCAGTTAATGAAGATGTCCAAAGGACAAGCAAATCCAGGTATTATGAATAAAATGCTTCTAGAGGAATTAGCTAAACGTTAATTCTTCTAGTTGAAAAGTGCAAATCAATATAAAGCGTAAATCTATGCAGGGTTACGCCTGTGTACATAATTTTTATGAAAGGAAAGTGTGGCACGATAACGTGTTTTGCAATGATTGGTACCATTAATCATTACTACACACTCTAACATGAGAGCGAGAATTATCTATAACCCAACGTCTGGACGTGAAGCAGTTAAACGTGAAATGCTTGATATTCTTCATGTATATGAATTGGCTGGTTACGAAACATCAGCTTTTGCAACGACACCGGAACCAATGTCTGCAGCAAAAGAGGCAAAACGTGCAGCTGAGGCAGGCTTTGACTTGATTATAGCTGCAGGAGGAGATGGCACGATTAACGAAGTTGTTAATGGACTAGCACCTTTAAAAAAGCGCCCAATGATGGCAGTTATCCCAGCAGGTACAACCAATGACTACGCACGTGCATTAAAATTACCTCGCGACGAACCGCTAGAATCTGCTAAAATTATTTTCCAACATGAAACAATTAAAATGGACATTGGTAAAATTGATCAAGCGAAAGAAACAAAATATTTTATGAATATTGCAGCGCTTGGTACTGTTAGTGAAGTGACCTATGCTGTGCCATCTCTGATGAAATCTCTTTACGGATACCTTGCATATCTTGTTAAAGGCGCTGAGTTAATCACACGAATAAAGCCAGTTAACGCTAAAGTTAGCTATGATGGTGGTGAATATTCTGGAAAAATTTCGATGATATTTTTAGCTTTAACAAACTCAGTTGGCGGTTTTGAATCAATTGTTCCAGATGCTAAATTGGATGATGGTAAGTTTACCTTGTTGATCATTAAGGAATCAAATTTGGCTCAAATTTTGCAAATTGTTGCGCAAATGCTAAATGGTGGCAAGCATATTGATAATCCACAAATGATTTATAAAAAAACAAGTCAGGTAGAAATTTTGCCTCTTGATGAAGATCAGTTAAAAGTTAATTTGGATGGCGAATATGGTGGGGATGCACCAATGGTATTTACTGATTTACAACAACACATTGAATTTGTTGCGAATCGTTCTGGTATGCAAAAGAAAGCGACAGTTTCTGATAAAAATAAGGCAAAATTCGTAGCAGACGTCGAAAAACTCGACGTTAAATAAGTTTTATAGTGGGTGTCGAAAGACCCAAGAAAGGAAATATGTCGCACAATGGCTAGTATTGACTAGAACGTTGCGTGATTTATAAATATATGGCAAAAGCTAACCGTATTTACAAAACAGCAGTACCCGTCAACAAGAATCAGGAACTTGAAGGTGAAGTTATTGATATCACTTATCAAGGCATGGGTGTCATTAAAATTGATAATTTCCCCATTTTTGTGGTTGATGCAATTCCTGGTGAAATTGTTAAAATAGGTATTACTAAAGTTCTTAAAAATTATGCGTTTGGACGTGTTTTATCTCGCATACAAGAATCACCAAATCGTGCTAAAAATGTGGATAAAGTCGCAATAACAACAGGAATTGCGCCCTTAGCAAACTTAAAATATGATGCACAATTGACTTTTAAACAGCATCAAGTTGAACAGATGTTTAAAAAGGTCAATCTCGACGTTGAAGTTAGTCCAACGCTGGGCATGGAAAATCCAACAAAATATCGTAATAAAGCACAAGTACCGGTACAAAATATTAATGGTCGCTTAGAGACGGGATTTTATCGACGTGGGTCTCATAAGTTGATACCTACGGATGATTTTTACATTCAAGATCCAAAAGTTGATGAAGCCGTGATTGCGACACGTGATGTTTTACGTGACTTAGGCTTGTCTGCGTATGACGAAGAGTCCAACAAGGGAGTTGTTCGTCATATCATGGCACGTCGTGGCTATTATTCACATGAGTTAATGGTTGTGATTGTGACAAATACCAAACGATTACCTGAAGCGGAAGAAATTGCAAAACAATTACAGGTAAAACTACCAGAATTAAAGAGCTTTATCCACAATATCAATAATCGTGATACAAATGTTATTATGGGTCAATGGAACGAAACAATTTGGGGCGCTGATGAAATTCATGACCAGTTAATGGGTAAGGATTTTGTGATTGGACCAAATTCTTTTTACCAAGTTAATCCACAAACAACGGCCACTTTGTATCGTTTGGCAGCTGAAAAAGCAGGATTAAAAGCAACAGATACTGTTGTTGATGCTTATTCAGGTATTGGCACAATTACGTTGTCAATTGCTGATCAAGTTAAGAAGATTTATGGCGTTGAGGTTGTTGAAAACGCAGTAGCTGACGCTGAAAAAAATGCTAAAAATAATCATATTGATAACGCTGAATTTGTCATTGCTGATGCGCCTGAGCAAATGGTACAATGGGCAGAAGATGGTTTGAAACCAAATGTTGTTTTCGTTGATCCGCCACGTAAAGGTTTGACCAGTGAATTAATTTCTGCTGTTAGTGCAATGAAGCCAGAGACTTTTGTTTATATTAGTTGTAACCCAGCAACATTGGCACGAGATGCTGTGCAAATTTTGGCAGAAGGCTTTAAAATTGATGGGGCTATTCAACCAATTGATCAATTCCCACAGACAACACATGTTGAAACGATTACAGTTTTCAAGCGTGTAGCGGAATAATTAAAAAGTTTGACAAAAACAGGTTAAATCTGTATTATATATTAGGGCTCCCATTTAATGGGACAGACGTTAAAAGCTCCCAAGTTGTTCTTGGGGGCTTTTCTAATTTATTTTTACCCCTAAAACGTTGCAAGCGCGCCTGCGCTGAAAATCATGAGGAGACAGCATGGTAAATAAACAAGTTAAGTATATTTTCGTTACAGGTGGCGTTGTGTCATCTTTGGGAAAAGGAATTGTGGCCGCATCCCTTGGTCGTTTGCTTAAAAATCGCGGGTTAAAGCTCGCTATCCAGAAGTTGGATCCATACATTAATATTGATCCAGGTACAATGTCACCATATCAGCATGGTGAAACGTTCGTTACAGGCGATGGTCTAGAAACTGATTTAGATATGGGACACTACGAACGTTTTATGGATATTAATACTAATATGTATTCTAACGTTACAACGGGTCGTATCTATTCTGAAGTGTTGGCTAAAGAACGACGTGGTGATTATAATGGTGGAACTGTTCAAGTTATTCCACACATTACCGATGCCATTAAAGAAAAAATGGAAAAGGCCGCACAGTCAACTGATGCCGATGTTGTTATTGTTGAAGTTGGTGGCACTGTTGGTGATATTGAGAGCTTGCCGTTCATTGAAGCTTTACGCCAAATGAAATCAGACCTTGGTAGTGAAAATGTCTTTTATATTCATACAAGCTTGATTGTTTACTTAACAGCGGCCGGTGAGGCAAAAACTAAGCCAACACAACATTCTGTGGCGCAATTACGCTCACTTGGAATTCAACCTGACATGATTGTTCTACGAACATCAGAACCATTAGAAGATAGCTTGAAAAAGAAAATTTCAACATTTACTGATGTCAATTCCGATGCAGTTATCGAATCCCGCGATGTTGAAACTTTATATGATATTCCATTGAACTTGCAAGCGCAAGGTATGGATGATGTTGTTTTAAATAAATTGAAAATTGATGCACCAAAGGCCGATATGAAAGATTGGTCAAAGATGGTTGCTAATATTAAAAATCCTAAAAAAGTTGTCAATATTGCTTTGGTTGGAAAATATACAGACTTACCAGATGCTTATATTTCTGTTAATGAAGCGCTTAAGCATGCTGGATATGCTCAAGAATCTGAAGTGAAAATAAAGCATATTAAATCTGAAACAGTCACTCGTGAAAATGTTGCATCACTTCTTTCTGAGTCAGATGGCATCATCGTACCAGGCGGATTTGGTGAGCGTGGTACAGAAGGTAAAATTGAAGCAATTCGTTTTGCACGTGAATCCAATGTGCCATTCTTAGGTGTTTGCTTAGGTATGCAGTTGGCATCTGTCGAATTTGCGCGTCATGTTTTGGGTTATTCAGATGCTAATTCAACAGAATTACACCCAGAAACAACAACACCAATCATTGATTTAATGAAGGATCAAGCAAACGTTGAAAACTTAGGTGGTACGTTAAGATTAGGTCTTTATCCTGCAGTGTTAGCACCAAACACTGTCACAGCAAAAGCATATGATAACGTGGCAGAAATACAACAACGTCATCGTCATCGTTATGAATTTAACACAGCTTATCGTGAAGAATTTGAAGCAGCCGGTATGGTGTTTGCAGCAACATCACCAGATGATCGTTTGATGGAAGTTATTGAATATCCAAAAAATGATTTCTTTGTGGCAGCACAGTATCATCCAGAATTCTTATCTCGTCCAGAGCGACCAGAAGGCTTGTATCGTGACTTTGTTGGTGCTGCTCTAAAGCACAAGGCATAAAAGTTAATTTTAAAAACACGCAAACGCGTGTTTTTATTTTCGAACAAATTATCTCTATAGCTTGGTATAATGTAATTATGTTAGCAAATCCCTCACAACACATTGAACAAAAACTCGCGTTACTCCCTGCAGAACCTGGGTCATATCAAATGAAAGATCACAACGGTAAGATTATTTATGTTGGTAAGGCAAAAAATCTTAAAAATCGTGTGCGATCTTATTTTAAGCAAGACCATAATGGCAAAACAGCTGAGCTCGTTCAAAACATTGTTGATTTTGATTTTATAGTTACAAATTCTGATAAAGAAGCCTTTTTGCTAGAAAATGAGCTGATCAAAAAATATAAGCCATACTATAATATTCGTTTGAAATATGGTACCGGATATCCTTATATTAAGATTACGAAAGAGCGTAATCCTAAAATGGCGTTAGTTAATGAAGTCAAAAAAGATGGTGGCTTTTACTTTGGACCATATCCTAACGTTTATGCCGCGCAAGAGACGCTACGCTTTTTAGAAAAAAATTATCCTTTGCGACGTTGTAATGGCTTTCAAGGTCGCCCTTGTTTGTATTATAATATGGGACAATGTTTAGGTCCTTGTTGGCACGAAGTACCAACAAGCACATATGACGAACAGATTAACCGTATCAAACATTTTTTGGATGGTAATACGGCAGCAGTAAAAAAAATTATTACTGAAAAAATGCAACGTGCTGCAGAAACATTGGAATTTGAGCGTGCTGCAGATTTAAGAGATCAATTGAAGTACATTGATGAAACAGTTGAAAGTCAACGTGTATTATCTAAAGATACAACACCAAGAGACTTGTTTAATTACTATTTAGATAAAGGGTGGATGACAGTAGAAGTGTTTTTTCTACGTCAGGCACGATTAATTCGTCAATTCAAACAAACTTTTTCAGTTGTTGGTTCAGAAGATGAAGAAGTTATGAATTTTATCCAACAATTTTATGCACAACGAAATATTCAAAAACCACATGAGGTACTTGTGCCGCATGGCATTAATATAGCTGCTTTAACTGAAATACTAGAAGTACCTGTTCGAACGCCAGTTCGTGGGGAAAAGAAAGATTTGATGGATTTGGCTAAGAAAAATGCACGTATTGCGTTGGAAGAAAAGTTTCGTTTAATGCAACTTAATGAGAAAAAAACAACTGGAGCGATGCGAGAAATTACAGATGCATTGCACATTCCTATGGGAAAACGTATTGAAGCATTTGATCATTCGCATACACAAGGCACAGAAATTGTTAGTGCCATGGTTGTATTTGATGATGGTGTACCCAATAAAGATTTGTATCGTAAATATAAAATAAAATCAGTTGATCATGCGGATGAATGGACTGAAACACAAGAAGTCATACGCCGTCGTTATTCACGTATTTTGAAAGAAGGCGGAACGATGCCTGATTTGATTTTAATGGATGGTGGCGAAATTCAGTTGCATGCTGCCAAAGAGGTTTTAATTGATGAATTAGGCTTAACACGTGTACCAATAGCAGCTATGGTTAAAAATGACAAACATAAAACGGCTGATTTAATTGATGGTAAAACAGCGGAAATTGTCAGTCTTAACAAACAATCTGAAGGATTCTTTTTAATTCAACGCGTTCAGGAAGAAGTGCACAGATTTGCGATTAATTTCCATAGACAATTACGAAGCAAAAACTCACTTGCATCAAGGTTAGACACGATTAGTGGTGTTGGACCAAAAACCCGTCAAAAATTATTACGTGAGTTTGGCTCATTACCAAAAATTGCTTCTGCCTCAACAGCTGAGTTACAAGCGATAGGCATTAATGAAAAACTAGCACGTGTAATTCATATGAGTTTAATAACGGGTAATTAGTCGAATATGGCTTCTATTGGCATAACACCGTTTATATGGTAAACTAGAGTATTAATCATCGCAAGCTCATATGTGTGAGCAGACAAGGAGAAACGTGTTTGATATGATTTAAAATCATATCGAACTCTAACTACTATGGCATTCGTAGATCAAGCAGAAATTGAAGTAAAAGCTGGAAAAGGTGGCGACGGTATTGTATCGTTTCGTCATGAAAAGTTCGTTGCAATGGGGGGACCCTTTGGTGGTGATGGCGGCAATGGTGGTTCAATCATCTTTAAGGTAGATGAAGGACTACGTACTTTAATGGACTTTCGATATAATCGCCATTTTAAAGCACAACCAGGCGGTAACGGTGGCACTAAAGGCATGACAGGTGCATCATCTGACGATCGTTATATCAAAGTGCCACAAGGAACAACTGTTAAGGACGCAGATACAGGCGAAATTTTAGGTGATTTACTTGAAAATGGGCAAGAACTTTTAGTTGCCAAAGGTGGTCGTGGTGGCCGCGGAAATATTCATTTTGCGACATCGGCTAACCCAGCACCTGAACTATCAGAAAATGGTGAGCCAGGTATTGTTCGCAACTTGAAATTAGAATTAAAAGTACTGGCGGACGTTGGTTTAGTTGGTTTCCCATCAGCGGGTAAGTCAACATTACTATCAGTTATTTCAAATGCTAAGCCAAAAGTAGCAGCTTATCATTTTACAACGTTGTCGCCAAATATTGGGATGGTACGTTTGGATGATGAACGTGATTTTGTGGTCGCTGATTTGCCTGGATTAATTGAGGGCGCGTCACAAGGTATCGGTTTAGGATTCCAATTTTTACGACACGTTGAACGAACAAAAGTTGTGCTGCATTTAGTTGACATGTCAGGTATTGAAGGGACTGATCCATATACTCAGTATCGTAAAATATTAGCGGAATTAAAGCAGTATGATGAAACAATTTTGAATCGTCCACAAATTGTGGTTCCAACAAAAATGGATATGCCTGATTCTGATGAAAACTTAGTTAAATTCCGTGAGGAAGTTGCTGCTGAGTCTGGTTTGCCAGCGCAACCTGAAATAATGCCTATTTCAGCACTAACGCGAGATGGTATACAAGATTTGATGAGATTAACAGCAGACATGTTAGCAACTGCACCAGCTCCTGAAAGCTATCGTGTGGTTGATGAAACTGTTGCTAGCGAAAAGACATATGGCTTTAAACCAGAAAAGCATGATTTCACTGTTGAATGGTCTGAAGAGAGTGAACAATGGATTGTTGGTGGTGCAGAAGTTGAGAAACTATTCTTGATGACTAACATCCAACGTGATGCTACCATTATGCGTTTTGGTCGACAATTACGACATATGGGTGTAGATGATGCATTGCGTAAAGCAGGCGCTAAAGATGGCGACGATGTGCGTATTAGCGATTCAGATTTTGTTTTTGAATTCAGTGATTAAGCAATTTAAATAATTAAAAAGTTCACTTTGAAGTGAACTTTTTTTGTGTCGGAAATATTGTTTAGAAGCGTTGTGAATTTTTAAGTGCTGATATAAAGACAAGTTTCACAATGTTTAGTTGGCAATAAGATACTAAAAAGTGCTATGATATGTTTATTGAATAAAGTATGGAGGAAATGAGCGACGCAACGCGTTCTTGTCTTGTCATCACACACGAAACGTCCGCTCTTAATGTAATATGTCAGAACAAAAATATGGTGCAGATATTGTCGTCAATAGTTTGGTTAACCATGGTGTTGACTTAGTCTTTGGTATTCCTGGTGCTAAAATAGATCGCTTATTTGAAGCATTGGAACATCCTAGCTTAGGACAAAAAGTCCCTAAATTAATTGTGACACGTCATGAACAAAATGCTGCTTTTATGGCACAAGCTTTTGCACGTATTACAGGTAAAACCGGTGTTGTCATCGCAACATCTGGTCCTGGTGTTGGTAATCTTGTCACTGGATTGATGACAGCAAGTGCTGAAAGTGATGCAGTTGTAGCCATTGGCGGACAAGTACCACGTAAAGACCTTTATCGTCTGACACATCAATCAACAAATTCAGTTGCGTTGTTTAGTCCAATTACAAACTTTAGTTCAGAAATACAAGATCCTAATAATATTTCAGAAATTTTAGCCAATGCTTTTTCTGCTGCTAATGGCGTTAAAAGGGGTGCGGCATTTGTGTCATTGCCACAAGATATCGATGATGCACCTGTTGATATTGAGGCATTAGAGCAGGTGCCTGCCGCAAAGCAGGGCGCAGCTGCGATTACTGATTTGGATTGGTTAGCTGAGCAAATTAAGCAAGCTAAGTTACCAGTATTATTGGTTGGTGCGCGTGCTTCAGATGATCAATCTGTTGCTGCATTGCACACGTTATTAGATCAAGTGAATTTGCCTGTTGTAGAAACTTTCCAAGGTGCAGGGGTTATTCCTCGCGAATTGGAAGAAACAGCATTCTTTGGAAGAATTGGGCTATTCCGTAATCAAACAGGTGATAAGTTGCTTCAACAATCTGATTTGGTTATTACATTAGGTTATGATGCCATCGAATATGAGCCACGTAATTGGAATAAAGAAAATAATCTTAACATTGTAGCGTTAGATACATTCCCAGTACAAATAGATAATAATTTCGTACCACAACGACAATTAGTTGGTGATATAGCACAAAGTATCAGTTTGTTAACAAGTCGGATTGCAGGGTACCAATTGCCTGAGGTTAGCCAAGGAATATTGCGTGCTCTAAAAGCAGATTTGAAGTTATCAGATGAACCTAAATATACACCAGCCGAAGGTAATCTTAATCATCCTTTGAGTGTTATTAAGTCAATTCAAGCACATGTAACAGATGATATGACGGTTTCAACTGATATTGGATCACATTATATTTGGATGGCTCGTCATTTCAAGTCATATGTTGCGCGCCATTTCTTAATTTCAAATGGTATGCAGACACTTGGTGTTGGTTTACCATGGTCTTTAACAGCAGCGATGGTGCGTCCCAATGTGAAATCAGTTTCTGTATCTGGTGATGGTGGATTTTTCTTTTCAGCAATGGAATTAGAAACAGCTGTCCGTCTCAACCTAAACACCGTTCATATTGTATGGAATGATAATGCACATTATGATATGGTTAAATTCCAAGAAGAACTGAAGTATGATGGTGCATCAGCCGGTGTTGATTTTGGAAATATTGATTTAGTAAAATATGCTGAAAGCTTTGGTGCCAAGGGATTGCGTGTAAATACACCAGCTGAACTTGACGCTGTATTAGATGAGGCATTTGCGACTCAGGGTCCCGTGGTTGTCGACATTCCAGTTGATTATTCCCACAATTACGAATTAGCTTCACAATTGATTGAGTCAGAAGGTTAAACGCTCAATTTAACTATTGTTTTTGTATCCAAACTTTAAAAAAGAGCAAGCTTATGTATAAGCTTGCTCTTTTTTTGTTAAATATGATTTTCTCTGTAATTGTAAAGAAAATGACATATTTTTGCTTATGCACTACTGAACATAGTAATGAATTTTAAAATACTGTTAGTACAACACTGTTGCTCATGCTTACAAAAAATAATGAATAATTATGTTTGAAATCAATTATTGAAATAAACATAGTCCTTGTAGTATTTAGTTACCTAATTTTTTTTGAAAAGGGTCGTTATCAATGTATGTTTATACACAGAACAGGTGTTTGACAAGAATAGCATAAAGCGCGCATAATTCTAAATACAGCCATACAATTCATGTCAATTTATCTTTTTAAAATCCACATATTTTGTATTAAAAAGGGGAAGTATATCATTAATATGAGTACAGTTAATTTAACAACAACCATTATAAAAAATTCCGGAAAAACAGTAGATTTTCAGCCGTATAAGGTTAAATTAGTCCTCGACATGCTCAATATTGATCATGAGACATATGAGGCCATTATAGCGACAGTCACATCTCAATCTGAAGAACTTAATTTAACTACGGCAGATGTTTATGAGACTATTTTGTCTCAGCTAGAAAGTTTAGCACCAGAAGCTGCACAATCTTTTAAGTCTGTGCATGAAACAAACAAACAGGCATGGGAATGGGCAATCGACCCAGAAAATAAACTAAGTTCACTAGTTAATCAAGAAGATAAAACCATGCATGAAAATGCTAACAAAGATTCACAGGTATTTAATACTTTTCGTGATTTAACAGCTGGCATGGTTGGTAAATCAAAAGGTTTAACAATGATGCCTGAGATAGTTGCCAAAGCACATATGCGTGGCGATCTACATTGGCATGATTTAGACTATACACCGCTTGGACCAATGACAAATTGTTGTTTAGTTGATTTTGATTACATGTTTAAAAACGGCTACACAATGGGCAATGCTCAGGTCGAAACACCGAAGTCTATTGGCACTGCCACAGCACAAATGGCACAAATTATAGCAAATGTTGCATCCTCTCAATATGGCGGCACATCAATTAACCGTGCTGATGAATTGTTAGCACCGTATGCTGAAATGAATTATCAAAAACATCTCAAAAATGCTGAGATTTATGTGCAAGCGGATCGGCGCGTAGCATATGCAGAAGCTGCCACTAAAAAAGATATTTATGATGCCATGCAAGCGTTGGAATATGAAGTTAATACATTGGCATCAGCACAAGGACAAACACCGTTTACGACACTTGGATTTGGTCTAGGAACCAATTGGATTCAACGAGAAATACAAAAATCAATATTTAAGATTCGGATTCAAGGTATTGGTCCGGATCACCGAACTGCTATTTTCCCAAAACTGGTTTTTTCTCTAAAACGTGGGGTTAATATGGCTGCAACAGATCCGAATTATGATATCAAAAAGTTAGCAGTTGAATGTTCTTCAAAACGCATGTATCCTGATGTCTTAAATTATGAAAAAATTGTTGAATTAACTGGTTCATTTAAAGCGCCGATGGGATGTCGATCATTTTTGCAGGGATGGCGCAATGATCAAGGTGTTGAGGTGAATGAAGGACGTATGAATTTAGGTGTTGTGACCTTGAACATTCCACGTATCGCATTGCAATCTCATGGCGACAAAGCATTATTTTGGAAAATACTAAATGAACGTTTAGATTTAGCTAAACAAGCGTTACAATTTAAATTGGCACGGACAAAAGAGGCAATTCCCGCAAATGCACCTATTTTGTACAAAAATGGGGCATTTGGAAAAATGATGACAGACAATGAAAACGTTGATGAGCTGTTTAAAAATGGTCGGGCAACGATATCATTAGGATATATTGGTTTGTATGAAGTAGGCACTTATTTCTTTGGTCCAGATTGGGAACAAAATCAGGAAGCGCATGATTTTACAGTGGAAATTGTTCGTCGTTTAAATGATGCTTGTAAGCAATGGAAATCAGAAGATGGCTATCATTATTCCGTTTATTCAACACCCGCTGAATCCTTAACAGATCGTTTCTGTGAACTGGATAAAGCTCGTTTTGGAGCAATTCCTGATATAACGGATAAAGATTATTATACGAATTCATTCCATTACGATGTCCGTAAACATCCTAATCCATTTGAAAAGCTATTGTTTGAAGAGGATTATCCTAAATATGCAAGTGGCGGTTTCATTCATTATTGCGAATATCCGAACTTGCGTCAAAATCCAGCGGCTTTAGAAGCAGTATGGGATTTTGCATATGATCATGTTGGTTATTTAGGTACCAATACGCCGATTGATAAATGTTTCAAATGTGGTTTTGAAGGTGATTTTAAACCAACAGCTCGTGGATTTTGTTGTCCTGAATGTGGAAATCATGATCCAAAAACTTGTGATGTTGTTAAGAGAACATGTGGTTACCTTGGAAATCCTCAGGCACGTCCAATGATTCATGGGCGTCATGTTGAGATTACATCACGTGTAAAAAATATGTCACAATCGGAGGTTAATAACACAAATGGCAAAAAAGCTAGCCAATGGCATCACAGTACCAGAGAGTAAGGAATGGCAAGCATCAGACTTGTCACTTAACTACGTTTCGGACTATAAACCATTTATTATGGTAGATGGGCCAGGTGTACGTTGCTCAATATATTTATCAGGATGTAAGTTTCTATGTCCAGGTTGTTATAATGTTGTTGCTCAAAATTTCCATTATGGTTTTGAATATACATCTGAGTTAGAAGATAAAATTATTGAGGATTTAAGTCATTCATATGTTCAAGGGCTGACACTATTAGGTGGGGAACCTTTCCTGAATACTGAGGTTGCTTTGCGATTAACTCGACGTGTGAGAGCGGAATTTGGTACAACTAAGGATATTTGGTCGTGGACTGGCTATACTTGGGATGAATTATTAAATGAAACTGACGACAAAAAGGCACTTTTGAATGAAATAGACGTGTTAGTGGACGGTCGATTCATACAAGCATTAATGGATTTAAAGCTCCGTTTTCGGGGATCATCTAATCAACGTATGATTGATGTACCAGCTTCATTGGCTAATGAAAAAGTAGTCCTTTGGACAGACGAGTATGATGATGGGCCTAAAAGTTAATAATAGTTAAAAAGTCTCTCTGAACTGAACCCCAAAAATTGGAGTGGAATTTAAGTAGCTAACTGGTCGGAAAGATTTCGGTATTGAACCGGAGTTTTCCCGGCCAGTTTTGTTTTGATCCGCT
>NZ_BPKY01000005.1 GCF_019656055.1 Leuconostoc miyukkimchii | reverse complement strand
CTACCCGCTCGTCAATACTTTTCTTCCTCCTTTTTTCCCTTTTTATTTTCCGCTCCCTTTCTTCCCCTCCTTTCCCCATTTCGTTAATCTTTTACTTCCCTTTCTCCCTCACTTCCTTCCCTTCGTTCGCTTTTCTTACTTTTCCCTTTACGCTTTCTTTACCTTATTTAAAAACCGCTTTCGCGGGCTTCTCTTCTTCCTATTTATGCCATCGTTAATTTTAGATCCTCTGCCCTGATTAATTTTGTTTTTGTCATGAAAAACCATTTAAGAACAAAAGCCAAAATAATAGGTAACACAACAAATGTTAGCAAAACGCTGATTACTGCAGTTACTGATTTATCTGATGACGCATATGCAGTTAATGGACCAATCAAACCAGAAAAACCAAATCCTGCTGAAAACGGTGTGCCTTTGATATCTAGCACAATCGCAACCATCCCCATAATCATTGACCCAATAGTTGTCGGAATAAATAGTTTTGGCTTTGTCAACATATTAGCCATTTGAATTTTTGGTGATCCAATAAAATGCGCTAAAGTAGCACCAATCGGATTTACCTGTGATCCCATCGCTGCTAAAGTGAAACTAGCAACAACTATCCCTGCGTTTGCAGCACCAGAACCAACACCTGTCAGATTAATTGCCATAGCAATACCTACTGATGACAATGGCGAGACAATGAGCGTGGCAAAGATGCCACCCAGTACGGCTCCCAACAATAACGGAGTTAAATCTGTTGCTCTGGCAACCATCGTTCCAATTAAAATTTGAACTGTTCGTAATGGCGAAAGCGTAACCAAACCAACACCACCAGCAACAACTAGAACAAATAACGGTTGCAATAACATCTTTAAGTGCCCAAAACTATTCTCAGTCATTTTAACCAGTGCCGTTGCAATTATTGCTATTAGCAAAATATTTAAAATTACCCCTGTGCCACTAATGATCATACCAGTTTGCGTTTGTGTCACAACACCAGAGGAGACAAAAATCGCTAAGGCGATTGATCCTGAATCAATCGCAGAGAGTTTGAATATCTGACCAACTGAAAATCCTGCTACGATTGGTAACGTACTCTGAATTAGCGTTGTCATAAAACCCACATTCGTCGCAATAGTAGATCCATCAAACAATAAAAGTAGCTGGCTAACCAGTGCCCCAGGAATTAATGTGATGACTATGCCTAAACTTGTCCCATTTAGCACGTCAACAATAAATTTTTTTATCACTTGTGTTTTACTAATATGCCCTGCGTCTACTGACTTTGATGACGTTTTATTCATATTTTCCACCTTAGAATACATGCCTTAATACATATATTTTATTTCAATTTTATGGTTTGATATTTGACAAGTTAATTGCTTCAATTTTTAGATTAAGTCTAGGAAACTATAATACCAAGTCATTGTTGGGCTTATTGGCTACCATATAAAGCGATAAACGTTTCATAGCTTCTTGTAAATGGGTCATGGAAGCAGCATAACTTAATCGAATGTACCCCTCTCCACCAGGACCAAAAGATGAACCTGGAATTACTGCTAATTTGTTGTTATGCGCTAAATCACGCGCAAATGCAAAATCATCTTGATCGTAACCAGCTGGAATTTTAGCAAATATATAGAAGGCACCTTTTGGATTCGGTATAGTAAATCCAAGTGAAGTCATTGTTTCATATATATAATCACGTCGTGTTTTATATTCTGCCTTCATTTTCAACGTATCTTGCCTACCCAAATCAGTGCTTAAAGCTTCAGTCGCCGCTGCCATGGCGGAATTTGTTGCTGTTGTAATTGTAAATTGATGAATTAAACTTAGCTTAGACACCAACTCAGCTGGCCCTGCAAGAAAGCCTATACGATATCCGGTCATCGCATGTGACTTAGAAACACCATTTAGAAGGATTGTCTGTTCAGGTAAATACTTAGCCATTGAAATGTGCGTTGATTCATATGTCAACTCAGAATAAATTTCGTCTGAAATCACAACAATATTTGTTTCACGTAAAACATTCGCCAATGCTTCAATTTCTTCTGCACTATATGTTACACCAGTTGGATTTGAGGGGAAATTCAACACAATTGCTTTGATACTTTCGCCATGTTCTTCTATAGCTGATCGAAGCATTTCTGGACTAAGTATAAAATCATTACTTGACGTATCGATAAATACTGGTTCTCCGCCACCAACAAGTGTCACTGGGATATATAAGGGAAATATTGGCGTTGGCAATAACACCTTATCTCCCTTATTTAATAGAGATGTTAAAACGGTATAGATAGCTTCTGTTGCGCCAACTGTAACAATGACTTCACTTCCTGCATCAAAATCTAATTCATACTGATCCTTCAAAAAGCCCGTAATTGCTTGACGTAATGCTATTGTGCCATTTGAAGCAGCATAATGTGAATCATTTTCAGCAATAGATGTGATAGCCGCTTGTTTAATATGTTCTGGCACGTTAAAGTCTGGTTCCCCTAATGTCAATTTCAAAATATCAGAAATTCCACTTACTTCATTATCAAAAGCACGAATAGCGCTGGGTTGGACAAGATCTAAGTTACGATTAAATGACGACACCAACGTTTGTTTTGCTCTGGGCATATTTTTTCTCCTATAATTTTTACTTTAACAAAAAACGCACATTCAGACTATTTCCGAATGTGCGTTTGTTCTAGAATTGAACTCGCTGCGGCATTCGATGGCTATCCCATCCGAATACCAGTGAAAAATACCCTTGGTAAACGGCTATCTATCCGAAATACCAAAAGTAAAAGACATCTTCATTTACGCGAGTTCTATCCATCATTTGTTAAAATACCTCAACTTATTATGAGATAATTATAATGGTTTGCAATGAATTTGTCAATAAAAATCATTAATTTAATGACATATGCTTACTCAGCTGGTTGATTTTTTTGAGGTCTACGCCCATTCATGACATCATTTACAAGCAAATCTAACCTAACCTTTGTTTTTGACCAATCCTCATTATCCAATTCATACGCTACATTTTGAAGATCAGGCGGTAATGTAACATCACGTAAAAATTCGGGTGATTCAACACGCTGTTTAATAGCAGTAGGGTCATCCCCTCTTACTTGAACGCGCTCAACTAATACTTCTGGGCTAGTTACCGTCACAAAAACAATCACTGCGCGTTCTCCTAGTTCACGAGCATATGTGATGGCACCAGCCGTGTCCAGAACAATTGTAATGTACGGGCTTTTTTGCCATGCAAGCTCTAGTCCTTCATAAGATGAGCCATAATATGCACCACCATATGCTACCCGTTCTAAATAGTGTTTCTCTTCAAATGTTTTTTTATTTTCAAAATAGTATGACACACCGTCTACTTCTCTTTCGCGCGGTGCGCGTGTCGTGTGTGTAATAACACGTGGCATACGATAATTTTCTTGTAAATATCGTGCAATCGTTGTTTTGCCGACACCAGTTGCGCCTGTAATTACAAATACTTTATTGTCTTTCATCTATCCTAATTCCTTATCTTTTCTATTGTAACGTATCTTTCACCACATAGTTAGACATTCATGTTGGAAGTTGTTAAAATAGTAGTTATGGTTACATTAAAAAACTATGGGAGAAAATTTATGTCCATCTTTACAAGAGCGTTTAAAAGAGAATCTGTGGATACTTATATCCAAGCCGATTCTCATATGTCGCGCGTATTAACGACACGTGACTTGATTGGTTTAGGTGTTGGAACAGTGATTGGAACCGGAATTTTTATTTTACCAGGTCATGAGGCTGCCCAAAATGCCGGTCCAGCTGTATCTGTGGCATTTTTAATAGCAGCCATTTTTTCAGGATTATCAGGTATGGCTTTTGCAGAATTTTCATCATCAATGCCGGTTGCCGGATCTGCCTATTCTTATGGTACAGTCATTTACGGTGAAATTATTGGATGGTTGCTTGGTTGGTCATTGATTTTAGAATACTTCTTAGCTGTTTCTGCTATTGCTACAGGATTTTCAGCCTATTTAGCTAATTTACTAACAATATTTAATGTACATATGCCTAAGTTTCTGATGGCAGGGCCAATGGAAGGCGGCGTCATTAATCTGTTTGCCGTGTTAATTATTTTACTTGTTACCATTATCTTATCTCGTGGCTTAAATGCCTCTAAAAAAGTTGAAAATGGTGCTGTTATTCTCAAGGTTGTTATTCTAGCCTTATTTATTGTTGGTGGTTCATTTTTTGTTAAACACACAAATTACGTTCCCTTTTACCCAGAAGAGTTTCGAACTGGGTTTTTAGGTCTTGATGGTCTCTGGGCAGCAACTGCAAGTATTATCTTTGCCTTTCTTGGTTTTGATACAATTGCAGCACATGCCGCTGAAGTCAAAGACCCTCAAAAAACAATGGCTAAGGGAATCATTGGTACAGTAGCTATCTCTGCTTTACTTTATGTTCTATTCTCCATTGTTTTAACCGGTATCGTCAACTATAAAAAACTTGGTGTAGACGATCCAGCAGCATTTGCTTTACAAGCTATTCATCAAACACAATTTTCAGTTGTTATCACTTTAGGTGCCTTAGTTGGTATGTTTACCGCTATTTTAGCCTTGATATATGCTTCATCGCGTTTAACATATTCATTTGGTCGTGATGGCTTACTACCTCGTGCACTTGGTAAAATATCAAAGGGTTCTCATCTACCAGTTAATGCATTGATTGTTGCAGTAATTGTTGAGTCTGTCTTAGCAGGCTTAATTCCCTTACACACACTAGCTAGTCTAATTAATGCAGGCACACTCTTGGCATTTATGTTTATCAACTTCGGTATTTTATTCCTTCGTCGTCGCAAAGACTTACCACATGATGGATTTAAAGTACCTGGTTATCCAATTGTACCTTTCATTGCAGGCATCATCAGTTTACTGCTCATTGCTAAATTACCTAGTGAAACGTTAGAATTATTTGTATTGTGGCTTATACTTGGTACCATATGGTACTTTGCTTATGGTATTCGGCACTCTAAATTATCATAAAAAGCTTGGTTGATATATTCAACCAAGCTTTTTATGTGCTAAATACTACATTCATCTTTTGTCATGTGGCTAGAGATTTTATATGTACAAAAAAACCAGCTTAAGCTGGTTTTTAAACGTTATAGTAACGGTTCTTTGCGACGCATGTATGAATCGACTAACTTTTCATATACACCTGGTTCAACACTGTCCAAGGCAGGTCCTAAAACATCCATGGCTTTATCGAAACTGTAATCGCGTTCGTAAAACATACGAGCCTGCTCACTGGCAGCTGCAACACGATCACTACTTGCACGATAACGATTAGCATATTGTAATAGTTGTTCTGTTATTGAAGCTTGATCGACAAGCTTTTCTGTTTTTTCTTTTAAAGTATCAATATCAGCAGATACGATGTTTAGTTGACGCTGTACTTCATCCATATCAATTAAGTGAGCCTGCAATGATTTGGCCAACTTTTTTAACTCATTAGATACTGCAAAAAAGTACTCTAAGTAATTTTCAGGTAGACCTGGTAAATTAATACGTTCGACTGCCTGCTTAATCATTTCAATTTCTTGCTGGTAATGACCGCCAAGTTGACGTGCTGAATGTTGTGCTTTCTCAAGCCCTGATATTTTTTCCCAAATTTCAATTTGTTGTGCTTCAATTTCAGAGAACAGCTGCAATTGGCTATCTTGTTTAGCACGGAGTTCACTAAACGACATCTCTGCTGCTTCTAGCAAATCATCATTGTGATTCACTTGCTCTTCAGTCGCATTAATTTGTTCCAAGAGTGTGCGTCTTGTTTCTAACTCTTTATGGTTAAATTGGAATCTTTGTCCTAGTTGATCTAATTCAATGGCAAGTTGACTATTTTGTTCGCGTAAACGTAGCAAGTTTGATGACAATTTTTCTGCATTTTTGAGAACCTGAGTTCTCGCAGTAATCTCCGTCTCCATCATGTCATACAACGTATCAATCCGACGTTCAATATAGCCATTTTGTTCTGCAACTTCTTTTAGTTTCAACTCACCAAGCAAATTTAGTACCTGTTGCCGTTGTTGATCAATTGCTTCTAACTCTTGTAAAATTGTGTCATTTGGAAACACATAGCCCTGTTCTATTAGGTCACTATGCCCTTGTAGTATTTCATTGAGTTGCTCAACATAGACAGTATCTAGTTTCTCAAAAAGTGCCGGAATATCAGCCATCATATTTTCCATTTGCGTTGTTTCCATCGCCAATTGTTCATAAATGTCAGAGGCTGTTGCATGATCTCCGTCTTCTGTCAGACGAGAAAATTCGTCATAATCTGTCTCGAGCTGCTTTAAGAACTTATCTAATGCCGGATTTGCTGGTCCAAATTTGAAGTTTTCCGCTAATAATCGCTTACGCAAATCATCATACTTCTTTTTCAAGTCATTAATTGCTTCACGGTGTGCATCGTTTATTTTTTTTAACTCTGACAATCCGCTACGTACCGAATTAATAGTGGCTTCTGTTTCTTCAACCATCGATTCTAAACGCGCCAATTCATGATTTGTCTTAATAAAGTTGATACCACGTGCTTCAAACAAAACAAGGTTCGCTTGTTGATCAATTTTCAGGAACTTATTATTTTTAACATCATTAAAACTACTTTCTAAACCTTGATATTGTTTTAATGATTGCCCTGTCAATGCTAGTTTACGACCTTCAACTAACTCATCACGAACCTTCAGGGAAGCTAACTGTTCTTTTTTGGATTTAAATCCATCGACTCTTTTTACAGTTGTTCGTTGCATGACAAAAATCGCCAAATATGCAATGACGACAACGCCTAAAATTATTGCTAATATAGTTAAGTTCATATATGCTATCCTAATTTTTAATTGATACATTAATTCTATCACGCACTTACATGTAATGCGAACATACAGCTGTATTTTGCCAAATCGCAAATCGTTTACAGATTTCTTAACAACTTGCTTATTGTTATTTTTTTTGGTATTATTAAAAGAAGTTGTTAATTGAGTAGCAGTAAGTAAAGAAGCGCGTCAACAACGCCCCAAATCGTTAGTAAGACCATAGCTACTGGTTCTGAGAAACGTCAAGTTCGGCGATGCACGCATCTGGTACTTACCCTCAAATGTACGACAAAATACATTTTGGAGGACATTTACATGTCACGTTATACAGGTCCAAAGTGGCGTATTTCACGTCGCTTAGGTGTTTCATTGTCTGGTACTGGTAAAGAATTATCACGTCGTGCTTACGCACCTGGTGATCACGGTGCTGGTCGTCGCGCAAAAATTTCAGAATATGGTACACAATTGCGTGAAAAGCAAAAGTTGCGTTTCACTTACGGTTTGACAGAACGTCAATTCCATTCTTTGTTTAACAAAGCTGGTAAGATCCGTAAGGGTACACACGGTACTAACTTCATGATCTTGTTAGAACAACGTTTAGATTCACTTGTTTATCGTCTTGGTTTGGCAACTACACGTCAACAAGCACGTCAATTAGTAAATCATGGTCATATCCTAGTTGATGGCCAACGTGTTGATATTCCTTCATTCAGCGTAACACCTGGTCAAGTTATCTCAGTTCGTGACAAGTCAAAAACTATTATTCCTATCCAAGTAGCAGTTGAATCAGTTGTGGCTCATCCACAATTCGTTTCATTTGATTCTGAAAAGCTTGAAGGTTCATTAGTTCGTTTGCCAGAACGTGAAGAATTAGATGCCGACATTAACGAATCATTAATTGTTGAGTACTACAACCGTTTGGGTTAATTTATGTATTGGAAACGTCACCGTTTGGTGGCGTTTTTCTTTTGTTTGTATTGCCTTTTAAATATAACGTATAATGGGCTTATAATAATGTATCGGAGAAATAACACATGGATATCAACGAACGTTTACAACAAGAACAGCTCGGTGGTCAATCAAAAATCAACCCCGATGAACAAAGGCGCTATCTAGGTACTTTTCGTGAACGTGTGATAGTAGCAGTTAAAACATCACAACTCGGAAAAGATCAAATTCAAGCACAATTCGAATCTGCATTAAAATCACATAGTATAGGCAAAGTTTTAATTGACCAAAATTTGGCTGGTGATGACTTCACAACCTACGTGACCATTGCTACACAAACTAAGCACCCATTCACATTACTCTCGCAATCAATAGAATCAACACACCAAGACGATCCTATTGCTGTACTATTAGCAGCAGACACTGCTATAAACGTTGATAATATTTATTTGAGTTAAAATTAAAATCTAATATGGCAGAAAGGAGTGTGTTCGTTTTGTTAGTAGATAACTGTTTACTCTTAGTTTTGAAAATTTTTGATAAACATTATTTATAACAACTAACGATACCAAATTTTATGATGCAACAACCTCTCGCATATCGTATGCGACCAACCAAAATTGAAGAAATTGTCGGACAATCACAGTTAGTTGGTGACGGAAAAATTATTCAACGTATGGTTAGCGCTAAGCGTCTTAGCTCAATAATTTTGTATGGCCCGCCCGGTACTGGAAAAACTTCTATTGCATCTGCTATTGCTGGATCCTCAAAATATGCATTTCGTATGTTAAATGCTGCAACAGATAGTCAAAAAGATTTACAAATCGTGGCAGAAGAAGCCAAAATGTCTGGCACAGTTGTTCTGTTACTCGATGAAATTCATCGTTTGAATAAAATAAAACAAGATTTTTTGTTGCCCCACTTAGAATCTGGTCAAATTATTTTAATTGGCGCGACCACAGAAAACCCTTATATTAATGTCACACCAGCTATTCGATCCCGAACTCAAATTTTCCAAGTATTACCTCTCTCAGAAGAAGATATAAAAGCTGCTGTTGTTCGTGCATTAGATGATAAGAAAAAAGGTCTCGGTAATTATAATGTTACACTTGACGATAATGCCATGACACAGTTAACGCGTGCAACAAATGGTGATTTACGTAGCGCACTTAACGGATTAGAATTGGCAGTATTATCAACCAAACCATCAACTGAAGATAATATTATTCATATTACATTACCAATTATTGAAGAAACAGTCCAACGTAAAGCGATGTCTGCTGACAAAGACGGTGACGCGCATTATGATGTTATTTCAGCACTACAAAAATCCATTCGCGGTTCTGATGTTGATGCTGCTCTACATTACGCTGCAAGAATTATTGAATCAGGTGATTTATCTATATTAGCTCGACGTTTAACTGTTATTGCTTACGAAGATATTGGTTTAGCTAATCCTGCCGCAGCAGAACATGCATTTACAGCAATCCAAGCAGCACAAACACTTGGCTTTCCAGAAGCACGAATTCCTCTCGCCAATGCGATAATCGAACTGTCACTTTCTCCAAAATCAAATTCAGCATACAAAGCAATTGATATGGCAATTCACGATATTCGTGTAGGTCAAACAAGTGATATTCCCAACCATCTAAAAGATTCTCATTACAAAGGGGCAGCCGAATTAGGTCATGGCACAACGTATGTTTATCCGCACGATTTTGATAATGACTGGGTGCCACAACAGTATTTACCTGATAGTATTAGTGATGTAAAATACTTTGAACCAAAGGGTAATTCAAAAATAGAACGATCTTTCCGCGATGTATACAACGCTTTAAAGTCTCAGCAAAAAAATTCGTTATAAATAGCAACATATGGCACATTGCTTTGTCTTCAAATGTCAAGACTGGTTGTTAATTATTTTTCGCGTTATAATATATATGAATTCCTCAGATATACGCATGGCTACATTATCAGCTTTTTCCTTACAACTTTATTTTTCGGATGAGAATTTTCGACTTTAAAGATATGCCCTTTCATTCGGTAATCCGACAAGCGTCATGCATCATCCACCTCGACAATTTCGAGGAAAACCTGCGTAGCAATTAACGGTATCATGAGTGTTCCGGGCTTGTCCCGTGCGTTCACTAAGGTGGGCGCTTTTTTTGTACAAAAATTAACAAAACATTAGTATTTTTACAATGTAAGCGGTATACTTAAAGTATAAATAGGTTAAAGGAGAATTCTCATGACAGCAAACTATAATAACATTTTGGTGCCAATGGATGGTTCAAAAGAATCCGAAGCGGCACTTGTTCGCGCTATTGAACTCACACAAGATGCCGGTGATAGTGGTGTTTTGTCAATATTGAATGTCATTGACACGCGCGCTTTTCAAAATGTAGCCAGCTTTGATGATACAATGGTCGAAGCTGTTTCAGATGAAACGCGCAAAACCCTTGATAGATATAAGCAACAAGCCGTTGATGCTGGTGTTAAAAATGTCGACTATTTAATTGAATATGGCTCACCTAAAGCGTTAATTGCTAAAGATGTTCCAAATGAAGTTAATGCTGATATTATTGTCATTGGTGCCACTGGATTAAACGCTGTGGAACGTTTGGTTATTGGTTCTGTTACAGAATTCGTAACTCGCACAGCAAAGGTTGATGTCTTGGTTGTCCGTGGATAATTCTATCCGTAATTCAAAAATATAATAATGATTCAAAAAAGCATGCCAAATTATAATGGCATGCTTTTTTGAATCATTATTATATTTTTACTAATCAACACTCATCGCACTTTTTCAACTATTATTTGCCCTGTTTAAAATTCAACAGCATCTAAAGGTGCCAGACGGCTCTCAGTTGTTTTGCGGTTTGATAAGTACGCCGCAACTCTAGCATAGTGTAAATGGCGATTAGCAACAAGATCATTCCCGCGTTTTTTCTCAACATTAGCTAACATTTCGCTTAAATCTGGTGACCAAAACAAATCAACACGTTTACGTAATGCTAACAAACCTTCTTCCAATAATTGTGCCGCTTTATCTAGGTTACCTTGTTCAACCAAAAATTCAGCATAAGCATGTCGCCCTTGTAGTGCACCATGAAACTCTAATTCATTTGCCGTCAACAAGTCAGGCTCAATTTCGTATGCTAACTCAAAATTTTCTGCTGCGTTTTGAACATCACCTTGTAGATAATAATTCGTTCCTAATTGACCATAAGCATAAAATGAGTAAAAAATACCCAACGATGGTGTGTTTTTGTCCACTGCTAAATTAGCATAAGAAACAACTTCTGCAAAATCTTTTTTATTGTAGCAAGCATCAGCCGCTTTTAAAATATAATAAGCTTGAATTGTCGGTGCGTTCTGACTCAACGCCTTTTCAAACTCCGAAAATTCAGCAAGCGCATCATGCTTCATCTGCAAAACAACTTTATTCAATAATTCTTTAGCTTTTTGTGTTAAAAAATCACCTGATACAAATTCCGTAATTTCTAAATTTAAACGATCCAAAATAGCTAATAATACATCTGCATTCGGCACACGATTCTGGTTTTCCACCAAAGAAATAGTCGCTTGTGTCGTAATACCCTCTGCTAGTTCCACTTGTGATAAATGCATTTGTTTACGCGCAGCGCGAATTGCTTTACCATCAAATGTATCTTTTTGACTGTTATTTTTTACCATCAGTTAAACTTCCCTATTTTTTCTTCACCCAAAGTAACAAAACTATAACTTAATTGTGCGTTTCTTTCGAATTCTGCAAAACCATAGTCTATCAACATATCTACAAGTTTCACATTATCAATATCTGAATAATCCCATAATCTTTTAAATAATGACATATTCGTAAATCCTGGCAACGTATTTGGTTCGCCTAGATAAGGAACATTATTTTCGTCTAACAAAAAGTCCATTCGTGCTTCACCACGTAAATTCAAAACCTTGTAGGCACGTATCGCCATATCTTTCACTTCTGTGGTCACAGCATCTGGTAATTTTGCTGGAATTTCAAATTGAACTTCAGAATTATCGACAAATTTATTGTTATAGTCGTACCACGCATCACCTGTACCCTGTTCAGGTAGTGTGTGGGCCCCAATTTCTGATACAATTGGTTGTTCATTCCCAATCACACCAACTTCTAATTCTCGTGATCCTTTAACCGCTTGCTCAACTAACACTTTATAATCATATTGGAATGAGTCCGCTAAAGCTTTTTGATATTCTGTTGCATTTTTGGCACGTGAAATACCAACAGAAGAGCCTTGATTAGCTGCTTTAACAAAAACAATATCTCCAAACTCAGCGACAATTCTATCCCAATCCCAATTTTTTGCAGTTTCAGTATCAAGCACAATATATTTTGTATTACGAATCTGATTAACCGTTAATAATTCCTTGGTCATCGCTTTATCAAAGCTAACAGCATGTCCTCGCAAGGGTGCACCAACATATGGTTTATTTAATAACCTAAACAATCCTTGCAAGGTACCATCTTCACCTAAGTTACCATGGACAACTGGGAAAAAAATATCAAAATCACCAGCTAAACGCAAAGCATTAATACGTGCGAGTGGATCGCTTGTATCAACATTAGCCATATAAGCATCAACAATTGGTTGTTCATCCTCCAAAGCTAATACACGCTTTGAACTTTCAGGATCCAAAAAATAACCATTTTGAGCAATCGCAAAGACAGTTACTTGATACTTTCCTGTCGCCATAATCGCATCATAAAAATTTTGAGCAGAACGTTTCGACACATCGTGTTCTGATGAATTACCACCAAATAATAATGCAACATTTTTTTTAATCATTATAATTCACTCCGGTTTTTATTATATCAAAAATAAGATAATATTGTGTAAAATAATTTTCTAAGCCAAATAATCTTTGGTTTGGTCTGCGTAATCATAAAGTTGCTTAGGAACATTTTTTGCACCACGCAAAATAATTTCGTGGAAAAAGCGTGATCTATTATACAGTTGATGCCACTGTGCTTCTGTTTTTAGTGTTCGCCTTGTTACAAGGTCTTTTCGCCATAATTTTAATGTTAATAATATATAATCCGAGTACAATTCATGTGCATTAGCAGCATACATTGCAACCTCAACTAAACGTTCAGTTTCTCCCATCACTAATGGCTTTTTCAGTTCACGATACCCTGCCAACATACTTGCCAACAAAAAAAGTTTATCTGCACGCATCAATTGTGGCATCATTAAGATCTCCGCTAAAGCATTGCCAACATGCGTGAATGCATGTGCCCAACCATTAGTACCAATATAGCCACGTGTATCACGCTCTAACATCACGTAAATAGCAACCTGATTGATAACATGATCCAACTGTTTCAATGTCATAAACTTTGTTCTGGTTCGTTGGGTAAAAAGTAACAATGACAGGATTAACATACTAAATGAACGACGATAAATCGCATCATTTTCTGGTTCGAGAATATGTGAGAAAAGTTGTTCATCAGAGGAAAGAGAATCAGTTAACCAAATTAATTGTTCTTTTAATAATAAGTCGTTTTGGATTGCGTCACTTAAAAACAAAAATGCACCAGCATCCCGATATTCAGGCAACGGATTAGCTAATTGCTCAACTGCCAACTTCAGATCCTCATTAGAAATACCGGCTGAATTCGTCAAATTTGACATTGACTCAGCCTGCAAGTCTCCTTGCTGAGTATATATTTGGACTCGTTCTAAAAACTGTTTACCGTTAGTTGGCAATACCACGGGCGAACTTGGTTGTATTGTTAATTGACTCAATTCAAATGATATTTGTGGCATTAATGATTCGAATATTTCTCCACGACGCGTCTGTTGGCGTAATGATATAATTTTATTTTTCAGATCTACTAGCTCAGTCATTAAATTGAAAATCCTGTCGATTCTTTAAATGTATCATTTTGTTGTTGATAACCAATCGTCAATATTAACCCGACGCCAATTAAATTACCGAGTAGTGACGACCCACCTTGTGATATAAATGGTAGCGGTATGCCAGTAAGTGGTAATAGACCAATACTCATACCAATGTTTTCAAAAACGTGAAATAATACCATCATTACTACACCAGTTGCAATGTATGCATAAAATGCATTTTGATCTTTGAATGTTGCCCGAATCAATCTATAAATCAAACCAAAGTACAGAGCAATTAAAATTGCCCCGCCAATAAAACCAAAACTCTCACCAATAACTGAGAAAATCATATCAGATTCTCTGACAGGTACATACACTTTTAAATTTCCAAAACCATTACCAGTTAACTGACCTGACCCAATTGCTTTTAAACTTTGATAAGTCTGGTATCCTGAGGCAGAAGTATCCTGATCTGGATGTAACCAAGTTTGAATACGATCAAACTGATACAACTTAAATCCTAATTTATCGAGAATAATTTTTCCTGGTGTTGACGTTACAAGTGCTAATAATGTCACCCCGATTGTTGCTGCTAAACCTATAACAGGGCCTAAAATACGCCAAGTTATGCCAGAAACAAGCGCAACACCACCAAATATAGCAATAAAAACTAACAATGTTCCTAAGTCATTTTGTAACGCAATCAGTGCACCAATTGGTAAAAACCACAATATCATTTTGCCTAACAAGAAACCGTCTGTTCTAGTTGTATGATGCTCATATTCACGATTATGCTGTGCAACAACACGGCTCAACATCAAAATAAATGCTGGTTTTACAACTTCTGATGGTTGAAAAGATATCGGTCCTAGTACAAACCAAGATTTAGCACCAGTGACATTTGCCATTTGTCGGTCATAGAAAATCAGAACAGCGACCAATAAGAAAACTCCTAATCCATAAGCTATAGGAGCTAAACGCCAGAGTTGTGATGCATCAAAACGCAATAAAAAAATGATAATTAAAGTACCAATTCCCCAAAATATGCCTTGAATAATAGTCGTTCGCATCGCCATTTGCATTGTTCCGTATTGCGAATGGAGTGCTGCTTGAAAAATAGAACTTAATCCAATAATCATAAATAGCAACAGCGCTAAAATAATACCCCAATCTAATTCCGAACCAGATGTTCGATTACTCATTTGTCGTGATGGTCTGTGTTGCATGTTGGTGTCCCCCATCTATGTATAAACCCTCATCATAAATTATGATAAGGGCTTTTGTCATAATATTACTGGTACAAATTAAAACTAGCGAGAATGGCCTGCAAAGCATCATCTTGAGTCTTGGCCTGATTAATAACTGCCTGTTGACCAAAATAACCTACAAATCCACGCTCTGCCTTTTCAATATAACCTACCTGCTTACTATCAACCAACACTTGTGTTTGATTTTTAGCCTCTACAAGGTCCACGCCAAAATTCTGATTTTTTTTACGCATCTTATAACCCTTTATGATTTGATTTCATGTATTCAAGCAAAGCGCCTGCGCCTTTAGCAACATTATCTAATGGTGAATCAGACACAACAACTGGTACCTCTAGTGCCTCAGCAAGTAATTGATCCATACCATGAAGCAATGCGCCACCACCAGTTAACATGATCCCACGGTCAATAATGTCTGCAGCTAATTCAGGTGGTAGCTTTGACAAAACAGAATGTGCTGCACGCACAATTTGTTGCAACGTATCATGTAATGCTTCTTCTACTTCGTTTGAATGAATCGTAATTGTCTTAGGCATGCCTTCAAAATTATCACGGCCTCGAACTTCCATAGTCAACGGTTCGTCAACTGGTAGCGCAGATCCAATTTGAATTTTGATTGTTTCTGCTGTTCGCTCTCCGACAATTAAGTTATGACGTCGCTTCAAATAGCCAACAATATCAAAGTTCATTTTGTCACCAGCTATGCGTATGGACTCAGATACAACGATATCACCCAACGACAAAACAGCAATATCAGATGTACCACCACCCATATCAATAACCATTGAACCGATCGGCTTAAAAATATCCAACCCAGCGCCAACAGCAGCCACCTTTGGTTCATATTCTAAATAAACCTTAGCGCCTCCTGCTTTTTCAGCAGCTTGAATAATTGCTTTACGTTCAATTTCTGTAATATTGGTTGGTGCACAAATCATAATGTTTGGTTTTGACATAAAGCCCTTCACATTCAATTTGTCCACGAAATACGTTAACATAGCTTCTGTGACATCAAAATCCGAAATTACACCGTCTTTCAATGGACGCACGGCACGAATATTACCTGGTGTTCGGCCAACCATACGATATGCCTCAGACCCAACAGCTAATACACGATCCGTTTTGTCATCTACTGCAACAACAGAGGGTTCGTTTAAAACGATACCCTTACCTTCTACATAAATGAGAACATTGGCTGTTCCCAAGTCAATGCCTATATCTTTTGCCATTTTTATTCTCCAAATTTTTTAACGCACACTAATATGTCCACTTGTCTAGATAATCTATTCAATTATATCATAATTAGTTACTGTTTTTAGCTCTTTTACAAATACACTAATTATCCGTGGTCGCTATTTTTTGTCTTATTATACCGGTTGAATAATAAGACTAAATGTTGTGTTAAATTTTTGAAGAGACCACAATAAAATAACTCCTCAGTTAAGAAATTCAACTTAGGGGTTATCATATTTTTAGATTTTTTATTGGTTGCCAAACTGCCATTCACTTTGTTGCTAAACCATCTAACAACATGGGGAAAATTAATCAACCACCGTTTAATTAACTGAATGGCTTTTCACCACAAGCTTATTTCCAAACTTCTTGCGCTATTTCCTTAATTAAGTTCAACTTAGCCCATTGACTGTCACTTGATACATCATTGCCTTCAACAGTTGATGCAAAACCACATTGTGGTGACAAAGTTAAGTTTTCTAAGGGTACATGTGTCGCAGCGTCAGCCAAGCGCGCTTTAATGGTATTTTTATTTTCCAAGTCACTATTTTTGGTTGTGATTAACCCAAGTACCAACTTTTTATTTTTATCACCATTCCAAATATCACCCAGTTTTTCAAAATCACCTGATCGCTCATCGTCAAACTCTAAAAACAAACCATCAACATGCAAACGACCTAAAAATGAGGCAATCGAATCATATCCACCGGTAAACAACCATGTTGAACGGAAATTACCACGACAAATATGCGTCGTAAAGGTATAATCTTCCGGCAAAGCATCAGAAATTTTATTGTTGACATAAATAATCTCTTCAGCATATTGTTCGAATTTAGCGCGCTCTTCAGGATCTTTTGAAGTTGCCAAATGTTGTGCAATGTTTGCCCAAGGCACATCATCTATTTGTAAATAACGATTACCTAATTCATAAAAATGAAGTGCAGTATCAATATATGCTTGCGCAAGATCATCTAAGAATTCTTGGCGATTAGTATAATGATCTGAGTAGCCGTTTAAATATTCATCTGTACGACCCGAATCAAAAATCAAAAATGAAGGTGCAGGAATCGTTTGTTTTGCTTGTATGGATGAATCACCGTATGACTTCACCAAGTCTTGTAAATATAAGTATGACTTGAAGAAAGGATGATTTGGATTAAAGCTAATTTTGCCGCCAATTTTAAAATCCTCAGCAGTTGTTTCAACACCTTCAAACCCATAACCTTTTGATAAATAAAAATCAACGCCTTCTAAATCAACTAAGAAATCCGCATGAAACCACTTACGTGAAAACTCACCATCAGTGATGGCTTTATAACCCAATGCAACTTGTTTTTCTACAATATCTTTAATAGCTTGTTGTTGTAATTCAAAATCAGCATCTGTCAATTGTTGGTCCAAAGGTGTATTTAAACGTGCTTCACGCAATGCATCTGGTCTTAAAAATGAACCAACATGATCATAAATGTAGGGTGCGTTAGTGTGCTTTGTTGGTGTTTCAGTTGTCATAATATTTTCTCCTAAATATTCTTTGATGTTTGCATTGCTCGTCATTTTGTTGTTCATCACATGACGGTATCAATAGCACCACTACCGTTTAAGAAAACAGCTGTGATCATTTTATTCGTATGAAGATATGTCATAACTTGATACTGTACTTTCATAATTTCTCCTTTCATAACCACGATCATATATAATGTAACTATTTTTGATTTGAACATATTTCACGGCGACAAAAAAATCCCGTAGTATCTATAAATAATAGATACTACGGGACGTTAAATAACGTGTTACCACCCGATGTTCATGTAGGATTCTCACACCCACATCTCAAGACGTACGTCACAACACTACCTTCGAGAACATCTGTAGTAGCTGTTGGATTATACGTTGTTTGTTAACGGAAACATCCGACTTCAACTTACACGTAGTACATATGAGTACTCGTTTGCTCGTATCAATTATAACTCCAAGACCATTTTCCAATCTGCCGCCTTACTCGCTTTCACCTCACGCGAGCTCTCTGAAAAAGGCATGATAAAGTACTCATCTTTTCAACATTATGTTGTTACTAACTATAGACGATACAAATAATATTGTCAATACTTAACATCATTTTGACAAATTGTTTACCATATTTGGCATTTCTATAACCCAATTAGTCATTGCAATAAAGAAACTAGCCAATATATAGCCACCAACAATGGCTATGACAATCTTCAAAAACATGGCTTGAGTTGGTGTGTACGGCATGAATTTAGCAAAATTAATTGGCCTAATTAACCAGAACACAAAATAAACAGCTAACATATTCATACTAATCATAATAATTGGATTCATGTTTTTTCCTCTTTATTGGTCATAAATTATTGCTGACGCCCTACTCATTAGAAGATGTTTCACAACTTACTGATTTCACTGAAAAATTGTAACTTTCGCACTTCATTAATAACTAAATATAGCATATCAGATTCTACTTAATAATAACCATTTAAATCCTTGATACATTACGCCAAATTTTTAGAACGATAATAAAAAAAGCATATTTGCTAAATTAGCTCATATACTTTTAACGTTGTTGTGTCAGATCGACATCTTCTAATTTAATTTTCTTTGTTTTATGACGTAGCTTATATCCAACAAAGAGAATCACAAATAGCGGTACAGATAGATAAGTTACACCAATTTTTTCCCAGTCAAGGTTTGTAAAGCTCTTAGGGTCTTGACCAATAATCACACCCATTGAAATAATTAATGCAAGAATGGGTCCAAATGGGAACCACTTTGCCTTATATTTTAAATCACTGAGTTGCTTTCCTTGGGCAATGTAAGCCCTTCGGAAACGGTAGTGTGAGATAGCAATACCAACCCAAGCTATGAATCCTGTCAATCCAGAAGCATTAACCAGCCAAGTATAGGCAACAGCACCACCTTTTGTGTTAGCAATAAAAGCTAATAAACCAATAGCTGTTGTTAAAATTAATGCAGAAACAGGGACACCACGCTTGGAAACCTTGGCAAATATTTTAGGTGCCTCGCCCTTGCGTGCCATGGCATATAGCATACGTGTTGACGCATATGAACCAGAATTAGCTGAAGACACAATAGAAGTCAAAATAACCGCATTCATGAGACTTGCCGCAAAGGCAATACCGGCATTTTTAAAGACAATTGTAAAGGGTGATACAGCAACATTTTCTGTTGATGAACTTAATAAACGTGGATCTTGATAATATACTAAGGCCGAAATCACAAAGATAGCCAAAATATAGAATAACAAGATACGCCAGAAAACTTGATTAATAGCTTTTGGCACTGATTTATCAGGATCTTGCGCTTCACCTGCTGTAATACCAATTAATTCAGTCCCTTGAAAAGAAAAGCCAGCAACAACAAAGACTGATAAAATAGCTTGTGGTCCACCAACAAAACCATGATTACCAACAGATAGGTTTTTAACGACATCGACATCTGAATGAATAACGCCAAAAATTGTTGCCAATCCGACAACTAAGAACGCAATGATCGTGATAACCTTAATCATTGACAACCAGAATTCTGCTTCACCAAACGCGCCAACTGAAAACAAGTTGATTAAAAAAATAAACAATAACGCAACTGCTGAAAAAATCCAACCTGGTGTGTCCGGGAACCAAAACTCGGCAACAAGTCCAACAGCAACAATATCAACAGCCAGTGTAATCGCCCAATTGAACCAATAATTCCAGCCCATGGCAAATCCTAATGCAGGATCAACATATTTACCAGCATAATCTGAAAATGATCCTGAAGTAGGTGAATATGTTGCCATTTCACCTAGACTTGTCATTAAAAAGTAGACCATTACGCCAATGGCTAAATAAGCTACAATTGCACCAAACGGTCCAGCCTGCGCTACAGTTGCACCCGAAGCGACAAACAATCCTGTACCAATTGAGCCACCAAGAGCTATCATTGATACATGGCGCGTTTTAAGATTACGTTTCATTCCACCATTTTGTTCACTCATAAAAATTCTCCCTAATTGAGGCAAATAAAAAGCCTCTTTCTACATATAGAAAGAGGTTCAAAAAGTCATTATATCATCAACTTTCCAAAGCACACCACGTCGCCGTGACAGTCTAACAACTATTAATTATTAGCCCAATACTACTCTGCCAAGAATAATATTTCGGCAACCGCCCCTTTAACGTAACTTCAAGGCCCATGGCGGGCTCATTTACGTGACTTATGTTGGTTGCAACCTCTTTGATAACTTGAATATCATATCATTTTTAAATTAAAGTGTCAATTTCTAATACATGTCGCCAATGTTTAGCATGCTTTCTATACTGTTGTTCGCTGAACTGCCACCAGAAATAACCAAAAAATAGTGACCCTAACCCACTAGACAGTGGCATATCATTTCGTTGTATTTCAGCAAGTAAAATTAATAACCACAAAACAACAAATAGTGCAGTGATTACCCAACATGCCCGCTGATTTTTAACAAAACGTGGCACAATAACAACCGCAATTATTGCCAGAGACTGCACCCACCATGCCAATAACAAATTTGGTATAGTTGGCCCAAATTCAATACCATTCACCCAATGAATTTGTAAAATGAGTGATAGTACTAACGACAGTATCATAGTTAAAATTTGATTAACAATGAACCAACCCATCGCAATTTTATAATCCATTAGATAAAGTAAACTCGTAATCAAAACCATGATTAAAAGAACAACCCAATAATGTGCAAATAAATTGCCAAAACCAATCCATCCTTGTAAATTTTGCGGTAATAAATTGTGAACAACCAAAGACATACCATTATCAATTACATGCATAAATAACATATCAAACCGTACTTGAATTGCCAATGCTAAAAATAGCACACCAAATATGAGTATAAAGAATTTTCTTAATTTGTCTGGCTGGATTAACATTTTATTAACTCTCTTGTTTATTTATCACGATAATTGTAACATTATATCAATGTCTCTTTTTATAATTCATTAATTTTTGCAATAATTTAATATTGTCTTTATCTCTATCTATTATTATTAATTTAGTTAGCATTTTTGCCTGTATTTTCCGTATAATCAGTATATTGCCACCTATTCCAAACAAATTAGAGCACTTCAAAATTAAAATTCAGGAGATCTTCCCTAATGGATCCTAAACCAAACTCACGTGCTAAACGCTATCAGGCTCCTAGCCACAAGCTACGTAATATCATTTTTTCTCTCAGCGCACTCATACTCATCATTGCTGGTTTGTTTGTTTGGCGAACAATTGATAGTACCAAAGGTGTGGTTGATAAATCGTTTGCCGGTGCTGGTTTGACGAAATCACGTAATGTTTCTAACGTCATTAAAAATGGCCGTCCGATATCTGTCCTTTTATATGGTACAGATACAGGTGAATTGGGACGTACTTACAGAGGACGTACTGATTCTATGATGCTTCTGCTTATCAACCCAAAAACTAAACAAACAACAATGATTTCCTTACCACGTGACACAATGGTATCAATTGTTGGTTATGAAAACACATTTCCACAAAAACTTAACGCAGCATATGCCTACGGTTCAACTGCAACATCAATTAAAACAGTTGAAGCATTCTTAAATATACCAATTGACTTTTATGCCTTAGTGAACATGCGTGGTTTGGCAAATATGGTTGATCAAGTTGGCGGTATATCAGTAGAATCTCCAATTGATTTCACTTACAGCCAGGAAACAGCGCACGATTATGGTCCAAATCTTTATCGTTTTCACAAAAATAGCGATAAGTTCGAACATTCTGACGATAACGGTCAAACCTGGTCTGCATCAAAAACCAGTATGAATGGTGACGCAGCACTTGCTTTTTCTCGCATGCGCTATGATGATCCTGACGGTGATTACGGTCGACAGAAACGACAACGTATAGTACTAGAAGGATTGATTAAAAAATCGGCAAACTTATCAACATTACTAAACGACAAGTTTATGTCTACTATCTCAAAAAATGTTCGCACGGATCTAACATTTGGAGATATGACCACAATGGCCAGCAAATATATCAAAGCAAAAAACAATCTTGTAACTGAACATGTACAAGGTGTGGGAACGAGCTATCCAGATGCAGACGGCAACAATGTATCCTACGAAGTTGTTCCACAAAAAGAGAAACAACGCATTACAAATATTGCGCGTAAAGCTTTGAGCTTGAAATCTGAAGAGACTGGTTTACCTTATGGTGGTACTGTACCAGCTGAACTGTCAACAATTGCCAATTCACTACGTCCAATTGGTGACAACAATACTGATACATCATCAGACACTAACACTAGCCCAACAGAAGATACCGGCATAACGCCTGGTCAATAACAACCATGTCGTGACAATAAAATAGTCATTTAATTAAAAACATTACGATATAGAGCTTTTGCTCTTTTTTTGTACAAAAAATTCTAAGATTATTGATTAGCTAGGACCTAAAATTTAGTTGCTATTTTGATATAAAAAAACTAATATTGAATTTTTAATCCAGTATTAGCATGCTATGTCTATTAAATTAAATACTACTATTGATTTTGTTAACCAAAATAATCTATTCCCATTGCATGGCGAACATCTTTCATCGTAGCTTCGGCAACAATATTGGCACGAATGGATCCTTCTTTTAACATGTTTAAAACTGCAGGAATATCTTGCGCATATTTTTCACGACGTTCACGAATCGGTGCCATTTCTGCATCCATCACATCAATTAAATGCTTTTTTAATTTCATATCACCTAATCCACCGGCTGTATAGTGATCTTTCAAGTCTTGCACACGCTTTTTATCAGGATCAAAAATATCTAAGTAGGTGAAAACAACGTTCCCTTCAACATGTCCGGGATCAGTAATATTAATGTGTAATGGGTCAGTATACATTGATTTAACTTTTTTGGCCATCGTATCGGTATCGTCGGAAATATAAATGCCATTGCCAAGCGATTTAGACATTTTGGCGTTGCCATCAATACCTGGTAAACGCCCTTGTCCCTTAGGTGGAAACACACCAACGGGTTCAACTAAAACATCTGATTGGTAGGCATTATTAAATGACCGCACCAATTCACGTGCTTGTTCTAGCATTGGCTCTTGATCGTCTCCAACTGGTACTTTAGTCGCACGGAAAATGGCAATATCGGCTGCTTGCGAAACCGGATAAGTTAAGAATCCAGCTGGTATTCCCTCATTGAATCCCTTTTGTGAAATTTCTGACTTCACAGTTGGATTGCGTTGAAGACGGGCAACGGAAACTAAATTCATAAAATATTCTGTTAATTCAAACAAACCCTTGATTTGTGATTGAACAAATATCGTTGTTTTTGCAGGGTCAATACCAACAGCTAAATAATCTAATGCGACTTCAGTTAACGACTGACGAATTTTTTCTGGATTACGGGCATTATCTGTAAATGCTTGCGTATCAGCTATCATGACAAAAGGTGAGTATTCACCAGAATCTTGCATCCGTACACGATTTTTTAATGACCCAATATAATGACCAATATGCAACTTACCTGTTGGTCGATCACCTGTTAAATAAATTTCTTTAGACATGTTAAACTTCCTTTATTTGCAACCTTGAAATTACATTATGGTATTTATTATACGGTAAATTTAGGCAAGTGCACAGTTAAATAAATTAGATTACCGTTGACTTAAAATGTGATTTAGATTAGAATAATAACATCAATAATACAAAGGAGAATACACATATGAGATATGCAATAGTTGGCGCAGGGGCGATGGGGTTGCGGTATGGTATTCTACTCCAAGAAAATGCTGGTGTACCGGTTGATTTTATCGAACCAACTCAAGCTAGTCTCGACAAAATTGTTGCGCAAGGTAATACCGTTTGGAAGTCACGTGATCACAAGGACCGTCACCAAATAAAAATCAATATTTCCTCACCCGAAGCATATGATGGTGAACCCGATGTTTGGGTTTTTTTCATGAAACAAATGCAATTACAAGATACGCTTGACCGTTTAGCACCTAAATTCAAAAATGGGCAAACAGCATTGGGTGCTATGAATGGTATGGGTCACATTGAAAAATTACAAAATTATTTTGACGATGAACATATTATCGGTGGAACAGCCATGATTGCTACAGTTTTAAATGACTTTGGTGACGTTGATTTCATGGGTGCTGAAAATGCAGGATCGTCCGTTTATGCAAATCTGACTGAAAAACCTTCCGCTACAATGGATGCAGTACAAAAAGATTTTAAAGCTGCTCATTTAAACCCTTCTTATACCGAAAATTTCATGGGTACCTTATTAACCAAAGTTTTTTTTAATGCAGTAGAAAATTCAATTGCTACAATGTTTCAATCTCGAATGGGTCAATTAATGGCATATGATGGCTTTCTAGAAGGCATTGCACGTCCATTAATTAACGAGGCTTATGACGCAGCTGAAGCTGCAGGGATTGAATTGATTGAAACAAGAGATGATATGGTTGCACAAGTCGATTATGTCTCTAATGTAGCTAATCCACTGCATTTCCCTTCGATGTACCAGGATTTTGTGAAAGGACGACCAACAGAAGTTGACTACATCAACGGTTGGATTGCCAACCTAGCAGATAAAAATGGTACACAAGCACCAAATCACCATTTAGTAACAAATTTTGTGCATCTTGCTGAGTCAATGCGTAAATTTACACCGCCTGTTAATAAATTAGCACCTGATTATACTGGCGCTTAATTAGACATATAAAAAACAACTTGCGTTTGTATAAAACGCAAGTTGTTTTTTATTGTAACAATGACAATGTTTTATCATGTCTCTGCCCATCAAAGTATTTATCTAATGCCTGTTGAAACAAATCAGAATCTGTCATTTGATCAAATAAAGTTAAACTGGCTTGGAATTTCTCAGCATCAACTTCACCAAACAAAGCGATTGGATCATGTCCTGCTGCAGTCAAAGTTATCGACACAATCGTTTCTAAACGCGTTTTTAAGATTGTGTCTGATAAATATTCACGCGCCTCTTCTTTATTTGCAATGCCATAGTAAATTGCGCGCTCACTATGTCCTAAACCACGTAGTTGCGGTAACACAAACCACATCCAGTGCGTCTTCTTTTGACCGTTTTTTAGCTCATTGCAGGCATCTTCGTAACTATTTGTGCCAACTATTTGGCCATTTTGAGCATCTATAAATCTTTGAATATCACGATTAAGCGTCAACACTTGCGTATCACCTGTTTTTTTATATTGCTGATAAACACGATAGACTGCTTGACCAGAAAAGGTGAGATGCATATGATCAATTGTTTTGGGTGATACCCATTTTTTGGCATCAATTTCCGTATCATCCAATAAGCCATCTTCAGTTTCCCACCGATTTAGGAGGAATACGTTAGTATAAAGTTTAGCAGTATCCCCATTAGGATAGTGCGCAACAAAATTTTGACCAGATATTGTGCCAATTAATTTTAAATCATTCGAATGTGCCCGTACACCAGCCTCTTCAAATGCTTCACGTGACGCGTTTTCTTGCCATGACATTTCGGGTTCAATATAACCACCAGGAAAGGCCCAGCCTTGAAAATCACGATTATAAATCATCAGTAGTTCATTTTGATCGTTTTCAATGACAACGTCAGTTGTTGGCATGACTAATTCAAAATCATGGCCGACCAGCTCACGAATTTTAGCAACATATGAATCTTTATAAGGCATATTTTTATTATAACCAACACCGTTGATGGCTGTTGGTTACGTTCCTCCATGACATTATTATAACAATAACTCGTACACTTAATCTCAAATGATAGTGTTTCAAATTTTAAAAAGTTATACCGTAAATTTATTTAAAATGGTTTCAATATCTTTAATAATCAAAGACGTTGTGCCATTGGCATTATTAACAAATTCAACTTTCGTGCGATCCTGATAAACAGCCATTGGAATAGAAATTTCAATACCTGAATCTAACTTGAACTTTTGAACACGATATTTTTTTCATACTTTTGCGTATTATCTACTGGTATGGATTTGGCAAAAACTTTTTCTGCTATTTTTTCTTTGTAAAGCGCTTTGGCAGCCACATTATCTGAAAATACTTTTTCAGCAATCATATCAGTATCAATACTACCTGCTTCTAAACCCTCATAGATAACCTCTTGAGTCTTAGCAAGGGCTTCATGTTCAGGTGCACTATCATATTTTTCAGCAACATTTTTAACTGCCCGCTTAATAACTTGCAGATTTTCTTTTATTGATGTGTCTGGCGTCATATTTAAAAATTTTTCAGAAAAATATGCTACACGTTGGCCATCAATCAAATGCTTTTTTTCAAGTAAATGATAACGTTTTGTTTCTGTGTTTACTAAAATAGCCTCATCAACCATTTGCGTGGCAGCTGGTAATATCGCTTGATTTAACACAAGATTATTAACCATTTGATCATCAATGTACTCAACTGCATGAGCGTAGCGTGGTACGAAATTTAATTTGATTAGTCCAAATATTGCACCATCTTCAGTAGATGCTTGAAAACTCAGCATGTCTCCAGGCTGAATTGTTTGGCTTTCTGAGATAATATCAAATAATTTTGTTGCTAGTGCCGTTGTCATTTCTGAAAAATTTTGGATTGATAACATATTCTGCAAATAGTCTTCAGATTTTAATGTGCCAACTTTAACATCCCCACCATATATCTTACTGACCAATTTTTCGATATAATCGTGAATACCAATATTGTCTACTGACATTTCATTTTGAGAAGCAATTAAATTACCAGTATTTGTATCAAGAATGTGCAAAATCGCATGTTGAATAATCATAAATCTACCTTCTGAACTTAATAGTACTATTATATCATGATACCTTTTTATCCTTCTCAAGTTATTAATTCATACTAATGGATTAATAAAAGCTATGCATTGTAATGCATAGCTTTTTAATTTATACTTTATTCTCACTTATCATTAATTCATGTTCTATTTTTTCCAGCGTGATTTCTACCGTACTTTCTACCCATAACTGTGGATCAGCTGATTTAGCCGACTCTCCAATACCAAGTGCAGTTTGTCCAGCGGCTTTAATTGCCTGAACACCTGCACTGGCATCTTCTAAACCAATAATTTGGTGTGGTTCAAGTTGTAATAGCTGCCCCGCCTTGATAAATATTTCTGGATCTGGCTTTCCGTGAGATAAGGTTGCCGGATCTACAATCCCAACAAAATTATCTGTAATTCCCAATTTTTCAAGTATTTTAGGCGCATTTTTTGATGCACTGGCAATGCTCGCCACATAACCCCTATCTTTAATTTCAGCTAAGAATGCCGTGATGCCTGGTAAAATATCTGCTGGTGTTATTTTTTGAATCAATTCAACATAATGCGTATTCTTTTGTACAGTGAATGCCTGTTTTTCTTCCTCACTGTATTTATCTTGCTCACCGCTTGCTGCCAAAATCATATTTAACGAATCCATGCGGCCAATTCCCTTGAGCTGATTACCAAGTTCGTCAGACCAATTAACATGTAATTCACTTGCTAACTGACGCCATGCCTGTTCGTGAAATTTAGCCGTATCAGTTATGACACCATCTAAATCAAATGTGAAACCCTTAATATCAGAAAAATCAACCATTATATGCAATCCGCCTCTCTTGTTCTTTTATGAGTTCAATTTGTTGTCCATAAACATTGATAGTGATGTCCTTATCACTAACTATTTTTAATGCCTCAGGTGTTAACTGAATGTCCAATTTTGTACCATGATATCGTTGTGTAAAAACTAATTTCGACCATTTTTTTGGTAGCCGCGGATTTATTGTAAACACATCATGTAACATATCTACACCAGCATAGGCATTTTGAATAACTGATAACGTTTCTCCCATCACACCCATATGAACACCTTCAGCTGTGGTACCGCCTTGAATATCGTAATAATCTGAACCAATAGCATCAATCAAGAAATCGTATGCTTGATTTTCAAAATTACTATCTCCTTGACGTGCTAATTCGACATAAATGCCAGCAAAAACTGGCCTAGAAGTTGTTGAGCCATGTGTTGTGCGTTTTAAATAGTAAGCCGTATTTTTAGCTAACCAATCATCAGGTAGTTTATAACCTAATTGTTCAATTAATTGTTTTGTATGCGCTGCACCTAAATTATAAATCAGCATCAAAAAATCAGCTTGTTTGATAACTTGATAGTTGTCTGGCGATTTACCCTCTGCTTTTAGCAAACGATCTATACGATGAATATCACCATACTTTTCTTCATATTTTGAAAAATCAAGTTTTGCTAATTTAAAGAAATCCTCATGTTGCGCCACAATACCATCACGATTAATTGTTAATTTCAATTGATGTCGGAGTATTTTGGCTTTTTGTTGTACCACTGTAGTAAATCCAACTTGACGTGCCACTTGGTCAAAGTTAATTGCCGTATTCTTTGACAAGTCGTGAATGTAATTTAACAACCAGACTACCATGATATTTGTGTATGCATTGTTTGTTAATCCGCCAATTTCAGCGCCAGGTACTTTTTCGTGAAATTCATTTGGTCCCATAACACCACTAATAGTATAGCGATCATCGATCTTTTGAGCTTTGTTTATCCAAAAAAGACCAATTTTTAACAACATTTCAAGGCCACTATCATCAAGATTGTCAAATTTACCTGAAATTTTTTGATAAGCCCACATATTATAGGCAATTGCTAATGAAATATGTCTCTGTAATCTTGAATTGTCTGGGATCCAAGTATTATCAACGGTATTGAGGTGAATTAATTGACTTTGTTCATCTCCATACATACCAGATTGCCAAGGATACATCGCACCCACTTCATTTTCAGATACAGCATTTTTTTCAGCTACTGCCAACCGCTTTGTACGATATTTTAAAATGGCTTGAGCGACATCTGGTTCATTGGCCGAGTAATAAGGCAAGACAAACAGTTCATCCCAAAATATATGACCACGATAACCCTCACCAGTTAACCCTCGAGAGCCAATTGACGCATCCAAATGCGGATTAGCATTGCGATTTGCCATCTGATTCAAATGAAAAACATTCATTCGCGTCAGTTTTTGCAGGGCATAATCCCCAGTAATTTGGATATCTTTTGTCTCCCAAAGCGCTTGCCAATATTGACCATTTAATTGCTGGATTTCTTTAAACGTCGTCTGACTCACTTCATTTTGAACAAACGTGACCAGATTTTGGTTTGTTTCAAGACTGCTGGCAACAGCCATGACGCGATCAATTTGCACTGTCTGGCCTGTGCCTACTTTAGCGCTATAACGCTCTAATAATTGAGCACTTGTCGTTAAGATTGTTTTCGATGTGACATTTTGCCCATGTGATTGTGAAGCCAACGCTACACTGACATCAGTTGTTCGTGTCTTAATAAGCATTGACCTATCAGTGACAGAATCTATTGTGAATTCTTTGGAATCAAAATCTCGATATCGGGCAACGTTTTTATTTTCAACGCTACCATCTATTTCAACATCAATTGTTAACTCACTATCAAAATTTGGCGTTATCTTAAATTGCATGGCTAAACGGTGCCAATTGACTGGATCAATAACTTTAATGGTTTCAATATCAACAAAATGTGATGCATGCTCATCTACCAAAACACGATATTGATCAACTAATTCACCTGTTTTAAAATGCAATTGCCGTTTCAATGACATGATTGTCTCATGGTTTATCGCTAATGGTTGGCCATTAACCAAAATTCGAATTAATTGTACATTTGGCAGATTAACTAGATCTTCATTAATAACTGCGCGTCCAGCAACTGGTGTTGATGTTTGATTAAAAATACCTGCAGCGTATAATCCGGGATAAAAATCATCATCATAAGAACTTGTTACCAATGAACCACGCCATCCAAGAAAACCATTGCCTAAGCTCAACAAGCTTTCGCGGCCATAATTTTTGACACCATTAACAACATCATCATAGGTTAGTGACCAATTATTATCTGTCATACTTCCTCCTTCAATTAATAGTCCTATTACTTACCAGCAGCATCCTTAAAGACATTTTTCTTTTCAATTGATTTAACACCATCTACATCCGAATCTTTAAATCCAAAGAAATAAACCATGGCAAATGATACTACGATAGTAGCAGCTGAAGCAATCCAGAATATCAACATATTATTTGCATCACCTACTTGTCCCTTTGGTACGGCAAACGATGGGAAACCAATTAACGATCCAGTGAAACCATACATATTCAAGTTGAATAAACCACCAATCAGTCCACCAACAGCACCACCAATATTAGCCATCCAGAATACTCGACCATATTTCAAATTAATACCATACATGGCAGGTTCAGTAATACCAGCCATTGCAGATAGGAACCCTGCACCAGCAAGTCCTTTAAGTGATGGTATCTTTGTTTTAGCCCAAACAGCTAATGCGCCAGCTCCCTGAGCAATCATTGTAAAGTTAACAATTGCATTCAAAGTTGAATGTCCTGTTTGTGCAATTTCGTTGGCAATTAATGGCACAACCATCCAATGTAGTCCAAATATAACTAACGCTTGATATAACCCACCAATAATCAAACCAGATAATGGATAGTTCAAGTGCAACAACCAATTAACAATTGTAGAAATACCTTGTGATGCTAATGTAATGGCTGGTCCAACAATAATCAAAACAACAGAACCAACAACGAAAAGTGTCAATAATGGTTGGAAAATCGAACGTAATACTAGTGGCAACTGTTTTTTGAGCCACTGCCCCACTGGTCTAGCTAACCATGCCGCAAAGATAATTGGGAAAATTGAATAAGCATAACTCGGAATATTAATTGGTAAACCAAAGAAATTCGAATTTAAACTGACACCAAACAATGTCCCCGCAATTTTACCAGGCTGCACAATTTGATTATTAACAACATGAGCATTTGTTAAATTAATAAATTCCGGCTTGACTAGAAATGCACCAATAGCTGCAACAACAAATGGATCACTTTTAAGTTGTTGTGCAGCGGAGAAACCAACTAAAATAGGCAAGAAGTAGAATGGTGCCATTGCCATTGATTGCAAAATTGTAAACGTACTTGATGCTGGATCAATAAAATAAATCGCTGAAAATGATTCTTTATTTGATACCAAGCTTAAGAAACCATTTAACATACCTCCTGCGGCAAGTAACCCAATAATCGGCATCATTGCGCCAGTAATTGTTCCGATGATGGCCTGAAATGCATGAACAAATGGGTTCTTAGGTTTCTTGTTACCAATCGATTCAGCAATTGCATCATCTGTAGCCGCTTCATCTACCACGCCTTCACCCAGCTGATCTACAACTTCATCATAAACATCAGTCACAGCAGGACCAATAACAACCTGATATTGTCCTAATGAGTCGGCATAATTTACACCTGCAACACCACTTAAACCTTCAATAGCACGATCATCAGCGGCATTGTGATCTTTTAAATAAAAGCGTAATCGTGTAATACAATGAATGACTTTATCTACATTTTTTGCCCCGCCCACACCAGCAATAATATCAGTAGCTAAGGACGCATATTGATTGCCACTTTTTTTAGATGCTGGTTTGTTTGTATTGCTGGTCGTTGACGCTTGCACAATATCTGGTTTAGCAGTCGCTTCAGCAGCTTGCTCACCAGCTGCTACTATTTTATAGCCACTAATTTCTAATTTATCAAGTTTATCAGCTGTATTTGTAATCACAACTATTGTTGTTGTTGATAAATTTGCTGCTTCAATTTGCGCTAAATCCACAGTACCAACGACATCGCCTGCATGAACATGATCACCAATTTTAATGGTCCACGAAAAAGGTTTACCATTTAGGCTGACTGTTTCAATACCAATATGTGTTAATACTTCTAGACCATCAGGATGGTGTAACCCAAAAGCATGCCCTTGAAGAGCCATAACTTCACCATCTATGGGCGCAACAATCTTTCGTCCTGTAGGTTTAAGGCCAAACCCTTCACCCATTACTTTTTTGCTAAAAATTGGATCTTCAACCTCTCCAAGTGGTATAAGTTGACCAGCAAGAGGTGCCAAAATTTTTGTATTTGCCATTTTTCTTCTCCCATATAACTTACTTTAAAAATCGTTTTAATGACGTCTGGAAAATTCAACACTTTTAAAACGATCTGCTCGGTGACGCGATTCAGTAAATGAAATAACTCTGCCGTCATTTAAAAATGTTTCTGAACGAATGACGACAATTGCTGCTGGGCCAGTTAGTGACATCAACCGTCTATCCATTGCATTAGCAGTGTCAATCGTTATTGTCTTTTTGGCATAACTAATAACCAATCCCAACTTTTGTTCAAATAACTCAAATAGGGATAATGATTTGGATAATTCACTGATTTCCGGAACCACGTCTTTTAAAACATAATCACGATCAACAATAACAGGCTCATTATCAACATAGCGAATACGAACAATCTCGGTAGCATTAGGTGGCTTTTCTGTAGCATAATCAAAAGCCAATGGTACGGTGCTATCAGAAATCGAATTCAACTGTGTACGTTCATTAAGTTTCAATCGTGCAGCTAATTCGCGATAGCTCTCAACATGTGAAATTGGAAATGAATAACGATTTTGATTAATAACAAATGTGCCACGACCTTTGATACGCATGACATAACCCTCATCAACCAACATAGCAATCGCCTTTCTCGATGTCTCACGAGCCACATGATAGCGATTCATCAAGGCAAAATCACTCGGTATTTTTGTATTCTCGGGATACTTTTCACCATTAATTTCCTTTAACAAATCGTCATGGATAATTTGATATTTGTTCATCACGACCTCTCCTTTCTGCACGTTTATAAGGTAAATATAACATCATTTGTAAGCGCTTTCAAACAATATGACTGGTTTTTTTGCCAAGATGTATAGACAAGTTCAAACCTTGGCACGGCGCTTCAGACTTTACCATCTAGACAAGATTTTTTTATTTTATTGACCTGTTTATACAAATTTAAATAAAATTGTTAATAAAAAACGATACGCATAGATTATGCGTATCGTTTTTCTTATCCTACTATTTTATTTTTCAATAATAGCTGAAATGACAACTTTGCCATCAACCAAATCTGCACTTAAATGCTTTTCACCTGGATTGTCTAGGTAAAAATCAGTCACCTGATCTCGAATCTGTTGTTCAATGACACGACGTAGTGGTCGTGCACCTAATGCTTCATCATATCCTGCTTCAATTAAATGGTTTTTAACTTCATCTGAAACCTTAAGTGTCAATTCTTTTTTTGCCAATGTTTGATTGACATCAATTAACATTAAATCAATTATTTGCTTCAAATCTGTTTTTGTTAATGATGAAAATTCAATCACACCATTAAATCGGTTCAAAAATTCTGGACGGAAGTACGGTGCCAAACGATCCATTAACACACCATCGCTCTTATCAGAGAATCCTGCGTTCGATGTCGCAATGATGACTGTATTTTTGAAATTAACAACATTTCCCTGACCATCAGTTAAGCGACCATCATCCATAACTTGTAGTAACAAAGTTAAGACTTGTGGATTTGCCTTCTCAATTTCATCTAACAAAACAATTGAATATGGATTACGGCGAACCTTTTCGGTTAATGTATTGCTGTTGTCATCATAACCAACATATCCAGCAGTTGTTCCAATTAATTTTGAAACAGCCGTCAAATCAGAGTATTCTGACATATCTAACCGAATAATATTTTCTTTACTACCAAACATATCCAGTGCTAATTGTTTTGCTAACTCAGTTTTTCCGACACCAGTTGGTCCAACAAATAAGAAACTACCAATTGGTCGATTTCCCTCATCAAATCCTGCACGATTACGTCGAATTGCTCGTGCAACCATGTTCACTGCTTCATCTTGACCGATCACTTTACCAGCCAAGCGTTCACCAATAGACTTCAATCGTTCAATATCTGACGCACCCATTTGTGATACTGGTATACCAGTTAAACGCTCAACAGATTCAGCAACATCATTCGTAGTTGCTACCACTTTAGTTGCCTCATCAGCACCTGCAATCTGCTTTTCTAATGCTGCAATTTCATTCTTATACTGCAAAGCTGCTTCGAAATCTTCTTCTGAGACAGCTTTCTCTTGTTTTACTTTAATATCACTTAGCTGCTTTTCGAGACTAACTTTATCAGTTACTGGATTTTTCGCACTTAAGTGCGCTGCTGTCATATCTAGCAAGTCAATCGCCTTATCAGGTAAACTGCGTTGTGGAATATATTGCACAGCATAATCGACAGCTGCCTTTAAAATACTTTCTGGTAATTCAACATGATGATGCTTTTCATATAACTTAGCAATACCCTTCAGAATTTCCAGCGTATCTTCAGGACTTGGTGCATTAACCGTCACTTCATTAAATCGACGTGCTAAAGCCGCATTCTTCATAATTGTGTTACGATATTCATCTTGGGTTGTTGCACCAATCAATGAAATCTCACCACGACTCAAAGCTGGTTTAATAATATCAGCTAAGCCTTTTCCACCATCTTCACCACCAGTTGATCCGGCACCTAGTATTTGATGAATTTCATCAAAGAACAAGATAATATTACCAGCTGTTTTAACTTCCTTCATCAGATTTTGAATATTTTCTTCAAAGGCGCCACGGAACTGCGTACCAGCTTCCAAACTAGAAATGTCAATACTATATATTTCTTTGTCTTTAATTGCCGCTGGTACATCCCCATGTACAATCGCTTGCGCTAAGCCTTCAACAACTGCTGTTTTACCAACACCAGCATCTCCAACTAATATCGGATTATTCTTAGTACGACGACCTAAAATTTCAGCTGTTTCTTGAATTTCACTATTACGTCCAATGACAGGATCTAATAACCCATCACGTGCTTCCTGTGTTAGATTACGTCCCAATTTAGAGAGCATGCCCTCCTGCTTAACTTGATTTGGTTGTTGTGCTATCTGTTGCCCACTACCAGTTGCTGCTTGTTGCCCCCCTTGTGGTAATTGCCCTGTCTGACGGTATTGTGCAAACTCTTCTGGTGATACTTCGCGTCCATTAATTAAGTAACGCCGATTTTCAGAATTCACACCATTCATGTTACCCATCATGTTATTAAAAATGTCATTGACATCTGGTCCAAATGGATCATTGAAAAAATTGTTATTAGCCATAGTCTAAAATCCCCTTTTTTATCTACGTGCCTGTGCTTACATCTCAAGCACGATATTACTGTTCATCAAAATAAAGTTTCTCGAGTTCTCGGAGTACTTCCCACATTTCTTGATGTTGCGTTTTAGCTAAAGCATCCAGATCTCTCATGTTTAAGCTAGTTGCATCTGATTGTGTTTTATTAAACGATTTATGAATTGTTGTATAGCCATAACCAGACTCCTTCGCTACGCGGTAAATAGTTAGCGAATTATCATCCAGATACGCTTTAATATTAAATCTCATCATCATCTCTCCAGCTTAAAGTTTGTCCACGCACACGATCGTGATTGCGGTTAATAAAGTCCTTGCTTCTAATCATTTTTCCACATCTCCTTTACACTTATAATTATAACACATTTGTAAAATACCACAAGTGTGTTATAAATTAAAACTATCAGCTTTTTTAATATAAACGCGCATAAAAATAATATGCTTTTATTATCAGTGTATTGGCATGTTATGATAGATGAATAACAATTTATCCTAAAGCATGACAATGCAGAAAGTTAATCATGACACAAAACAATAATCGCCCCTATCAAAAAGGGGCTCAAAAAAAACCTTATCATAACAGTAAAGGTGGGACACATAAACCTAATATACGTAGCCAAAGTAATGATAAAAACGGTGTGGACGTTCGTATTGGACAAAATTTCCCACTCACGATTAAACGGTTAGGTATCAATGGCGAAGGTATTGGTTATTTCAAACGTAAAATTGTTTTCGTTCCTGGCGCATTACCTGATGAAGTTGCTGTTGTTAAAGTGACCGATGTTCAACCAAAATACATTGCAGCCAAGGTACTTAAAATTCGTGAAAAATCACCTAATCGTGTGAAACCACTTGATGAGTACGCTGATGAAGTCGGTGGTTTCGAACTAGAACATATGAACTATGATGCACAATTAGCTTTTAAAAAAGATGTGCTCGTACAATCACTTGAAAAATTCCAACCAAGAGGTTGGTCTGATTATGATTTGCGCGACACAATTGGCATGGATAATCCTTATGAATACCGTAACAAAGCACAATTTCCAGTTCGTAAAATTGGTGATCAGCTTAGTGTTGGTATGTACAAACGCAGCAGCCACGACCTCGTTGATTTGCCTGTCGTACACACTCAAAGTCCTGCAACCATGAAAGTCCTACGTACCGTACGTGAATTACTCGATAAATTGTCTGTTTCAATCTATAACGAAGATAAAAACCGTGGTACAGTCAAAACAATCGTTGCCCGTGTCTCTCACACAACAGATGAAGTACAATTAACATTTGTCACCAATACTGATGGTTTTCCTGGTGATAAAGCATTAATTGAAGCGATTAATAGCGCTTTGCCTGAAGTCACTGGCATTTTTCAAAATTTCAATCCAGGTCGCGTTAGCTTGGTTTGGGGTGAGGAAACAATCAAATTATGGGGTAAGGATTATATCGAAGAGACCGTTATGGGTAAGACTTTCCAGTTATCGCCACGCGCCTTTATGCAATTAAACCACACCCAAATGTCAGTAGTTTACGAAGAAGCCCTAACTGCGCTTGATTTGACACATGCTGACAAGCTTGTAGATGCATATGCAGGTGTTGGTACTATTGGTCTGAGTTTAGCTGACAAAGTTGGCGAAGTTCGGGGTATGGAAATTATTCCAGAAGCCGTTGATGATGCCAATATTAATGCAAAAATTAATCACATTACGAATGCCCATTACGAAGTAGGCACTGCAGAAGAACTCTTTCCAAAATGGCAGTCTGAGGGTTGGTTAGCTGATGCATTGGTTGTTGATCCACCACGTACTGGACTAGATACGGCTTTGCGTCGTGAAATTCTCCGCACAAAACCTGAAAAATTTGTTTACATTTCATGTAATGCTTCTACTTTAGCACGTGACTTGGTTGATCTCACCAAAGCGTACAAAGTTGACTACATTCAAAGTATTGACATGTTCCCACAAACAGCCCGTTGGGAAGGTGTTGTCAAGTTAACAAGGCGTAACAACTAAAAAAAGCAAACCAGTGCTGGTTTGCTTTTTTAGTTGTTTTCTTCTTTTTTTATTTTTTTAGAGGCAAAATAACTCATGAGATAGAAAATTACCATGACCAGTATCATCAAACCAGCGTAGATATAACGTCCAAATTTAAGATTAATTAGTCCTGATAAGCTAGGTAGTCTAGCAGCTATCCCCATCATACCTAACATAAATGCTGCAAAAACAAATGGTGTCCACATTTGTTTATCTGAAATTTTTAAATAAAAATATAATCCTATCAACCACGCAACAACAATCACAACAATGCCTAAAATACCATCTAAATTAATTTGCAACGGTGTTTTGATCCATTGACTGATGCTATAAAGTGGCAAAAAAACGCCGATTCCAATTCCTGCAAATATCATGTATCGAAACCACTTGTTTATTCTTCGGACGGACAGCTGATATATCGTTGTTGCCATATACTTAAACAAAATCATAACCACGACAAATAAGTAGACACCAGCAACCATCAAAGAACCAACGTCAATCGACCGCCCAGTAGTTGTTAAAGTGGGAAATAAGCTACTCCCTAGATAAGATACTAAGACAATCATCACTAACTTGACACCTTCCCAGATACTTCGTGGTAATACCGAAAGATAGTCATCTGCAATAGCTTTAGGCGTTTTGCCAAAATAAGCTTTTGCTGATAATCCATCCTTTTGTGCAGCTAACATATCTTGCAATACTTCAAGTAAAAAAGATTCAATTTTCCCTTCATCACGCATCATACCTTCTAATCTGACATAAAGTAATAAATTTTCATAATACACTTTATTCTCGATAGTCAGTAGTTCCCTCAAGCGGTTGTTCTCTGCAATCATTTCATGTGTCTTCATTCTGTTTCCCCCTCATCAATTAACGTATTCACAGCTTTTTCCAAAAAATGCCATTCCTCAATAAACGCACTTTTAACCTGATCGCCTTCTGTCGTCACAAAATAATACTTACGATCCGGTCCATCATCTGACGGCTGCATGTGTCCTCTAATTAAGCCACGTTTTTCCATCGTAGTTAATAGCGGATAAATTGTCCCTTTTGGTACATCTTTTAAACCATACTGATTAATTTGTTTACTAATACCATAACCGTAATCTGGTTTTTTAGATAAAATAGTCAACATCATCCCCTGCAGAATACCTTTCAGCATTTGACTTGAATTATTAGATTTCATGCTTCTCCTCTTCTACTAGTATGGTTAACATACTAGTAGTATAATACGACTCATCTAATTTGTAAAGCATACTAGTAGAAGCCAGTTAATTTTGCATAACAAAAAAGCAGTGATTATTAAAATCACTGCTTTTTTTGATAGTGCCGACTAGCGGAATCGAACCGTTGACCCCCTCATTACTAGTGAGATGCTCTACCAACTGAGCTAAGTCGGCAACTCCAAGTACTCAAGTATGCCTAAATCATACCAGATACCCCAGAGAATATAAATCCTCTTATACGGGTGACAGGAATCGAACCTGCACGCCTTGCGGCACTGGAACCTAAATCCAGCGCGTCTGCCAGTTCCGCCACACCCGCATCTTTATCGTTTACACAACTATATCAGTTTACTTTAAAAATGCTCATACGTCAACACTTATTTGCAAATTTTCTTTAAGTTGATGCTCTCGTGTCAATAAGTCAAACATAATACCGTTGTACAGCAACGTTTGCCACATACCTGGCGTATATTTTTCACCGCGAATAATGGCTGACATAACGGCACGTACGAGAGAATAATCATCCGAATGACTCGCAATTTCTGCTACCTGTTGCTCTGGTATCCCTTCGCGAAAATCATGTTGTCTCAAAGTACGATCAAAATTACGATCGTACTCATCCGATTTAAAATAGCTTTGAGTCAATTTTAAAATATCAACTGGATAAGAAGGATACGATCCGCCTACCCAAGGAATTTCTTTTCCTTTAGCCGCTTGAAGAATTGGAATATTTTTGTCAAAATCAAATGTCATCATGAATGTTCGCCTACCTTTACATTCTTATTGTAACAGATCTTTACTTTTTGTAAGTGAAATTAATTCAAATATAAACGCGATAACAACTCTCAGAACTGCATATACCGGTACAATAACAATCATACCAACAATTCCCCACAAGTTCCCTGCAACCATTAATAAAATCATAATGGTCAGTGGGTGTATCGCTAATGATTTGCCAATAACATTAGGATAAATAAAATTACCATCCAACTGTTGTACTACCGTCATCACAATAAACACCAATAGCATTTGCTTCCATGATTGCGTACTGGCAACAATTAAGGCAGGTATAACACCAATCCACGGACCAATATATGGCACAATATTGGTTATTCCAGCAACCACAGCAAGTAACCATGCGTATGGCTGACCAATCAACATATAACCAATTGCCATCGTCACGCCAACAAATAACATTTCAATGGCTTGACCTGAAATATATTTTTCTATCGTACTGTCCATTTTTGTTGTTAATTCAGAAATTTTCTGTGCATGACGATCTGGAAACGCCTTCTTAATTGCAGGTACTAAACGATCCCCATCACTTAACATGTAAAATAGAACAACTGGAATAGTAACCAAATTAATTGTTACAGAGGTAACTGTTGAAACGATTGATCCTAAAGTTCCTGCCGTCACTGTCAAAAATGATGCAGCATATTTACCAACAGCGTTTCTAATTTGATTGGCGTCGACAGACAGATTCAAATTTTCAAACCATTTACTACTAATTGTCTTTGTCGTAAAGCGTTGCATGTCTTGTGCGAATCCCGGCATAGCGGTAATCAGATTAGTTATTTCACGTATCAAGGTTGGTAAAAGACCAATTAGTGCACCAGCTATTACAGCTATAAATAAAAAAAATGTAATTATCACAGCTAATTTATGCGGTATTGGTTTGCCAAAAATTTTTATTTTTTGCACTAATTTCAAAATAGGCTTTAATACATAGTATAAAAAACCAGCAACTAGCAAGGGTACAAAAACAGTTGAGATAAAAACCGAAATTGGACGCATGATAAAATCAAATCCTGATACAATTAAAATCAACAATGACGCAGCTAAAAGCTCGATTGTCCAATAAAACAACTTTTTCAATTTGACATTAGGGAACATGATTGTAATCCTCCAAAGCTTTAAGTAGCTTGTGTTGTACGGTTGGCAACGACAAATCTTGCCATTCATTTGATGCTAAATATTTTTGATTTGATACTGGCTCAACATCGCGTTTGACTAACCATATTTCCCAACGTCTGTGAGTAAACACATGAACGATTGGTTTAATATTAAGCTGTTGTCCCTCAATGTTCTCAATACTATCAATCTCAATCAATGGAAATGTCCAAAAACTGGCAAGTAACCCAGTATCTGGTCTTCTTTCAAACAATAGCTTCCCTTGTTTTTCAGAAATTACTGCGACATACTGTTGTTTTACTGGTTTTTGTTTTTTAGTTTTAACTGGATAATTGGCTTCAACACCGTCACGAAATGCCGCATTAAATTCACGAACTGGTGAATTTAACGTGTCTGGATTTTTAGCAGTCATATAACTTGATCCCAAATCCATAATCGCTTGATTAAAATCACCTGGTCGCTGAGTATCTACAATAGGTGAAATAGCATCATAAAAAATCTTACGTGACTTAGTATTAGCGACGTCTGCTTCAATTTTAAGTAATCGACTAAAAACACGGTAAGCATTGCCGTCAACAGCAGGCACAACCTCGCCAAAACTAATTGAGGCAATTGCAGCTGATGTATATGGTCCTACACCTGGTAATTCCTGTAAATCATCGGCACTCTCTGGCCAATAACCATGTAATTCATCGACCACAAATTGGGCAGCTTTTTGTAAGTTGCGCGCTCTGGAATAGTAACCTAATCCTTCCCAGAGCTTCAGAACTTGTGTCTCTGGTGCGCTAGCCAAATCTTGTACTGTTGGTAACTCAAGCATGAAGCGTTCATAATAAGGTAAGACAGTATCAACCTGCGTCTGTTGTAGCATGATTTCAGATACTAATACACGATAAGGGTCGTGATTCAAACGCCAAGGTAAGTTAGCTCGTCCTTCTTTATCATACCAATCAAGTAATGTCCGGCGAAAATCTTCAATTGTTTGTTTAGACCATAATTCCATATATCTATTGTACCCTAATTCATCGGCATTTTAGTAACACTTATTTTTTAAAAGTATTGATTTTTAAGGTTTTATACCGTATAATAATATCTTGTATGTAAAACATTTGAAAAAGGAGTACCCATCATGGCATTAAAGAAGCCGCTTAATTCATTCGCCCGTGCTCGTAAGGTCGGACATAACTCAGCCAAGAAGCAACGTCAAACTGCTATCGCAAAGTTGCAACAATGGGCAAAAGGTAAGTCAGAAGAATTACCTGTTACAAAGTAATTAGCTCGATAAAAAACCAGTATTTTTACTGGTTTTTTATTTACATTTTTATTATATTATCATTAAACAAATGTTATAATCACTTTAAAGAAAGGTTGAATTACACTTGAATATATCACAAAAACAGAAATCAATCCTTGTAATCCTTGTAATTGGCGCATTTCTTGGATTTTTAAACCAAACACTGATGAATGTTGCCTTACCTAATATTATGAGCGAATTTCATATTAGCCCTGGCTTGGGTCAGTGGATTACAAACGGCTACATGTTAGTCAATGGCGTCATGGTCCCTCTGACTGCCTTTTTAATCCAGCGCTTATCAACTCGAAGGCTATACCTTACAGCTGCTGGTCTATTTGCTTTTGGCACACTAGTAGCCGGATTTGCGCCAAATTTTTCTGTTTTAATTATCGGACGTATGATACAAGCCTTGGGCGCTGGTGTTTTTGGTCCACTAATGAACGTGGTCGTTATGAACCTATTTCCACCCGACAAACGTGGTGGCGCAATGGGAATGATTGGCTTAGCTTTGAACTTTGCGCCCACAATTGGTCCAACTTTATCTGGATTAGTTGTCACTAACCTCTCTTGGCGTTACTTGTTTTTCATTGTTGCACCTTTGATTGTTGCAAATTTCATACTAGCCTATTTTTTGTTACAAAATATCGGCGAACCAAAAGTACTCAAATTTGATTTTATAGGAGTCGTTTTTTCCAGTATTGGTCTTGGTTCGTTATTGTATGGCTTTTCAAACGCCGGTGCCACACCTTGGTCTGAGTTCACAGTCTGGGGGTTTGTATTGATTGGTTTAATTGTTACTGGTTTGTTTGTTTGGCGACAATTTTCAACAAAAACACCATTACTTAACATGAATGTTTTGAAATATCGTGAATTTGTGATTGCCACGGTTATTAACATTGTTTTGATGATTGCCATGTATGGTGGTGCCTTGATGTTACCACTTTATATGCAAACAGTTCGTGGTGCTTCTCCCTTTGTATCAGGAATGGTATTATTTCCTGGCGCGCTCGTTACCGCCTTTATCTCACCTTGGAGTGGTCGATTGTATGATCAGTACGGCGTAAAATATCTGACATTGATAGGCATTCTAATCACTGCTTTAGGCTCAATTGTCTTAGCATCATTAACACTCACAACACCGCTTTGGTTTGCTGTTGTTGGGCAGTTTCTTCGCCAGTTCGGTCTAGTTTTGGTGCTTATGCCCATTCAAACAGAAGCATTTAACGCGCTACCATTATCGCTTATGCCTGATGGCTCAGCAATGTTTACCACGGTTCGTCAGATAGCAGCTTCCTTTGGTACAGCAGCTTTGGTCACAGTAATGACAAGATCCGCGCTCAACTATAATAACGCACACCCAAACAGCTCAGATGTACTTGTCCAATTACACGCTATTCAAATAACTTTCCTAACTGCAGCTGGCATTATGATTTTTGGTGCAGCACTAACATTCTTATTTAGAAATAGGCCACCAAAAGACCTGATTTAAAAAAATGATCATGTATTAATACATGATCACTTTTTTATAGACTGAATTAAATATTTTCTGATGCCCAATGATTGATAGGACCAAATTGATGACCAACCGCAATCTCATGCTCAATAGCTGTCATCGTGACATCATGTCCAATCTCAATAGCCTCTGCAACTTCTTTTCCTTTACCAAGTTCTGCAGCAATTGCTGCACTCAATGTGTCCCCTGTACCATTGATATGGGTTGTGTTGAAGAATTGATGACGCAGCCAAAAATCACGCCCATCAGCTAGTAGTACATAGTCAGCAACTTCGTCTTGGTCTGTTTGATTATGCCAACCTTTTACAACAACATTTTTAACACCTAATTTTTTTATATCATATGCCGCTCTACGTTGTTCATCCTCTGAATCAATTGTACGCCCTGTTAGCAGTTGCGCTTCAAAAAAATTGGGTGTTGCAACTTCAGCTAACGGCAGTAACTTAGTTTTCAATGCTTGAAATGCACTGTCGGCTAAAAGCTGCGCACCATGTTTGGTGGTGATTACTGGGTCAACTACCAGCGGACCAAAATCATATTTTTGATAAGCTGCCACCACTGTGTCAATGAGATCCGCATCCGACAACATACCTGTTTTACTGGCACGTATTTTAAAATCATCAGCTAACACCTCAAATTGCTTTTCGATAAAAGCTAATGGTAATGTTTCCGCAGCATGAATACCGTATGAGTTGCCGGCCACAGCAGCGACCAACACACTCATGCCATAAACTTTTCTAATAAAAAAAGTATGTAAATCAGCCTGCATTCCTGCAGAACCATCTGAGTCTGACCCAGCAATTGTTAAAATCTGTGGAAATTCATTCATAACAACACCCTCTTTTTAAAAATTATTATAGGAACAATTTGATTATTAAACAATCGATTAGGTAAAAAAGTGACTTAAAAATTTATTTGTGATACGGCGAGCCTTGTTGAATCATAAAAGCGCGATAAATTTGTTCAACTAATACTAATCTCATCAATTGATGCGGTAATGTTAATAGGCCAAAACTCATTTTCATGTTGGCACGTTGTTTAACAGCCGGATCCAATCCTAAAGATCCACCAATAACAAAAGTAATGTCTGAATAACCAGATACCATGATATCGGCTACTTTTTTAGAAAAATCCTCAGATGATAGTTGTTTTCCCTCAATTGCTAAAACAATGACAAAATCACGTGGTTCAATTTTTCCTTGAATTCGTTGCCCTTCTTTAGCCATAATTTGCTGATTTTGTGATAGGCTAAATTTTTCAGGGGTCTTTTCATCATTGAGTTCTATAATTTGTACTTTAGCAAAACGCGAGATGCGCTTTGTATATTCCAAAATGCCATCTTTAAGATAATTTTCTTTCAATTTACCAACTGTGATTAATTTAATATTCATTACATTCCCTAATTTTAAACTTTCTTAATATTATACACAGTTTGGCAAACATTTGTATTGTTAAAGTTATCCACAATTATCCACACGAACAACCAACTTTTAAAAGTTTCAAAAACCTATCACATCAACATATTAAGTGTTCGCATATTTTTTTATCCACAATTTTTTTATAAATAACGGCAAAATGTGGATAACTTTTAAAATGCTATATAGACTTATATTATCAAATGTTGCGTACAATTTTCTGAGTTATCCACATTTTTCAACATATTTATCCACAATTGTGGATAAGCACACCTGTTCCCTTAATAATAAAAATCACTTCAATCATTAAAGTTAACATTTAGCCTCAATATTTTAAAATAAAGATATTTATTCGTTAAATTTTCGTTAAAACACGTATAATAAGCATCTAGATACTACTATACTGCATTTTTTAATGTATTTTACTATCAAATAGCAAGTCTTAAGTTTTTTTTATCTTTTTAATCGACTTTTCCACAAATAAATAGTTTTTATCCACATCTTATTGGTTATTATAATAAATTATCAACAATGTTCTACAAGTTTTCAACATTTCAAAAAATGCTTATCTTGTTATATTTGTCAAGATAAAGTAAAGAAAAAACTAACATGTACTTAACTGTCCACGTTAGTTTTCTAATTTTTGTGTTAATTTAACCTTAACAGTTTTCTTACTTTCTTGGTGATAGTAGGTAATAGTGACTGTATCATTCAAATTATGTTTATAAAGTTCTTCACGCAAATCTGCCTGACCATTGACAGTCTTACCGTCAATTGCAGTAATGACATCATACTTCTTCAAACCGGCTTTATTTGCTGGACCATTTGGTGTTGTACTCATTACAACGACACCACCAGTAAGAAATTCAGGTGTTTTCAATAACTTCTTTTGATCATCTACAGTGACCTCAGAAAGTTCCACAAGGCCTATCCCAATTGCTGGTCTGGTTACTTTCCCATCTTTAACGAGCTTGTTAACGATATCGACAACTTGATCTGAAGGAATGGCGAATCCCATCCCCTCAACACTTGTTCCAGATGATGACGATGAAAGCTTCATTGAATTAATACCGACAACTTGCCCTTGAAAGTTCACCAATGGACCACCCGAATTACCAGGGTTAATTGCAGCATCAGTTTGAATAACAGTTGAACCACCATAATTTTGTCCATTTTCAGGCGTTGATTCAACTAATCTCTTTTTGGCCGATATAATACCTTGTGTTACCGAAGAGGCGTACTCTGAGCCAAGCGGTGATCCTATAGCTAGTACCTTTTGGCCAACTTGTATTTTATTTGAATCACCAAATTCTGCTGTTGTTGTTACATTCTTAGGATCGATTTTTAGCACCGCTAAATCTGTCATGGCGTCTTTACCAACCAGCGTTGCCACAACCTTCTTGCCGTCATGAAGCATGACTTGTATTTGATCAGCACCATTAATTACATGATTATTAGTGACTACATAGGCAGCATCTCCAGCTTTTTTATAAATGACGCCGGATCCTTCGGAGGATTCTTGAAAACTATTTGCACCAGATTTTGAAAAATTCAAAACAGATACAACGGCATCAGAAATTTTACCATATGCTGTTGTAGCTGTAGCATTTTCTGGAATTGCTGTTGTTTTGTCAGCTTTTGTACTAACTTTTTGTTTTGTTGTTTGTATGTTCTCAATGCTATGTTCTCCATACAAAACGACACCACCACCTAATACACCAGCGATTGCGCCCGTTAAAATAATTTTTGTTAATGATTGTTGTGCCATATTAGTCACCTGTTAGTTAGATTACTTTCAATTTTATACGCCAAAAATTAATATTACATTAAATCATTCCGATAAGTTATCACCTGTAAAAGCATTAATTTTTAAAACATACTTTTCTTTACCACTATATGCCTCAAATGCCCAAACAGGCAAATAAATGTCATAGCCATTAACTGTCAAACTTCTATCATATGATAAATAACCTTTTGATAGCTCGTCTCCACTACCAATTTCATTGTAACGATATAATGCAATAATCGCATCCTCTTCGGTTATTGTTGCACGAGCCTCACGAAGCTTTTCCACATTGACAAGCTGTGTTTGAGTAAACCCAGTAGGTATTTTATCACTATTATATCGAAAATTTATGATGCCATTATCAGAAATTACTGGTAATCCTTCGATACGCTGCGAATAGACTCTATCTGAGTTTCGCTTGTCAGCTGTTAGTATTGGATTATAATGATATCCGGCACTATAAGCAATAGCAGTCGGGTTGTTAATTTTTGAACCTGTATTCGTCCCATCTTTTAATATATCTGATGTCTTAAACCTTGCAATCACAGTATTTATGCTTGTCCCATTAACGATGTCTATTCCTGCAGGTAAATACATCGTATGCCTATCACCACGTTGTGCAGCAATATATCGGCTATATTTAACAGCAGTACTAAACTTCGGCAATTGAATTTTTTGTTTTTTCATTTCCGTAATGATGTCCATATTAGCATCTGTTACTTGCGCACTAGGTACCTGTCCCGAGCGCCACCAATTAAGTAGAAAAATATCTAACAAAAAGAACAAAATTAACATCAACACTTTAATTCGTCTAAATTGCATACTTTTCTCCTATCATTTATTCAGACATTTACCGTGCTTTTAAAAATGACGAAACGCTTTGCCAACCCGTGTGCGTTTCAATCATCCAAGTGGGTTGCATATTAACTGCCGCTTGACTGTCTTGATTAATCAACCATTCATATCCAGGTGTAATGAAATTATATTCTGTAGGCTTCACACCAGCCTCTGTAAGCTGTTTCATAACTTCTGCTGTTGAAGGCAAAACTACCTTTGCTTGCCTATTTGGTACAGGGACACCGATTTCATTAAGGGAATACGTGCTTGTTAAGTTACCCCGTTTATCCATTGTCATGTGGATAGCACCACTTTCAGACTGGAAGTAAACTGGAAATCCTTCAACATAAGTTCGGAAGGTTATTTTTTTTCCATCCTCTTGACTTTCATAAAAACGTGTATCAGTTAGATCAGATTGTACTAAATTAATTTGTGAGATACTTGTATTTAAGCGGTCAGAGTAACTTTTAGGCAACTTATTTTTAGGATTATTTTCTTCAAACGTGACCGTTTCCCAATTGGGATCATAGATTATTTTTTGATTATTAATTTTATTTGTATATATCGTCTTATTATTTTCTTCTGTAATCGTTAGTTGATTAATTGTGCCCAATAATGCTGAAACATATGTTTTTGGATCGCGATGATTAACTAGATAAGAATAGACTGGTAATGCTAACTTTTTAGGATAATTTAACATCACTCGGCCATTATAAGATTTGAAGTCAATCGTTAAATTTTTTGGTAATTTATTAACCTGTTGCCAAACACTATTTGTATCAAGCTTTTTAATTGACACAGTTGTTATATAATTTGTTTTGGTATTAACAAAATATCCCTTATTCGAGTGATCAAGGGGCAACACAAAATAATCAAAATTACTATTTTTATTTGTTGCAACGTTTTGACTGTAGCGTGTATTAAAAAAAGACATTGGTATCACATCTGGATAACGAAAAATTTGTGATTTTTTAAGTGATAATACTTTTTTTATTTCTGATAAAGTAGCTTGTTTGGTTTTTGAATCCGTTATTTGAGAATTGGTTAGTGCGTTACCTATTTTTTTAATCTTTTCATCAGTAGTATTTGTAACTAACTGTTGTTTACCACTAGCCTTGGTTACAACATATTGCGTTGGACGAAAAACTTCAAATAATTGCTGCTCTGGTTGCTGTGCAGTCGCTTGATCTGGTGCTTCACGTTTTCCAAAAGAGCTAAAAATAAAACACGTTAGGGCAACAGAAATAGCAACGGCAATAAAAAGTAGGACACTTAAAACTGAACTTTGTATAAATTTATTTTTATTCCGCATCCCAATCATCCTCCTCAATGACTGCATCATCGACGTAAGCAAGTGAAATATAAAAAGTTGAGCCCCTATTTTCTACAGAATCAACCCAAATCCGGCCATTAAATCTTTCTACTACTTCTTTTGAAATCGCTAAACCAAGCCCCGTGCCACCCTGCGCACGAGAACGCGACTTATCAACACGGAAAAAACGGTTAAATATATTATCTAGGTCTTTACGCGGAATACCTAAACCTTGATCGGAAATACTTAAAATAGCACGTGTTTTAGTTTTAATTAAACGTGCTGTGATTGTCCCACCATCAGGAGAATACTTTACGGCATTATTCATAATATTATCAAGAACCTGTGTGAATTTGTCGGGATCCACTTCCACCCAAACATCTTCATTTGTGAATTCTCTTTGAATATTATAATTTTTATTGGGCGTGTCCGCATTCTTAGCGTCATTTTCAATAATCATATCAAAACGATTTAAAACAAAGTTAAAGAGGCTATTTAAATTAACGACTTCAAGCCGAACATCCATTGTCCCTTGATCCAATCGGGACAACGCCAGAAGATCATTAATCATACGAATCATACGTTGTGTCTCATCTTGAACAACACCCAAAAAGTTTTGAGCCATTTCTGGATCACTAATCGCCCCTTCGGCCAGTGCATCAACATATGAACGAACTGATGTTAAAGGTGTTCTTAACTCATGAGACACATTCGAGACAAACATTCGACGTTCTGAGTCAATACGTTGTTGTTCGGTAATATTATGCAAAACAACCACTAAACCTGAAATAAATCCTGATTGACGTTTGATTAGGGACACATAAGCCTGAATCAAGATATCTTTGCTATCATCTGACAAATCGATTCGAAAATCATCGAGATTCTCTAGTATGTCACGTAATGTTTTCTTTCCTTGAAGTCCTAAGAGATCTATGACGTTTTTTCCTAGTGCAGATTCACGCTCAATACCGACAAAATCAGCAGCTGCTTGATTAATAATTGTTATTTCGCCACGACGATTAGCTGCTAAAACGCCATCGGCCATGTGTGTCAAAACTGAATCTAACCGATTACGCTCTGCGTTCACAGTTTCTGTTGATTCTTCAACTCGTGTTGATAATTCGTTGACAGACTGCGCTAAATGCCCTAATTCATCAGAACCATAGATATGATTCACCATAGAATAATCACCACTAGCAATTTTGGTAGTTTGCTCATCAATTTGAGCAATCGGACGAGTTAGTGTTCGAGCTAAGAACAATGCTAAAGTAATACTAACCACCAGTGCTATTAATCCTGCAATAATGAACAGCTTCATCACGCTATTAACATTTCGATAAACCGGTAGTAAGCTTGCCTTAACAACAATCACACCGGTTACGTCACGCACTCGTCCAGTTGTTGTACCAAGGGTTGTTGTCATCAACTCTTTTCGTTCACCATTTTCACTAATAGTGCGCGATTTCAAAAAAGATTGTTCACCAGCAATGGCTCTTTGAGCATTAAGATCCGTTGTTTTTTGTCCAATTGTTTGTTGCCCAGAGATTGATAACGTACCACGAATAGTACCTGTCTTATCAATTACCTGCGCTTCTTGGAGAGTTGTATTGTTTAAACCAGTTAATACATCTTGAATGGCATGATTTCCTGCATTAACATCTTGATTTCTAAGCGCCGTGTTGATTTGATCAGTCACATATTTTGGTAATGTTATTTGTTGTTGAAATGTTGCTAAATTTTGCTGTTCTATTTGTCGTACAAAAAACGCACCCAAAAGCTCGAGTGCGATAATCATTAACAACACAAAAACAAGTGTGATACGAAAACGTATTGATTTAAAAAAGTTAGTCTTAATATTCATAATTGCTGACGCAAAGCGTCTGTCCCCTTGAAGTCTCAGCAGAAGAAACATCCTGATTGCGCTATCTAACAAAATATAATGAGCTAATTTGCCTGACTACTATACCAATAGTTATTTAGTCTTCATCTGGACGTAAATAATAGCCCACGCCACGTCGTGTTGCCAACCAATTAGGATGACTTGGATTATCTTCTATTTTTTCACGCAATCGACGAACTGTAACATCAACCGTACGTACGTCACCAAAGTAATCATAACCCCATACTTGTTGAAGTAAGTGTTCACGTGTCATAACTTGACTGATATGCTGCGCTAAGTAATATAATAGTTCAAATTCACGGTGCGTCAATTCTATATCTTGACCAGCCTTTGAAACCATATAAGCTTGTGGGTGTATTGTTAAATCACCCAGCTCAATATCTTCCGTATTCACAACATTATCATCACTATGCTGCGCAACAGCTTTACGACTACGAAGATTGGCCTTAACACGTGCAACCAGTTCTCGATTCGAAAACGGTTTTGTCACATAATCGTCAGCGCCCATCTCTAATCCTAATACCTTATCAATTTCAGAATCTTTGGCAGTAACCATAATAACTGGCACTTCTGACTTGGAACGAATTTGACGTAACACTTCAACACCATCAATTTCTGGTAACATTTGATCAAGCAAAACAAGATCAGGATTTTCCTCATTGAACATTGTCAATGCTTCCTGACCGTCTGCTGCTGTAATTACTTCATAGCCTTCTTTAGCTAAATTAAATTTAATGATATCTGAGATTGGCTTCTCATCATCCACAACCAAAATTTTACTCATGGACGTTCTCCTCACGTATTTTTACTGGTTTGTCTACTATACCTAAGTATATCATTTTTTTACCTTTCTGTAATATTTAACAAAAAAAACCGAATTTAATCAGTTTTTATCAAAAAATTTTAATATGTTAAATATTAATGCGAGCGCCGGTGAAAACGATTCTTAAATAATGACGAAATTGCTTCATTATTGTTTACGCGTCGGATAGCCTCACCAATTAGTTCTCCAACTGATACAATTTCTAACTTATCGAACTTTTTCTCTTCTGGTAAATTAATAGAGTCAGTTAAAATAACTTTTGTGAAAACTGAATTCTGTAAGCGTTCAACAGCAGGACCTGAGAATACTGCGTGTGAAGCGACAACGTATACTTCTTTAGCACCATGAGCCATGATGAGTTCTGCCCCTTGGGTAATTGTTCCCGCGGTATCGATCATGTCATCAATCATAATTGCCGTTTTGCCTTTTACATCACCCACAATACTACCAATTTCGGCGACATTGGGCTTTGGTCTACGCTTATCAATAACTGCAACCGGTGATTCTAGTTCCAACATATTATTTAAATTACGCGCACGTGTCATACCACCATGGTCAGGAGAAACTATCACTGCATTTTGCTTATCTGCGATGCCTGATTCAATCAAGTAGTCAGCTAACAATGGTGCGCCTTGTAAGTGATCCATTGGAATATCAAAAAATCCTTGAATTTGCGCAGCATGTAAATCTAGTGCTAAAACACGTGTCGTGCCAGCTCTCTCCAACATATTTGCTACAAGTTTTGCGGTAATTGGCTCACGCGAGCGTGCCTTACGATCCTGTCTTGCATAACCATAATATGGTAATACAACGTTAATTTGATTGGCAGAAGCGCGCCGTAGTGCGTCAATCATAATCAAAAGTTCCATAAGATTATCATTAACTGGTGCGGAAGTTGATTGAATAACAAAAACATTATCTCCTCGAATGCTCTCTTCAATGTTTATCTGTACTTCACCGTCGGCAAATCTTTTAACAGATATTTCGCTCAACGGTACGCCAACTGAATCAGCAATTTTTTTTGCAAGTGGTTCATTTGAGCTGAGAGAAAAAAGTTTCAATTTAGGTTCTGGCATGTCTGGCTCCAAAGATTTTATGTGAAATTCACGTTCATGTTTATTTTAACAAAAAAAATTAACAAAAGCCACTAACGTCGTGGTTCTTTGTTAATTTTAAAAAAATATACCTCAGTATAGCAATACACTGTTCAATTTTAAATTATAGCAATGATTTAACGCTTATACAGCCAAAGTTCGCAAGGCTTTCAAGGCATCCTCATAATCTGGTTCTTCTGAGACTTCTGGTACGATTTGCGCATAACGCACAACACCTGCTGCGTCTACAATATAAACTGAGCGCGTATCAAATCCTTGAGATGGTATATATAGCTTTGTTGCATACCCAAATGATTCTTGTTCATCTGACAACACGCGTAAATTGTCTACACCTTCAGCAGCACACCAATCACGCTGTTCATCTATAGAGTTGGTTGAGATGGTCAGAAATTGTACATTTTTAAACTGATCAACCGTTTGATTAAAGTAACGTGTTTGTAAGGAGCACGTTGCTGTGTTTAAATCAGGTACAACTGAAATCAGAGTTAATTGACCAACTAAATCAGCCGTCTTAACTTTTTCTCCATTTTCGTCCTCTAATTTAAAGTGTGGTAACGTTTCCCCAACCTTTAATGGTTCTCCAACTAATTCTGTGGCTTCTCCAGATAACAATACATTCATTTTTGCGACCTCCGCATTTATTTTCTATAACAATATCATTCTAAATCAATTACCAGTTCTGTCATTCATCCAAGACAAAACGATTAATCGCATGCGCGACACCCGATTGATTGTTTGAAGTGGTCTGATAATTTGCGATTGCTTTTAAGTCTGCAATTGCATTTTTCATAGCAACACCAACACCAGCTTGTTGAATCATAGAGTAGTCATTAGCCTGATCTCCAATGGCCATAGTCTCCACTTGTTTAACACCCAAAAGATCTGCTAATGCTAGTAGTGCATTACCTTTTGAAGCATTTTTATCGATAAATTCTAAGTTATTTGCCGTAGAACGAATCACATTAACAAGACTAGAAATTTCATTTGGCACTGCAGCCTGAACGATATCTAGTTCATCGCTCTCAGCATTAGCAATGGCCTTAATAAATTCTATTTGATCTAAATCAGATGTTTTGTCTAAAACAAATAGTGGTAAATCAACTAAACTGTTTTCAAAACTAGCCCAATGATTAATTTTATGATTCGTAGTGTATGCAGCATCTTTAGTCTCAACCTGTACATATGTATCTTGGTTAATCATGAATGCATTGATCTTCTGAAATGCTTGCAAATCTAATGGTTGGTGGAAAAGTGTTTTTTTACCACTCGCCGTTTGAACCAACCCACCATTATAGGTAATCACATATTGATCATCACCACTAATTCCTAAATCAGCCAAAATGTCACGAACACCTGGTAATGGTCTACCGGTTGTAATTACTATTTTAACACCCTTTGCTAAAGCTTGCTGAATACTCGCCTTGACTTCTTGTGTGATTTCTCGTCGATCATTGAGCAATGTACCATCAATATCTATTGAAACAATTTTAATTTCTGACATAGTTTAGTTTTGTAATCACATCACTTGCGTTTAATTAACTTGTCATAGTCAAGCACTGACTTTTTAAGATAATAGCCCACAATGAGTTGTGCACAGTTACATTTCCTTTCATCAAGCAATTTATTAGATATTGTGACACATACTAATCTATATCTACAAAAATCTTATTTACATTATATCAAAGAAAGCACTTACAAAACATTAAAAATAGTAGAAATCATGAGATTAGAGTGCCATATGTTATTAAGTTTACACATTACTTCATGGTCAACTACCTTGTTCGATTTTCACGTAACATGATCACCGATAAATAAGTGAACCATACGCTCACTCCAGTTGCGATTAACAATAATACAGCTGCACCAATATTACCAATAAACACAGAAGCGCTAACAATGCCTGAAGATAAAATATAGCCAACCGGACGCGTTGCCGAACTAAATCCACTGTACACGCCGATTTTTTCTTGATCCATCATTTCAGCTCTAAGTGACTGACTGGCCGGTGTCACGATCATTTCACCAAAGGTTAATACGACAGTCACAATTAGCAAAGGCCAAAAATCAGTTAGTAAAAACATCATGGCAAATCCACCACCCTGAATAATGGTACCAACAAAACTTGATTTCATATCTGACCATCTCGAAAATAATTTTGTCATAGTTCCCATTAACAAAACAATGATCACTGTGTTTGTAATTGTAATGACAGATAACATGCGTTGTCCAAATATTGGTACATTCAGAAAAGTTAGATCATGAAAACTTTGTGCAAGATGAGCTGCTAAGTAATAATCCGGTGATGAAAAAATGACTGTTATACCAATACCTGCTACCATAAATTTTAAATAACGCCTATCAGAAAACACAACTTTATAGCTCTTAACCACATCCCAAACTGATTGCCCATGAGACTGACGTTTTTCTTTAGGGAAAGTTTCTGTAATCCAAACCAGTACAATGATTAAACTAATTATTGCTCCAACGGCTGTTCCAACAAGTAACTCGAAACGTGCGGTTTTAAAGAACCAACCTCCAAGTGCCGCTCCAATCATAACAGATAAGTTAATGACCCAGTAAATCATGGCATATATAAACTTTCGATTTTGTAAAGTGGAAACGTCAATCATCATCGCTTCTTCAGCAGGCGAGGCAAAGCTTAGTCCAATCGTTGCCAACAGAAAGCCAAAAAAGGTAACATATGGATTAACATAAAGCGGTGAATTCATACTTGCCGCAATAATATATCCCACAGCCATAGCAGCGACACCAGTAAGCATCACTGGTTTACGCCCCCACGAATCTGCTAAGTGTCCACCATATAATCCAGCTATAAAACCAGCTATTTGTACAGAAACTAGTAGCATCCCCGTTAAGAAAGCGCCAAAGTACTCAACATAATAGATGGTCATATTCGGACCAACAGAGGAGCCAATGGCAATTGTAATAAACATGATTACAATACGTAATTGAATATTGCGATCCAATTTAAAAAAGTCCGACATCCTCGTCACTCCTTGATTTTGTTTAATAAATCATCATCAAATTCAAATAAAAAGCGTATGCTAATATGTTTTAATAAACAACGCATACGCCAACTATCATATCAAATTACACAATAATTCGCAATTAAACTAGTGTGATTTTTGCGATAATAATTAATGATATCTTATATTTAAAATAACATTGAATGTGCTGTTAAAAACAATTCACTATCATTAAATCCGTTATGATTATTAATTTTGATTGCTTCAGACAACGTTGTCCATCGTAGAGATGCAACTTCTGACTCTTGCCGTTTTAAATTGGCTACAGATGCATCAATACGTACCACATACCAATCTTCAATCCAATCTGCGTATTGCCGTGAGACAAAAAAATGCAGTTTGTCAGCGTCCACTATTAATTGTAGCTCTTCTCTCAATTCTCGAACCATTGCCTCTTCGCTAGTTTCTCCAGCTAAGACTGATCCGCCTGTATCAGCTGTCCACATACCAGGATAGCTCATTTTTTCAAAAGAACGCTGTTGCAGTAAAATTTCATCAGTTGACTTAAATATTAAAGCATTGACTACCAAATGAAAATCATTATCATTTAACTTGTCACCTCGATGATGTGTACGTCCTGTCAGATGTTTTTTTGAATCATAAACATCCCATAATTCCCCTAATTTATCTGCACGTCCAATGGTCATTATATGTTCCTTTCATTACAGCTCTTAAATCATTCTCAAACCAAGAACTTTAAACGTAGTAATATGCTAAAAAGCATTGTCATCATCGTTTTAAAACCCGGTCAGTATATTTTGTACATGAAATATATTATTGACGAAGTACATTATCCAGATCAAAAAAGTTCATACCAACTTCGTCAGATGATTTTGCATCAGAACCATAAACAATATCCAGACCCATATCTTTGGCTGCTAGAACAATATCAAACTGTGGGTATGTCTCACCATTAGTAACATCTCTTAGCCCTGATGTATTAAATTCCAATTGATAACCTCGGGTTTGCATCATTTGCAAAATATCCCCAATTGATTTATAAATATCATCTGAATAGTCTGGTAATTTTAATGGTTTCTGGAATTTTCTAACCAATCCTAAGTGTCCAATTCGAATCGGAACATCAATCCCTAAAATGGCTTCAACACTTTGAGCGACAGTATCAAAATAATTTTTATAGAATAGTTGCGGATCACTCAACATATTTTCAAAATGTTTTTTTAGATATTCTGCTGAATAATCAATCGGTAATATCTCGCCAGAATCACTTTTTATAAAATGTACGGCTAAAATAATTTCATCAATCCAATCTTTATTTGCCTTTAAAAATTGACGTGTATCAGTTTCATGAGCAGAAAAATAGTCAACCTCAAAACCGCGCCTAATTTTTATTTTATTACCATACTTCGCCATAACACGCCTAGTTTCCTCTTTAATAGCCGTTATGTCAGATGTATCAATAAAATGATAGTGTGGTGGTAAATTTATATTTGCAACCAATGGTGCATGTTCTGCAATGGTATACTCTTGGATCCCAAGATCAATTGCTTTTTCGATATACATATCAATTGTTTCATTTGATTTTTTATTTAAAAAAGGTGTATGTGTATGACCATCTTTTTTTGACAATTCCATCATTATACCCTCCAGCCAATAAACTATCTATATTTTACCTATAAAAATATAAAAAAGCGAACCAAGCCGTTGCTCGATTAGCTTTCTTGCTTAATTATGATTTAAAAATTTAAAATTACTTAAATGGTGACCAATTCCAGTCAGTAAATTCTTCGATATCACGACCTTCATTACGAGTAAACTTGTTGTATTAACAATTTAAAATCTTATACAAGTGCCTATTGAACTGCAAATTTTACATCTAACAAAATTTGACGTTGATTGTTAATCAGTGTGCCATCAATATCGATAGACATAATTCCTTTGCAAATTTCATAATTATTAAAACATTCTTTTAAAATAAGCTTAGCAGTATCTTGTCCAGTCGCCATCATCAAATCGTTGTCGTCTACATTGATTTGTGGTAATTGATATAATATTTGCCCACTATTATTTTTCATAGATACCGGCATTGTTTCAGGTAGGCCCGTGATTCTTTTGGCTTTCTTCATTTAAAATCTTGTCGATCTCATTTAGGAGCAACAACATCTAAGCTGGCTGCTGAATAATAGTTGATATCACACGAGGTAATGATACATAGTTTACGACAACATCGGGATATATTCTAGCAATCTTTTCAGTAGCTCGTACCCATATTTTTGATTCACGAAGAATTTGGTTTGATAATGGTTCATTACATGAAAGCACTGCGTTAACGCCAAAAGGAAGTTCCGTCACCTCCAAAGTAGTTGACTTAATGATGTCTAAGAGTCTATCAATTACATTGCCAATTTTTTATCACCTTTTAATATTGCTAATTTATACTCCATAACTTTTCCTTTTTATTCTACAAACGTTGCATAATATAGATTTTTAGATTAAAATATCAACCAGGAGGACATTATCCATGTCAAAGAAAGTCGTTTCAACAACTAAAGCGCCCAAAGCACTCGGCCCCTATTCGCAAGCCATTTTAAATGACAATACATTGTACATTTCTGGACAAATTGGTATTAATCCAGAAACCGACGAATTTGCTGGCGCTACGACAGCCGAACAAGCACATCAAATTTTTGATAACATTGATAATATTTTACACGAAGCTGAATTTTCAAGAAATAATATCGTAAAAGCTGCATTGTTTTTTGATGATATTACAGACTTTTCACTAGTTAACGATATCTATGCACAATACTTCGACACAACTTCGGTTGAAGAGTTCCCTGCTCGTTCAGCCGTTCAAGTAGCTGCTTTACCTAAAAATGCTAAATTAGAAATCGAAATTACCGCTATGAAATAAAAACTTGATTTAATAAAATCAAGTTTTTTCTTTTCCTACACTAACATATTGAAAAGCACAGTATTTTCTTGCAAATTGATATATTTTGGAAAAAAAGCTGCTAAGCGGGCCGTTAAATCATCTACTTTCGTAACGGGATCCAGCAGAATACCAACCATGACAGATCCTGTTTCAGAGTTTATTTTCTTAGTGTACTCAAAACGAGTAATATCGTCGTTTGGACCTAGAACATCATTTACAAATTGCCGTAACGCCCCAGGTCGTTGCGGAAACTCAACTAAATAAAACTGTTGGCGTCCCTTATACATTAATGCTTTTTGTTCCATTTCTTGCATACGGCCAATGTCATTGTTTCCACCAGAAACAACTAGAACAACATTTTTCCCTACAATATCACTAGCCATAAAGTCCAGACTAGCTATTGGCATTGCACCTGCTGGCTCAGCAACAATCGCTTCATAAGTATATAGATCTAAAACGGATTGAGCAACCTTACCTTCCGGAATGCCTAACAACTTATCTACATACTGTTGCGCTTGATTGTACGTAAATTGACTAACACGGGCAACAGCTGCTCCGTCAACAAAATGATCAATATTTCCAACCGTTACCGGTTTTTTTGCCTCAAAAGCAGCTTGCATTGAACGTGCAGTTTGTGGCTCTACGCCAACAACTGTTGTTTGTGGTGATGTTTTTTTTGAATAGGTTGCTAAACCACCAATCAAACCACCACCACCAACAGATGCGACCAAATAATCAACTGCAAGATTTTGCTTTGCTGCATCTTCAAATATTTCTACCGCCACCGTTCCTTGCCCAGCCATGGTACGGCGGTCATCAAAAGGAGCCACAAAGAACATATTATGTTTTTCAGTGTATTCAAACGCTGCACTTTGTGCCTCGTCAAAGGTATCACCGACTAAGATTACTGTAACGTATTGACCACCAAAACGTTTAACCGCTTCTACTTTTTGATTTGGTGTAGTGACTGGCATAAAAATAGTTGATTGTATCTTTAAATTATGACACGTATCGGCTACGCCTTGCGCGTGATTTCCAGCCGAAGCAGCAACAACTCCATTATTGAGCTTTTCTTTCTCTGCCTTAATGATATTGTAGTAAGCACCACGGATTTTGAAAGAACGAACCCGTTGTACATCTTCTCGTTTAAGGTATACATTCGCTTTATATTTTTTTGAAAGGTAGTCATCATATGCCAATGGCGTATGCATTACTACCTTTGACAAGACTCGATGTGCCTCGTCTATTTCTTCAGCCGTTAGCTTTTCAACAGTCGCCATATATTCCATCTCCAATTCTTCATTAACTTTATGTACGAAAAGCACTACGTTTTAGTAATGCTTCTTATTTTGTTACTTAGCCGCTGAAAATTGCTCAGTATCTGCTGCTGTTGAGTACTTATCTGCATCTGAAATCCATGGCATCATAGCACGAACCTTCTTACCCGTTTGTTCATACAAACTGCTCTTATACTCTGTGCGCATCTTTTCCAAATTTTGCAAACCAGAATTGTATTCTGCCACCCACTTTTTAGCATAAGTACCATCTTGAATATCCTTCAAAACATCTCGCATCCCTTGTTTTGATTCTTCAGTGATGATGCGTGGTCCATTCAACATTTCACCATATTCACAAGTATTTGAGCAATCATGTCTCATTTTCTCGAAACCACCCTCAAAGATCAAATCAACAATCATCTTCATTTCATGAGACGTTTCAAAATAAGCCAGTTCAGGTGAATAACCTGCTTCCACCAACGTGTTGAATGCTGCCTCAATCAATTGTGTCAATCCACCACAAAGTACAGCTTGTTCACCAAACAAATCTTCCGTTGTTTCTTCTTCAAAAGTCGTTTCCAAGATACCTGCGCGACCTGAACCAATACCTTTCGCATAAGCCTTGGCTACTTCAGCTGTATCACCCGTAGGATCTTGATGAACACCATACAAAGAAGGAATCCCACCCCCTTCAACGAATTGGCGACGTTCAATATTTCCTGGACCCTTTGGCGCAATGATCATGACATTAATATCAGTATTTGGCTTAATCAAGCCATAAACAATGTTGAATCCATGAGAGAATCCAAGGTAAGAACCTGCCTTAAGGTGAGGCTCAACTTCTTTCTCCCAAACTGTCGCTTGCAATTCGTCAGGGGTTTCCATCATAACAACATCCGCTTGTGCCGTTGCTTCAGCAGCTGAATAAACTTCGAAGCCATCTTTTTTAGCGCTATCAAAAGATTTCCCCGCGCGCAATCCCAAGATAACATCAAATCCCGAGTCGCGTAGATTATTCGCTTGAGCATGTCCTTGTGCACCATAGCCAATAACCGCAATTTTTTTATTTTCCAATGCTGTTGTATCAATATCTTTGTCATAAAACATTTTTGTGGTCATAATAAAATCCTCCGTGATTTTAAATTCATTTTCTAATTAATGATGGTAAAAGCCATCATTTACCATTAATACATCTAATTGCTTCAATAGGTTGCGGCGTACGGTTGCTGTTTGTTTGTCATCTTGAGATTCAAAGATAAATGAAATTGTCGAAATCTTTTGATCTTCATCTGGTCTCACCATTAATGATTTAATGTTCAAATTTAACCGTGTCAACACACTCGCAAATCTCACTAATAATCCAGGCCGATTGTACACACGCGTTATAAATGTTTTATCCATTAAATGTCCTCCTCAGTAATCATGTCACGATAAGGTGCCCCCGCATTAACCATTGGCAAAACTTTCACATCATCAGGAATAATTATTTCAATTAGCACTGACTTTTCTGATTGAAAAGCCAATTGCAAATCTTCAAACATTTGCTCAGGTTCCTCAATTCGAACATAATTAATACCGTAAGCCTGTGCTAACTGATCAAATTGTGGTTGTGATTCGAAAACTGTACTAGATAAACGACCATTGTAAAATAGCGTTTGCCATTGTCTCACCATTCCTAATGAACGATTGTTTAACAGTATGATTTTAATATTCAAGTCATTGTCGTTTAAAATTACTAGTTCCTCTGACGTCATTTGAAAACCACCGTCACCGACAAAAAGTACAACCTCTTGATTTCGTCTTGCACACTTCGCTCCAATCGCTGCCGGGATGCCATATCCCATTGTCCCTAAACCCCCGGAAGTCAACATTTGATAATTATTCTGGAATGGATAATACTGTGCTACCCACATTTGATGTTGACCAACATCTGTGACCACAATCGCCTCACCTTTAGTAATTTTACCAACCGACTGAATCACTGCTTGTGGCATAATCGTTGTTTCAGACTTCTGATATTGAAACATTGAATCGCTTTTCGCTTGACGAATATTTTCTTGCCATTTTGACGTATCTGTCATTTTTGTATTTTTAATTTCCGTCAAAATTACATTTAACGCATCGTCAGCACTAGCATGTATAGCGTAAGCGGTTGATACCACTTTCCCTAATTCCGTTTCATCAATATCAATATGTGCGATGGTTGCATGTTTTGCAAAATCATCAACATTCGTAACAACACGGTCATCAAATCTTGAACCAATATTTAAAATAAAATCGGCCTGGTCAACAGCGTGATTAGCTGCAATGGATCCATGCATACCTACCATCCCCAAGAATAGTGGATTTTTTGATTCAACTGCTCCGAGTCCTAATAATGTTGAAACAGTCGGTATGTGATAATGCTGAATAAGTGTGCGTAGTGGGTCTTGTGCATTTGATTTCAAAACCCCTGCCCCAGTAATAATAAGTGGCTGATGAGCCTTAGCCAAAGCTACTACTAATTGATGAATTTGAACAGCATCAACATCAGGTTTTTGAGTATCAATTTGACGTAGCCATACATCTGCTTGACTTTCTTCAGTGCTCTTTGCTAACATCACGCTTTTCGGCAGATCAATTAACACTGGGCCCGGACGACCAGAAACAGCCACCTTAAATGCTTCTGCAACAATTAATGGCAATTCGCCAACTGTTCTAACTTGATAACTCATCTTAGTTATTGAACTTGTAATTGATAAAATGTCTAACTCTTGAAAAGCATCTGAACCAATAGCGGCCGATCCTACTTGACCAGATATCACAACAAGCGGTACAGAATCACAAAATGCATCTGCTATACCAGTGACGGTATTTGTCGCTCCCGGACCAGATGTGACTAAAACAACACCTGGTTTTCCTGTAGCCTTAGCATAGCCTTCGGCGGCATGAGCAGCTGCTTGCTCATGTCGAACAAGTATATGCTTGATGTGCGATGATTCATATAGTGCATCATATAGTGGTATAACAGCTCCACCAGGGTATCCAAAGAGACTATCAACACCTTCTTGCTCTAAAGAATCTAGTAGTATATGTGCACCATTTTTACCTTCGGTTAATACTACATTTTTCATAGTTCACTCCCTTCTTAAATTTATCAGCCACTTTGAAAATTAATAAAATTAGATTTTGATTAACAAAGCAACAAATATATTGTGACAAATCGAATTAGTGCTGTCAACGTTGAAAAAGGAAAAACCATAAAAAAAAATGAAATCAAAACTCATTATCCCTTGTTATAACAGTCTTTTTAAAATAAATATATAAATTCGGAATATTTAAGACTATATAAAAATGGAATATTTTTAATAATTGCAGCAACTAACTAATTATAAAAATGTTATTCTGAATTTATATTTTCATTTGTTTTTAATGTAAAGGAGAACAGTGCATGACAAATAACGCTGTATTATCGATGAAAAATGTTTCGTTTGAACGAGACAAAATGATATTAAAAAATATTAATTGGTCTCTACATAAGGGTGAAAATTGGGTGTTGATGGGGCTCAACGGCGCTGGAAAAACCACACTACTATCATTACTTTATGGCAATCATTGGGCAACAACCGGAAGCATAGAAGTTCTCGGTGAAACTTTTGGGAAGACAAATGTTTTAGCATTAAAAAAACGCATTGGTTTTATTTCTACTACCGTACAATCCCAATTTCCAGAACATCATCTGGCACAATATATCGTGTTGAGTGGAAAATTTGGTACTATTGGTATTCGTAATGACTTTGAAAAAAACGACTTGAACGAAGCCATTGCACTATTAAAGCAATTAGGCGGAGATGAATTAATCAATAGACCCTATCGTATTCTATCCCAAGGCCAACGACAGTTGGTGCTGATTGCCAGAGCTCTGTTAGGAAAACCGGAATTGCTTATACTCGACGAACCGTGTAACGGTTTAGATTTATTCTCCCGCGAACTATTGTTGAAACAAATTAATAAGCTCGCTCAATTACCTAATCATCCAATCTTACTATTTGTCTCCCACTACACCGAGGAAATTTTACCCACCTTTAAAAACATTATGTTGCTTAAGAAAGGTGAGATTTTTGCACAAGGAACGCGTGATAAAATATTAACAGAAAACGTACTTTCTAAGTTTTATCCCAAACCCATCATAATATTGCCTGTAACCAATAATCGTTTCGCGGTGTATCCAGCTAATTTATGAAGTTTAAAGATGAGATTGACATTATGTTTTTTATATGATTTAATTTAAGTTAAATAAAACGTCGGAGAAAACACTATGGATAAGACCAACATCAACAACTACACAATTCCTTCTCAGTGTCATCGTCATTATTAACTAATGACAATGAGCTGATGTTTGTGCTGCTTATTGTCATCTTGACTATGAGCAGCTGATATGGTGAATTATAAAAACCCCCAATTAGCTAACTAATTGAGGGTTTTTATTATTCATCATGCATCAGACATATTGCGCTTACATTTTGCGTTGCAAACCAAAAAGATAAAAAGAGCTCATTAAATAAACTGTGTTATACTTCGACATGGTTCTGTTTAGTTTATATTCAATTTAACCATAAAAAAACCAACTATTAAAAATAATAGTTGGTTTTGATAAAATAATTTAAAATTACTTAAGTGGTGACCAATTCCAGTCAGTGAATTCTTCGATATCACGACCTTCATTACGAGTAACTTCAAAGTGCTTTGCCAAAGTTTCATCCATCTTAGCGATAAATGTATCAGCAGCAGCTTGATCAATTGTACCCTTAGCTGACAAAACTTCTGCAGCTTCCTTAGCTTGGTGGAAACGATCTAGCTTTGAATATACACGCATGTCATAAGTAGTTGTGATATCACCATCTTCACGGTATCCGTGAATATATACATCACCCTTAAACTTGCGTTCGAAGAAGAATGATTCAACCAAGTTTTCATAAGCATGGAAACCAAAGATAACTGGCTTATCAGCTTGGAAGTACTTGTTGAATTCTTCAGCTGATAATTCACGTTCATCATTCATGTTAGGTTCAGACTTCTTTTGCAAACGTAGTAATTCAACAACGTTAACATAACGGAACTTAACTTCAGGGAAAGCTTGGTTAATTAACCACAAAGCAGCCAAAGTTTCAATAGTTGGTTCTGTACCAGCAGATGCAAACGTAATATCAACATCGCCAGAAGGTGCTGTTGAAGCCCAATCAATAATCTTCAAACCTTCGTTAGCCAACACATCAGCTTCTTCGGTAGTGAACCATTGTTGACGTGGTTGCTTTGAAGCAATAATCAAGTTAACCTTATGACGTTCTGAGAACGCACGAGCTTGAACTGCTAACAATGAGTTACCATCTGCTGGCAAATATTCACGAATGAAGTTAGACTTCTTTTCAGCCAAGTGTGTTAACAGACCTGGATCTTGGTGAGTATAACCATTATGATCTTGTTGGAACGCAGTTGACGTTGCAATCAAGTTCAATGATGGGTAATCATTACGCCATGATTGTTCTGATGCGTGACGCAACCACTTGAAGTGTTGTGTGATCATTGTGTCAACAACACGCAAGAATGATTCGTATGATGCAAAGATTCCAACACGACCAGTTAATGTATAACCTTCTAACCAACCTTCAGCTTGATGTTCTGACAATTGCGAATCAATAATACGACCTTCTGGTCCTACATATTGATCATTTGGTTCCTTAACTTCTTCCATCCATTGACGGTTAGTTGAGTTAAATAGACTCCACAAACGGTTTGACATTGTTTCATCAGGACCGAATACACGGAATGATGTTGGGTTCAACTTAGCAACTTCTTCCAAGTAATTTGAAAGTGTTGTCATATCCATGTTTTGAGTTACTGTTTCAAACTCATGCCCACGGTTTTCGTTAGTGATATCGTTAGTGAATTGACGCCAATCTGGTAATGTCAAATCTTCCGCCTTGGCACCGCGTGCGCGACCGCCATTAGCAATTGGATTAGCTGACATACGCTTGTCGCCCTTAGGTGCAATAGCTTTCAATTCATCTTTCAAAGAACCGTCCACATTGAACAATTCTTCAGGCTTATATGAATTCATCCATTCTTCAAATTGATCCAATGTTGACAAATCATTTTGTTCCAAAGGCAATGGCACTTGGTGTGCACGGAATGAATTTTCAATTGGGTTGCCCTTTGCATCGTGTGTTGGACCACCCCAACCCTTTGGCAAACGTGCAATAATAACAGGCCATGCAGGAATTACACCATCTGCATACTTGCCATTTTCACGCGCATCCTTTTGAATACCTTGAATGTCTTCAATCGCTTGATCAAGTACTGTCGCAGCTAATTCATGGTATGCAGTATAGTCATGAATATCATCATTTTCAATGAAACGTGGTGAGTATCCCAAACCTTCAAAGAACTTAGTGATTTCTTCATTAGACATACGTGAGAAAAGTGTAGGGTTTGAAATCTTAAATCCATTCAAATCTAAGATAGGCAATACAGCACCATCGTTCTTAGGATTCAAGAACTTTGTTGAGTGCCATGATGTCATTGATGGACCTGTTTCGGCTTCGCCATCACCTACAACTGCAAAAGCAATTTGGTCTGGGTTATCCAAAACTGCACCAAAAGCGTGAGATAATGAGTAACCTAACTCGCCACCTTCATGCAATGAACCAGGTGTTTGAGCTGTCATGTGCGATCCAATTCCACCAGGGAAAGAGAAACGCTTGAACAAACGGCTCATACCTTCCAAATCTTGTGTGATTTCTGGGTAATCTTCCGTATATTCACCATCCAAGTAGGCATTAGTAACCATTACTTGGCCACCGTGTCCAGGACCACCAATATAGAACAAGTTCAAGTCATACTTGTTGATCAAACGGTTTGCATGAGCATACAAGAATGTTTGACCTGAGATTGTTCCCCAGTGACCGATAGGCTTAACTTTGACGTCTTCAGCCTCGATAGGTGTGTTAGTAACTGAGAACAATGGGTTGCTCTTCAAGAAGATCATCCCTGCTGACAAATAGTTGGTTGCACGCCACCACTTATCAACGAGTCCCAAGTACTCTTTTGAATTAAAATCTACCATGAGATTTATTACTCCTTATTTTTTAAGAGAATCGTAAACCGCGAACTTTTCTCCGTTATTTACTCTTCAAGTATAACTGATTATCACGTTTTGTTCAAGAGAATAGATTTGATTGGTTGATTTTTATTTAATTTTTGGTTGGCTCACAGTTGCTATTGGTACGAACCAATTTATAAAAGTTATATCTACAATTTACCATTGCTGTTTTCATAAAGATGAATAGCAGTATATAATTTTTGATTTATCAAAAAAAGAAGCCCCATTCACAGCTTCTTTTTTATTCAGTATCCAAACTGACAAATGCATTATATCTCAAATATTTATAATGCAACCGCATAGTAGAAAATTCTAATGGTGTCCCATCATCCATAAAGAAAATGCCTTCCATAATGCCAACTGGTTCGTTAGGCTTTAATTCTAACAATTTTTGGTCCTCTTTATTTGACGGTTCTGCCATAATTGTCATAAACGATTTCGTCACAGTACGTTTTTTAGTATTTTCTACGTACTCATATACTGATCCCGAAACAATTTCTTTATTTAATCCTGGCAAAACAGTAATTGGTACGTACCCACGCTCAATCATAAAGGGCACGCCTGCTAAACGTCGTAAACGTTTAATTTCATAGACAAAGTCACCATCATTTAAGAATAATGCTTGCTGCTGTTCAGGTGTAGCCGGAACGACTTGGAAATCCAACAATTCAATGCTTGGCGCTTGACCATCAACACGAAAAGAATCTGAAACACCTAAATTCGAGCCTTCATGTTGAAAGATAGCATTATTTTTTAGATATAAAGGATTGACGAAAGTTCCGCTTCCGCGTTTTTTAAAAATAACGCCTTGTTGCACTAGAACGTTTAGTGCACGCTTAATTGACGACCGCGACACGCTATATTGCTCTGCAAGTGATCGCTCATCTGGTAGTTTTAAGTTTGGAAATTTACCTTGGTAAATTTTTTGTTTGATATCCGCTTGAACGGTCACATAAATAGCTTCTGACATAATGTTAAAATTATATCACAAATTGGTTGGACCGCGCGACTTTTTGGTTGTTCCAATTTGTGGTAAAATGAAACCATTATGGCAAAGAAAAAAATTAAAAAAACACTTCCTGAACAAATAATGGATAAACATGGCGTGACATACGAACCATTAGAGTTAAATATTTTGGACAAATCAGAAGCAGAGCGTGATGCAATACTGGCTAGTTTCAATATTAAACATGATGATATCTATAAAACATTAGCTGCAACTGGTGACAAAACTGGTCCAGTTGTTGCAGTTTTACCCATTACAAAACACCTGTCGTTGAAAAAACTTGCTGCTGCGTCTGGCAATAAAAAAGTCACGATGTTATCTCTAAAAGAGCTCAAAAAAACAACCGGATACATTCATGGTGCCAATAATCCTATTGGTATCTGGCAAAATAAGCATTTCCCCATTTATATTGATACAACAGCTGAACATGCCGAATACTTTCTAGTAAGCGGTGGTGAACTCGGTCGTTCAAATAAAATTAAACCACACGATGTTTCTCAACTCATCAATGCGCCCTTTGTTGATTTACTAGAACATGATTAATCTCACACTAACTGATTTATCAAAACACTCAAGCGCTACATTTTCAATAATAAAAAGGCGAGAAAAATTCTCGCCTTTTTACTACCAAGCAGCATTGTTATTAGGTCCTGCATTAGGATCATCACGAAATGATGGTGCCATGGGACTAAATTTAAATGTTGGCTTATTAAACATTAATGTTGCCGTTCCCCGAGCGCCGGCACGGTTCTTTTCCAAAATAATTTCTATTGGTACAGCTTCTTCCTCATCACGTTGTGTACTATCGCCACCGTCTTCATCGTTTTCATTACGATAGTAGTCATCTCGATACAAAAACGCCACGATATCAGCATCCTGTTCAATAGAACCAGATTCACGCAAATCAGATAGTACAGGTCTTTTGTCTGTTCGTTGTTCCACACCACGGCTCAATTGTGCAAGGGCTAATATTGGTGTATGTAGTTCTTTTGCTAGTTTTTTGATTGCACGCGAAATCTCTGAAACTGCCTGTTGACGGCTTTCTCTATTATTAGATTCTATCAGTCCCAGATAATCAATAATCACCATACCGATAGGATGCGGATTATTAACTCGCTGTTCTGCTGTCATATCATTAACAATATCTTTTTCTAGTTTACGTAACTTTGCACTAATCTGATTAATTTTTATACCTGGCGTATCATCCAAGTAAATCTGCATATTAGCCAAAGACTGCATGGCCAACGTTAATGATTGCCAATCTTCTTGCGTCATTTTTCCTGTCGTTAAGTGATTTGAATCAATCGCACCTTCAGCAGCTACCAGCCGCGTAACTAAATCAACAGCACCCATTTCTAAACTAAAAACTACCACTGGTACTTTTTCAGCTTTTGCCACATTTTTTGCAATATTTAAGACAAATGCAGTTTTTCCAACCGCAGGACGTGCACCCAGTACAACCATCTGATCTTCTCGAAAACCATGCGTTAATTTATCCAGCTCTGGATATCCAGTTGCTAAACCTACCACATCATTATCGTTTTCAACAGCACTATCTAAATTAGCCTGAAATTCTTGTAATACTTCTTTTATCTTCTGAAAATCTTCGTCACCACGGTTTTCAGCTAAAGTATCTAAATTACGACTCAAACTATCTAAAATTTCTTCACTTGGTTCCGCAGCATCGTAAGCCAGTGACATGCTACGGGTTAACGTATCAATCATACGTCTTAGAATCGACTTTTCGTGCACAATATTAGCATAATGTTTCAAGTTAGCAGAAGAAGCCGAGGATTCCGATATTTCCGCTAAATACGCCATTCCACCGACATTATCAAGCTGCTGCATACTATTTAATTTATCTTGCAATGTCAGCATATCAATTGGTCGTTGCTCATCAACTAACTGACGCATTGCCTTAAAAATAGTTTGGTGTGCTTGTCGGTAAAAATCATCTGGTTCTATGATTGCATTAGCCTCAACCATTGCATTATCTGATTTAACATCGAAAAAAATGGCACCGAGTACCGCACGTTCCGCATCCACATCTTGTGGTACTTGTCTATATTCGTATGATCCCGGATTGTCCATCATTATCCCTCGCTAACATGAACACGTAAATCTGCCGTGACTTCACGATGTAACTTCAAAGGCACATCTGTATAACCTAATGAGTGTATAGGTTGATTTAATACCAATTTACGCTTATCTACTTTAAGTTGCTTTTGTTCAGCTAAAGCTGTCACAATTTGTTTTGTTGAAACAGCACCAAATAGTCGACCATCAGCACCAGACTTACCTTTTATTTCAACTACAAAATTTTCAGCTTCAATTTTTGCCTTTAACGCTTGCGCATCGGCTAAGGACTCAGCTGCTGCTTTTTCTTCAGCTTTCTGTCTTCCCTTCACTGCACCTAAATTTTTTCCAGTAGCAGGTTCTGCTTTCTTGTTTTTGATCAAAAAGTTGTTCGCATAGCCATCAGGAACCTCTTTAATTTCTCCCTTTTTTCCACGACCCTTAACATCTTCTAAAAATACGACCTTCATATTGTTTATCCTCCAATTTGTCAATTAATTTTTTATTAACATGCATACCAATATCATTCATTGGTATGCATACTTAAACTTATTCCTATTCATCATCACTATCTTTTAAAATTTCTTGTAACTGTTTATCTACTTCATCTGTCGTCATATTTTCAATTTGAGTAGCTGCGTTAGACAAACGGCCACCACCACCCATTGCTTCCATAACACGTTGCACATTACGCTGACCTGTTGAGCGTGCTGAAATACCAACTCGGTCATCTGAACGTTTACTAATTACGTATGAGGCCTCAACACCATTAATCTGCAATAACTCATCAGCAGCCTGTGCTGTGATTAATCCAGAATATGGTACTGTATCTTCACCAGTGGCAATCGCATTACCATCATGTACGACCGCTAAATTAACTAAGTGAGTACGTGCCTTAAAGTCACTCAAACTTTCTTTCATAAATGATTGAATTAAATTGCTATCGGCTCCGTTAGCACGTAAGTAACTAGCAGCATCGAACGTTCTTGTTCCTGTACGAAGTGTGAAGTTTTTAGTATCAATTTGAATGCCACCTAACATCGCTGTCGCTTCTAACTTAGTAATTGGTGCGTGGCTTTGATCTTGATACTGTAACATCTCAACAACTAACTCAGACGTTGACGAGGCATACGGTTCAACATAACTTAACAAAGGTTTTTCTGACAAACCATTTTCAGCTAATCGGTGATGATCAATTACAACAACACGATTTGTCAGTCTTTCTAACAAATGTGGGGCACTGGTAATACCAGACCTAGCATGATCAACCAAAATCAACAACGTATTGTCCCGAACAAGTTTCAAAGCTCTTGTTTCGTCTACAATGGAATCATTGATATTTGATCCAGGTGCAACAATATTTGGTGGATCTTTACGCATTTCCTCCAGAAGTAATGTGATGTCACTATAAACTGTTTTTTCATCAATAATCACGAATGCCGCTTTGTTTTTTGTCTGAGCCATTCGCCAAATACCTAATCCAGCACCAATTGCATCCAAATCAGGTGTCGCATGTCCAACAATCATGATGTTATCTGATTGTTCCATCAACTCAGCAACTGTTTGAGAAATCATTCTCGCACGTACACGTGTGCGTTTCTCCATTGGGTTTGTCGCACCGCCATAGAAACGTGCTGCTTCTTGGTTAGACTTAACAACAACTTGATCTCCACCACGTCCCAAAGCCAAATCCAGATTTGTTTGAGCCATTTTAGCCAATTTAATAATATCTTTTTCACCATAAGCAATCCCCATAGATAACGTCACTGGTGAATTTTGTTGCGCAGTCGTTTCTCGAATAATTTTCAAAATAGAAAATTTATCACTTTCAGCATCTTGCAATGCTTTTTGATATCCAAACAATACATAATGAACGGTATTAAGACGTCTTAAATAAATATGATGTGATGCTGCCCAATCACTCAATGCACCTGTAACGTAAGTACGTAGCGTTGACGTCTCTGATTCACTCATTCCTTCAGTGACTTCCTCATAGTTATCTACTGAGATTAAACCACTAAACAACTGATGATCTTCATATTCTGTAGCAATAGCAGCGTACTCACTAATATCCATCATATAAATAACACGTAAGTTCTGTTGCACATAAAGCGAGAATTGTTTGTCTTGCCATGTAATCGTATTAGTTTCTCTAGCATCAGAATAACTTTTGATATCTGCAGCTAACTGTGAGTCCAATGCTGACAATGTCATTCCCAATACATCCCGTTTCCCCAAATAACCTTGCATGTATGGATTGATCCAATCAATTTTTGCAGATTCGTTCAACAGAATTATACCAATAGGCATTCTAATCAGAGCTTCTTGTTCACTACGAGATATCCTATAACCCAAACCAGAAAGATACTCTTGCGCATTTTCATTAACTTCCCTTAACGCTTGCGCAGAATAAACAAGACCAATAACAACGACAATAACCCATATTAGCCCAAAAACCCAATTAATCAGTAATGCAAAAAAAACACTCATTAAACTTACTAAGAGTAATAGTAAGGTAACCATGCCCAATTTGGTATTTTGAAAAAATATAGGTAGTGATTTAAAATTAAATAGTTTTTTCACAAGTAACCTCAATTTTTTATAACGTAATAACGCTTAAATCCTACACCTCAGAATATACTATACGTTCTATTTTACCATAGTTGACGTTATCCTAATTGAACAAAAAAAGCAGGCATAATTACCTGATTTTTAAGATACATTAACACGATGGCGATTAGATCTACTATTTAGATATTTCATATAATGCATGAGCAAAAATTGCCTGTGTCTTTGGAATATGGCTCACGAGCGCGTACTCATCAGGTTGGTGGCTTGTGACCTCAACATCAGGAAACTGACCGCCAAATGCAACACCACGTTTTAATAATCGTGCATATGAACCACCATTTGAAATTTTATACGTTTTTTGCGTATGCGTATGTTCGGCATAAACTTCTTCTAAGGCATCCACAATTGGATCTTTTAAATCAACCATATGAGGTGCATTACCAAATTGTGCTTCTTTAAATATTTTAGCATTTAAGCTACCGATATGGCGCTGAACCTGTGTTAAAATGGCTGTTTCTGTAATACCGATTGGAAATCTAAATTGTATACGAATTTCACTGCCAGCATTATGGTAGTAATGCATTTGTCCAATGTTCATGGTTAAATCGCCCATAATATCATCATGGAAAACTAAACCTAACTTTTCACCAAAAACACTTTGATGATTGCCATGCCCTAAAAATTCAATAAAAGCATGCGCTTGTCCATTAAATTCAAATTGATCTAAAAAATGTGCCAGATAAGTTCCAGCATTGAGACCATCTTCAGGATATGCACCATGAGCTGACTTGCCATACAGTGTGAGCAGAATATAACCGTCATCATATTGCCCAATACCCGTAATAACTGGGACATTTTTCACGTATTGTTCAAATTGGGCTAAAAATTTATTAATATCTGCCCATTCTGGTAATCTTACAATAGCTTTTGCAACACCCGGAACAACATTATCACGATCACCCGACTCAAATTTAATCAATTGAAAAAGTTGGTCGTTAAATATTTTATTTCCCGCAAATTTGATAACAATCGTTTGAACACCCTTTTCACCTGGTACAATTGGAAATGCACCGTCAGGAGAAAAACCGAGTGTGGGTTCCCCAACTTGCTCAAGATAAGTTTTCATATCACGCCAGTCAGATTCTTCATCACTACCAAATATCAAACGAATTTTACGTTTTGGCCAAAATCCACTATCCTTTAATTGCCTTAATGCATAGTAACTTGCTAATAAATCAACTTTCATGTCATGTGCGCCACGCGCATAAATTTTGTTACCAACAATTTTCGGACTAAAGGGCAATGTCATACGCCATGCGGCACTATTACCGGGAACAACATCAACATGTGATAAGACACCAACTGTTTCGTCTGCATCACTTGGGCCATAATCAACGACAACAACCATGTTATCTGCCACACGTTCAACATTAAAACCATCTCTAGTTGCCAAATCAACTAAATAAGCCAACGCCATATCAATGCCAATGCCAAATGGCTGTTGTATCGTAGCTGTTGTGGGATCCAAAACTGATGGAATGGCCAAAAATTGTAATAAATCTTGAATCAATTCCGGCTGATAACTTTCTGCTTCTTGTTGCCATTGAATAACTGATTTCATCATATTATATCAAGTATACTGACATAAAATTTCATATCAGTAACCACTCTCCTTTATTTAAAGGGATTGTACAATCGCCCACCATTACTAAGCAAAAGTGCAATACCGATACCAACAATAATCACTGAGCCAACTAAAACACTCACATCACGACGAGAAAATGATTGTTCTTGATACCAAGACCGTTTCTTCTGACGTCCAAATCGTCTCAATTCCATTGCTTGACTAATCGTTTCAATACGATCTAAACTGGTAAATACTAATGGCAAAATAATTTGTACGGCACCTTTCGCACGTGCCTTTAGGGAAGCTTTTTTAGATATTTCATAGCCACGCGCTTGCTGTGCCAAACTAATTGTATGATAATCGCTTTGAACATCAGGAATGTATCGTAATGTAATAGCGAATGCATAAGCAATTTTGTATGGTACACCGATTTTATTCAATCCAGCTGAAAATTCACTAGGGTTAGTTGTAAACAATAAAATAATTGCAAATGGCAATGAAAAGAGATACTTAAGCAATAAATTGAATTCATAAAACAGTTGCTCTTGTGTAATTGACCAATAACCACTACCAAATAATACGTGACGCGTGCCGTACAATTGCGTGCCATATTGTGGTGCCAAAACCATTATCATAACTAAGTTAATTACAGCAAAAACCAGTACTAAATTTAGCATGAGCGCGTACTCATGATATTTTATTTGTGTGGTTTGCATTAAAACAACTGCAAACAAACCTAAACCAAGTAGAAAACGCGTATCATATGATATCATTCCTATTGTTGTCAGCAATAAAAAACCAACCAATTTCGCCGTACCCGTCGTATGATTAAGCCAAGTATCCCTTTTTTTATATCCAAATAAGTTATTCATTGTTTTACATTATTCCCCGTAGCAACTTTCTAACTAATAGCGGCCAAAAATTTTTATATCATTGCGTTACAATTGCAGCATTTAACTCTTCTGGATGACTAATTTCTAATCGTTCTGCTAACTGGTAGATACTTGTCGTTCGTAAACTAGCGTCTTCGACCAACTGTTCATCAGCTAATAATTCTGCAGGTGTTGTATCTCCAATTAGTTGACCATTGACAATGACTAAGGTCCGCTGAACAAAATTTGCTAACAAATGCATATCATGGGTAATAATAATAATCGTTGTCTGCTTATCCTTGTTAATACGAGACAAAAACTGCAATAACTCACCTGTATGTGTTGCGTCTTGTCCTGCAGTCGGTTCATCTAGAATTAAAATTTTTGGTTCAAGAACCAACACAGCAGCAATGGTCAAACGTTTTTTTTGCCCAAAACTTAACGCAGCAATTGGCCAATGCCGCATTGCATCTAAATCAATCAACTTTAATACTTGACGTACACGTGTCTCAATTTGATCTTCTGGTATCTGTCGCAAGACTAATCCACTGGCTACTTCCTCATAGACAGTTGATTTTGTAATCATATGATTTGGATTTTGCAACACATATCCAATATGGTCTGCTCGCTCTTTAATGGACTGCTGTAAAACTGACTGACCATCCAACAAAATATCACCTGATTCCGGATTCAAAAATCCAGTTAATAAGTGAGACAATGTTGTCTTGCCAGAGCCATTTTTACCAACAATTCCAAGAATTTCACCTTGATTAATCGTTGCATTAAACTGCGCAAATAATGTTTGATTATTGTCGTAACTAAATGCCAAGTCCTTAATCACTAGCTGTGGTGCCAGATGTTGATTTTTATTAATTTTTTGTTTGAGTTGCGCAATAGCTGCCTTATGTTGATTAACATTAACTGTAGAAACATCTGATATCCCAGAAATTTTCGTAATATCAATATTCGCACGGCGAAGTAACTGAATATATAGTGGCTCGTCTAGTCCATTTTTTGGAAGAACGCCTGCCTGTATAATTTCAGTTGGAGTACCATTAGCAACAATTCGACCATCTGCCATCACAATAACACGATCAACATTCGCATTTAATACTTCCTCAATACGATGCTCAATAATAACAACTGTTAAATCACGTTCTGATTGCAAATTATCAATCATTTCCATAGCAGTAGCACCAGCAGCTGGGTCTAAACTAGCTAATGGTTCATCAAATAACAATAATTTACCATCATCGACCAATACACCTGCCATTGCAGTTCGCTGTTTTTGGCCACCAGACAATGCCTGTGGCGATAATTCTAAACGTTCTCCCAAACCAAACCAATTAGCCCACTTAGACACAGCAGCTTTAATTTTATTAACCGGCTGATAATCATTTTCCAAGGCAAATGCAATGTCTTCTGCTACTGTAAGGCCGACAAATTGTGCATCTGAATCCTGCAAAACTGTTCCTGCTTGAAGCGACAAATCAAACAACGTTTGATCCAAAATATTTTTACCGTTTAATGTTAAAGATCCTGTTACTTCACCTTCATAAGCCTGTGGAATAAGACCATTCAACAACCGTAACAGAGTTGTTTTACCAGAACCAGAGGCACCTGCAATTAAAACTTTCTCACCAGGATTAATTTGAAAACTGACGTCGTGTAGGGTTGGTTCAGCTTGAGCGTGATATTTAAATGTCACATGTTTAAAATCGATTAACGGCAATGTCATGATGTTTCCTTGACTTTCTATCTATGTACGCAGGCTAACCTGCTTGTTTATTCACTACGAAGACTGCTCTTTTTTGGACGTGACTTAACATAAGCTACCAAAAGCAATGATCCGATAACAGCTACTGATACTATGTTAACCACAGCTGTCACAGCGCCTTGTAAAAAGACTTTCTGTGCTGCTTCTTTATAAATCAAAATATCACCAATTGGCGCTACCACAACCCAAACAAAAATGTTAGAAACTGCTTGCCAAATGTTAAATTGAATTAACTTTTTAGCTGATAAATCACCATATTCAAGTGCCAAAAATCGTTTGCTTAATCCAAGTAGAAATCCAAATAAGGCATCAGCAATTACCCATGACCACCATGGTGAACCATATGTTACTGCATCATTTAAGGTATGCCCTATAAAACCAACCAATAATCCGACAACTGGTCCAAACAAACCAGCAATCAACGCCAACCAACCTTCAGCAACGTTAATATTCGTATTTGAAATACCTGTTGGAATTGCAATAAACTTCATCAAGACAAAGAATACTGCAGCACCAATTCCAGTAGCAACCACTGAACGCACTGAAAAACCACTCTTCTTTTGTTTATTATTCATCGTGTTCTCCTATCGTTTTACTCTTCTTTTGTCAACAAAACTTGCCATTCTTGACCAGCACCCACATGATACATTTGTTCAAAACTACCAGTGTGTACACCAAAAGCCACAGTATAAACAGAATCAATATAAATCAATGGTTCACCAGGATTAACATCTGTAAATGTGTGCACGTAAGGCAAAACTTCATCAAATAATACATGACCTTGGTTCTTAATTTGCACACGCAAAACATCGCCGTATACCAATTGTAATTTCTCAAACTCACGTAGCGGAATATTTGACCACAGTGATCCGAAGTTAACGTCCGTTATATCGATGTTTCCTACTAATTGTGGTTGACCATAAGTCGTTGTTTGATATTGCCCTGGTTGGATTGGTAACTTAACTAAGTCGCTAGGTGCCAATAAGTCGCCATAATCTTCATACTTTGTTTGCCCACTGGCTAATAATGCACCATTGAAAGCATAAATGTCTCTACCATGAAAAGTTGAAGATTTCTCGGATCCTGGTAATCGTTGTGTCGTTTCATCAATGACACGGGCACTTTCAATCAAATCATGTGACAATAAATGTGACAACGTACCATTATCTGGTGTCACGATGTAATGTCCACCTGTTGTTTTTGCAACGATTGATAATCGCTTAGATCCTACACCAGGATCAACAACAGAAACAAAAACCGTCCCTGACTCCCAATAGCTAAATGTTTGGAACAAGCGAAATGAGCCTTCAAAAATATTGAATGGTGTAATACCATGTGTCAAATCACTGACTAAGATATCGCTTGAAACACCGTAAGCAACCCCACGCATGGAACTTACAGCACCGTCCTGCAGTCCAAAATCAGTTTGTAAAACGAGATGTTTATTTGTCATATTACTTGATGTGCTTAAGTATTATTGATGCTTTAAGCACTAAATATCAGATACATAGTAAAACTTAAATCAAATATTCTTGCGCACGTTTCCTTTCGAATCAAATGTTATATTAATAAAAAGCTTGTTAATTTAATAATTAACAAGTGTGTAAACTATGCTATAACCAAAATTAATTCATAGTTGTCTCGATAAAATAATTCTGACTTTTATCAAATATCAACTAAGATGGCATTGACTGGGTCAATTCATTAATTTTACGCGTTGTTTAATGAATATATACCTTTTATTAACATTGTTTAATCTTAAGACAATTCACAGTATTTGTCAATAATTTTGTGATAAACAGTGTTTTTGCAACATAGTTATTACTACTAATTTCTCATAATAATATCAAACACATGTTCAATAAAAAAAGCGACAACTTGAGCACATATCTGCCAAGTTGTCGCCTTTTTATTTAGTATTTAATAACTATTAATCTTCCGTAACGAATGGCAACAAAGCCATGATACGAGCACGCTTGATAGCTGTCGTAACTTTACGTTGGTTTTTTGCTGAAGTTCCAGTTACACGACGTGGCAAAATCTTACCACGTTCTGAAATAAAACGTTCCAACAATTCTGTATTCTTGTAGTCAATATACTCAATGTGGTTAGCTGCAATGAAGTCAACCTTACGACGACGACGTGGGCCGCCTTGTGGGCGACGTGAGCGTTGTGGACGTTCTGAGCTCTGTGGACGTGAGTTTTGTTCTGGCATGATTAAAGCTCCTTTCATATTGTTTTTAATATATTGTTAAAATGGTAAATCATCATCTGATATATCAATTTCTGTTTTGCCATTAGCAGCAAATGGATTGGCTGCTTCATTTGTTGAAGTTGACTGCGTATGTGAATTTTGGTTCGCATTGGCAAATGGATCAACGCCACTAAATGAATTATCACTTGGACCATTATTGAAAGCACCACCATTATTTGGTGTTTCTGACGAACCGTTTTGGGCACGTCTTTTATCACTTTCAGCACGTGATTCAAGTAATGAGAAATTATCGACAACAACCTCGGTGACGTAGACACGTTGACCTTGGTTGTTTTCATAATTACGTGTTTGCAAACGACCTTCAACGGCGACTAATGCACCTTTTCCGGTAAAATTAGAAAAATTTTCAGCTGCTTTACGCCAAATTACAGCGTTGATAAAGTCAGCTTCGCGTTCACCAGCTTGGTTGGTAAACTGACGATTAACCGCTAAGCTAAACGTGCCGACCGCCGTACCCGATTGGGTATAGCGTAATTCCACATCACGGGTCAATCGCCCAATCAATACTACTCGATTAATCATATTAAAAGCTCCTTCACCAGTGGAATTCAGATTTATTCTGCGTCGCGCTTAACAATCATATGACGTAAGATATCTTGTGAGATCTTTGCCAAACGATCAAATTCGTTGATTGCGTTATCATCTTCTGCAGTGAAATTAATGATGTGGTATACGCCTTCGCGGTAACCAGCAATTTCATAAGCAAAACGACGAGTTGCCCAGTCAGCTGACTTTGTAATCGTTCCACCGTTATTAGTCAAAATGCCATCGAAACGCTCTACGAGTGCTTTCTTTGCATCTGATTCTAAGTCAGGACGAACGATATAAGTCAATTCGTATGATGTAGCCATGTTTTATTTCCTCCTTTTGGTCTCCGGCAGCCTTAGCTGCAAGGAGTGGACATACTTTTGTATATTCACAATTACTAATTGTACTACAAAACCACCTAAAATTTCAAGTGTTTCGCAGAATTTTCCATCTGGTCATTAAATTATACGTCAAGCACTTATATAATACTTATCATTTGCTACTGCAAATCACTATTCTATTTGTCGCTTATCTTTGATGTGCGACAAGCAACGACATTTAATCAGGTAAAATGATTTGTGTTGATGGTCCTTGCGGGGTTGGATTTTCTGGTTGTTCCTGCGTTAAATAGCTAGGAAACAAAGTTAATTCTTTTTCTTCAAATCCCACAACTGAAGAACCTAAAATACGCGTAATTAGTTCCAACAATCTCTCTTCAAAAATATCTTTATCAATATACTCAATTTCTTGTTTTAACGGTTGTTGGTACATATTAATATGCACATGTGGCACCAAAGCATAGTCACGGCCTACAAGTTCTGCCCATTCCTGAAAAACAGCATCTGGAACATCTTCATCATCAGAAGTAATCGGCATAAAATTAGCGCTGAAAGTATTATTTGCTTCGCCTTCTTCATCAAACTCTGCTTGCGTTATGTTGCCATCAGTAAGCTCTAGGGCATAATCAAAATCAAACGCACGACGTTCGTCAAAAATATGAATGAACCCTGCTGTACTCTGATCCTCACTATTTTCATCAACAACGCGAAGAATACGATCACGTTGTCCGTTAAAAAGTTGTTGTGTAAAATATGGCATAATTTGCTAGTGTGTATGTGCTACTGATTAGTATGTATAAAACATACACACATTCCTCCAATACTTTTGTTACCCAATTTTAACACAAGCTGGATATAACCGCTATGCGCAATGGTCGAAATCGTCTCAAATTTTATTATCAAAAAACGCTTGAAACGATGATTTCAAGCGCTTTATTGAAATTATAATGTTGTAAAATCAAATACTTTACGACCAGTGATGTTGCCGGCTTTCATTTCATCAATGACATCATTCATATCTGCAAAATTAACTTTTTCAACAATAGGCTTGACTTTACCTTCTGCACCAAATTGGAAGGCTTCTTTCAAATCTGCACGTGTACCAACTAATGAACCACGTACTTCGATACCATCCAATACAGTTTTTGCGATATTCAAGGCCATATCACCTTGTGGCAAGGCAACGGCAACTAACTTTCCCATTGGACGCAATGAGCTAACAGCTTGATCAAAGGCTGCAGCATTAACCGCAGTTACTTGTGCATTGTGCACACCGCCAGTAGCTTTTTGTACTTCCGCTGCAACGTCTTCGACCTTTTTACGGTTAATCAAAACCTCAGCACCATTAGCTTTAGCCGCTGCTAATTTATCATCATTGCCATCAATAACTGCCACATGTGCACCAAATACACTATGCGCATACTGCACAGCCAAATTACCTAAACCACCGGCACCATGAACTGAAACCCATTGTCCTGGCTTCGTCTCACCAACTTTAAGTGACTTATACATTGTTACACCAGCACAAGTAATTGATGTTGCTTCTACTGGGTCCAAACCTTCTGGTACTTTTACAGCATACTTGGCATTGACAACAGCCTGTTGTGACATCGCACCATCAACTGTATAACCAGAGTTACGAACTTTACGACAGAATGTTTCATTTCCCGATACACAATAGTCACAAACACCACAGGCATCATAAAACCAAGCAATAGATACACGATCACCAATATTTAAATAGTCACTAGCACCTTCACCTAGCTTAGAAACACGTCCTACACCTTCGTGTCCAATAACACGTCGGAACTGACCATTACGTTGACCTATCTGATTTGGGTTACCAAAATCTGCACCGGCAACATGCAAATCTGTATGACACAATCCAACATATTCTACATCAACCAATGCTTCACCAAAACTCAGAGATCTTGGTTCCCAGTTATCAACCAAATCAACATATCCGTCTGGTGTTTCACGTACAAGCGCTGCTTTCATTATAAATCTCCTTTTTCATGTGAATTAATTTACAAGTTAATTGTACTCGCTTTTTCTTTACTTGTAAAGATTCCACCAATAACAATACGCACTTTTTCAACATGCAAGTGAAATTTGTCCTTTTTACATACCAAATGTTGGTACTTATTAGTCAAACGTTAACACTAATTTGCCAACCACATGCTTCATTGCCTGAAATTTCTTTAGATTTTCAACATTAAAGGACTTTACATCGGCTATCACAACTTCTAGCTTATCTTCTGATACAAGTTGCAATAACTCACCTAGCTGCTCACCATTTGATTTTAAATAAATACTCGTGACACGATTATCTTCATGAGAACCAGCAAGTGATACTAGACGTCCATTTGGTTTAAGCACTTTTAAACCTTCCTCAATGGCTGTACCACCAATTGTGTCCAAAATAGCATCAACATCCTTTGGAATAATGTCTGTTAAACGCTCAGTATGGTTATCAATAACATGCCAATTAGTGTTAAATTTTTTAAGAAAATCAACACCATTATTAACGGCTGTTGTATAGATATCTGTTGCGCCACGCAGTACCGCAGTTTGTAATGCAGTCAATCCTACCGAACCGGCACCACCTTGCACTAAAATAGATTCCCCAACTTGTAATTTTAAATCATCATTTATAGCTTGATAGCCAGTCTGGGCCCCTAAGGCTAAAGCAGCCGCTTGTGTATAACTCACATTATCTGGTATTTTAGCCACAGTTGAACGACCCACTGGTACAAATTCAGCATAACTTTTCAAATGAGGCGATGCAGCGACACGTTCACCTATTGAAAATTCCGTCACCTCTGAACCTATTGCAACAATTTCACCAGCTACTGATGAACCAGGAATCAAAGGTAACGCACGTTCAGTTCCCATCAACCCTTTCCTAAACTTAACATCATAGGGATCAATTGCTGTTGCATGTTGTTTAACCAATATTTGTTTTGGCTTTATCGTTGGAATCTCAGCTAATTGTGTTGCCACTAAAACATTTACTTCGCCATAGTCCTTCATTTCAATTGCATACATTTTTTTACCCTTTCTAAACACGCACTATAATTCGTTTAATATTATTATATTGCTAACTAACGTTTGTGTGGTGTAATTCATTGCATACAAAAAACGTTATTCATCAAATAAAGGATAAATAACGTTTTTCGAGTTATTAATTAAGCTAAGTACTTTGCTTTCACATCAGCCATTGTATCTAAGACTTTTGTTTTATCTATTACAACTAACATTTCTGGTAAATTAGGTCCTTGTATTTCGTGTGTTGTGGCAATACGAATAGGATTCCACAAGTTGCGACCCTTGATTTCAAGCGCATTTTGAATACTGCGAATTGTATCCATGTAATCTTTGGCAGTTGCAGTTTCTGGTAGTGCCGTGTAAGCCGCTTCCCATGCAGAAAATACTTTACGTCCGTCTTCTGATGTCAAGTAATCTACCATTTCTTCGGTTACATCCCCAAGTTCAAAAAAGGGTTTGCGAACCAACTCAACAACTTCACGTGTATAAGAAATACCTTCAACGCCAGCAACTTTGATTACTTGTGCTAACCAGTCTGACTTTTCTTCTGCCTCTGATGCAGTGATCAACTCAGCATGTACCAATTCTTGAATAAGTTGTGGCATGACCTTGTCCAGATCCCGACGCATCCACTGATTGTTAATCCACTCTAGTTTCTTTTGATCAAATTTAGCATTGGCCTTCGATAAACGTGTCTCGTCAAACATTTCTTTAAACGCTTCAAGTGAGAAAATTTCATCCTCACCCTTTGGTGACCACCCAAGTAAACCAATAAAGTTTACCATGGCTTGTGGCTGATAGCCCAATTCATGATATTGTTCTACGAATTGTAACAGATTTTCATCACGCTTTGATAGTTTCTTACCTGTTTCACCATTAATAATTAACGCCATATGTCCAAACTTTGGCACAGCCCAGCCTAGGGCCTCAAAAATCATAATTTGCTTTGGTGTGTTTGATACATGATCATCACCACGTAGTACATGAGAGATTTTCATCAAATGGTCATCTACCACGACGGCAAAGTTATAAGTTGGCATACCATCTGCTTTTTGAATAACCCAATCGCCACCCACTTCTTTAGCGCCAATTTCAATATGACCTTTAACAATGTCATCCCAAGCGTAAGTTTTTTCTTCAGGTACACGAAAACGCACAACGGGTTTTAAGCCTTGGGCCTCAAATTCAGCATACTTAGCCTCACGTTCGTCATTCGTTAGACCTTCATACTCATAAACATAATGTGGCGCTTGCTTTGCTGCCTGTTGCGCCTCACGCTCAGCGGCAATTTGATCCGTTGTCTTATATGACTTATAGGCAAGCCCCTTGGCTAACAACTCGGCAATAAAGGGTTGATAGACACCTTGCTCATTACGTTCTGATTGACGATATGGGCCGTATTCACCAGGATTTGCTGGTGATTCATCCCAATCCAAACCAAGCCAAGCTAGATTGTCTAGTTGTGATTTTTCACCGTCAGCAATGTTACGTGCCGTATCAGTATCTTCAATACGGATAATAAATTTACCGTTATAATGACGCGCAAAAAGCCAGTTAAAGATTGCTGTACGTGCATTTCCAATATGTAGGTGGCCCGTTGGTGATGGTGCATAGCGGACACGAATTTCTTCAGTCATGTTTTATGACGCGCTTATTCAATCAAAATTAAGCACGTTTCCTCCTAATTACGCGGTTTTACCGCAATTATTTACATGTTCTATTGTACATATTATAATTACTAATTTCAAAATTAATTTATGAGTCCACGATAAGACAAAACAGTGTAGTGTCTATAAATAGCCTTTATCTTCAAGTTTTCCACACGCATCACGTTTTTCACTTAGCACACCATATGTCATGTGATTAAACTAAACTTTTAGCAAAAAAACGAATCTGTTTATCATAAAAATCTGTGGCCGATGTTGAAATGTTGGGATGATCAAAACGAATAACTGATAAAAAATAACCAAAATTTAGCCATAATAAATTCATTGTAGCCGCCTCAACATCTATTGTTTCTCTAATTTTGTGCTGCTTTTTCATATCAGAGAAATAGTCACCCAATATTTTCTTAAACAACACCGGAATTTCTTCTACAGCTTTATTAATCTCTGGCATTTCCAGCGCTGCTTGAAAACCAATCAAAACGATTTCTTGGTGATCAACTTGAAATTCCTGATACGTTTTCGATAAAATAACAAGATCATCTTCAATATTACCAGTCATGCTTACCCCATCAAATATAGTCGATAAGTCCTTCAAATGTCGATCAACTACTGCTGATAATAAACCTTTCTTATCCGTGAAGTTTCTAAAAATGGTACTGGGATTAACTTCTGCCCTTTCGGCTATTTTACTGATAGTCGCTGATTGATAGCCACCCTCAATTAATAATTGAATGAATGTGTTTAGAATTTTGTCATATTTTGATGTTTTTTTAGTCATTAGTGAACCTCATACTAGCATATTAACATATTTTATTTTTGAAAGATATTATTTAAAATGCAACCAACCACTTGCATGCTTTATAAATAAGTGCTATTCTTTTGACAGCAAATAAAAAGGGAGTTCCACATGCAATTTAGAAAATTTCTTATCAGTAAAGGCGTTATCGGTGCATTCATTATCGTTATATTTTACGGTTTGCTCATGGTTGGCGTTTATCTTTCAGGTTATCAAGCTGTCCCCGATAGAGTAGAACAGTTACCAGTGGCTGTTGTTAATCAAGACAACGACAGCACTAATTTAAAAAATCAACTCACTGATCTTTTACCGTTCAAACACGTTAAAACAGACCTCAGTTTAGAAACTGCTAAAAAAGATCTCAATGATCGCAAGATTTACTTGATTATCAATATTCCAAAAGACTTTAATAAACATTTAAAAACATTGGATAAACCATCGCAAAGTCAACTAAAATTTTACATTAACTATGCTAATCCTATGACATCTGTTTCCGCCATGGAAGCGGTTGCTAAGTCTATTGGCGCAAATGTCCAAAAAAGTGTTTTGATACAACAAGGTAAGGGTATTCTTTCTGCAGCAGAACTAGGGCAACTAGAAACGCAAACCAAAGCTCTAATTGCCGCTAATCCTGCACAAAAAGATGTTATTTTAAAACAAGCTGATACGACAAAAGAAGCGGCAACTACCAAAATAAATGATGCTTACACAAATATTGCGCAATCTTACAAATACACGATTGTTAAAATAAATAAAGTTCCCTCGGGTATGCATCATACTATGGCGCCTTTCTTCATTACCTTAGCAATTTACATCGGTTCAATGATTGGTGCCATGCTAATCGTTACAGCATATAAATCTTTTGCACCACTTATTGGTCACTGGCGTTCTTATCTCTATACTGAAATCGCGATCGTCTTAATTTCAATATTGGCGCCATTGTTGGTTGTTGGTCTCAGCAAAGCATTGCTTCACTTTGATACAAGTGCTTACTGGCATTTATGGATAAACCACAGCATTGAACTATTTGCTGGACTGAACGTTAATCTTATTTTTTCATTAATACTCGGTCAAATCGGTATTATGATAAACATGCCATTTATGATTATGCAAGTTGTTTCTGGAGCTGGTTTAATCCCACGTCCAATTCTTCCTGGTTTTTTCAAGGCAATAAGCAATATCTCTCCGTGCTTCTATTCAATAAGAGCCGATTATAATGTTTTATATGGTGGCAGCGGCACAACCTCACTACTTTTGAAATTATTTACAATCGGTCTAATTGCTATTGTTCTTCATTTAGTTATTGTCACTTTCCAAAAACACAATAATCGACGTTCAACATTGGTATCAAAATAGCAGAAAACCCGCTTAAATATGATATTTAGCGGGTTTTCTGCTATTTATAAACAGTATTTCTATGACAGTGAGGTTATTCAAATGCGACCTTCAAGGCTTGAGCAAGTGTTACCACACCAATTACTTGTAACTTATCTGGAATTTCAATACCTGATAAATTATTTTGCGGTGCAATAACACGCTTAAAGCCTAACTTTTTAGCTTCTTTCAAGCGTTCTTCAATTTGTGACACACTTCGAACTTCACCCGTTAATCCCAATTCACCAATAAAGGCATCGCTTGGTCGTGTTTCTTTATCATGATAAGAGCTGGCTAATGCAACAGCCACTGCTAAATCAATTGCGGGCTCATCTAGTTTCACACCACCTGCTGCTTTAAGGTATGCATCTTGGTTTTGCAATAATAAGTTTGCACGTTTCTCCAATACGGCCATCAATAGACTGACACGATTACGGTCTAATCCTGCCGCTGTACGCTGTGCATTACCAAAAACCGTGGGTGTTACCAGTGCCTGAAGTTCAACCAAAATTGGTCTTGATCCTTCTAGTGCAATAACTACTGCAGAACCAGTTGCGCCATCTAGTCGTTCTTCTAAAAATATTTCTGACGGGTTTGCAACTTCACGTAACCCACCATCGCGCATTTCAAATATTCCCAATTCATTAGTGGCACCAAAACGATTTTTCACTGCGCGCAAAATACGATAGTTATGATGCATATCCCCCTCAAAATATAATACAGTGTCAACCATATGTTCCAAAATTTTTGGTCCCGCAATGGCCCCATCTTTTGTGACATGACCAACAATGAAAACTGAAATATTATTGGTTTTCGCAATTTGTAACAGGTCGGCTGTTACCTCACGAATTTGCGATACTGAGCCAATTGCTGAAGTAACATCTGGTTCTTGCATTGTTTGCACTGAATCTATCACAACAAAATCAGGTTGCAACTCATCAATTTGCTTCTTAATAGCCGTCATATCAGTTTCTGGGTACAGATAAAATTCATCATGGCCAACACCAAGCCGATCAGCTCGCAGCTTTACCTGTGTTGCTGATTCTTCTCCAGTCACATACAAAACACGCCCTTTTTGCGCGAGTTGACCAGAAACTTGCAGTAACAGTGTTGATTTTCCAATGCCTGGATCCCCACCAATCAACACCATTGATCCAGGTACAACACCGCCCCCTAAGACACGATTAAGTTCCATCAAACTCGTTGTCACTCGCGGTGTTTCTTCAGAGGTGATTTCATTAATTTTCTCAACTTTGGCCGTGCGGCCATCAAGACTCACACGGCTTTTACGATCATTAACTTCAGGCGCAATTTTTTCTTCAACAAAAGTGCCCCATTCACCACAGTTTGAACAGCGCCCGAGATAACGTGCCGATGTAAAACCACAGTTAGAACAAATAAATTGTGTTTTTGTTTTAGCGATAACTATTATCCTTCTTCCTGATCAATATTTAATAAATACATTGTTTGTGCTGGTAGTTGTTTCAAAACAGCTTGTAATGCTTTTGGCTTCAAATCTACCAAATCATTTGGCGAGCGCCAAGATACTATTTGTTCCCAATCATCCTTTGCATACACACGTTCATGATTAATGCGAACAACTAACCAGGTAAAACATACTTCGTTAGTTTGTCTACCATCGATAGCAAATATGTTTTCCGTCGTTGCAAGTAATCTCGTAGCACGGACATGAATACCCATTTCTTCTAAAAACTCACGAGCAATTGCCTGTTGACTCGTTTCACCAAACTTTATTTTTCCACCCGGCAACAACAAATAACCATTACGCCGGTCTTCATTAACAGCAACATCACCTATATCATTTAGTAATACACCAGTAGCACGTAATTTAAAATCATGCTTTTCATCACGCAACACAATATCTGTTTGTTCATCAGCCATAGTTATTTAACCCTTATTTTTTACTGAAGGACTAATTTCATATTAATTTTGTCCAGTCGAACCAAAACCACCTTGTCGTGAAGATTTAGTTGTATTTTCATCCCCATCAGCCAATAAATATGGCAAGAAAATACCCTGACCAATGCGCTCGCCTTTTTTAATGTGAACATCTTTTAGCCCAAAATTAATAAATTGGAAAAAAATTTCACCCTCGTTCGAAGGATTGTTATAATAATCCGCATCCACAATACCAACTGCATTTGGCATCATGATACGTTTTTTGATTGGGCCACTAGAACGTGATACCAATTGTAGATACTCACCTTCTGCCATGTAAGCTTTTATGCCAGTTGGCACTAATACAGGTTTGAGCATATTTTGAAGATCTGCATTATCACGCACACCCTTTAACTTACCCAATGATAAAATACTTAAGCCCTTAAAAAATTGATTACTTGCAGCACTAGGAATAACAATATCCTCTGATGCTTCGAAGTCATAGCCGGCAGCTGATTGTGTGCTACGTTGAGGTAAATTAAGACCGTCACTTGCCTTAGCTGAAACAATTTCAAATCCACGCATATTTACATATTAAATACAGCCAATAAAATAATTAAGAGCCATATTTTTCCTCCATTTATTAATTCATCTATCTTTATTATTATACGTTATAATGCGCCTATTTTTTAAAATTTTATTTTGATATACCTGAACCAAAGCGTACTTTTAAAATATAACAACCCACCTAATGGCTAAATTATGCGGTATAATTGAGTAACAAACAGTGTCACTGATATGTTGCACAAAGTAAAATTTATAGCAACGAAATGGAGAAAAATTATGGACTTTCAACATGAACCTGGACGTTATTTTTTACAAGAAGATGATAAAACATTAGCCGAAATTATCTATACAACTATCAATGATGGTCAAACGTACTCGGTTAATGCAACACGAGTTGATCCGTCATTACGCGGGCAAGGTATTGCTGCAAAATTACTTGATGCAGTAATTACTGAAGCTCAAAATAATCATATGACAATCAAAGCAGTTTGCCCCTATGTTAAAAAAGCGTTTGCAAGTAATCCAGCCAAATATCAGGAAATTGAGTATAAATTATGAGTCAAGAGTTACAAAAAATCATTGCTGGCCGTCGTGCTGCTGAATTTGTTAAAAATGGTATGGTCGTCGGTATTGGTTCTGGGTCAACTATTGTTCATGTTGTCGAGGCACTTGGAGAGCGCGTTGCCAATGAAAATCTAAACATTGTCGGTGTCGCAACTTCTGAAAAAACTCGTCGAAATGCTGCCCAGCTTGGTATTCCAATGTACAACGTTGATGATATTGATAAAATCGACTTGACAATTGACGGTGCAGATCAAATTGCCGATGATTTTTCTGCAATTAAAGGTGGTGGTGCCGCCTTGCTATGGGAAAAAATTGTTGCTTTCAATTCTCGTGAAAATATTTGGGTCGTTGACGCAACAAAACGTATTCCCAAACTCAATCAATACTTACCAGTAGAAGTCATTCCATATGGCTCTAACCAGTTGTTTAAGCGATTCCAAGCTGATGGGTTTCATCCCACATGGCGGTTAGATCAAAATGGTAATCCCGTTCGCACAGATTCAGCTAATTTTTTAATTGATCTCCATCTACCAATTATTGAGAATCCACGTGAACTAGGGGATGAGTTGATTAAGATGGTTGGCGTTGTCGAGCATGGTTTGTTTACAGACGTTGTTGACCGCGTCGTTATTGGAAAAGATAACCATACTGCGGAAGTGTTAGATGTAAAATAGTAACAAACAGCGTATCTTATGATGCGCTGTTTTAATTTGATTTGATCAAAGCAAACACATAACCTCATCATTAATGACTAAAAAAATTCAATGTCATGATATGTAACACAATTAATTGGTATAGTTGCAACAAGAGATAAAATGGTCCTATAGTAATTTACTAAGGAGAGCATCATGCGTACTGAATCTGACTCACTCGGTCAACTAGATATTCCAAAATCAGCTTATTATGGTATACATACACAACGTGCTTTGAATAATTTCCCCATTTCATCAGAGTCAACACATCCTGAACTGATTCGCGCCTTTCTAGAAATCAAACAAGCTGCCGCCAAAACGAATGCGACATCTGGTAATCTTGATCGTTCTGTCGCTAAACATATTGTCAGTGCCGTCAAGACGCTTATCAATAATCCTATTGATTTAACCATGTTCCCAATTAGTGACATTCAAGGTGGCGCCGGCACATCAACTAACATGAACGTTAATGAAGTCATTGCTAATGTGGCACTTGAACAAACAGGACATGCGCGTGGTGATTATAATTATATCAATCCAAATGATCACGTTAATATGGCACAAAGTACAAACGATACTTATCCAAGTGCAGGTAAAATAGCGCTATTACGTTTACTTGAGCCATTATTTTCTGAGTTGCGTGCCCTGATTGACGCTTTAGGCAATAAAGCGGATGAATTTTCAACCACGTATAAAATGGGCCGAACGCAACTACAGGATGCAGTTCCGATGACATTAGGCAATAGTTTCCATGCCTGGTTAAAGCCCTTACGTCGAGATGACTTACGTATCACCGCTGCTCGTGATGCTTTATATATGCTTAATTTGGGTGGTTCTGCGATTGGATCAGGTATTAATGTCAGTTATCACTACCAAGTACATATTGTGCCAAATTTAGCCGGTATTACCAAGCTACCCTTAACACAGGCACATGACTTATTTGATGCAACACAAAATCTTGATAGCCTCGTTGCCCTCTCAGGCACTCTAAAAACATTAGCTATGAGTTTATCTAAAATTGCTAATGATTTACGTCTACTTAGCTCTGGACCCCGTTCAGGCTTACTAGAAATTAACTTACCAGCGAAACAAGCCGGCTCTTCAATTATGCCTGGTAAAGTTAACCCAGTTATTCCAGAAGTGGTGAATCAGGTTGCTTTTGAAATATTTGGATTTGATGCAACAATTACTGCTGCTGCCGAAGCAGGACAACTAGAGCTCAACGCTTTTGAACCAATCATATTCCGTTCGCTCTTTACAGGGATTGAACATCTTACTGCAGCGATGAATACATTACGTCTAAACGCTATTGATGGTATCACCAGCAACAAATCTCGACTCGCACAAGATATTGATTTATCTGTTAGTTTTGCTACTGCTATGACCCCAATCATTGGTTATCAAGAAGCAGCAAAACTAGCTAAAGAGTCTATTCGGACAGGTAAGTCTTTACGTCAAATTGCCGAAAAAAAGGCGCATTTCACACCTGATCAATTAGCACATATTTTCAAAATTGAAGACATCGTGATTAACGCGCGAACCCCAGAACACGGACTAGTACTTCATCCCCCAAAAAAATAAGCGATACGTATATCACTATTAACAGAAAAAAAGGAATCCTAATCGGATTCCTTTTTTATAATTGCCCCTGCTGGATTCGAACCAGCGCATATCGGTACCAAAAACCGATGCCTTACCACTTGGCGAAGGGGCAATAGTTAATTTATTTAGCCGTTAACTATTAAATCGGCTATGGGAGCGGTAGGATTCGAACCTACGAACCCGAAGGAACGGAGTTACAGTCCGTCGCGTTTAGCCAGACTTCGCTACACTCCCATATCTCAAACAACTATATAATAGTACCAAATTTTCAGAGACTTAGCAAGACTTTTAATGTACTTTCTTCCAATTAATTTTAAATGAATCACGCAGTAAGCCATAAACTGTCCATAATGATACACCAATAATTAGTTTTTTAAGCAGCTCAACATCCATGCTAGTAAAAAATTTCGCAGCAACAATCACACCTAATACACCACCAATTGCAACTCCGGCAAAACCACGCCAGGATACGCGATCCATTTTAATGACATTCCACGCTGTCGTTGGCATAATTAAGGCGGCATCTAACATCATAACAGGAAACGCAACGGCAGGGTTAACTCCCATCAGAGAAAAGAAAATGAGTTCTGGTGCGTAGTTCCCTAGCCCCATTGTCATCAATATGCCAATACCTAAATTAAATACCACACCTAGAACTAACCACCACCCATGTAATCCATGAACAGCCATCGTATTATCTGCACCTGGTGTTGTGATCATTCGGACAATCATGATAATCACTGCTATCAGTAAAGCACCCGCCATCACGCGCTGTACAGTCGGTGCATGCCATTTTCTGGTTACATGCGTACCAATGTAGGCACCAATAACAGCTGCTGTGGTCATCGGAATGAGTGTCATTAATTCGACTTTAACCGCAGTAATGAAAAAAAGTGCTTCCACTATCACTGGTATCGCATGCATGGCGTTTAGTGTGCCCGGTAACTTTCGATCGTCATTAACGTAATGCGTTGCACGAAAAGCAGCTGTCGTCGTCGCAAATGACCCAATGCCTAAGGTATCACCAAAATCAGTGAAAAAACCAATAATCATACCTAAACCAAAACGCTGAAAAATAGGCTTTTTTCCCACTATATAAGCCCGAATTACTAACGTTAGCATCATCAGCATCACAGCCACTAACAATAGCTGAATTATTAAAAGAATCATTTTTTCATACATACCATCTTACTCGCTTCAAAAAGTCAATACACACTATTGTATCAGAATTTATAGGTTCTTTCTTATTTTTTTACTATCCATGGCATAGAAAAAACATGTTACGACAATTCAAAGATTGTTTTCTCGTAACATGCTTGGTTAGGCGCGTTTTTTATTTTTCAAAATGATAAAAATACTAACAAATACGAATATCACCATCGTCATTGCCGAAATAATTATTGCTACTTGATGTAATACTGTTTTATGATACGTTAGTTGGATGACTTGACTGCCCTTAGGTTCAACTGCTAGTTTACCTTTAACCGTTTTAATTAATAGAGATTTTCCGGCACCATCTGTCGCTTGCCAACCCTGATAATTAGTCATTGGAAGCAATATTTGTTTTGCACTTTCTGGTATGTTTTTAACTTCAAAAGTATATCCTTTGTGAAATAATCTTAATGAACTCAACTGATTGTCAATATATATGCGTGTTGCATCTCTTGTGTCTCCCCAACTAGCTACTTGGTACCCACTGACAAATTTAACACGTTTTTGACCTAAATAATCCTTACTACCTAAAGGTAATTGATAATAGTGGTTAATTTGGTACTCAAAGTCATTATTTCCCACAGTTTTCGGAAATGCTTTGCCGCCTTTTTGATAGTTTGCAATAGGTAATTTCGCACTATAATAAGCATCACCCTGCATTTTCCAAGCACTAAACAAGGACAACATAATTCCCGCAATAAAGATCCAATTCATTGTTTTCAGATGTAACACGCCAATTTCATAAAAATGATCTAATCCTTCAATCACGAATAACAAAGATAGCAGCATAATAAGAGGATAAAATCGTCCCATCATTTGAAAAACATGCAGCGGTGTTTTTGCAAAAAACTCTGTTGGCATATAAAAAACAGTAACTAAACTAATAACTAACCAACAACCGATTGTTCTAACCTGTTTAGAAAGTGTTCTAAAATGTAACAATTCCACTGAGATGATGATACTCATTATAAACACGAATAGTCCAACAGGTATTGCTGTCCAATTTAACGTTGCTTGGTTATTAACTGATGCTGCAATAGATTCCCAGGGACTAACTGTTCCCCACATTTTATTGGCTCCAGCAATTTTATCTGTTAATAGATGTTGCAGAAATGGTATAACGTAAAATGCAGAAAGCAATATTGTGAGTAGCCCAACTTTGATTAACCGCACTATTTTAGCAAGAGTTACTTCTTTTTGAAAGAAAAAAATAAATACCATCACTACAAGTATAATGACTAATAAAAATGCCGATAGCACGTGATTGGTAACAATTACTGCACTTAGAATACTTGTAAGCACATAATTTTTACGATTAGTAAACATTATGCCATAAAATCCTGCTAGAACTGCGGGAAAAAGTAAAATACCAATTAGTTCACCAGGTAAACCGCGTACATTAATTTCGCCAAAAGTCACTGGTGCCAAGACATATAAAACACTAAATGCAAAGGACTTCAATCTTGTATTAGTGCCTGTAAAAAATAATGTACCTGCATAAAAATTGACAGCCATTGCAGACGTCAACAAAACAACATAACCAATAAGTACTGCTGTAACTGCCTGCTGTGTGAAAAAATAAATCACAGCTACAAAATATGTGAATGAATAACCATAGAAGAGGTTAACACCGTAACCATTTTCTCCAAATGTATAGGCAGAGATATCAGGCAACCATTTGCCAACCTCAAATCCCTTTTCCAACTCATACATCCGAGATAAATGAAATGGCACATCCCAAGAATTCATGTACATCGTTTGTTTGGCCAATTGTGGTAACATACAAACACTTGCTAGTATTAGAAAAACTAAAAACAGTTGCCACCTGTTCATTTTTTTTATGTTAAACATTCATATTCTCCCCAAAATAAATAATCAGTAAGTTTTAATTATACACGTTACACAAATAAAAATTATCATAACTATCTATCATTATGGAATACTTAACATAAATCAACCAACTATTTCACCAAATTTGAACACGTTCATCTTGTGATAACCACATTTCGTCCGTTGGATTCACATCAAACGTTTCAAAAAACTCATCAAAGTTCTTCACTTGTACATTAACTCGTAATTTAGCCGGACCATGAGGATCAGAAGCAGCAAGTAACTGCATGTATTCTGGACGTGCTTTCATACGCCAAATGGCTGCCCAGCTTTCGAAGAAATCAACAGCTGAAAAACCATCATCTCGCTTAGCAGCGGCTAATGCAGCAGCTAATCCGCCAAGATCGGCAACGTTTTCAGAAACAGTTAACTTACCATTTACTTTAGCCCCATACGAATCAAGACCGTCAAATTGCTTAACAACTTTTTCCGTGCGTAATTGGAATGCCGCAAAATCATCATCTGTCCACCAATTATTTAAACTACCAAATTCATCAAATGATGCGCCATTTGTGTCAAATGCATGTGAAATTTCATGTGCAATAACTGCACCAATACCACCATAATTTGCCGACGATGATTGTTCTAAGCTATAAAAAGGTGCTTGCAAAATAGCAGCCGGAAATACAATTTGATTTTGTTGTGGATCATAATAAGCATTAACCAAATGCGCTGGCATATGCCATTCACTACGATCAACTGGTTGATGCCATTTTGACCACGCGTGCTCAATTTCAATTTGTCGAAATTGCGTCGCTGTTTCAAACAAGCTTGCATCCGAGTTAACAACCTTTTTATATAGTCTTTGCGGTAATTTTTCAGGATAACCAATATGTGGCACAATTGTATTTAATTTTGTGACTGCCTTGATACGTGTTTCTTCATTAAGCCATTGATTTGATTGCAAACGTTGCTTGAATACATCAATCATACTTGCCACTTTATCTTCAACATCTGCTTTTGCTTCTGGAGAAAATTTCTTCTGGGCATAATAATAGCCAATTGCTTGATTAAATGGCTGCACAGCTAAATAAACTGCTGCTTTCTCTGTACCCATTGCTTCTGGCAATCCCGTTAATTCACGTTGGTATTGTCCCCCTAGAACACGAAGCTCCTCAGACAAATAACCTGTGAATTGGTTCGCTGCCTGCACAATAAGATAGGCTTTTAATAATGGCCAGGCTTCTTCAGAATAAAACTGTTCCGCTACAGCCCAAAAACGTTCTTCTGGCACAATAACAGTATCCGGCTTTTGTCCCACCAATTCAGTCAAAATATCATCCAACGGCAACTCTGGCACTAGACTTGTAAATTTATTCCAATCATAGGGATGATACAGTTTAGCATATTCATGACTTTCTTCTTGACTCAATACAACTGCTGCTGCACGTGCATCAAGTGCTAAATATTGATCAATTAATTTTGTGGTTTCCGATTGTGAAAAACCAAAGTGAGGTAACAAAGCTTCTTGTTCCTCTCTAAATTTACCCAACAACACTTGACCTTGCGCATGCCCCTTTTCGTAGTAAGTTGTATCTGGTAAGAGCAAACTTAACGCCCCAGCCCACAACACATTCGTTCGCGCATCTTTAAAATCGGGTTCAATGCCTAGTGGCAAAGCATTTGGAAAGCCTGATTTTTCTAATTCAACAATATGGTTCGCAAATTCTGAAAATGATGTGTAACTCTGATATTTGGCAATCAGTGGTAATATTGGCTTTGCCCCCAGTTGGTCACGTGTTTGTGTATCAGATGTCAAGCGATGATAAGCAACAAAATTTTGTAAAATAGTATTTTCAGGTAAATCGTCACCCTGTTGCCATCTACTAGTCTGAGAAATTAACCATTGCTCAATCTCGTCAGATAAATCACTAAATCCACCTGTTCGCGGTTTGTCATTAGGAATAACCGCTGTTTTTTCCCATTCACCATTAATTGCCTCGTAAAAATCGTCTTGTAATCTTACCATACTGTCTCACTTTCTCATTAATAACTCATTATAATTATACACATTTTTCATATTAATTTCACGTTGCAATGCAATATAAAAAGTTGTCATAGATTTTTCTCAATCCATGACAACTTTTTAATGTTTTAAACTTGTTGTGCTTTATATAATGCAGCTTCTTCTTCTGTTGCGAGGACAAAATGTCCAGGCGCAGCTTCAATCATTTGCCTTGCCTTACCATCTGTTTCGATAGTTGTATCATACGTAATATGTTGCCTTACGCTTTCAACCTCTGGATCAGGAACTGGAATAGCTGATAATAAGCTTTTAGTATAAGGGTGTAAAGGATGATTATACACTGCGTCTGCTGAACCAATTTCAAGCAATTTACCCCAATGCATCACACCAATACGATCAGAAATATACTTCACCATAGACAAATCATGTGCAATAAATAAATATGTCAAGGAATGTTTAGTTTGTAATTCCTTCATCAAATTCACAACTTGTGCCTGAATAGATACATCTAGTGCTGATATTGGTTCGTCAGCTATGATAAATTTAGGATCAACTGCTAGCGCACGCGCAATTCCGATACGTTGTCGTTGTCCACCCGAAAATTCATGAGGATAACGTGTTGCATGATCTTCGTTTAACCCAACAAGTTTCAATAGTTCTTGTACTTTAGCATCACGTTCTGTTTTGTTTTTAGCTAATTTGTTGATATCAATACCCTCGGCAATGATATCACGTACTTTCATACGGCCATTCAAACTCGCTTGTGGATCCTGGAAAATCATTTGTGCATCCTTACGGAATGCCGATAATTGCTTCCCCTTTAAATGCGTGACATCTTCACCATTAAACAAAATTTCACCACCAGTTTGTTCGTGCAATTTTAAAATTGTACGCCCAATGGTTGTTTTACCAGAACCAGATTCACCAACTAAACCAAATATTTCGCCTTCATAAATATCAAAAGTTACATGATCAATAGCACGAACTTCATTGGCTTTTCCTTTATTAAAATACAGTTGCAAGTCTTTTAGCTCAACTAACTTTTTTGGTTCTTTCCCAGTCATGATTAAGCCTCCTGCCCTTGAATTTCTTGCCAACGTGCCCATCGCTTTTGAATTTGCACAGGCGGTGTTACTTTTGGTGAACGCTCATCAAGCAACCATGTGGCTGCATAATGCGTGTCACTAACTTTGAAGAAGGGTGGTTCCTCTTTTGAATCAATTGCTAGGGCATAGACATTACGTGAAGCAAAAGCATCGCCCTTAGGCGGGTCCAACAAATCTGGTGGTGTGCCTGGAATAGCTTCTAGCGAGCCAATTTGTGTATCAGTTGTCGGCATTGAATTTAACAATCCCCAAGTATATGGATGTTGTGGATTGAAGAAAATTTCGTCCACCGTGCCATACTCAACAATCTTACCAGCATACATGACAGCTACACGATTAGCCATTCCCGCAACAACACCCAAATCATGTGTAATGAATATAATCGAACTACTAGTTTCTTTCTGTAACGATTTCATTAAATTCAATATTTGTGCTTGAATAGTAACATCTAAGGCAGTCGTTGGTTCATCAGCAATCAAAATTTCTGGATCTGCTGCTAGTGCAATTGCCACAACTGCACGTTGTCGCATACCACCAGACCATTGATGTGGGTAATCATTGATGTGTTCTTCTGAGTTAGGAATGCCAACACCTTTCATTAACTCTAATGCCCGTTTTAAAGCATCTTCCTTTTTCATTTTACGATGTTTCATCAAAGGTTCTGCAATTTGCATCCCGATTTTCATTGTCGGATCTAAGCTGGTCATCGGATCTTGAAATATCATAGCAATTTCATTACCACGAATCGTTTGCCACTCTTCCTCTTTTAAATCGAGCAAATTGCGATCTTTAAAAATTAATCTTGAATTATCAGGAATCGAAGCATTTTTAGCATTTAATCCCATTAATGTTTTTGTCGTAACTGATTTTCCAGATCCCGATTCACCAACAATGGCCAATGTTTCACCTTTATTCAAATCAAATGATACGTCACGTATTGCTTGCACTGTTCCCGCATAAGTATTAAAGTTCACGTGCAAATTTTCAACTTTTAAAATTGGATTACTCATAATCTGCACACCTCTTAGTCTTCACTCGCACGTGGGTCAAAAGCATCACGTAAGCCATCGCCCAAAAGGATGAATGCTAATGATACCAAAACCAACACTGCTGATGGAATTAATATTTGATAAGGATAAAATTGTAACATTGCCTGTGCATCAGAAATCAATGATCCCAATGATGCAGTTGGCGGCCTAACACCCAAGTTAATAGCTGATAATACCGCTTCAAACATAATGGCATTAGGAACAGTCATCATAATTTGAACAATAATTGTTCCAGCCATATTTGGTATCAGATGTTTGATTGCAATTTTAAAAGAACTTTCACCCAAAGACTGCGCAGCTAAGACATAATCACGTTCTTTTAACGTTAAAGTCATATTACGAACTTGTCTAGCCATACCTAGCCAACCTGTCATTGCAATGGCTAAAATAATTGACAATACACCGCCGCCCAGTAGTAAACCAAGCATTGTGACAATAATTAAGTTAGGAATAGATGACAAAATTTCAATGATACGTTGCATAACGTTATCAATCCAGCCACCTTTCCAACCAGAAAATACGCCATATGCCACACCAATTAATAAATCAATGAATGTTGCAACTATAGCAACTAACAATGAGATGCGTAAACCAACAGTTACACGTTTTGCTAATGAACGTCCAATATTATCAGTACCTAAAATATATTTTTGCCCTGATGGGACGTTTTGTGATTGGTACACATCTGTCGCGGTACTATCACCTGGTGATTTTATCTTACCGTTCCAACCAGGAATTGGTAAGCCTGAATTAGGTGGTAAATTCTTATAAACACCAACCTTATCAGAATTAAATGAATTCGCTGCCTGTTGTGGTACAAAGAAATTGGACACCACTGCAAAGCCTAGAATAAATATTAAGAACCACATTGAAATAACCGCAAGTTTATTTAACTTGAGGCGACGCCAAGCATCTTGCCAAAATGACAAGGCTGGCTTTGAGATATGTTCGTTGGCTTCAGAGTTTTGCGCGCCAACGATGACAAAATCTTCAGTATTTGCTGCCATCATAAGCCTCCTTATTGCAAACGAACACGTGGATCAACAATTGCTGTCAAAATATCCGTGATCAAAATCATAACCATTAACATTGCTGAATAAACAATGGTTGTTCCCATAATCACTGGGAAATCTTTTGATGGAATTGACAAAACAAATTGCTGTCCAATACCGGGAATTGAGAAAATCTGTTCAATCAATGTTGAACCAGTTAAAAGACCAGCCGCCATAGGACCAATTAACGTCAAAACTGGGATCATCGAGTTACGATAAGCGTGCTGATTAACAACTTCTTTCGCACTTAATCCTTTAGCTTTGGCTAACTGAACATAGTCAGAACTTAGTGATTCAATCATTTCAGAACGAACAAATCGTGTCGTCACAGCAGCTGGGCTAACTGCTAGCGCCAATGTTGGCAAAATTGTCTGTGAGAATGAGTCACCCCAACCAGATACAGGGAAAAGTGGCCATTTAAATCCAAACAAGTATACTAGCACGATACCTAATATAAAACTAGGAATTGAAATACCCAATGTTGAGATAATACCCAGTGTGCCATCAATTTTATTATTTTTGTTTCTTGCTGATGCTGCACCCATGAATAAACCAGCAATCACACCAACAACTAATGCTTGTGCACCTAATTGCGCAGACACAGGTAAACGTTGTCCAATTAACATGCTAACAGACTGATTTTGATATTGAAATGATGTACCAAAATCACCGTGAGCAGCGCCAACCAAGTAGTTTAAGTATTGTTGCCAGACAGGCAGATCGAGTCCATAAGTTGTTTTCAATTGTGCTAATGCTTCAGGCGTTAACTTAGGATTATTGAACGGCGTTCCTGGCATAATTTGCATCAAGAAAAACGTCGCTGTTGTAACTAAGAAAAGTGTGAATACTAGAAGCACTAATCTTTTAAAAATGTATTTCCACATATTATGACTTCCTATAACAAAATAAGAATTAACTAAAGTCAATTCTTATTTTGCATTTCTAATGTAATTAGTTATTAACAACGCTTACTTTCTTACAGCTGACTTCCAGTCATACTGTACACCAGTTGTATTCACAATAATACCTGTAACATCTGGATTTTGAAGAGAGTATCCTGAACGGAAGTACAATGGATTAATATTATTGTCCTTCAACAAAGCTGCTTCAGCTGCCTTATAGTCAGTATCACGTGCTGAATCTTTTAGCGCATCAGTAGTTTCAGCCTTGTTAACGGCTGCAGTATATGCGGCATTTTTAAATTGCCCATTATTATAAGATGCACCATCTTTAAACAAATCATAGAATGTTGATCCTTCTGGGTAATCACCACCCCAAAGTGATACAACAATATCAAAGTTTTGTGTCTGTGAATCTTTCAATCTTTGTTGGAATGGTACAAGCTTTTGGTTGACCTTCAAACCAGGCAACGTCTTTTCCCAAGAACCTTGTAAGTAATCTACAGTAGTCTTTCCGGCTGGTGAATCAGCATCTGATGTAATTGTCACTGTTGCTTGTGTTTCGCCAAGTTCTTTCAAACCTTCTTGGAAGGCTTTCTTAGCGGCGGCTGCATCAAACTTATAGCCAGGAGCCACATACTTAGCTAGATCTTCATCAGAAGAAGTCTTAGCCAAACCTTCTGGTGCCAAACCTGTTGCAGGTGTTGATATACCTGCTGTAACTTGTTGTGTTAATTCTTTACGATTAGTTGCTAGATTCAAAGCTTCACGAATCTTAGCATTTGCTAAGAACTTGTTTTTCCCTGTCTGATTATACTCAATATATGCTGTGGTTGCTTCCGGTGCCTTGACAACATCTTTATTGTTCTTATTGGCATTGTATAACTCCGGTGTGTTAGCAATTGATACACGATCAATTTTACCTTGCTTGTAGAGTTGCACAGCTGTATCTGGCTTTTGAACAATTTGAATGTCAATTTGCTTTGTCTTGACATTCTTAGCATCCCAGTAGTTATCATTTTTTACTAATTTAAACTTGTTATTTGTACCACTCCAGCCTTCAACCTTATATGGTCCTGAGTAAAGTGCTGTAGCGGCAGTTGTTGCATACTTTTTGCCTTCCTTCTCAACGTAACTTTCCTTCTGTGGCATAAAGTTACCAAAAGTTAGCAAGTATTCAAACTGTGGCATTGGGCGCTCTAATTCAAAAGTAATTGTGTTTCCTTTTGAAGTCACGCCAAGTGTATCAACATTTGCTTTTCCCGCAGCAATCTTATCGGCATTTTTCACACCCGAAGCAAGATAAGCATATTGTGAAGCAGTTTTTGGATTGACAATACGTTGCCATGAATAAACGAAATCCTTAGCTGTTAAGCTTGAACCGTCCGAGTATTTAAGACCACTTTTCAAAACAACAGTGTATGTCAAACCGTCATCTGATACTTTAACAGATTTAGCCAACTCTAATTTTGGCTTACCTTTGGCATCGACACGCATTAGGTTAGAACCAGAGTTACCAATAATTGTTCCAGAATAGGTATCCGTATTCTTAGAAATATCCAATGTTTGGATTGGTGTTGGTAATTGAAATGATAACGTATCGCTATTTGCGGACTTTGCGCCCCACAAACCTGCTGCTCGAGTACCACCGACGACAACGACTGCGGCTGCTACTGCGCCAATGGTCACTTTTTGCCATTTTTCCATGCTTAATATCCTCCCGAGATATCTTGATAAATTTAAAATATTACACTGATAGACAATATTATATCACGATATTTTCTCATATACAACTAATTTTATATCGTTATATTCAAACAATATGCTTTTATAATTGTTTGAAAAATAAGAAAAACATTTACTAATTTTAAGCTAATTTGTGATCAGCCCATCTAGCAATTAACGACAAACCATAGTTCAATAAGAAGTAAACAAGTGTTATTGCTATCAGTACGGGAATAATGTACGTCGAGTTTTGTGCATAGACTATTTGTCCACGATAGGTCATCTCAGACAACACAATACCCATAGCTAAACTTGTATCTTTCACTAATGAAATTAATTGCGAAATAATTGGTGGAATCATCTTTTTATATGCTTGTGGCAAAATGATATAAATCATTGTTTGCATGTTGCTCAAACCGTTGGCACGTGCACCTTCAAACTGACCGATATCAACTGATTCCAACCCACCTCGAACAATTTCCGCCAACATGGCTGATTCGAATGTACTCATCGCAATCACTGTTGCCCAGAAAATTGGTAAGTGAATGCCAATTTTTGGTAAAGCAAAGTAGACAAAGAAGATAATTAGCAACAAAGGTAAATTACGAATGACATTATTAATTGTTCCGACAAATTTAGAAAAATAAGGCAAACGTTCAAATTGAATAATACCAACAATTGAACCAAAAATCAGACTCAAAATAACCGATATGATTGATACACCTACTGTAATACCCAAGCCGCCTAAGAGATAAAGGACGTTTTGTGGTGTAAAGGCGCTAAATATTCCTAATGTAACCATAATTCCTCCTTAGGCTGCACGCTTAAGCTTGCGCTCAAGATGTTGTATATAGTAGCTCAATGGTAATGTCAGTATCAAATAAAAGATAGCAACAATAATATAAGTACTAAATGTATCAAATGTATTTGCTGCAATCATATTACCTTGATACATCAAATCCAAACCACCAACAAAGGCTAGAATAGATGAATTTTTCACCAAGTTGATAAATTGATTACCAAGTGATGGTAGTGAGATACGAAACGCTTGAGGTAATACGATGTATCTCATTGCTTGTGCAAAGGACAAGCCATTCGCACGTGCGCCTTCCATTTGGCCAGTATTAACAGCTAAAATTCCAGCACGTACTGTTTCTGCAATAAACGCTGATGTATACAGCATCAATGCGACTGTTCCTGATGTAAAACCACTCATTTTAATATACTTAGATACAACTAGGAAGAAGAAGAAAGTGATAATTAACAATGGAATATTTCGGAAAACTTGGACATAGATATTCCCAATTTTCTGAATCCACTTTTGCGGTACTATCTGCATGATAGCAAATCCAGTACCAAGAATCATCGATCCAATTAAGGCGATAATACTAGAAAGTAATGTATAACCAAATCCTTGCAAGAATGTTGGGAAATTATTTTGTAATAATGCCATTATTTCACCTCCAAACTATGCCAATCAAGGCCTGGAACATCACTAAACCACTTTTTGATTAATTGGTTATAAATACCGTTTTCTTTAATCGTCTTTAACGCACGGTTTGTTTGTTTAATCATTGGCCCTTGGTTATTGTCAAAGGCAATACCATATGGTCCATGTGTAAAAGCGTTTCCAGCAATATGATATTCTGGATTTTCTGTTGCAAAACCATATAGAATGGCGTTATCAGTTGACATCGCCTGTCCCTGACCACTCTTTAGCGCCTGCATACCTGTTGCATAATCTTGAACCGCTAACATTTTTGCTTTAGGCGCAAACTTAGCCAACTCTGTGGCAGCTGTTGTCCCCACTACTACAATAATCGTGTATTTAGAGCTATTCATATCTCGAATATTTTTGATACCAGAGTTTTTACGTACTAATATAGACTGCCCTGCATCAAAATATTGATCTGTAAAATCAATAATTTTTTCACGTTCTGGCGTAATCGTCATTGTTGATACTGAACCATCAATATTTGTATTTTTTAATAGTTGCATCTTTGATGATGACGAAACAGGTACGAATTCAGCAGACATAGGCACGCCAGTTTGCTTTGAAATTTGAACAGTTAAGGCACGTGCGATATCAATATCAAATCCTTGAGAAATACCTGTCTTAGTGTCCATTAACCCGAATAAACGTGTATCTGCTTTGACACCCCAAACAATTCGACCGAGTCGTTCAACACGTTCCAAAGTATCTTTGTGCTCTTCATTTTTAGTAGCTGTTGCTGTTGCCCACATTAAACCGAGGACAATAACGGCAGCTAGAACAATTGTGGCAATAATACCAAATTGTCGTTTTTTAGCTTTTTCCATAATATTTATGCGCTAGTCATTTGGCATCCTATTAACTTTTTAATCAAAGTAATGAATGCCAACAAACGCAACTCCTCCATAATCTTAATGATGTTCAACTTGACTCAAAAATTGTTGTGCGCGCGCTTCTTTTGGACTATCAAAGAATTCTTGTGTTGTACTGTCTTCCAAAACTTGACCGTCAGCCATAAAAATAACACGATCGGCAACTGCCTTAGCAAAACTCATTTCATGTGTCACAACCAACATTGTCATAGAAGAATCTTTGGCAATATCACGCATGACATCCAAAACATCCCCAACCATTTCGGGATCTAAAGCTGATGTCGGTTCATCAAACAATAAGGCTTTTGGACGCATAGCTAACGAACGTGCAATTGCTGCACGTTGTTTTTGTCCACCAGATAATTCTGATGGCATATTAGCTGCTTTGTCAGCCAATCCCACTTTTTCTAGCAATTCCATGGCGATTTTTTTATTTTCCGCTTCATCACGCTTTAGAACTAAGCGTGGTGCTAACATGATGTTTTCAAGCGTTGTTTTATTATCATAAAGATTAAAATGCTGAAACACCATTCCCACATTTTTACGAATGCGATTCATATCTGTTTTTGGATCATGCAAATCAAATCCGTTAACTAATAGCTGTCCTTCTTGAATTTCTTCAAGACCGTTAACTGTACGAATTAACGTTGATTTTCCTGAACCAGACGGACCAATCAAAACAACCGTTTCTCCTTCGTCAATCTTTAAATTAACGTTTTTTAGTGCATGGAAGTCACCATAGTACTTCTCGACATTTTTGAATTCAATCATTGACATGCGTAAATCTCTCCTTATTTATGTGTGTTTACATGATGCACACACATTGATACTTTAAAAAAGATTGCGACTATAATACTAAATTTTTAATTTACAGTCTGCTGACCTAATTTTGTTCTATTTCCATTGTACCTGTTATCTATCAATTTCGTCAAAGTCATGGCAGAAAACATAACATAAGAATGTGAATATTTTAACATTTAATACTCAAATTGTTAGGTTCGTTTCATTGATTCCTTGCAAACGATATAAGTCATAATAGCGACCACCTTGTTTGAGTAGTTCATCATGCGTGCCGCGCTCAACAACCTCACCACTATCAAGGACTAAAATCAAATCAGCATCTTTAATAGTTGACAGTCGATGTGCTATTGCGATGGTTGTTCGATTTTGACGCATCTTTAATAATGACTTTTGAATCAATGCTTCAGTTTCTGTGTCAACATTCGCAGTTGCTTCATCAAGTATCAAAATTTTGGGGTCTCTAACAATCGTTCTGGCAAAACTAATTAACTGTTTTTCACCGGCAGAAAAGCCAGATCCACCTTCTTGGACTTTGGCATGATACTGACCTGGTAGTGTAGATATAAATTTATCCGCACCAACAAAAATGGCTGCATCTTTAATTTGTTTATCTGTAATGGTGTCATCATACATACGGATATTTGATGAGATGTCACCGTAAAACATAAACGGGTCTTGCAATACTAAGCCCATCTTTTGTCTAATGCTTTTTAAATATATATCACGAATGTCGTGACCATCAATTAATATTTCACCTTTTTGAAAATCATAGAAACGCATAAGCGTGTTTATAGTTGATGACTTACCAGATCCTGTATGTCCAACCAACGCCACTGTATCACCTGGTTTTGCAGAAAATGTTAAATTTTTCAATATTTGGTGTTTACCATCATAACTAAAATCAACCTGTTTAAATTCTATTTCACCCGCCGTGATACTTTCACTCGCGTTTATGTTTTGTGCGGGTGCATATGTTTCATCAGACAAGATACCTAAAATGCGATAGCCAGAAACTAATCCTTCTTGAAATGGACTAAATAGATTCATGACACTTTCCAAGGGACTAAATATATTATTCAAATAGGTGGTAAAAGCATAAATAACACCCGCCGTAACCACTGTGGACATCGACAAAACACCGAAATACCAAAGAACCAAGAACATTGCAGCCCCTAACAGTAAATCAATCATTGGTTCTAATAAGAGGGCATCTGCTTTTACCATTTTAAAACGCGCATTGAAATAGTCATTATTCACCTTAGCAAATGTCTTCTTAAACCGATCCTCTTGGTGGAATTCCTGAATAACGTCAATACCAGTAATACTTTCAGCGATTTGAGCATTAAGATGTGATAATCGTTGACGCATATGACGGAATAAACTCGAAGAAAAGCGCTGATATAAAAAGACTGATCCAATAACAAATGGCACAATAATTAACATCAGCAACGTTGCTTTAACACTCACCGTCAGCATGCCAATATACGCACCAATTATACTCATAATGACAAATGTCAACTGCATAAAAAAACGCCAAAAGTCTGCCAACGCAGCAGTGTCATTGTTCACACGTGTCACCAACGAACCCGCAGGTACTTGGTCAAAAAAATGCATACCTAGCGCATGCAATTTACTAAACACTTGCACTCTAATATCTTCTAATGCGTATTCTGCTGCTACTGTAAAATAATAAGCATTTAATACATCTGCTACTGCTTGGCTGACACGTATTATCGCTACCAAAATAGCAAAACTAATCATGATTTGTAAACTGACATTATCGCTCTGTTGCAAATAATCTGTTAAGTAGTAGGCAATCACACGTGGGGCCGCTGCTTGAAGTAAGGCAAACACACCACCAAAAGCCAATGCGCCAAAGAACATCTTCCGAAATGGCTTAGCTAGCTTGATTAACGTTACAATAACATGAAGTTGCTCCTTAATCGGCAGGCTTTTTGCCCAAACCGACTTATTTTTTTCAGACATCACCGACCGCCTCGCCATTTAATTTATCTTCAATTTTTGTTACTAATTGCTGCTGTTGATACATCTCTGCATACCAACCATTTAATGCCACCAAATCAGCGTGGCTGCCACGTTCTGTTATTTTTCCATGTTCCAACACGATAATCTCATCTGCATTCATAACTGAACTAATACGATGTGCAGCAATAATTGTTGTTTTTTCTTGACGTTCTGACCTTAACGTATTCAAAATTTGTTTTTCTGTTAGTGCATCAACAGCTGATAATGCATCATCTAAAATCAAAATTTCCGGATTAGTAATCAACGCACGGGCAATAGCTAACCGTTGTTTTTGTCCACCAGATAAACTAACACCATGTTCGCCAACTTCTGTATCATAACCTTCTGGCAAAGATAAAATATCTTCGTGAAAAGATGCTTTTCGAGCAGCTTCTTCAACATTTTCCTGACTTTTATCAACGTCAGAAAAACGAATATTATCTCGCACTGTTGTCGAAAACAAAAAATTTTCTTGTGCAACATAACCAATTGATTTCAAATATGCATTTAAAGTGTAATTCTTGATATTAACGGATCCAACTCGAATAGCACCCTCATAGCCATCAAACTGGCGCAGCAACAATTTAAGAAGCGTCGTCTTACCCGCACCAACACGACCAACAATTCCCAGAGTTTTTCCTGCTTGAATTGTAATATTGATATCTTTTAAAGCGGGCATTTTGTCCTGATCGTCTGGATATGTAAACTGAACAATTTGCATATCTAAGTCACCTCTAGCTGCTTCTTTCACCCCATTTTCCTCTTCAAAAATGGCTGACTTTTCTGATAAAATTGTTTGTACTCGTGTGTAGGATGCATTCCCACGTTCTAAAACATTAAATAATTGACCTAAACCAAACATTGGCCAAACCAATAATCCTAAATAAGTCGAAAATGATACTAATTGTCCAATCGTTATTTCTTCATTAATAACTAAGGAACCACCGTATATTATCATAACGACATAACTTAGTGTCATGATGATGGTTGCCATTGGTCCAAACAAGGCATCGATAAACGCAACATGTTTATTAATCTGTATTGTATCTTTAACTTGATTTTCAAAATCAGCAATATCTTCTGCTTCTTGCCCTAGCGTCTTGATTGCCTTAACACCAGCAATTGATTCCTGTGATTTATTAGATAAGCGGGAAAATGCTTCCTGTGATGACGTAAACGCATCTCGCATCTTTGGCGACAAATAGCGCACACCTAAAACTAAAAGCGGTAATGGCAACACGCCTACTAATGTCAAACGCCAGCCAACTACCAATACCATTGATATGACAGTAAAAATGATCACAACAACAGAATCAACAAGCATCAAAATACCACCAGATGCAACACGCTGCACCGCTGACAAATCATTCGTTGCGTGAGCCATCAAATCACCTGTTCGATGCCTTTGGTAAAATGTTGTATCCATTTTCATATAATGATCGAATAGCTTTTGACGCAATGTTTTTTCAAGTAAAGCAGAGCCTTGAAAAATATGTGTAATCCAAGCATATCTAAAGATATACATTAAAATAGAAAATAATAAAATACCACCCGTATAGAATGCCAGGTTTTCAATTGTCAATGTTCGTGAGATCACCGTATCTGTGAAAAGACCAATCAAAGCTGGTGATACCATTTGAGAAATTTCAGTTAAAAATAGAAAAGATAATCCTAAAACATATAACCTTTTATTTTCGCGAAAAAACCACATTAGTTTTCCAAAAATATACATACCACTCTCCAATTTTTGTGTTTATAAAAATAACTTTTTATCAAATTCCCACATTTCACACAATCAACTCATAAAAATAATTATACCATACGGTTAAAAAACACTAATAATATTTATCAACATTGCAAACATCAACCAAATCAAACTCCACACCACATGGCGCCGTGTGTTTAGACTCATAACACCAGCAAATTCTCGAAAAAATGCTGGTATACGATAATTAAGTGCTACATAACCACCGCGTCCTTCTGCCTCAATATGTTGCACTTGTGCCAATAACACACCACGAAAAACATGATATTCACTCGTATAAAATGTGAAGGGTTGCTGATTGAGTAGTTGAGAGGTATATTGCAAATTTTGATAAGTATTGCGTGAGTTATCTTCTAATAATGTTTTATTAAAGGGTACGCCATATGTTGACACAGCCCAATCCCGCATTGCCTGTGCTTCACTAATCAGCTGATCATCCCCACGACCTCCAGAAAAAACAATTATTGGATAAACCGGCATTGCTTCTGCATCTTTTACTGCTGCTTTTATACGTTCGTTAACTATATTTCCTACTTTGTACCTATCAACTAAACCACCGCCCAAGACCACTAACGGGCCATGATGAGGTGCTTTTATGCGATAACCATATATTAAGCTGCTGATTGCAAAACGCCCAAATTGCCAAACAAAATATATCATTAGCCATGGTGCACTTCGCCACCAAACTGACCATTGCATTAAAAACAATATACTACCAAGATATGCAAAAACTAATAAAGCCAAACCAATATGATAAGACTTTTTCCAACTATGACGGACCATATTGAGCATTAATATCACACCAAAAATAACTGCACTGATGTAGCCTACTTTTATTTCTGCTTTTAAAAACTCATTCGATATTTTCAACAAAAAATGCATTAAAGTAACAACATTAAAAGCCATAAAAATCCCGTACGTACCGATTCTCATCGTCGCGGGATTTCGTTTCACTTGAAAATACAAGGCAGTTGATAATATGATAATGATTAAAAAAATAAATATTTCCATAAATTTATTGTATCATGCAGATACTATTCAAATTTATTGACAGCATCTGCTGGTACATGAACCAAATCTAAACTAGCTAATCTCTCTGCGATTTGCACAGTATTCCACGCAGCACCCTTTAACAAGTTATCAGACACGACCCACATATGAAAAGAATCATCATTCTCTAAGTCTGGACGTACACGACCCACAAACGTTTCACGCTTGCCTTCAGCGTTAATTGGCTGTGGATAGAGTTGTTCTTTTGGATTATCTTCTAAAACTACACCCTCAGCATGACTTAATGCTTCTTGAATGCCAGCAGCTGTTGCCCCAGTATTTGGCTCTGTTTCAAAATAAACAGTTTCACCATGGCCAACGGGAACTGGCACGCGCACAGCTGTTCCTGTCACTTTAACTGACTTAGAGTTCTTATCTCCAAACATAATTTTTTTAGTTTCATGAATCATTTTCCATTCTTCATGCGTGTAGCCATCATCTTCAAAAACATCAATTTGTGGTAACAAATTATAAGCTAGTGGATAATGTTTATCGGCACCTTTTACCGGTAATATGTTAGCTATCATCTTCTCGCCTGCATTATGTGCTTCAGTTTGTGCTACTAATTCTTCCCATGATGATTGTCCAGCACCGGAAGCTGCTTGATAAGTTGACACAATCACACGTGTCAAACCATATGCACGTCGAATGGGTTCAAGGGCTACAACCATTTGAGTCGTTGAACAATTAGGATTAGCAATAATACCATTATGTTCTTTTAGTGCATCTTCATTCACTTCAGGTACAACTAATGGTACATTGTCGTTCATGCGCCAGTAACTTGAGTTATCAACAACCACCGCACCACGCTTAACTGCCTCTGGTGCAAATTGATGTGACACAGCGCCACCACCTGATGCCAGAACAATATCAACACCGTTAAAACTATCTGCTGTTGCCTCTTCAACTGTTAGGTCCTGCCCTTTAAACTGTAATTTTTTACCTGCTGATCGTGCTGAGGCAAGTAACTTTAAATGATTTACTTGAAGCGTTGACTGTTCAAGTTGTTCTATTAGTCGTGTGCCAACTGCACCTGTTGCACCGAGAATAGCAATATTATATGTACGTTCTGTCATGATTATTTTCTCTCCTAGTATTTTAAAATGTAACCCAATTGATAGATATTTTAGTCGACCACAATACGGTGCAATCGACCCTGCATACCAGTCATAATTTCCCATGGGGCTAGTCCTGCATGTTGCGCAACGTCCTCTAATGTATTCTCAAGATCGCCATCTTTTCCAATAAAAGTCACCTTTGTACCATCAGGATATTCACGAGGTAATCTGATCATCAGTTGATCCATTGCGACTTGTCCTACAATTGGTGCGTATTGTCCGTCAACAATCACATTAAAACCGGTCATCTTGCGTAACCAACCGTCACCATACCCAATTGGCACAGTTCCTATCCATTCATTGCCACTCGTTGTGTATTTGTGTGAATAGCTAATGCCTTCTCCGGCCGGCAATTGTTTCACAAAATTCATTTCACTACGTAGTGCCATTACCGGTTCTAAATTTTTACCATCTGCTAACTCGCCTCGAGATGGTTCAACACCGTACAGCACGGTTCCAACACGAATTACTTCATGCGGAACTTCATCGGCGTGATACATTGCCGCGCCCGAGTTTGCTACATGATAAAATTCAGGTTCGGGCAACCCATCTGTAATATCATGCCAACGTTTCAATTGCATATAAAAATAATCTGTCTCAGCTGAATCAGACTCAGCAAAATGTGTTGCTAGGCCGACATAATCAAAAATATCCTTATTGTCTTGCAGATAAGCAATTGCTTCAGCTAATGATTGCCGGTCACGAAAACCTATACGTCCCATACCAGTATCAACACCTAATGAAACATGCAATCGCTGTTCGCCACTCAAATATTGTGCTGCCTCTTTAAGCCACGACAATGAGACGACTGTTGTAATAATATGCTGTACAGCCATTAATTCAGCATATTCAAACGGTGAAATACCAAGAATGAGGATAGGTGCAGTAATACGTTCATGACGCAATGCTAATGCTTCATCAATGATAGCAACGGCCAAGCCATACACACCACCCTCCACAGCTGCCTTGGAAGTAGGGATTAATCCAAGTCCATAGGCATTAGACTTAACTGCCAAAAATATTTTATCTGCACCAGAAACACTTTTAACCACTGACACATTATGCTTCAACGCTTTTTTAGAAATTTCGATTTGCGTTGGACGCGTTATTGCTTCTACCATTATCACACTCTCTTCACATAAAATAAAAATCCGCGACTGCCATATTTGGCAGTCACGGATTGCAATTCAAACAATCGTTTCTGTCATAGCACCCCGCAATTGCGACAGTCTATTAGTTATTAACTAATAGCCCAGCTTGCAGATATGACAGTACCTGTAGGCTTCGGCCATATCCCCTTTAACACGTTTCACAGTACCTATCAATACTCCGCGAGCGACTTATGGCTATGGCAACCTCTATGATTTCTCATTGTTTTTATTTTATTCTAATTTTTATTTTTTGTCAAACTCTTTAGATTACTGATTAACTTAGCTTTATATCGGCAGTTGGCGTAAATTCAGCACCGTACATGTCGTAAAGCACCTATCTCCATTAACATTCCAACTTACTATCACAATGTTTATTAGCAATTAACACACTCATCCCCATACCACCAGCCACACATAGTGTCACAATACCTAATGCTGGTCTGTGTATCCGGTTTAAACTATGCAATAATCGGGCAATCAATATCCCGCCTGTGGCACCATATGGATGTCCGTAAGCTAACGCACCACCTAACGGATTAATTTGCTCATCTCTGAGACCTAAAGCTTCTTGGCATAAAATGCCTTGAACTGCAAAAGCTTCGTTCATTTCAACAACATCAATTTCTGATATTGATAAGCTCTGCTTCTTTAATAATTGGCGTGTCGCAGCTATTGGTCCTAGTAAAAATTCTTCTGGTTTCACACCCACAAGTTCATGTCCCAAATAATACCCTTGTACATCTTCTCCTGCTTCAAAATTTTTTAATAACACTGCTGCTGCACCATCATTAATCGGACAACTATTGCCTGCTGTGACCAAACCACCTGCTTTAAACGCAGGCTTTATTTGTCCTAATTTTTCAAGTGTCGTATCTTTTCTGATGCACTGATCTTGTTCATAAATTGTCCCATTTTTGATGTAAGGATATATCTCGCTCGTTTCCAAATGCTGTCCACTTGCCTTAATGGCTTTTAACTGACTATGATAAGCATAAAGATCTTGTTGCTTTCTAGAAATATGATATTTTTGACTCATATTTTCAGCTACAATACCCATATCTAAATCCAATTGGTTGTTTGGTACCATTGGAAAACGAGACATCACATTTTTTGTTTGGCGGTCAATCACTTGATTAGCCAAAGAAGTACTTTCAACACCACCGGCTAACACCATCGTTGCTTGTCCACTCATAATTGCTTGCACACCCGATGCAATTGCTACTAACCCCGATGCACATTGGCTATCAATCGTATAAGCCGGTTTTTCTACGCCAAATCCGGCTGTCAATGCACATCTTCTGGCCAAATTACCACCTTGATTTGTCACATTTCCTAAAACAATTTGGTCAACTTGTTTATTGTCATACGCTGTTAAATCAGCCAATTGCCGTCTGACCAAACTCGCAAATAGTTCTTCTGGACTTTCTTCTGAATACATCCCATGAATTTTACCAATAGGTAGTCTTTTAGCACTGACAATACTTACTTTTGGTGTGATTGCAATCATGTCCATTTCCCTTTAATAAAATAATCTGCCAGTAATATTCTCGAAATTTTTTGTTGCTTTGTCCGAGGAATCTCATTAACAAAAATGTACCTTATCGGCCACTTATATTTGGGTAGACAAGAGGCCACATGTTTTTTTAGCATGCCTTGCGTGTGTTTTGTCACCACTATAGCTATTATATTTTCTCCATAGACTGCATCAGGTACGCCAAACACAATGACTTCATTTACGACGGAACGTAAAACAGCTTCAATTTCACTCGGGTAAATTTTATTACCACCATGATTGATAATATCGCTTTTTCTAGCTAATAGGTATAAATGTTCATCTTGAAAATAACCGACATCATCCATCACGACGAATAAGATAAAATGCTGCTGACCGAGATAACCACGAAATAAATAAGGACTACGTACCGTAATGCGTTGTTGTGCTGTCAGACTAATTTGTACCTCTGGAAATAAGTGACCTACATCATTTTGTTTTTTGACGTCATCTATCTTTTGCCATGATACTAAGCTGGTTTCTGCAGAACCATAGAGTTCATATAATGTTTGATGATGGTGCGTTAGCCAGTTTTGTACCAACTCATTATTCAGTTCTCCACCACAAGATACAACTCCTTTTATCGCAATATTATTTGCCCAATGATTATAGCCATGGACTAAATATGTTGGGACAGTAAATACTAGCGTCGGCTTTAAAGGTTTTGGTTGATCATGGTGATCAAAACAATAAAATGTTTTCCCCGAATAAAGGCTCAGCATTAAGGTGTGCATCCCCAATGATGTTTCTATTGGGCTAGTTGTCATAATCGCTTCATAATTGTGCATGTCGAATATGTCGATGCATTGATCAAAGCCTTTTTTCCAAGACAACCAATCACGCTGATACAATTTGGCAGTACCTGTCGTTCCTGATGTCTGACCCAAAAAAAGCAGGGTATTTAACTGTTGCTGCTGAACTTTCACCTCCTGCAATGGTTCAGCAAGCCATTGCCATTGGCCTTGAATTGACTGTAACTGCTCAGCGAGTTGGTAATTGTTGTCATCTGTCACAACAATTGGTATACGCTGCATTAGATGAACTGCTAAAAATTCACAAATAAAATCAATATTAGGCCGTGCAATCAAAACAATATAATCCTTGACGATAGTATTGGTCATGCATACTGTTTTCGCTTTCATATACAGTTCTTGATAATTATATGTTTTCTCGTCACTGATCACAGCGGGCTGTTGTTTAAATTTAGCTACTAATCTTTTAAAATCAAATACTTCTGACATATTATCACTATTTTTCTGAGAGTTGGTCCGTTGTAAGCATGTATTAATAATTAACCAATGATTAACCACGGTAAATCGTTTCTGGTAGATTAACTTTCAATACTTCGCCTGAATCAATTGTTATCACGTCATCTCCAGTATCAATAATCAAATATCCTTGATTATTGATAGACTTAGCTGTGCCTGTTACCAAATTCCTACCGTATTTCACCGTAACAATTTGATCTAAAACGATATTATGCATACGATAAGCTTCTAAGAAATCACCCGCATTGTACGTTTGATACAACGCAACAAATTCATCTTTTATCGCTGCAACAATCGTATTACGTGACACTGTCAACTTATCAACCATACCACCAACCTTGTTTTCAAGTGATGCATCTAAATTTTTAGGTCGTAATAAGTTAAGACCAATGCCCACAACAATTGCTGATACACCTTGACTTTCAAAGTCCATCACACCTTCTGTTAAAATACCGCCAACTTTAAACGATTGAAATATCAAATCATTGACCCATTTAAATTCTAGGTCTATACCAAGCGTCTTTTTAATCGCGCGCGCGACTGCAACAGCCGTCCCTGTAGTCAACAAGCCTGGGACAACTTTTGTTCCAACCTCTAACGGTAACGCAAATGAAATGTATAAACCAGTCTCTGCAGGCGATACAAACTGACGCCCTAATCGACCACGACCAGCTGTTTGATGATTTGCAACAATCATCGTCGGCTCTAAAATATCGCCATTTGTTAATGCTTCTTTTGCATAAGTATTGGTTGAATCCAGTGTATCAAATAAACGTATTGGCCAGTCACTTTTGGTCAGCTGATTAATCATCGGGACACTTAAAACCTGACCACTTTGGTAACGATAGCCCACGTGACGTTGGCTCGTAATGTTATGTCCTTGCTCTATTAACTTTTTAATCACTTTCCAAACAGCAGCACGACTAACGTCTAAAGCCTTGGCCAATGTTTCTCCACTGACATACTCTCCTTCGTGTTCGGCAAAAAATTGTAATATACGTTCATCTGTTTTCATCATTTTTCCTAACAAAAATTTTACGCTATGTTGTAATAGTAAACTTATTTATCATTATGGTTTACTATCGTTTAATTGTCAACCCAATAAAAAAACACCTTTCAGTGTTTTCATAAAAACTATTCTGATTCTTTTTTAAATGATAATGCAGCCACGTTAAGTTCACGATCACCAAGTCCCTTAGTGAAGCTCACTTCGTGGGAAACAATAATCACGTTTCCTGGAAATTTATCAATAGCGGCACGCAAGGCATTTTTAGTTCCTTCGTCCAAATGATTTGTTGGTTCATCTAGGATCAAGAAATTACTTGGTTTCATTTCCATAATCGCTAGCTTGACCTTCGTTTGTTCACCACCAGAAAGTTGTTGTAATGGTTTTTGGGCGTTTTCGGCATTAATACCAGCAGCAGCTAAGCGTGTACGCAAAGCCTTTGGTTCTAATGTTGGAAAACGATCTTGCATTTCTTGCAGCGGTGTCTTGCTATCATTATCCCATTCCAAATCCTGATCGAAATAATTCACAATTGCCGATGGTGAAAATTCAGCAGCACCGTGAAGTGCAGGAATCACACCTAGAATCGACTTAATCAAAGTTGATTTTCCAGCGCCGTTAAATCCTTTAAAAACTAACTTTTGCCCGGTTGTAATGGAAAAGGTTACGGGTTCCAAAACTGGCGTGACGTACCCAACAGATAACTCATTAACCGACAAAGCATTTGCTGATTGTGAGTTTACATAAGGAAAGTTAAACTTTGCTTGTAATGCTTCTGACGGTGGATCAACCTTGTCCATACGTGCCAACATCTTTTCACGCGATTTCGCCTGTTTAGAAGTTGATGCTCGCGCTTTGTTTTTAGCAATGAATTTCTGTGCTTTTTCGATTTCGCCTTGTTGTTTTTCATACTGACGTAATTGTTGTTCTGCACGTTCATCTTTTTGACGCATTGCTTTTTTGAACGAACCACGGAATTTCGTAATTTTACCAAAAGAGACATCGATAATGGCATTTGTTACTTTATCCAAAAAGTCAAAATCATGGGAAATAATCATTGCTGAGCCTTCATAACTCTGTAAAAAATCTTCTAACCACTCAATATGAGCCACATCTAAATAGTTTGTTGGTTCATCTAAAATGATGACGTCATCATTTTCAAGCAATAGTTTAGCCAAAATGACTTTGGCACGTTGACCACCTGACATCTGCTCTAATGCACGATCCCGACCAATTGCTTCCAAACCAAGTCCCGAAATGACGCGTTCGATTTTTGTATCAACATCGTAAAAACCTGCCGCATCAAGCTCTTCTTGCATTCGACCTGCACGTTCCAACAATTTGTCATTCATTGATGCCGCATATTCGTTATAAAGGTCGGTAATACGATCCTGCTTATCATATAAATCTTGATATGCAGTATGCAAAAAGGCGACCAAATCCATGCCATCTGGGATCTCTGCATATTGATCCAAATAACCGATTTTGAGGCCTTTTTGCCACTCGATTTTACCAGATAAGGGTAATTCTTGACCTGTAACGATTTTGATAAGTGTTGACTTACCCGCACCGTTTTGTCCAACAATCCCCATATGTTCGCCTTGTTGTAGCTCGAACTCTGCGTCTTCGTATAAAGTTTTCTCTGCGTAGGCCATTGATAGGCCGCTTACTTCTAATAATGCCATAAATATAAGTTTACCATACTTTAAATCAACAATGAGTACATATGTGGTATTTCGTTAGTTTTTCCTGTAATAATTGCTTGTTGCGTACGCTCTGCTATATTTTTAAGATCAGCTGCATTATCCAATAATCCAACTAATTCATAAATTTCAACTACGGACATCACCGCTTTAATCCCATTAGAAGTATCTCCGCTCATGATTTTTAATAAACCTTTTCCTGCACGTAGACGAATACGTTCACTAGTCAAATCAATTAGTGATTCATTCATACTGCTTAATATTTTTTCTTCCTGTAACAGCATTTCAGTTGCACCATTTAAATCAATATACAATAACCCATTAAAAGCAGTATAAATAATATCCAGTAATCGTTTCTTTTCCGTACGTAATTGCGAATAAAGACCAGCCTTTTGAGTCGCTAACCGGCCTAAAACAAGTAAATCATCTGGACCCATGCCAATATAAAATAACATAAATAGGTCTAACTCCATACGTCCCCATGTCTCAGTTGCTTTTAAAAAATTAACTGCAGGTTTGACATGCTTTTGTACCTGATCAGATTGATATAACTCGTCAAAATCATTCTTATGATCGAACCCAGCCTTCACCATTAGACCAAACTCACGCATAAAACGCGCATTGATACCACCTCGACCATGTCTTAAATCAAAAGTTGATTGACTTATCACTTTTTCAAGATGCTGAATTTCCTTAGCTTTACCAGTCTGTGTGCCAATATTTTGTAGCGTAGTATAAATATAATTATTATTCGTTTCACCACCGAGAAATAGAAATTCATCATGACTAACACCCATGTCCGCTAATAATTTATCTAAGCGATCAGCCGACATACGTGTTTGTCCTTTTTCAAATTTACCAATTAAGGAACGTGAAATATTAACCTGTTCTAAATCTACAATTTTTAATCCCTTGTCTTCGCGTAACCGCTTAAACGTTGCACCATAATCTATCATTGTAACCTCATTACGAAAAATATATGCTAACTGGCAGTAAAAAGAGAGTATATTCTCTTTTTGTTATTTCAATAATTTTACCGTGTATGCTTAATTTATTCAAATCAAAGGAGTCACCCTATATGCATGTTGCTAAAACAAATATTGCGTTTCGTATCATGATTATTTCACAATTCATTAATAACATTGGCAGTAGTTTTTTTAATATTGTTTTTCTTGTTTACGCTGCCAGTTTACCAAATAAGACACTGGCCGTAACCTTAGTTGCATTCACAGAAATGTTGCCTGCATTATTATCTGTCATCGCTGGAAATTTAGCTGATAAAACTAAAAATCATCTTCGTGCATGGACAGTTGCGCGATTGTCACAAGCTAGCGTTTTTTTCATAATTACCATCATTATGATCCTGTTTGCTAACCAATTTATCAGTTTTTTAGTGCTACTTCTACTAGTATTTATCGCTGATGTCATTGGATCATATAGTAACTTACTGATGAAACCAGTGTCGCGTTATATTTTAACTGATAACGATATGCAAGATGCAATGAGCCTAGAACAAGCAATTAGCATTACCGTGAGTTTGATTGGTGGTTTTGCCGGTGTTGCTTTACTCGGATTGTTAAAACAAGATTACGCAGTGTTCAGCTTAATCAATGCCTTGATGTTTATTGCCGCGTGGTTAATTATGTTTCTTAACCATCGCCATTTTAAAGCCGCCGAGCAGCATATAGAAGCCACAACTCACGCTGATATATCAACATCACTGCTTTCGGATTTAAAATCAACTTTTGTGTACGTCTACAAAGATCGTCTTTTTTTCCAAATGTTGTTACTCGCAACTGCTATTAATTTCATTGGTACTTCTTTCAACGGTGTGTTAAACCTAACATTGTTGCGTAACCAAACACTGATCATTGGTAATTTTGGTACCACGGTCGCCATGTTTGGCGCCGTTAGTTCTGTTGGATTATTACTTGGATCCTTGATTACCAATGATTTTTTGAAAAACATCACTACAAAACAACTCGTTGGTTACGCCAGTATCGGTATTGTTCTCATCGCTGCCGTTCCCATATTCTACCCGAACACTATATTATGGCTAGGCATTATTTTCATATTTTCTTATATTGAAGCTAAAATAAACCCGCGTTTCGGTGCAATTTTAATGAAACGCATTGATCGTAAACGTTTAGCCGGTGTATCTGGACTAATCAATACAGGCGCCATGTCTACAACCCCTATCGGACAATCTCTTTTTCTTGGTGCTGCTAATTTTTATTCACCAAACATCGCCTGGTTACTCATGAGCTTATTTGCTATACTTATTGGCGTCTACACCGTTATGACGTACAAACAAGACATTGAAGCAGTTGACAAAACAGGATAATCATAGGCATTTTGACACCTTTTGGTATCTATTGTCTTCCATAGTATTGTTAGCTACTTGTTAAGTTAATTAAATATTTTAATGTGGCACGGTTTATAGGTAACCTCAAAATTACTCATGTGTGTTCCCTGTCAATATTTTATTTAGTAAGGAGATATTAGTTTGATTTGATCATTCATAACAAAAATTCCTTGTTCATTGTCTAATCTACTAATAATTGTATTCGTCCTTAATTCAAAGTTTTTTATATTCTTTTCTAATTGATCGTTAATCTTCGAATGTTTGTCGTAGTGTGGATATACTCGAATACTAGTAGCACCAATTGCCGTAGTTCTTGAGTCTTTATTTAAATCATCTTCAGGATATAAGTTTGCATATAAGCTCAAATCAGGCCCTAAGACAATAGCACCTGCACTAATGCCATAAAACGGCTTCCCTTGATAAACTAAATTTCTCAAAATTTTCAAATACCCATATTTGATTAAATTATCTAACAATATAAATTGATAACCTCCATTTAAAATGATCGCTTTAGCCGAAAACAGAATTGCCTGATCATCTTCTGAAACATCAAACAAAACAACCTTTTTAAATCCCATTTTGTTGACAAATTTCTGTAATTCAATCATCTTGGGGTGAGTTTTACCTTCTGTGACAGAATTTACAATAATTACAATCAGGTCTTGATTGTAATTAACCTCTCCTAACAGATTTATAAAATTTTCAGTGATTAACTTGTTTATAAATGCTCGTGAAGAAAGTAAAATTTTTACCATATTAAAACCTCCTAATAAGTAAGATTGAATAGTTCATGTTATAAATTACATATATCATTGTACACAACATGCTATCTGATATCTAAATTTAGTACGCAACAACAGAATTTTAAAAAATCAGATTCAATTGTTTTTCAGTTCCGTTCAAGCATTACATTTTTTATCTGTAATCAATTTAGTAGATTTGAACTAGAATTAATTTTAATTCAAACAACGATAGCGCTTCAAACCTATTCTATTTTTTTCAATAAAAAGCCCCTTCTATATTTAGAAATAATAGAAGAGACCTATGATAAATAAAATTTCATTAGTATTTTTGACTAATTGTTGCCAAATAACTGATTAACTATTATTCATATTAAACAGATTTGTCTGCACTTATAAACCAACAATTCAAAGCTCATTTGCTTTATTTAATACATCATCAATTTTTACTGAAATACTACCTAAAACTTTCGTGGGATCGGTCCAACTCCTTAATTCATCGCGCGTAAATTCCTTTTTGATTTCGGGTTGTTCATATAAAATGTCCAAGAAATTCTCATGTTGCTCAATTGCTTTCATTGCGCTTTTATAAACAAGTTCGTGCGCAGATTGTTTTCCAATAACCACTCCTACGTTGAACATGATATGTTCAGCAAAGGGAAGACCATTTTGCAAATTAACGTTACGTAGCATCTGACTTTCATTAACCTGAAGGTCTTTGATAATAGTTGCAGCCAAAGTTAACTGTGTATCCAAATAGTTGGTAATTTCTGGCAAAACAATCCACTCGTTACGCCAATGCATGGAGTCGCGTTCTGAATCAATTTCCATTGTTTCCAACATGAGGCCAACATCTTTAAGTATTGGTTGAGTAAGTGCGGCCAAACTTTCAATCAATGCTGGGTTCCGTTTCTGTGGCATCGTTGAAGAACCAACCTCACCTTTTTTAAAAGGCTCCTGAATTTCATTAATTTCAGTTCTCATAAGATTAAATAATTCATGACCAATCTTGCCAAGTGTTCCCGAATAGATACCAATAACCGTTGCAAATTCGGCAAGTCGATCACGAGAGGCTTGCCACGAAATGGTCGGAACATCTAACTCTAAGTCTTCAAGAACTTTTTGTTCAATTTCTGGTCCCTTCGCCCCAAACCCGGCATATGTTCCTATTGCACCATTGATATTGCCAACAAAAATGTTTCGACTCTTTAACTCAACCAATCGTTTGTGATCACGAACTAGTTCATCTAACCAAACCGCTAATTTAAAACCAAAAGTAGTTGGAATAGCTTGAATACCATGGGTTCTTCCAATATGGATAGTATCACGATAACGATTTGTTTGCACCTTTAATATGGCAATCAAATTTTTACTATCTTTAAGCAAAACATCATATGCTTCTTTCACTTGCAAAACTGTTCCAGTGTCCACAATGTCTTGTGTTGTTACACCAAAATGAACATACTCACCATCCTCATCACCAGCTAAGGTTTGTAAGCGGTGAACAAGAGCAATTAATGAATGACGCTTTTCTTGCGCCTCTTTTGCCAAGTCTTTGATATTAAAATTTTCAATACTAGCAATCGAAACAATTTTATCGGCTGATTTTTGTGGAATCACGTCTAGTTGACCTTCAATTTTAGAAAGTGACGCCTCCACTTTAAGCTGTTTTTTTATTTTATTTTCATCACTCCAAATAGCACGAACAGCAGGAGTGCTAAAGTTACCTTGCAGCAATATTGAATCTAATACATCTGTCAATGATCTGCCTACTCTCTATATTGTTATTTAAAATTTTCTTTAAATTAAACGATTCCATGAATCCTATTTTTATCAAAGCCATTTAACTAGAACTAGACCACACATTAATAATTACGCGTGCACTACACCAAATTACAAATTATCCTTCAGTATATCCATTTAAAATTTCTAACAGTTGTTCTTTACTATGAAAGCCGGTTAATCGCTCAACTATTTTCCCATCTTTGTGTACAACTAAAGTGGGTATAGCCCGAATACGAAGTGAAGCAGCTGTTTCTGGATTAGTATCCACATCAACTTTAAAAAAATTAATATTATTTTTATCTTCAGATATGGTTTCCAACACTGGCGACTGCATACGACATGGTCCACACCAAGTAGCCCAAAAATCAACTATGGATACACCATTTCCTACTTTTTCCTGATACTGTTCATCAGTAATTGCTTTTACCACCATTTTTTAAAATTACTCCTATCTATCATTAAGTGTTTTTCCACCAAAGTATTCTAGTAAACGATTAGCTGTGTAAAAATACCATTTCGCAGCTGGCAACAAGCCACGATCATCAACAATTAAATCATCATGATGCCAATCTGTTGTTCCAGAACTACCAATAAATGCAAAAACACTTGGTATTTTTTGACTAAAGTATGCAAAATCCTCACCCGCATTAGAAGGTTTTGGTGTTATTAATTTTGCATGTTTTTTAGTTTCTTCCATAACAATGGGCGTCAGCACGATGTCATTATCAACAACATCTGGACCTTCAATCCAAGAAATATCAACTGACAAACCGAATGTCTCAGCTTGTCCGTTAACAATTTGATAGAACTGCTTTCTCGCTAGTTGACGACTACTCTGATCAAAACTACGTACCGTGCCCTCAAACCAAGCAGTTTCTGGTAACACATTCCATGTACTACCACCATCAATATGGGTAACAGAAACAACAACTGGACTTTGTGGATCTGTTCTACGACTAACGATAGTTTGTAATGTATTGACAGTATTGGTTAAAGCAACGATGGGATCATTTCCTAACTGTGGCATGGCAGCATGGGTGCCTTGACCACGAAAAGAAACTTTAAATTGATCAACAGCCGCCATTAATCCGCCAGTCAAAATACCAATTTCGTTAACTTTTAAATCTGGTTTATTATGAAATCCAATAATCGCATTCAGGTTTTCAATTCCACCAGCTTCTACCACAGCCTGGGCACCAACGTGGGTTTCTTCTGCTGGTTGAAAAATTAATCGAATCCTACCAGTTAATTTATTGGCATGTTCAGCTAACAATTCTGCTGCCCCCAGCAATGAAGCCATATGAAAATCATGGCCACAAGCATGCATAACGCCTTCATTAACTGATGCATATGTGAGCCCAGTTTTTTCAGTGATTGGTAAAGCATCAATATCTGATCTTAGTCCAATAATTATCTTCGAATCACTAGGACCTATCTCAGCAATGACACCAGTCAATAATGTTTGAGGTGTTACAATACGATAACCTAGTGTTTCCAAGTAGCTATTTAAAAACAAAGTAGTTTGATGTTCTTGGCTAGATAATTCCGGATGTTGATGCAACTGATGACGTATTTGGGCCAATTTATCTTCTAAAATTTTGTTATCAATTGTCATTTGATTGCCTCATTCTCCTTTTACTTTAAACCAGTAGTTGCATCATAACCAAAATATTTTTCAGATAATGTTTTCAATGTACCATCTTTTTTGAGTTCCTTAATTGCAGGATTAATCTTCTTTAATATTTTTGTGCTTTCACTATCGTCCTTACGGAAAGGCAAGGCTATATCCACAGTTGCTGCACTTCCCTTGACAACCTTCCAAGGATAATTTTGAGCTTTAATTAAAGCTTGCAAATTATTACGTGTATTAACAACACCATCAACATGTCCCGCTAATAATGCTTGGAAAGTGATGTCACGAGCATCATACAACTTCAATTTAATTTTACTATTATAATTCTGAAGATTTTTAGTATTATTTGAAGCAGATGCTCCAGCAATTGTCTTACCTGCTAAATCATTTAATGTATTATAGTTAGAATCTTTATTAACGGCTACTGTTGTTTCTTCTTTATTGTAGATATCACTAAAATTATATTTAACTTTTCTTTCTGGTGTAATGGCAACGTCGTTGGCTACAGTATCAATCTTGTTATTATCTAATTGACCTAATAAACCATCAAATTCACCGGTGACCCACTGTACTTTATATCCTGCTTTTTTAGCTGCAGCATTAATGACGTCAACATCAAAACCAATTAGTTTTCCTTTGGATTTGTATGCTGTTGGAAAGCTTGTTCCAGTAGCGCCAATTTTAAGTACTTTTTGTTTAGCATTGGCTTGTGCCTGTGCTTTGCTCTTGTGGTTGTTATTTTGGTAAACTAAAGTACTAATAATAGCTATAACAACTAAGGCTACGACAACGATTAAACTAATTATTGGGTTCTTTTTTTTCATATTCTCTTCTCTTTTCGTTTTATTCCATGCATCTTATAAATAATTATTTGTTGAAACAGAGTTCATAAAATCACTAACTCTTTTGGGACCATCACTTGACAAAATTTTGTCAGGTGAACCCTTATGAACAATTTTCCCATTTTCCAAGAAAATAATTTGATTCCCAATCAATCGGGCAAACTCCATTTCATGTGTCACAATAACCATAGTTATATGCTGCTTAGCCAATGCCAGTATTGTTTTTAAAACACTGCCCACCAACTCGGGATCCAATGCTGAAGTTGGTTCATCTAACAAAACAACTGACGGTTTTACTGCGATTGCTCGAGCTATAGAAACGCGCTGCTGTTGCCCACCGGAAAGTGAGCTTGGATACTTATCTTGAAACTCTGCCAATCCCACTTCCAATAAAACTGACTTAGCAATATCATGAGCTTCATCCCATTTAGCTAATTTGTTTAACAACAGTGGCGCCATCACATTCTCAATAACAGTCATATTTTTAAATAAATTAAACTGTTGAAATACCATTGTTGATTCCGATCGCAGAGATCTAGTTGATTTTTTATTGATTTTGCTAACATCAACAGAAGTTTCACCAATTTTTATAATACCTTGAGAGGGTTTTTGTAACAAATTTAGTGTACGCAAGAGCGTTGTTTTTCCTGAACCACTTGGTCCAACCAAAACCGTCACTTCGCCTTTCTCAACTGAAAAATTAATTTCCTGCAATATTTTCTTTTGTTTAATCTCTACAGATAAATCTTTTACCTCAATCAAAGACATAATCTCTATCCTTTCTAACTATATGGCGTGTTAAGTACTTTCTCTACCCCAGACTGTGCCCATGAATAAAGAATAATTAACGCCCAGTATGTGAGACCAACAGCTAAATATGTTTCAAAATATTTAAATGAATCGCCTGCCAACATCTTTCCTTCTGCAAAAACTTCGGTTATGCCCAAAGTAAAAGCCAATGATGTTTCTTTTAATAAGCCAACAAAAGTATTTCCTGTAGCAGGTAATGCATTAATGAATGCTTGTGGTAGAATCACATATCGAAAAATTTTATAGCTTTTAATATTAAGTGATTGTCCAGCTTCTATTTGCCCTCTATCAACAGAATTTACCGCTGCCCTAAATACTTCCGATAGGTATGCAGATTGTTTGAACCCTAACCCAATAATTGTAGCAATAATAGCAGGTAATCCTTTAAATATTGGGAAAATCTGTGGCAAGCCATAATATATTAGAAATAACTGCACCAAAGCAGGCATTCCTCGGAAAAAAGATACATAGATTGAGGCAAACCAATGAATAACCTTATAATGTGAAAAATGTAATAGTGTGATTATGCCGCCCAGTACAATTGCTAATAGCATCGACAGGATTGCTAACAAAAGCGTCATTGGAATATATTTTACAAGCTCTGGAAATGCGTTTACAAAGTAATGCCAATCAAAATTCATATTTTACCTACTCACTAATAACTTAATTTTATGCTATTTCTATTTAAATATTTCTTCAATTTTTCAGACTGCATATGGTCAAATTTTTTATTCAAAGGCTTTACCATATACACCGTCAAATGATCTGAAGTTTTTTGTACCTCTTCAACAGATTGATAACCAATTGAATTATAAAATTTTTTTAGCCAAGGATGCTCGACTGCAGTACCCAAACTTACCAATGGTGATTTTAATTGTTTTTGAATGTATTCCCTTTCAACCCAATCAATCAGCTGTGTTGCATATCCTTGCTTTGAAAATTGGCTATGTGTAGCAATCCAACCAAGGTGAGGCACAGGATAGGGTCCTGGATTGTCTGACCAAGGTAATCTGACAGAAACCGTTGCCACAATATTATGGTCTATTTCAGTCACAAATGTTGCTGTGTTCTCTATATGTTCATCAATCTGTTGTAGTGAAACACTTGCCGCTTGAAAGTTAATACCCACTTTTGTGTCATTCTTGTACGCTTCATGTAATAAAATCTGTAACTCTTTTATTTCATTTTTTTTAATGAGCCGATTAATAATAACAAATTCCTCCAATGTAAACACCTTAAAATTCCCCAATCATATTGAACAATCCTACTACTGATTTCGATTCTAATCCTGATGTCAGGATGTTAAATAACTTACTATCGTCCATGACCAATACTTTTGATAATTTCGAATATATGTCATAGAGAGTTAGCGGTTGTTGTGGTGATCCCTTGGGCCAATCAATGTATATTTTTTTAACAGATTTGTCCTTTAGTATGAACTCAACAAGTATTTCTCTTTGATCAACAGATACGTTCTTTAAATCATTAACCCTTTTAAACAGATAGCTTAATTCTTGAAAATGTTTTGTTTTTACATTGTTATCAAAAAGTTCATCATTCACATCTCCAAGAGTTAAAATTTGCCATGCAATATACTCAATTGAAAACTTTCCTTCTTGGCCATTCAACGGTTGTTTATATCGCAGTACTTTATCCCCATCAGGCTTAAAATGAAAAATAACTTGATGGATATTCTCTATATTAATACCTTGTAAATATCCTTTCTTTACCGCATCATATCCCGACATGGCAGCCGAACAAAATTGATGTTGTTTAAACCAAATGCCAGGAGTGGTAATCTGAGCCGGATTCAACCACGTTGACTCAATCAAACCTAAATTTAACTCCTGTCTTACAACTGTTTTTATCCAACCTGTTTGATTGTTAAACACATCTTGATTAGTTGTAAGCTGACTACACACAAATTGATAAGATTGTACTGCGCGCTGTGCAGCTAATCCAGCATGTATTGGCTTAGTATCTGTACCCGCTTCTATTGACAGGCCTGCCGCCTGTGTAGCAGCAAAGGATAAAATGTTGATAGTTTGATTTAAGGAAAAGTTTTTAAAGTAAGCAAGGCTAGCAGCTGCAGCAATCGTACCAAGAGTTGCAGTTGTGTGATACCCAGATAATTTATGTGTTGGATTAACTTGAAAGCCAATTTGACCGGCAATTTCCACACCCACAATATAGGCCTCAAAAAATCTACTCGTACTTTCAGTTCCATCGGACAGAGCTAACAAAGCTGAATAAATCACGACACTCGGATGACCACGAAAATTTGCTTGAACATCATCAAAATCCTTATAGTGTGCAGAAAATCCATTAAATAATGCAGCATGTTCTATACTAGCTGTACTGTTTTGACCAAAAAGTACAGCTGGTCCCGCCCCCTTCAATGTATTAAATAAACGTTTCACTGCTGGTTCGCTTCTAGAAACATAAACACTTGCTAAATAATCAACAAAACATTTTTTAGCAACACTAAGTTCATCAGATTGATATGTGAACTCAGAGTTCACAACTAACTGAGCTAACCTTTGCGTATTATTAACCAAATCTTTCTGCTCTGTCATTTGTTTCCTTCCAAATACTATCATCTGGGCCCAATGGAATAATTCGAGGTAGATCTTCTTGTGGTGTATGGTCAACCTCATAAAAACGCTGACGCATTGAGTCAAAATTAGTATTATCGCCAAACGCAGGAATAGCATATAAATCCTTAGCATAATTCCACAAGTTTGGATAATCAACCAAACGCTTTTTATTAACAAAATACTTTTGATAAAATACTAAATCAAATCGTGCTAATGTAACATATAAATTAATATCTACTAACGTTATTTGGTCACCGAATAAGTAACGTTGATTGCCTAAACGTTCCTCTAGCCAATCTAATCGATTAAATACTTTGTCGTACCATTTTTTATAATCTGCTTGGGAACGCCCATGACCTGCTTCGTTGACAGCATAGTTAATATCCATCAAAATGATATCACTCAACGCATCGATATCTGGACGTAAGCTCTCCGGGTATAAATCCGGAGCACCTTCTGGTATGTACTCTTGCCATGATAAAACAAATTCTTTAACCAAGTTGTTATAATCGTTGTTAACAACCTTACCTGTTTGGATATCAACAAGTGCCGGTACTGTAGTTCTTTTATCATATGTCGGATCTGCCAATCTGTAAGCTTCTCCAAGTGAATGAATTCCCAATATTGGATCAACATTGTTTTCATCTAACGTAAAGAACCAATCCCCAACAACACCAGCTGGTCTTAAAGGATCAACAATCCCATTAGAAATCACTTTATCTAACCCCAATAAGTCAATTCCAATAGAAATACGATTGGCCCATGGACAATGGCGCGACCAAATTAATCGATAACGGTCTTTCTCGACAGGTAATGTCCCATCTGTAAAACGAGCTTTAAACTGCGGTCCTTGATAAGCTGCAAATTTTTCTCGTTCATTAAAATTAGATTTATCATGGCCATTATCATATTCTTTTTGCTTCTGATGTGCTCGCGGATTAGCAACTTTTGATTGCGAAAAATCAATTGGACACGCTTGCAGTGTATCTGTTACCTCAATGTTTTCTAATTCTTTTTGCAATATTTGATCACTCATATTTATTCTCCTCAAATTTTCTATATACAGATTAATAATTCAAATTTTTAATTAATCTCTATTATGTTAAGATCGGTTCCTATCAAATGGTAATACTGTTTCAAATTCAGAATCAACAAACGCAGGAACAGCCTTTAAATCTATCCATCTACTGAACCACTTTAATACTTTATACGTTTTATTTTTCATACTTTATCCTTTTAAAATGACCTAAACTTTCGGAAAACAATTTTACCAAGATACTATCGAAATCTTGGTTCGCTGAATTGCATATAAATGTATCCTTCTCTTATCTAAATTACCAAAATTATGCTTAATTATGATTATCAAACGACATTCGTGTCTGCACCAATCCACAACCTAATAATTTACTTAGCGCACGTGTGATTTCAAAAAATCGCCTAGGTGTTATTTTTTGCATCTTATCTCTCTTCAAATTTTACTGTGCATCAACATCAGCTCATAAAATGGTTACTTCTAAATTTTTTTAAACAAAAAAATCCTGTAATCTAAAAAATTAGATTACAGGACGACTTGTCGCGTTACCACCTGATATTCGTGTGCTAATTAAACACACCTCATACTGATCATCAACATTGCTAAGAATCAGTTTCGCGATATCGGGCTCTCCCGGGTATTATTTATGCCGCCATTAAATGATCGAACACTCATAACACCTTTAACTCCAAGACCATTGTTCATGTCTTTACGTTGTTTACTTTCACCAATCGTAAACTCTCTACTTAACGCTACAACATTACTCATCTTTTCTTCGTTGAATATAATTTACCTTATCAGTTTTAATTTGTCAACATGTTTTTGCCATTTTTATATATTATTTTTAATTATAATAAAATATTTTTATCATTTTCATATATAAATAAAATAAGTTATATTTTCGTTATTTATGAATGTTTATCTAGTACCGACCTTCACAATAATCAATCTTCCAATAATGGCAGCGCTGTTTGTTTATTCAAAAATCTTTCAATTCGTTCATTTTTAGAAGTGAAAAATGCAGATGGACTGCCTGAAAACGAAACTTTTCCTGCTTCTAAAAACACAATTTCATCTGCAATTGCGCGTGCAAACGCCATATTATGTGTCACAATAACTAATGCCTGTCCTTGACGTGATAATTTCGACAACACATTCAAAACATTGGCCTCTGACTGGGGATCTAAGGCAGATGTTGGCTCATCTAGTAGTATAAATTTAGGTTCCATTGCTAATGCCCTTGCTATAGCGACACGTTGTTGTTGCCCTCCGGATAGTTGCACCGGATAATAATTTTCATAATTTTCTAATCCCACTTGTTTCAGTAGCGCTCTAGCATCTCGATTAGCTTCTGATTGTGATTTTTTCAACACTGATATAGGACCTTTAATCACATTTCCTAAAACCGTTAAATGCGGAAATAAGTTCCAGGATTGAAACACTATGGATGTCTGTGCTCGAATTTTTTGTAATTGTTCATTCGTGTAACCATCTCTAAATTCAATAGATTCAGAAGCAATAGTTAATGTGCCTGAATCTGGTATGTCTAATAAATCAAACGAGCGCAATAATGTGGATTTCCCTGCACCTGAAGAGCCCAAAATAACTGTTGTTTGATTGTCATTAATGGTTAATGAAATGTCTGATAATATAGTATGTTTTCCATATGACTTATTCAAGTGATCGACGTTAATCATTGTTTTCTCCTAATAAAGACGAAGCTTTTAGATAACGAGAGGTTCTTTTTTCTAAATATTTTTGAAGAAATACCAAAATTGTTGAAAAGAAGGCGTAAATAACAGCAACAATTGAATACATTAATAGCGGTTGATAATTTTTAGCCGTAATTTGTTGTGTAATTGCAAACATTTCAACTATTGTGATGGTTGATGCTAAAGATGTGTCTTTTACTAAACCAATAAATTCGTTTGATAATGGTGGTAATGCAATACGTATAGCTTGGGGGAATATAATTTCAAATATTGTCTGTCTTCTCGACAATCCCAAAGTCGCAGCTGCTTCCCACTGTGCTTGTGGTACAGAATCCAAAGCAGCTCGAACTGTTTCAGAAGCATATGCCCCTACGTTTAAACTAAATGTGATAACCGCAGCTGGAAAAGCACCAATTTGCAAACCTATACTAGGCAACCCATAAAAGATAATAAATAACTGTACAAGTAAAGGCGTAGAACGAAATAGCCAAACATAAAATCGTAAAAATGTATCCAAAATAAGCCACACAATGTAGGCGATTTGATTATGTTGTTTTGGTTTTTCGCGACGAAAAAGTGCAACTACTGTCGCAATAATTAAACCAAATATAAAAGATAGTATTGATAATGTTACGGTATACTGAAGTCCAGCTAGCAATATCTGCGGTGTTACATCAATGATTATTTTCCACACAATGCGTTCTCCTTCATCATTTTTGCGTTAAGTCAGAACCAAAGTACTGAACAGATAACCTTTTGATAGTCCCATCATCAATTAATTTTGTGATTGCACGATTAAGTTGTTTTTGAAGACCTTTATTTTTCTTATTCAAAATAGGCGCAATTTTTGCTGCTGGACTTGCTGAAGTAGGTACTTTAATCGCTTTTAGCACTTTGGCATCAGCAGGATTGTCTTTAATATAAGTTGCAAACGCACCTTCATCATTGAAAGCACCTTCTGCTCGTCCTTGTTTGATCAAACTAACCGTGTTAGTAAACTCACTCGATGCAATCGTTTTTGCCCCAAATTTTTTAGCGATTGTCTCGTTATTTGATCCAACACCTTCTGCCAACGTATGTCCTTTAACATCCTTGTAGTTCTTTAATTCTTTATTATCCTTCCTCACAACCAATACTTCTCTTGAATAGAGGTATGGTGTTGCAAACAAGTATTTTGCCTGACGTTCTGGCGTGATAGCAACATCGTTAAACACCACATCGAATTTGTTAGCCCCTACACCGGCAATCAAGCCATCCCAAGTTGTTGGTATAAATTTAGCCTTCAAACCTGATTTTTCAGCTACTTTTTTAGCAAGATCGACTTCAAATCCCTTTAGTTTACCATCTTGTCGATATGAAAATGGTGCATAGGTTCCTTCTAATCCAATCGTTAATGTGCCATTTTTTACAAGCGATGCTTTATCACCATTATCTGACTTTACCGTCGTACTATTATTATGTAATAGATAACCACCACCAATTAGAAAAATTACTACAATTACGAGCCCATAAATCCACTTCTTTTTCATTATAAATTCCTTTATTTTTGTATTTTAACAAATGCTTGTTTTAAATCATTTATTAAGTCATCTGCTGATTCTAGTCCAACCGCAATACGAATCAACTCATCTTTTATACCAATTTTCAATCGTTGGTTTCTTGGTATTTCAAAATGTGTCATTGTCGCAGGTAACTCCACAAGACTTTCTACTGCCCCTAAGCTCACTGCGATTTTAAATAATTTAAGGCTATTAACTAATTTAATCGCATCGTAGCCTGCTTTAATTTCAAAAGATAATACCGCGCCGAACCCATTAGTTGTACGTAAAGCAATTTCGTAATCTTTGGAATCTTTATTGACACTCGGATAATTAATCTTTGCGACTAGGTCATTTTCTTTTAGATATGCAATGATTTTATTCGTATTTTCAATTTGCCTGTCAAGACGAACAGCTAGTGTTTGAATGCCTCGGCGTACCAAATTTGAAGTTTCAGGAGACAATGTTCCTCCCAATCGATTCTGAGAAAAGTAAATTTTCTTTGCTAATTGTTCATTATTTACCACAACTAAACCAGCAATTAAATCAGAATGTCCGCCTAAATATTTTGTAGCAGAATGAATAACAATATCTGCGCCCAACTTCAATGGTTGTTGCAAATATGGCGTTAACAAAGTGTTATCAACTATTTCTAAAATGTGATTCTCTTTGGCAATCTGACTAATTGCTGCAACATCTGTCACTCGCAATAATGGGTTTGAAAATGTTTCAAAATAAATTGCTTTCGTGTTTTCTTTAATTGCCTGCTTCACTTCATTCAAGTTCTGCGTATTAACTGCTGTTATTTCTAACCCCCAACGCTTAAAATAGTCGTTTAATTGTGAAAAAGTACCACCATAAACGGTATCACCAACTACCAAATGATCCCCTGGCTCAAATATAGATAAAACGCCATGTATCGCAGAAAGTCCTGAAGAAAATCCAAAACCCTTATAACCACTCTCCAATTTTTTTATGAGTTCTTCCAATGCTTCTCGCGTTGGATTACCGGACCTAGCATAGTCCCATTTTATTGGTACGGTCACATCATCAAATGCAAATGTTGACGAATTATATATCGGTGGATTGACAGCACCTGTGTTATTGTCATTAACCTCTGCGCCATGAATTAATTCTGTGTTGAAATCGACCATTTTAATACCCTCCAAAAATTAGTTTTTTATAATGTCACACCTGCTTTATTACTTCATATGTCATTGTGAAATATTAGCTGGATGAAGTTTCAGTTCTTTTAAGATACGAATTGCATTTTTTTCAAAAAACTCACTACCCGCAATAACGACACCATCATCAGCCTTGAAACGGGGATTATGCAAATCAACGGTTTCACCATTTCCAATATTGACATACACACCAGGTATTTTCACTTGATAGCATGCAAAATCATCACTACCTAAAGACGGATTTTGCTCATAAACGGATGCAAATTTACGCGTTTCGTCTTTTACAATAGCTACTAAGTCCGCATCATTATTGACAGATGGGTCACCCTCGTACCAGTCAATATCTGCAGTGACTTGATGAGCTTTTGCAGTATAGTTTACAATATCGAAAAAACGTGTTTTGATTGTTTCTCTTAATGCTGGACTTGCGGTTCGAACTGTTCCTTCAAAAAATGCCTCCTCGGGCAAAATATTCCATGTGTTCCCTGCATTGACGTGAGTAATACTAAGAACACCTGCCTCAAAGGCATTCAAATTCCGGCTGACGATTGACTGTAATGCATTAATTTCAGCACCTAAGGCAACAATCGGATCGTATCCTTTTTCTGGTTTAGAAGCATGCGTCCCCACACCACGCAAGACAACCTTGAATTTGTCAATTGCCCCGTTTACAACACCAGCCCGAATACCAAACTCACCCGTGGCATGATGCGGTATGTTGTGAAAACCTAGAATTGCATCTACATCTGCAATCTGTCCATCTTCAATAACTTGTAGCGCACCTTCTTTATCCTCCTCTGATAATTGAAAAATAAGTTTCACCTTACCTGTTAATCGTGCCTCTTGTTGTTTTAATAAATAGGCAGCCCCTAATAACGCTGCTATATGCGTGTCATGTCCACAAGCATGCATGACACCGGGCACCTTAGAACTAAAATCAACGCCTGAATTTTCTTGAATCGGTAATGCATCAATGTCTGCTCTTAACCCCACAACTGGTCCTTCTTGAATGCCAATTTCTGCAAAAACACCAGTTTTTAAATTCGTTGGTAAAATTTTTATATCCCAACTTTTCAAAATTTCTGTGATTTTAGCTGTTGTTTGCACTTCATTATCAGCTAGTTCCGGATACTGATGAAAATAGTGTCGATATGCAACTAATTTCTTTTCTAATTCGTTTTTGGATAGCTCTGTCATGTTAAAAGTCCCTCTCTTGTTTCTTAAATTATCGTAATATATACATGACCCATTAGTTTTGAATAAACCAATATTACTCACACTACCATCTAATCAAAAATAAATTGCGCTTCTCCAAAACTAATGGTTCTCTGACGCTTTGAAGCATGTGCCCCACTGAAATGTAGCGTGGTGAGATGATTGGCGGTGCCCGCTATAAACTCAAAAGCCTTTTCTCCAATAGGAACAATAAATTTACCATGATCGTCTATGACCGTACTATTAATTATCTTGGCCCATTGTTGCGAGACTTGTACCGGATTACTCACTTCAAAAACGGCTTTGACAACATTTAAATCACCTGCAGGATGTTGTTGTATTAATCCTTGTGCTACTAACTGACGCTCTCGATCTGCATCTGAATTTTCCCAATCAATAAAGAACGGATATGGCAAACCATCAATATCATCATCAATAAAAAATATACGCCAAGTAATTAACTGATTTTTCTCATTAAGTCGCTTACCTTCTAAAATAGGACCCGCTGCAATGCCTAATAACTTTAAACGTTGTCTAATGCTTTCTAAATCATCCGTCCGAATTGCAACTGTGTTGAATCTTTTTTTATGTTGATTAAAGTCCTGTACAACATCATAAACAGCTGCTGAACTAGCACGACTAACCAAACCTGCTTTCTGTTGCTCAAAAACATTGATTAATTCTATATAGTTAATGCCAAAATAACCTAACGCATTAGCTGTTCCCCAATTTTCGTGACGTCCACCCAATTTATAAATAATGCCTTCATCTGCAAAAAAATCAATACTTTCCTTCAAATTTGGTACGTTAATCATTGTATGATCCCAATTTATCAACGTCATATAATTTTCTCCTAAAATTTCATATCTTTATTGATGTTCATCTGTAACCCAGTAATTATCTTTATTGTGCGCTTCCAAGTATTTTTTAAATTCCTTAGATTGATATGCTTTTTTAACAGCTTTTGCCCATTTTTTATTGACGTTTTGTTTATTTGTCGTTGCAACTAGCTGATATTCATTTCGAATATTTTCGGCTAATAATATCGTTTTAGTCGAAATTTTAGCACTGTAAGCCACTGAACCAGGTAAAATGACATAATCAAATTCTTTAATCGTGCGTGGTATCGTTGAAGAATCCAATTCTGAAATTTTTAGGTTGTATTTATTATCGGAAATGTCTTTAGTCGTTGCGTTGACCAAAGTAGTCCCTTTTTTCAAAGTAATCCAACCTGCTTTGACTAATAAGTTATATGCTCTTGCCGCATTGGCTGGATCATTTGGAATAGCAATACTGTCGCCGGTACTGACATCATTGAGTGATTTTTTATTTGCTGGATAGATACCTGTTGGTACTGTAGGTATTGTTGTGAGTGCAGTTAAATTAGTTTTCTTTTCTTTATTAAAATTATTTAAATACGCCGTGTGTTGGTCAACATTCAGGTCTATTTGATTTTCACTAAGTGCTATATCTGCATTTAACAGATTAGCAAATGACTTATTAGTCACCTTGTAACCTTGTTTTTCCAAAATCGGCTTAATTCCCTTAATAAATAGATCACTATATGGACCTGGTGAGCTACCTAACCTGATTGTTTGTTGTGTGACATTTTTAGACACTTTGGTAGAATGAAATGAGAAAAATGCCACCACGATAATTACTAAGATGGCAACTCCTGTGATAATAATATTTCTTGTTTTGTGCATAATAGACCCCATTTACTATGTATTGCATTTCTTAGTATATCCATTTAAAATATCTAAAAAATTGTTCTTGTATGTATGAAAGACAAACCATCCCTCAACTATGTTTCCGACTTCGTGTGCTGTGCATATTAATCAAATGACATTCGTGTCTGCACCAATCCACAACCTAATAATTTACTTAGCGCACGTGTGATTTCAAAAAATCGCCTAGGTGTTATTTTTTGCATCTTATCTCTCTTCAAATTCTACTGTGCATCAGCATCAGCTCATAAAATGATTACTTCTAAATTTTTTCAAACAAAAAAATCCTGTAATCTAAAAAATTAGATTACAGGACGACTTATCGCGTTACCACCTGATATTCGTGTGCTAATTAAACACACCTCATACTGATCATCAACATTGCTAAGAATCAGTTTCGCGATATCGGGCTCTCCCGGGTATTATTTATGCCGCCATTAAATGATCGAACACTCATAACACCTTTAACTCCAAGACCATTGTTCATGTCTTTACGTTGTTTACTTTCACCAATCGTAAACTCTCTATTTAACGCTACAACATTACTCATCTTTTCTTCGTTGAATACAATTTACCCTATCAAATTTAATTTGTCAACGCTTTTATGTCATTTATATATGTTTATTTTAATAATAAAGACATTTATTTATCATTTTATTTCCAAAGTTTATTTTTAAATTAGATTTTAAAAAATTATTTAAATGTTAAACGGTTTTTAGCACAAACTGACATTGTGCTTTCGACACAGACAACTCATAAATTCAACTTGGAGTTTGATTGAATTACGGTTTTGTCGTATACTATCTATCATAGAAAGTACTAAAAGATCAACACTATGAGTTAACTGGGCAGAAAACCAATGTTAAAAAATCTGTTAACAACAACACTGCTTCTGATAGAAAGACAAAATAAAATATTATGAAACCACGTAAGCTCAACATTAAAACAATTCCGGCTACAGATATCAACCGCGCCTATCGCTTTTGGCGTGACGTCTTTGATCTGCCTCAATCTGGTCACAAAAGTGGACGACATCTAATGCTAGATGGCGAAGATATTAACTTTGTGTCTGGAAAACCTACCGACCAGTTGGAGTTGCTGGTGCGAGATCATCAAGAAGATTTACAGAAACATTTGCGTAATAACTTTGTATCGTTACTCAACGAACCTGAAAAACGTTTTGGTAACAAAGTGGCACTTAAAATTAAAGATTCCGAAGGTAATACCATTACATTGGAAGCTAATTTGTAAAAAACACGACCTTTTCAGATCGTGTTTTTTTATCTCTAGATATTTAAAAATGCCATTAAAAATCCACCAACTGGAAATATTAGCCACCAATATTGTGCAATAAATTCCCAAAAGTTCAGGTGTAACAACACCTAGAACTAAAGTATCAGGTCGTTGCATTTTGTTTACTTCGCTAGGACACGTCGTGAGACAACACTGGCAATAAGAATACCAAGTGCCATCGGTAACAAAGCTGAATAGTTTAAATGAATAATTTCAATTAGCATGAACATTGCCATAAACGGTGCTTGCTGGGAGGCAGCTAATAAGGTTCCAGCACCCAAAACAGCACCTTGACTAATTGAAAAACTTGGAACCCAGATACTTACTATTAGTCCTAGCGTTGCCCCCAAAGCCCCACCAATTGCAATTGATGGGGCTAGTGTCCCACCGGAAGCACCAGATCGAATAGTCAGGACAGTTATTATCGTCTTGAGTATGGCGCCACTGATTAACACACTCAACATTGGTAAGTGGTTACTGTCTATAGCTAATTGTGCCAATGCGCGACCGTTTCCCATTATCTCAGGGAAAAAAAATGATATTGTACCTGTCATTAGCGCAACAACTGGTAATTGCCATAGAATATGCTTATTTTTAGTTTGATTTTTTTCAGCCCATTGAAAGAATCGTCTGAACCAACCACCCGCTAAACCGCTTAATGGTGCAATTATCAATACAAAGACAATACTAATAACCGTAAATTTGACGTCACTAAGTATGTAATATGGCTTGAATCCCTTGACTAAAGAACCAATAATCATCGCAATTGTAGCCATTGTCAAACTAACACTAACTGTGCGTAATGTGACCTTTTTGTACAACATCTCCACTGAAAAAAGCATTCCTGTAATGGGTGCAATATAGATACCAGCAAACCCTGCGCCCGCAGCGGCTGTTAATAACAGACGTTGATCGTCTTCGGATAACTTTGGTATATGGTATTTATTTAACAAATTTTGCCACTTTTGAGACCAAAGCACACCTAATTCTCGCGGTGCTAACTCACGGCCAACCGATCCACCAGCACCAACATAAAATATTTGTGTCATGACATGAGCAATTGTCTGCCAAAATGGCATGCGTTCACCTGACATCGCTTTTTTAATACTGACCGTTGATTTTGTTTTAGTACGTAAAAACCACCAAATGATTGCAGCAATAATACCACCTAAGACAACAGAAACCAATCTTACCATTGGTGCAGTTGCTGTTGGGGCTGGTAACAATGCTGTTTCTTTATAATGTAGAAATAAATGTTCAATTAAATCCAAGAAAAGTGCTAAAAGCAGTGAACTCAAGCCGACAACAATTCCTAATACAATGGTTGATACCGCTAACACCATGTTTTGTGAATTTTTCCAAGTTCGTTGCTCATTATTTGTTTCCAGTAAATCAAATTTCATAACTATGCAACCTACAAATCATTACGACATACCCCTCATTGGTAATATAAATAAATCGATTATATCACAACATTACATAACTTCAACATTAAAAAGGGCTAGACTTATCATCTCTGATAATCTTAACCCTTTTAATTGCTCTATCTATATTCGCAATGCGCGCTTATCTATCCAAACTTGCTGGTCATCTAACCTAACTAAAACCCACGTGATTCCTTTCGGGTTCGTGTACTCTTCTATCGCTGTCACTTTCTTCCCTTGATAGTCACTTGCATAACCACTCAACTTAGCATTTGATTCGCCATAGGGTGCCTGCTTAAATAGGCCATCTTGATTTGTTCGTGATGCAATCGTTGCTGAATACGCTACGGTTTTTGTCACAATCGGTAAAAATGATCGTTGATCTATCCATACTTGATTGCCATCAATCGTTGCCAAATACCACGTTGCACCTTGAACATCACCGTGTGTTTTGGTTACCTGAACCTTTTGTCCATTATACGGTGTCACGTAATCAACAAATTTGGCACCCGACTCACCATATGGAGCCACACTAAACATGCCATCTACTTGCTTGCGTACTTTAATAGTTGCATTCAAGGCAACTGCTTGATCAACTGTGTCCGTAAAAGCCCGCTTATCAATCCATAACTTTTTGCTATTCAAGTTCGTCAAGTAATAGGTATTACCTAACTCATTTGAATAGGCTTCCGATATTTGGACATATTTACCATTGTAAGACTTTGTGTCACCAACCCACTTCGTATTCTTAACTGTATACGGGGCGTTGGCCCACAAACCATCCACACGTTGTGTACTGTTAATGTATAACTTGTCTGATATTCGTTGTGAGAATGTCGTTGTTAATGCCTTAGCATCTACCCATATCGCTTGGTTGTTCAATTGCACCAATCGCCAATTGGCACCATAGGCATCTTGCCCTTGCTTTGTTACCTTAACATGTTGACCGTTATATGATGTTGTCATCCCTATCAACTGTGAACCAGTACCTCGATATGGGGCGTTCACGAACAAACCGTCTTCACGATTGTTACTATTAATGTATCTTTGTTGATCAATATTTTTAGTCTGCATCTGCGACAATCCTTGATTATCCACCCAGACTGTTTGACCGCCAAGCACCACTTGACTCCAAACTTTCCCTTGCTTATCAAAGTATTGTTGGCTAATGGTCACAATTTGATTATTATAACTTTTCGTCATACCAACCAGTTTAGCGCCTGCTTGAAGGTATGGCGCATTTAGGAATAAACCATCATTACGCGTAGCACTATTAACAAATACCTTCTGAGTTATATTTCGAGTAAAGTTTGTCCCCAATGCTTGGCTATCTACCCAATATTGTACACCATTGAGGCTAATCAAATTCCAATCATTACCAGAAATATTAGCTACTCCTACAATTGTCACCAGTTGTCCCTTATATTGGTTTGTCATACCTGACAATTGTGCACCTGTCTTACGGTAAGGTGCATTTAAGAATAAACCATCATTACGGTTATTATAACGCATAAAACTTATTTGGTTCATCGACTTGAATGGCATCCTTGTCAATGCTAGACTGTCCACCCAGACATTCTGACCGTTTAATACGACCATATTCCAGTTTCTACCCTTACTATCTGTATATTGTTGACGTACCTGCACTTGATATCCGTTATATTTGTTAGACATATCAAATAATTTGGAATCCTTAAATTGATAAGGTGCATTTACAAAAAGGCCGTCATTACGTACAGAACTTGTAATATAAGCAGTATAATCTGTGCTAATACCAATAGTTGAGTCAGTATCAATAACAACATACCCAACTGTATCAACATTATTTGGACGTTCTATCTCTTTCCCATTACCAGAGTCAGCGGCAAATTGGTACCATTGATCTTCTTTCTTATCATAAGCATAAGAATCCTTCAGTTGAATGCCATTCTTACCAAAATACTGCGTCTGATCACCTACCGACAGCAATCCTATAGACATTGTACTATCAGTATTCAAATGATACGCATTACCATTAGCATCAAATACATACTGATCTGATAATCTTTCACCCATACTGTTAAAGTAGTAAGTGCTACCATTAATATCTTTTACAAAACTATTCCTCAGCTCAATACCATTTGGCATAAAGTAGTAATATTTACCACCCACGGAATCATACGTTCCATCTGATTTTTTTGCACCAACCTGGACAAGTCCACTCTCCCCTTGAACTGACTGAACCATGTATCCCTCTTTGTCAAAGTAATACCAATTACCATCACCATCCTGAACAAAAGTATCTTTTGCTTGATATCCGCTAGTAGAGAAGTATTTCACACCTTTGTCATCTCTTGAAAAACCAGTTTGTGCTAATTTATTCATCAGTTGAAGTGGTAAGAATAATTCATCAGTTTTAGCAACATTGAAATATTGGTTACTTGCCCAATCTTTTAAGACATAAAATGCACCATGTCCTAACACGTTTGTCCCATTAAAATACTTTGCTGACCATTCTTTAATTTTAGTATTAGCATCCATAGGAACACCAGTAGAAATTTGATTTTTATTGAACAATTCAGGATAGCTTTGCTGTAATGTTCCTAAAAATTCTCCGCCATACTTAGCTTGATACTTTCCGCCACCACTAGTGTTAACTACATACAGCATATTTTGAATTTGGGCATTAGGCCAGGTAGTACCCTTTTCATCTACTCGAGTAACAGATGCTACCTGTTGACCAGATAAATTATAAATTTGGTCTGGTACCCAATCAGCCATTGCTTGAATACCTTCAGCATGTAATGCTTTTAAAGCAGCACGGAGGTCAGCATCTGTCCCATATTTTGTCGGTGTATTGAAACCAACATCATATCGGTCTGTGAAGGCATAGCCATTATCAATTGTAGCATCTAAAAATGTTCCATCATGACTTGAACGATATTGTGGTGCCATTTGGAAGCTCGTCACACCCCACGACCTAAATAAACCTGAATTTTTACTAATAACAACATTTGTTCTTTCTGATTCTGTTGTTGGATTATCTTGGAAATTTGAAAATCCCTCATAGATAACATTGGTGTCTAATGAAGAATTAACACGAAATGTATCATCAGAAGATGGATTATTTACTAATTTAGTATCTTCTTGTGAAGCAATTCTTGCATCCTGTGTATCACTTGCATTAGCAGGCACCCAAACTGCCAAGTAACCCGATACAAGTGAATTATTTTGACCGTATCCTCTAATATATTCACTTGTTACATTGAGATTTCCCTTATCATCAGTCACCAAAATAGGCGCTTGGGACGGGTTAAAAGCAGAAAGCTCATTATTAGTATCATAAACATCAATGCCTTTATCTGTTGCTAACAGTAGCGCACGATATTTTTGATTGGCATGGTTTGCACCCATAGATAATGTAATAGTATCATGACCTATATCCAATGTTGGATTATTACTGAGAATAACACCAATGCCCTCATTGAGTTGACCATTACCATCTCTAACACTCGTCAATACATCCTTATGAATTGAATCGACAGACATGGTTTGATTTCCTGAAACGTATTTGACACGTGCTTTTAATAATGCTGTAATTGCAGAAAAGTTTTGAGTCTTGGTAGCCATATACTGACCGCCATCAGTGTATAAATCCCCATAATAAACACGTGGAACCGTGTCTTTATTTGTCAACAAGGCAGCATAAGCACTAGCCATATTGTAATGTGTATATATTTTTTGCGGAGAATTTTGATCATCGTAATAAATTTTCAAAGCTTCCTTTAATTGTTCTGAAGTAAACTTGCTACCTGATTCAGCATGAACACGTGATGTTAGTATATTTCCTAAGATAGTCTGTACTTCGCTATCGTGTGCACGAATAAAGCTATAGTTAGGAATACTCTGATCTCTATCTAGACGTTTCAATGTTGCATTACTATTAGTAGATTTTTTGTCTGAACCATACACATTAGCAATCATTGTATCCATATTTTTTCGAACCGCCGGTGATTTAGTTAACACATCTAGTAATGAATTTTGCACATTAACGTTCATAGATAGTTGTGGATTACCAATATCATCTAACTTATCAGGATCAAGACCACTCCAATCTTCCAAAATAGAGATATGTTTATTAGCCTTATCTTTTTGATTAACTTTATAGACAGATTTAAAATAATCGCCTGCAATATCGATTAAATCAGCATCAACATTGTCCACTGCATCAATACGGATACCATCAAAATTAGCATCTGGATCATCTGCGGTAATAGTACCAAAATTCATCAAATAATGTAACCAATTCAATTGTTCTGCTTGCACAATAGGATTTGAATTATCAACATCATTAGCCAATAAAAATTCCGATCCTTTAGCATCACTTTGATCATCTCGATTGAATAACACTCGGTTCAATAGGCGAAACGATGAATTAGTATCTGGAGTTAGCGGACTATTATTATATTTCAAGAATCCGCCCTGAAATTGTAATCCTCCGTAATCGATGTTTTCGGATTTACCACTCCAGTTATATTCGTCTTTGATGAATACTAGCATAGCATCTTTTAGCCATTGTGTACTTGCTTTTTGTGTAATACGTTTTTCAATTTTGGTCTGCACACCTTGAGCAGCTACATTCATAGTACCTTGATCAGATTGTGCGGTATATTGTGCTGCATCCGTTACCACTCCAATTTTTGACATATAATTCAAATAATCAGCTTGTGTCTGTTTATCTGGCCACCATGTCATTAGCAATGGTCGCTTATCATTTTCAGTTGATGCAGTCCAAGTTGTACCATTCGTTAAAATATCTTTCGGTTGATACCATGTATCTGCAGTTAAATACCCTTCAACATTATCGAAGCTTTTTGTGTCATAACTTTTGGCGGCATTATGTGGCGTAAACTTGTCATTTTGAATCGTTATTCCTTGTTCAAATTGATACTCAACCGCTGTTTTACCCACACCAGTTATTGAATCAAAGTATATAAATTGTCCGTTAAACGTTCCTGCATAACTTTTCTTCATTAAACCTTGTTCATCGAAGTAATACTGCTTATCTTCAATAGTTTGTAATCCAGTTAGCATTACACCCTGTTTATCAAAGTAATATGTATTACCGGATGTATCTATGAGGAAATTAGATTTAATTTGATTACCATTTATATCATAGCCGGTTATAGCAATATTTGACTTATCTAGGTAAACTGAAGCATTACCTGTATTTTTATCAAAGTATTGCTTGTTTTTGCCTGGTACTGTACGAAATTCTCCTTTTACTTGCGTTCCGTCTTGATCAAAATATTGTATATTACCATCAATACTCTTCAATCCTGTAACTAACTTACCATCCTTATCAAGATAGACATAATGCCCATCTCTAAACTGGTATTGTCCACCTGTTATCTCTTGAGGTGCATCGTTATTCACATCTACTTTTGGTGTTGCAGCTTTTACATCTGCATTTGGTGTTGTAGCTTTTACATCTGCTTTTGGTGTTGCTTCTTTTACATCTGCTTTTGGTGTTGCTTCTTTTACATCTGCTTCTGGTGTTGCTTCTTTTACATCTGCTTCTGGTGTTGCTTCTTTTACATCTGCTTCTGGTGTTGCTTCTTTTACATCTG
>NZ_BPKY01000004.1 GCF_019656055.1 Leuconostoc miyukkimchii | reverse complement strand
CTTTTGATACATTTCCATTAGGAACCGGTTCCTTTTTGTCGCTAACAATAACCGTCCCTGGCACTTGTTTATCAGCATTCGCTACTTTTTGAGTCACTTGTGCCGTTTGACTTACTGTGGTTGTATCAGCACTTACTGTTGTGGCACTGGCTACACCCATAACGGCCAAAGCTGTAGCCGCGGCCACCCAACTTTTACCAGACTTATACAATTTTTTTCTTGTAATTGTTTTTTGATCTTTCATTAAATATATCCCCATATTTATTCAATTTGACTAGAATTTTTTAAATTCAGCTATCATACATTCTACCATTAATTGTCAAACGTTTTAAATAAAAAATATATTTCGTAATAACATAGTGATAAAAATGACACAATCTAAATATTTTCAATTAAAAAAGTAGTAGCATAGATTATGCTACTACTTTATGATTATATTTTAATGAAGATATAGTGCAACTAACGCGATTGCTGCTGGCAATCCTTGTACAAGAATTATTTTGCGTGTGGCTGTTAAGCTACCGTAAATCGCTGCAATCAAAACAAACAACATCTCCAATTGCAACATTAATATCTGTTGTGGACCATTTAACAAGAATATTGTGGCAAAAATCAATGCACCCAACAATCCGTTGTAGATACCCTGATTTCCCAACAATGACTTTGTTTCCGGAATTTTAACAAATGATTCTTCTAATTCAAAGGCTTTAGCTTGTTGCGGTGTTGAACCAAATATCTCAATAATCATAATTCCAATGGCTTCGATTGCTACCAAAGCTGTTATACCATATGCAAACATTTATTTCTCCTCTTTTTCGGTTACTTTAACCTGAACTACAATTTTACCACGCGCATGGTGTGTTTCGCTACGTTCATGCGCAGATCGTATCCCGCGTGTCGTCAGTGGATACACTGAATCTAACACAACATCTAATGTCCCATCAGCCATAGCATCGGCCAATATAGCTAAATCTTTCCCATTTGTATCAAGCCAACCTTCTGTGACTGTCTTGCCAGCTGTCTGTTTTTGTTTCTCAGTCAACTTTGCCGAAACTGTCACAAAATGACCACCGCGTTTCAAAATAGCAATCCCATTATCAATATCACCAACCATATCAAAAACAGCATCATAGTCTGATAATACATCAACAATATTGTTTAGGTGATAATCAATGACTTGATCAGCACCTAAACGCTCAACAAAATCACGATTACGCTGGCTCGCTGTTGTAGCAACATATGCCCCTATTTTTTTGGCCAACTGAATGGCATAAATACCAACACCCCCTGCACCTGCTTGGATGAGCACTTTTTGACCAGCTTTAACTTGCAGTTGACGTAGCATCTGTAGGGCCGTCAACCCAGCTAATGGCACAGCTGCAGCGGTTTCAAAACTAATATTTTCAGGCTTAAGTGCTAACTTATCTGCTTTGACAGCTGTATATTCAGCATACGATCCATTTTTACCCAAAAGATCAATATCTGGTCGTGCAAAAACTGCATCCCCCACGTGAAAATTATCGACATCATCACCAACTGCAACAATTTTACCCGCAACATCCCACCCCAAAACAACAGGAAATTGCCATTGAAACCTGGCCTGTAATAGACCTTGACGAGCTTTATAATCAATTGGATTAATACTAGTCGCCACATTTTCAACTAAAACTTCATCTGCCTTAATTACCGGCACTGCTATATCAACAACTTCTAATTCATTACTGTCGCCATATTGATTAATTATAGCTGCTCTCATATGTGCTCTTTCCACCTTTAAGCTAAATAATTTGCGATCATCGGCAACACAATTCCTGTGTGCGTTGGGAAAGCAAAAATTTGAGATTTGATATCATCACTCGTATAATGCTGATTAATCACTGGGACCAATGCATTGATTACTTCAGGTGCAAAATCCCCTATTAAGGCTGCTCCCACCAGTTGCTTCTCTTGATTGACAATGATTTTAATTGCTGCGTGAACATCATTTAGTGTTTGAAAACGCATGATTTGGCCATAAGGTATTTCAATAACCGTCAAGTTTGATTGTTTTTTAGCTTCAGCTGCCGTGACACCAACTTGAGCCAGACGTGGCAGTGTGAAAGCTATCGTTGGTACAACTGGATAATTAATTGGTGTCTGATCACCCAACAAGACGCTGGCAATATAATGCGACTCAAATGTTGCTGTTGGTGTTAACCGCGCAATTGATTTTGAAATGACATCACCACTCGCATAAATATTAGCAATACTCGTTTGTAGATGGTTATTTACTAAAACACCTTGACGATCAAAATCAACCTGAATGTCATCTAAGCCTAGATCATCAATATTAGGCACACGACCAGTGGTGTCCATCACATAGTCAACTTGGTATGTGTCACCTTGTACTGTTGCCACAAGATATTGCCCGTTTTCAAGTTGTGATACTTCTGAAACAGCATGATTAAAGGCAAATGTAATACCTTTTTCAGTCATATCTGCAACCACTGCTTGTGCATAGTCATTATCAAAACCGTTTAACGTGTGGTCACCATATTCAATCACAGTCACATCACTGCCAGCAGCATGTGCTATTGAAGCAAATTCCATGGCAATGTAACCAGCGCCAATGAAGGCCATTGATTTTGGCATATTTGGTAAATCTAAGAAATCAGTACTATCATGTGTCAATTCTGTACCAGTAATTGGTAATTTTGCTGGACGTTGTCCAGTTGCAATGACGAATTGATCAGCTGTATAAGTTTCTCCAGCAACTGTGATAGTATGTTTATCTATAAATTTAGCATGTCCGGCAATAATATCAATGCCATCAACAGAAAGCATTTTTGCCAATCCATCTGATAAAGGATCAATCACTCTGTGCTTGTATGCCATTAATTCTGGCCAGATAACATCTGGCGTATCGTTAATTCCGATACCATGATAGTGGTGCAAATGATGAATCATTTCAGCTGGCCCATCAAGCAAAATTTTAGCGTTGCAACCAAAATTCGTACATGTTCCAGCAACTTTGTTTTCCTCAATCAATGCCACTTTTTTGCCAGCACGCGCTAATGTCTGAGCACCATGCCAAGCTGCGTGACCACTACCAATAAAAATCACATCATATATCATCTATTTTTCTTCCTTTTCTATCAACATACTTTGTAAAACGCTATTGAGTGCTTGATTTTCTTGAAGTACATCAGCCAACGGACGACCGCTACGCTGCAATAAAACATTGCGTATCTCATCGACTTCGGCAAGAATTTTTTGAAACAAACGTTGCTTATCATCGGCCATTGCTAATACTTTGACACGTTTATCTTTTGTACTCTTAACTTTGACAATCCAATTTTTTTGAACTAATTTATCAACAACAGGTGTAAGCGTGTTACTCGACAATTCAAGATCTGCGCCAATATCCATCATTTTCAACGCACCACGTTGGTGAATAATCAGTAAACTCATATATTGTAGGTACGATAAATCATATTGTTCCAAAACACGACCATACAAACGGTGAAAATAACGATTTGTGTTATAAACCGATAAGCATAGTTCATCATATAGATGTTCATCTTGTGCCATGTCGACTCCTTGTTTTGCGCTTTATGTTTAAATTATATCGTATACGACATATATTGTAAATCAAATTAAAAGGATGCCCTATGAATCATCCTTTAATTTGGAACAAAATGTTCACCCTCGACAAATCGCTGACCATTGCTTGTAAAACACCTATTTTTCATCATTAATGACTAACAACAAATGGTAAATTGCACCATATAGATTAGCATCATTACTAAATTTGCTAGACATGATTTCTGCCGGTGTCAACGTGTTGGCAATTATTTGTCTATGTGCAAATAATTTCTGATAAGCTTTTTTAATCTCAGTTGCTACAATAGGTTGAGCAGAGATACCGCCACCTATCACATAACGTTGCAAATCTACAACAGATTGTACATTATGGATTAATAAAGCAATTTCAGTTACATATGCCTGAAATAATGGCCAGGCTTTCTCGTCATGCCGATTAATTGCCTCAAACACTTGCAAACCATTATGTTTATCAGGCAAATTAATTTCTGTTGCAATTCGTTCAATCATGTTGACTGCACTGCCCAGCGTCCCAATCATTTTCTGCCATGGTAAATCAACGTGATAAGACAAAAAACTCAATTCTCCTGCCTGAAAATGTGTACCAGAAAATAATTCTCCATTCAAAATCAGACCACCACCAACACCTGTTCCTAAAACAATAGCGGCACCATTTTTAACACCTTTCAGGTTACCAAGCCAAAGTTCAGATAACGCTGCTGATTTCCCGTCATTTTCTACAGCTACTGGAATAGAGAGTTTAAGCATTTGTGGTAAATTGATTTTGTCCAAAAATTGTAACGCACCACCACCATAAATCGTATCATCAGCGTGATCAACCTTACCAGGAACACTAATGCCAATGCCTTTTACATCATGAATATATTGTGCAGTAATTACTTTTAATTGCTGTAAAAATGATGCCAAATCAACAGACTGTGTTGGCTCGCTATGTTTCTCAATTAATTGTCCAGCACGGTTAACAATGCCGTATTTAACATTTGTACCACCAATATCAATAGCCAAATAATTTAAATCCATCATCACACCTCTTTTTATTTTAATTAAAAAATATTAGATATTTTGCCGCTTCTTAAACAGATTGTAACACAAAAAGAAAACGCTTACATTAATCAAAAATGTTTTCTTAACAAAAAAACGACCATCAGGTCGTTATTCAACTGGCATATGTCGCCAATCAATTTTATCAAACTTATCAGCATTAATATGATGCAATAATTTTGAAATGGTATAGTTTTTTAATCGTTGTTTAAAATCTTGTTCTGCCTCATTGAATACAGATAAAACATCATCAGTTGCAACTTCCAACGCTTGTTGAACATCTTCAAACCGACCATTTGATTCTTGATTTAAAAAAATACGATCAGCTAATTGCGTTGAATGAATGAAACTATTATCACCCTCTATGGCTTCGTAAACATCTAACAACGTTATTTGACTAATTGGGCGTGCTAATCGAAAGCCGCCCTCTTTGCTAGCAATTGCTTGAACAATGCCTGCAACAACTAATTTTCGCATTGTTTTCTTGAGATAGGATTCTGAAACATCAAGACGATCACTTAACAAATAACTCTTTATAGGCAATTGGTCTTTTTGCAAAGCTAACATGACCAAAACGACTAAACTTTGTTCAACTGCAGATGACATTTTCATAATATTCTCCAAAATTAAAATCTATCGTTATAACAGTTTTGAATGAACTAAATATTTAGTCTGCCCAAAGCATCTGATTATGTTGCAATTTCCAATGATAGACGCCCAAAGTTAATACCATTGAGACAATACCAACTGTTAATAATACCGTTAAATCAGTTGCAACACTGCCCCCAATAGATATTGTTTCACGGAATGCATGAACTGAATAAGTCATTGGCACCCAATAATGAACAGCTTGAAAGAAACCATTAGATAGTTCAATTGGGTATGAACCGGCACTCGCACTCAATTGCAACACCATCAAGACTAACATTAACCCAGATCCAAGCTTACCAAATAATACATTGAAGAACAAGACTAATTGGTTAAATGAGAATGCAGCAACTAGTGCAACGACAAAGACCATAGCAGGTCTTTGTGCGGTCAACCCATCTACTATAAACAATAAGCCTGTCATAATAATGGCCTGTCCTATCCAAACTGGAACGTTGACTGTTTGTTTATCTGCCCACCAAGCAAAACCACTGCGTGGCTTTTTTGCTACCGTCACAAAGTCATAAATCGTACTAAATGTTATCATACCAACAAATAACCCAACAGACATCATATATGGCGCCATTCCAGTACCGTTGTTTTTAACATGAGACAAATTCTTCTGTGAGCTTTTAACAGGCTGCGTCAGCGCATTCACATTACTTTTACCACTGTGAACTGCTTCCAACTTAACAGCCCCATCTGCTAGTTTGGCTGCTAATGTTTGTGTGCCGTTTTGTGCCTGATTTAATGCTGAAACAGCTTGTGACGTTCCTGTTGCCAATTGAGCTGCCCCTTGATTCAACTGACCAGCACCACTATTTAATTGACTATTTTTAGCCGTTAACTGACCCAGTCCACCATTAAGTTGATTAACACCACTAGCAAGTTGTGTATTGCCACTGGCTAATTGACTCGCACCATTGTTAAGTTGTGCTGTGACTGAAGCCACTTGTTGTTGACCTGTGTTCAATGTCGTTGCGCCATCAGCGAGCTGTTGCGCCGCTGGAACAAACCGTTGTGACAAAGTTTGACTAATCGTTGTCAAACTATTAGTCAATTGGGTGATGGCCTGTTTGTTACCTGCCTGAGCGGCTGCAACACCTGCTTTAAGTTGGGGCAACTGCGTTTTAAATTTTTCAAGCTGTGGTAATAATGCTTTTAATTGATTCAATTGCGATTGTAAATCATTAGCCGCTTGACCACTTTGTGTGAGATTACCATTCAAGCTCGCTACCGTCTCTAATAACTGATCAGCTATTTCATTATTTTGTCCTTGTGATTTAAGCTCACCGGCTAATTTAGCAATATTTTTAGTATCTACTGTTGCGCCACTCAAACCCTTCTTTAGGTTATCTCCAGTTTGATTCAGACTACTTGGATCAACTGAACTATCAGGAACTTGAATCTGGTTAACTTGAGAAGTTAATTCTGCCAAACCTTTTTCTAGTTGGTCCAATTGAGGCGCACTTGCGGCCTGTCCTTTTGTTATACCATCACTCACTTCTTGCAGTTTTTTTGTTAATTCTTGTGCACCAGTTGCTAACTGTTGGCTTCCTTCAGCTAACTTAGGCGTGTTTTTTGCCAATTGCGATGTCCCTGACGCTAATTGATTGGCACCAGTTGCTGCTGAATTGGCACCACCAACTAATTTATTTGAACCACTATTAACTTGGGAAACACCGTTTGTATATTGATTCACACCATCAGCCAAAGAGGAAGTTCCTGATGTAAGTGATTGAGCGCCATCGTTAAGTTTTTTCGTGCCATCTGATAATTGACCTAAACCGTTATTGAGCTGACTAGCACCATCAGCCCCAGCCTGTAAGCCTTTTTGAGAAGACCTTGTTGCTGACAAAATTGTTGTATTATATACCTTTTGCAAGGATTCAGTGACACTGTTGTGTATTTTATCCGCTGCAGAGCTTGTCATTTTTTCAGCAATGAAACTCTCACCAGCGTTATGCGCAATTGCAATTTTTGAAGGATTAGGCTGATTATTTAGTAACGTACCTGAGTTACTTGTAAAGTCACTAGGAATAGTAATTGTCATATAATACTTGCCTTGTGCGAGGCCTCTTTTGGCTTGTTTCTCGGATACTTCACTCAGTTTTAACGGTTGTTTTTTCATTAATTTATCCGTTAAATCAGTTCCTAAGTGCTCAACCTTACCATTAATCTTTGCTGGTTTATCTTGGTTAACAATAGCTACTGGTAAATTGTTAACATTGCCGTAGGCATCCCATAATGATGACAGAAAAATAACTGCATAGATACTAGGAATTAAAGTTATACCGACTAACAATAATTTTAAACCGCGAAACTTACTGATTCGCTGCCATTCTGCACTTTTCCAAAATTTCATGTCACAAGCCTCTTTTTTCGTGTACTTTATTTGTCTATGGATATATTATATACACGGAGAAAAATTAATGCAAACAAAAAAGCAAAATCTCTTTTGCTTTCTGAAACAAATTGCTATATAACAATTATTTTAAAATTAAAGTTGATCCATCAACAATTGCTTAATTTCTTCCAAACTTGGTTGGCGAGGGTTGCCAGGCGTGCACTGATCATTGTAGACAAGATCTGTCAATTGATCAATATTTCTTTCTAAATCAGCCTTTTTAACACCATTACCTGTCAATGTTTGGTCAACTTCTACAGACTTTGCCAAGTTCTTAACGGCAGCAATTAAAGCGTCAACTAATTCAGCATCGGTATTACCTTTCAAACCAAGATAACGAGCAATGTCAGCGTAATCTTTTTGTGCTGTGTAAGTTTCGTAACGTGGGTATGGTGTGCGTTTAACGTTCCCTGTTACCGCATTAAACTTGATAACATGAGGCATAGCAATTGCAATAGCCAAACCGTGTGGCAAACCGAACTCGCCACCTGTCTTATGCGCCAATGAGTGGTTAATGCCTAAGAAAGCATTGGCAAATGACATACCTGCTAATGTTGAAGCATAGTGCATCTTAGTACGTGCATTTTGTCCTTCTTTAGTTGGTTGCTTTGAATCGTACTGATATGAAGTCGTCAAGTTTTCAAAAATTAACTTGATTGCTTGCAAAGCCCAAGGACGCGTGAATTCTGATGACATAACTGATACATATGACTCAAAGGCATGTGACAAGGCATCCAATCCTGAGAATGCCACAGTGCGCTTTGGCACCGTCATCACAAATTCAGGATCAACAATCGCTACTTCTGGTGTCAATTCGTAATCAGCAAGTGGATACTTAACGTGTGTCTGATCATCAGTAATAACTGCAAATGGTGTGACTTCTGAACCAGTTCCTGACGTTGTTGGAATAGCAACCATTTGTGTCAAGCGTGCATGATAGAATTTCACAATACGCTTACGAATATCCATAAACTTTTGTTGTAATTCCATAAATAGATCTTTAATAGCTTCTTCATCTCCTAGAATACCCTCATGACGTGTTGAATATTCATACAAGAAACGACCTATTTTTCCAGCATCAAGTGCTGAACCACCACCAAGTAAGATCACTGTATCTGGCTTGAAGGCTGCCATTTGACGCGCAATATCAACAGCCTGTGACAAAGTGGGATCTGGATTAACTGAACCGTAAATGCTTGTTTCAACTTGTTCTTGACGTAATTCAAGTTGACTCAACACCTTGCCTACAAATCCAAATTGTACCATGCCAGGATCTGCTACAATGAACGCCCGCTTGACTGCTGGTAATTCTTGCAAGTAAGTGATGGCATTTTCTTCGTAGTAAACTTCTTTTGGTAAACGAATCCATTGTGGACGATTACGACGACGCGCCACAGTTTTAATGTTCAGCAAATCGTATGTTGATAAATTGTGAGACAACGAATTTTTCCCCCATGATCCGGTACCAAGCGTCAAAGATGGGCGCATAGCATCTGTATAAATATCGCCAATACCACCAATTGAATCAGGTTGATTCACTAATATTCGTGAAACGCCAATGGCATCTGCATATTCTTTAATAAATGGATCGTCTTGTGAACCAATTTGAATTGCGGCGTTGTGTCCTGCGCCTTGATAATTCAACAAGGCTTGCACTGTTTCGATTGCCTCATCACGTTTTTCAACCTTATAAATTGAAAGCAATGGTGATAACTTTTCAGATGATAGGGCTTCACCAATATTTTTTTGGTCTAATTCGAACAATAAGACATCTTTACCTTCAGGAATTTTTACACCAGCTTGCTCAGCAATCCACTGGCCAGACATACCAGCAACTGGTCCTGCAACACCAAATCCTTCAGCATTTGGCTTAAAGACATAATCAGCAATTTTCTTGTAATCTTTTTTAGGTACTAGGTAAGCACCTTGATCTTGTAACTTTTGCAAAACTTCATCATAAATTGGTGCTTGAATAACTGCTGAGTTTTCAGTGGCACAAATCATACCATTATCAAAACGCTTTGATAACAATAAGTCAGAAACCGCACGATCTGTATCAACAGTTGCATCAAGATAGATGGCACCGTTTCCAGCACCAACACCCATTGATGGGTTACCTGACTTCAAGGATGCATTAACCATTGCAGGACCACCAGTTGCCAAAATTGAAGCAATACCACGATTTTGAATCAGGGCAGTTGTGCCATATATTGATGGCTTTTCAATCCATTGGATGAAGTTCTTTGGTGCACCAGCTTTCACAGCAGCATCATAAACAATTTTTGCAGAAAGTGCTGATGATTTTTGCGCTTGTGGATGGAAAGCAAAGATGATTGTATTTCGTGTTTTAGCTGTCAACATTGCCTTGAAGATTGTTGTTGACGTTGGGTTTGTTGTTGGTACAATACCTGCCAACACACCTAATGGCGCAGCTAATTCAACTTTCCCTTGAATCTTATCTTCGCTAATCACACCAACTGTCTTATCAAACTTAATGGCGTTATATACTGATTCAGATGCAAAACGATTTTTGGTATCTTTATCCTCTACCACACCACGACCAGTTTCATCATGGGCTGCGTGAGCCAACCTTAACGAGTTTTCTGAACCTGCTAATGCCATTGCCGCTACAATTTTATCTACTTGTTCTTGTGTAAACGTTGAAAATTCTGCTAATGCTTTCTGTGACTTTTCAACCAATTCGGCTGTCATTGCCTCGGCTTGTGCTTGTAGTTCTGCTTTTTCTTCAGGTGTTAGAACCTTTTTTGCGGTCTTTTTTATAATTGCTTCTACCATAATATTTTACTCCTTTTTGTTTGCTCATTACTTAACAATGTAAGTATATAACACCTTCATAAAAAAAGCAAGCTTATTTATTTAAATCTTTAAAACATTGATATAAAAGAACTTGTAAGCGTTTTATTTTTAATTTATACATTGTGTAGAAATATACAATAACAAACTCATTATCACTTATACTGACAATTTAAAAATCTGAAAATTAATATAATTTTCAGATTTCATTGTGACTACCTATTCATTTTTAATGGAACACCATGCCGCCATCAACAATAATTGTTTGACCCGTCACATAATTTGAATCATCACTAGCCAAGAAACCAACAACATTGGCGATATCATCTGGTTCAGCTAATCGACAGTTTATGAGTTTTTACAAAATATGTACGTTATTTCCTAATATTAGTTATAATGAAATCATTATGTTTCTTGGGAGAATTGTATGTACTATATTGATGGTCAATTTTATCAACTTGGTTTCAAACAAAAAATCAGTTTTTTTATAATTTCTTTGGTTCTTAATTCATTTGGCAATGGTTTAAGTGTTGCATCTACCATGGGATCTGCGCCCTGGACCGCTAGTGCAGCTAATTTATCCAATGCTACCGGCTTACCAATTGGTATATTTTTGGGATTAGTAGCTATCTCTATCGCTTTTTTAAATATGTTTCTTGCCATGAGTTTTAACTGGCCACGATTACTTGGTAATATCATTTTTGGTCTATCGTTTAGTTTCTTAGTGAGCTTTTTTGCCAGTTTCTTTATCAGCATAGGCATTCATTCACTTGCTTGGTGGATTCGTTTACCCATTGATTTTTTTGCCGTCTGGACAATTGGTGTCGCAATTTCAATTTACCAACGTGTGAACTGGATCTTACATCCCCTAGATGATTTAACAAATATTTTACGTTTTGATTATTTTCATGGTAATGCCTCTAAAGCACAAATGAGTAATTTTATTGCTGCTATTGCACTCTCTTTGTTTGCTTTTATTTTTAGCCACCAATTTGTTGCACTTGGTCTCGGAACATTGGTCTCATTTCTATTTCAAGGACGAAACATCGCTTGGTCCGATCGTTATATATTTAAGCATCTTGTTCATGGTGATATCAGAGGCAATTAAAAAATCGCTAGGCCAATAAATAGCCTAGCGATTTTTTTATTTTATATATTAACTATATGGACTATTTGGTTTTGATTTACTAAAAGATAGCCAGAGAGCAAACACAAGGCTAATCGTACTTTGCAACCAATAGAACTGCTCATTATTATTGGTAAAGAAAATAATAATCAGTGTAATAGTGGCATTTACTATCATTGGTACAATTTGCCACCAACCCGAAAAACCCATGTCATGTAATCTGCGCGCATATAGTGCCAAATTAGGTATAATCACTATAATTGATAACACCATCACACTCAAAGCAACCAATATGATTGTTCCCAAAAAAGGCGTTGTATCTGTTGCAGTATCCCCATGTTTTCCAAAAAAAACACCTAAACCAGCAACTACAATGATGAGAACTGCAACAATCAGATAGATAACGCCCCAAAACCATACGATCCAATTAAAAGCACTTCTCGAACTTGTCCCAATAAAACGTGTATATCGCTTAAAAAAATCAGTCAGCGCTTGCCATGCTGTCATAAATGCCCCCTATTATTATTTTTTAGTTTACCATCTTCTCATTTTAATGGCAATAAAAAAACAGCTTTCGCTGTTTAACTTCTATTTATTGAATATTTGCTTCGTTGCTTGCTTCACAGCAGCATTGTTCAAGAAGAGATAAGTTATAATCACTTGTATTGGATACATAATAGCTGATTTGATCATGCGTGGCAAGATTAAAGCAAAATAAGTATCCCACGTATGAACCCGAGTATACATGATGAATAACCACAATGTGTTCATTCCAATATTAACAACCACGGTGACTAAGCCAACAGCTATAATTATCCGCAGCCAACTCACATGTACTTGTTCATAGTAAAACAAAGCATAAATTAAGCCTGCCGAAATTGCTGATAGCGTGAAGCCAAGAAAAAACGTGCCGCTTGGACTAATTACCGTTGCATTGACAACATCTAAAACGGTTGCGATAAGCATGGTCCAAAGTGGCCCATACCACTTTGCAATCAGTGACATCGCGACAAAAACAAAGCTGATCTTGAGAACATTTGTCCCCACTGTCAATTTGCCGAGGGCTATATCAAGTCCCATCAATAATGCAAGCACAACAAATTGACGTATGTCTAATTTGGGTAACGACCACAGTGCCTTGTCGTTAGTTATATTTTGAACTGCCATAGTTCTGAACCTCCGTTTGGAGTGTTCACCGCAAAAAAATATACTGGTGAATGTGATATCTACATCGCACAACAGTATATTATCTTGACCATTTGCCAGATAATATACTGCTATTTCGTTGAAGGCTCACATTCCGTCTCCTTCACACTTAACGCGCAGATATCTACCCCGATTTTATTTGTCTTATCGACTTTTTCATTGTACCACCTTTCTATCCGAACGTGACATTAATTTTTAAATAGACCAATAAAAATAATGTTTATACTAGATACTTGGCAAACACCGTATCATACATTTGACAATAATCCCTTTTCAGATGTATAGTTTGATAAAATAACATTCACTCATAACCATGATAATCGAGATAAATGAACCCTTTAAGTAGACTCAACTACCATGACGTGCTAAACGTCCACGTTAAAAAGTTGGAAGGAATAGATTGGCTACCATGACAGATATTGGATATGTTTATGCTTTAGAGAATAAATCTTTTCCAGGATATATAAAAGTTGGACAAACGACAAATTTAGCAAAACGTTTAAAACAATTTAATGACACAGGCATTCCAGACAGTAAGCCAACTTTGTTGCTATTCGCACTCAAACTCCCCAACTTCAAAAAAGCGGAACGTTTATTACATAAAGCTTTGTCAGATAAACGTGATAGCAGTTCAAAGGAATATTTTAAAGCGAGTTTCAACCAAGTCAAAAGCGTTTTTGAACTTTTAGCTTTCAATGACCCTGCTGCCGAAGTTATACAACCAAATGATTTCAATACATTAATTACTGGTGTGTATCATCCCTACGTTTCAAGAAAACTAGGTCAACGTCCAAATAGAAGCTTTGCTTACTTGTCCATACCCATGGGCACTAAGCTTCAATTCAAAGATAACCCTTCCATGACCGTTACCGTGTTAGATGCTAAAAATAAAGTACTCTGTTGTTGTGGGCAAGTACATTCACTTTCACGCTCTGCAATCTGTTGTTACGATCATTTCTATCATGTTCCTGCTGAGCAGCTAGGAAAAGATCGCAACGGATTTGCCTGGTTTAGTCATAATGGTATTTTGTTAAAAGATATTAAACCAGTTGTTAACGCCGAAATCTAGTCTTTAATTTTTTTGGTGCATATCAAACACAGTCAATTTTGGGATACTTTTGTAAACAACGGTTTCATGATGATAGGCGCCACTATAGTAGAAATAATAATCGTCACAATAAATTCTCCCGAAATCGACTCATCAATCATGTGAGATGACAAGCCAATTTGTGTGATAATAAGTGCCATTTCTCCTCGTGAAATCATACCTGCACCAATGGCATTGGCCACTGGCGTGTTGATACCAGCAATTTTTGCCCCAATAAACGAGCCGCTAAATTTTGTCATAATCGCTAAGGTACTAAATACCGCAATCGGTATGAGTTTGTTGCTTAAACCTTGAATAGTTACTTCTAAACCAATAGCACCAAAGAAAATAGGATATAAAAATCTATCTCCAATATGATTTGATACGCTAGTTAGATTAACTGCAAATGATGTTTTTCCTAGAAAAATCCCTAGTGCAAACGCAATCAGCGGCAGTATACTGCCCACACCTAATGTACCACCACCAAAAATAATAGAGAATGCCATCACAGCAATCAGCGCAATCACGTCATCTACTACCGCAGCAGACAAAATGACCGCTCCCATTGTCGTTGCTAATTTTTTTTGCTCAGCCAACACGGCCAATGTGATCGATATAGACGTGGCAGAAAAAACCACACCGGCAAACAACGATACATTCAAACTATATCCCAATAACAAGAATGCTATCGGAAAAACGATTGCTGGCACAACAACCCCCATCACTGCCACCAACATCGACGCTTTAATATATTTTCTCATTGCTTTAATGTCTGACGACATGCCTGAATTGAACATTAACATAAAAATCCCAATTTCTGCTAATGTATGGATTAGCTGCGTCGCATGCACCACGTTCAGAAAGCTCACACCTAAAATGATGCCTGATAATAACTGGCCAACTACTTCCGATATTTTTAATTTTTTAGCTATTTTGCCTAAAATTATTGTGATGAAAATTAAAATCCCAATTTCAATATATGACATAATCGTCTCCTTAACATTAAAAAGCTTCAAAAAATAACTAGTTCCCCGACTAATTATTTCTTGAAGCTTTTGCTCAACCGTTTTATTATTCTATTATTTTAAGAATATCATTCATTTGAAAAAATTACAATCATTGACCCTATTATAACTATCTACTTTCTAGTACATTAAAGACTTTTTGTTGCAAATCAGGTATGACATTTTCTTCAAACCATGTGTTTTTCGCTAACCAAATATTATTGCGTGGTGATGGATGCACAATCGGAAAATAAAGCGGCAAATATGCTTTATAGTTTTTTACGACATCTGTTATCTTGAACCGACTTGGTAAATTTAAATAATACTTTTGAGCGTACGCGCCTACTAAAATAATGAGCTCAATATTAGGCATTTGCTCTAACAACTGCGGATGCCATTTTTCAGCGACACCCTTTCGAGGTGGTATATCGCCAGATTTACCCTTTCCGGGATAATAAAAATCCATAGGAATGACACCAAAATTACCTGAATTATAAAATTCATCGTGGCTCACGCCCAGCCATTGCCGTAAACGATCACCTGAGGCATCGTTCCACATTATACCAGTATTTTGAACACGAATCCCAGGTGCCTGACCAATAATCACAATTTTTGCACTAACTGGCGCTTTAAATATCGGGCGCCAACCTTTAGCCGTCAGCTCACTATTCATTTGATCTGCCATAATATCATCTAAGATAGCCAAAATTACAAAACTCCTTTGTGCCCCATTTCATATTGTTTAGTTCAGCAATAAAACAGAAATGGACAAATATGTCGCAAACAACAACCAAATTAAATAAGGTATTAAAATGTATTTAATTGGTCTCGTATCACTGATTAATAAACCAGCGACCAATATATCCATCACAACGATCATCACACTAGCCAAAAACAATTGAGAAAATGAAAAAAATACGACTGTCCAAAATATATTCAATACCAACTGCGTGTACATAAAAATATATATCTTTGACCTGTTTGTTTTGGCAAAATTTAAATTAGCACAATAAATACCTAATAATATGTATAATATTCCCCAAGCTGGCCCAAATAGCCATTTTGGTGGTGAGAAGGGTGGTAAATTAAATGTCCCATATACCTCGCCAATTGATACGCCTCGAATCCACTCAACACTAAACGAAGAAAGCGAACCTAATATCAAAATAATGGCTGCCATCAATACTGCCTTAGCAGAAACAGATAAATTTTTCATTGGCAATCTCCTGAACATGTTTTATAGTTCAATTCTATCATTTTTAATCAATTAAGTTAGTTTTATGATTGATTTTGTTAGTATAGTCGCTCGCATGACAGTATTACTAGACAAACGCGAGAAAAAACACTATCATACTTATAAATAATAATTAAGTTAAAGAGAGAAATATGCTAAATACTAATTACACGATTGATAGCCTAACACTCAGGGCAGATGACGAAACACGCATGCGTAGTTTTTATCGCGATGTTTTAAAACTGGTAGAAAAACAAGAAAATAAGAATAGTTATTCTTACGCCTATACCCAGAAGGATAAACCGTTTTTAACGCTAATTTTTAACGGACGTAAAAACGTTAGTTCACATAAAGGTCTTTACCATTTTGCACTACTATTCCCTGATTCAGCTTCCCTAGCAAGTCTCATTGAACGACTGATATTAATTAATTATCCGTTAGGTTCTGGAGACCACGATGTTAGTGAAGCATTTTATTTAAATGACCCTAATGGTAATGGTATCGAACTTTATCATGATCGTCCTAAAGCGCTTTGGGAATGGCATGATAACCTTGTTAAAATGGGCACAAAAGAAGTAGATCTTTTGACATTACTTAAAACAAAAAAAGCTGCTTGGGCAGGCTTCCCTGATGAAATGAAAGTCGGACATATTCACTTTGTAGGCGACAATATTACAAAAGGTGATACATTTTTTATCGATGAGCTTAAAATGGCATTAACTTCAACGATTGCTGATAGTGCTCATTTCTATTCACATAATCACTACCATCATCATCACGCCTATAATACATGGCTAGGTACAAATCTGACGCAGCGTGAATATTATGATAACGGTTTAGTATCTTGGACGATATCAGTTGATTTGGATTATTTTACCGTACTTCAATCAAATAACCGGAATACATCTAATCAACCTGGACAAATTTGGCTAACTGACCCATTTGGTAGCACATTGATTATTCATGAAAAAAATTATTCAGAAAAGTCCGCACAGTGACTTAAACCATCTGCTCTTTATCTTTTTCGGCTAATTTAAACACATGCCAAATCGTTATCGCCACAACCCATGTCACAATAAACAAAATCACTAATATAATACCCATTTGATTAAAATCCAAACCCATCGCCCACTTCGTTAACTCATTATCCCACTTAAACATTGCCCCAAAAGACTGTACCAGATCCACAAAACCGATGAATCCTGCCGCTAATATTGAAATGCCTGTAATTGTCAAATTATAATACACTTTGCGATACGGTGACGAAAATACCCAATGATATGTTGTACTCATGAAAAAACCATCAATGGTATCCATCAAACACATCCCGGCAGTAAATAACATGGGAAATGCTAACGTGGCATACCACACTACCCCTTCATTGGCAGCCGTAGCAGAAGTTGCCAAGACCGCAATTTGTGTGGCAGTATCAAAACCTAGACCAAACAAAAAACCTACTATCGCTACTTGCCAATTATGGCTAATCATGCCTAATAATTTTAAAAAAAGACGATATATTTTAGAAACCTTAACTGAATCATCGGTTACCACTTGCTTATTATGATGACGCATTGCTCTAAACTGCACCCAAATATCACGTAAAATGAAACTATTTACAATAGCCAACATGATCAACATGGTTGCTGCAATCAGCGTGCCCATTGCACCACCAATATGTTCAAAAACTGGCATAGCATGTTTAGCCCATTCTACAAATAATACAGTCACCAAAGCCATCAGTACCACAACCATAGAATGTCCAAATGAAAAACTAAATCCCACACCCCGTGTATTTTTACCATCATTGAGCATCTTACGTGTCATGTTATCAATTGCTGCAATATGATCGACATCAAATGCATGTCGCAATCCCATTGTAAATGATAGGTAGGCCATGGCAATCATTTCAGGATATTGTGACGCTTTTGTCATTAACAATGCGATTCCTGATACTAGAAACAGCATGATTATTGCACCATAACGTACTGCATCCGACTGTATTGTTGTTTGTTTCTGAGTTTGTAACATCATAACTTGTTCTCCCCTTATTCTGTAAAATAAGATTATCACATGCACTGTTGCTGCGTAAATATAATGAACAAATTGTGTCCTTCGTAGACAGATTATGTCCATCTACTTTTATATAATTATCATTTTGTTTTGCACTACGATTCCTTGAACTAAAAAAGCACCCCATACTTAACAGTTGGGACGCTTTTGACTAGTTGCCAACTATTTACTAAACTATTAGACCTTCTTGTCTAGTGGATAATCACTAAAAGAATCTACTAAACATTAATTGAGAAGTATTCCGCGTAGAAAATGCTTGATTTTTCCTCTTTTCCAGATAACTGATTTTTTTAATATGTCACTACTTGTATTATCTGGTTTTAATAATAAAAGCCATGTCGATAATCCCATGACGAGAAAATATCACTCATAATTTTCATGATTTTGTCGACATCTAATCCTTTACGAATAACGATTGGCGCTGGTTGTATACCGACAGCACCATTTTGTTCTGGAATGAGCTTACCTGCCTCATCAACCATAGATACCATCACCCCTTGTTCATAACGTGTGTCTAGCGTTTTATCGGGCTGAATTGAGGCTACGTAATCATCGGCTTCAATAATTAAGTCAGCAGCATTTTCAATTTGGTTACCAATACCAGCTACCAAGCCACGGTTCCCCTTACCAGAAGGATTAGCTGAACTCGCAAATGAGAACTTGCCATACTTTTCCCATGTTTCTTTGGCAATATTTTCACTTGGTGTACCAAACTTGATAACAAAACAACTGGTTTCACGTGAATCCATCATCAAATCTTTTGTCCCGTCATTTGGTATCTTACCTTTAGCCTCTTCTTTCCATGGCAAGATACAACCCAACAAAATGTCCTCATCCCAATGTTGTTGATACATTTGTTCAATTTCAGGTGTCATTTGTGCTAATTCTTTCACTTGTTCTACTGACCCACATAGTACGACACCCGGCTTATTGCGCTTACGATTCTTAGCAGCAAACTTTCGTTCTAACCCTTGATCATCTGAAGTCATGATAATGTAACCCACTTTTGTTGGACTAACAATCATACCACCATCTTCTTTCAAGATGTTAATGGCTTCATTTTGAACGCCACCATTCCAATGAATCTTTGCCGTTGTTGTTTCTGTCATGATAAATACCATCCTTTTAATATATTGCTTTTTGTTTTGTTTCTGGCCCATAAACTGCGACCACAATAGCTGCAATTAGCGCTACTGCTGCGATAAAATAGAAGATCAAGTTCGCACTAAATTGTGTAATTGCCCACGCTGCAAAATATGGTGTTAAAACCGTCAATATTTTAGCAACGCCATTAGCATAGCCTGTTCCACGGAATCTAAAGTAAGTAGGGAACAACTCTGACATATACACCCCGACAACCGAAGCCATCAAAATATACATCATAGTTACGACCAGAAATCCTACAGTTAAAATTCCAACTGTTGTATGTTGCTGCGAATAAATCATCCCAAATACCGCAGTCATCACAAAGGCAGAAACAATGACATTTTTACGGCCTATCACGTCAACCAATAATGCGCCTATCAGTGCGCCTATTGGAGCCCCAGCCATCATAACTGCGGAGAATGTGAGTGAATGAACCACTTCGATTCCTTGTTTGATCAATAATGTTGGCATCCACGATGTAAATGTATACTGTGTTAAATTAACTGCACTGACAGCAACCGTTGCAACCAACAGCCCAATGCCAATCCTAATCTTCACTGGTTGTCGTTTTACACTAGAATCATCTGTGCTGTAAGAACCATTCACTTCCAATTTCTCAATTATTTTTTCAGCTTTATCATATTCACCACGTGCAATTAACCATCGCGGTGATTCGGGAAAATGACGGCGAACCACCCATAAAATCAATGCTAACACTCCAACAATAACAAACATTGCACGCCATGTATAATGCGGAATAACGCTTGCTGCCAAAAGTAAGGTCAATGGTGCAGCTAAGTTAGCAATCACAGAAGTTACGCCACTCCACCGACCACGATTTTTAATTGGGGCAAATTCATTAATTAAGGCGTAACCTGTCACAATTTCTGCGCCTAACCCAATTGCGGCGAAAAAACGTAGTCCGATTAACATCCAAATATTGGTTGCAAATGCCGCACATAGGGTTAATACACCAAATATCAACAAATTAGTCGAATATGCTTTTTTCCTGCCCAGAAAGTCACCGATAAATCCAGCAAAAATGGAACCAAAGAAGAGGCCTAAAAATCCAGAGGAAAGAAACACAGAACCTTGTGCAAGTGTGGCAAAATGTGTGCTAACTATTGCACTATTTACTGCACTAGCAAGATAAACATCCGCCCCATCTAAAATCATGCCAGCTGCAATCATCACAAAGACACGGTAAAATGTCACTGTTTCTTTGGTCGTGTCCATCCGTTGTTGCAAATTAATTGCCTGTTCCATGTACTGCCCCCTAACCAAAATTTGGTCGTTGCTTTTCGAATGCAGCGATCAATTTTTCATATTTCATCGTGTTATCAATATCATCTTCACCATTGATAAACTTTTCTTTCCATTGTGAATTGATATCAAAGTGGAAAGTATAGTCTTTATAAGTCACAGTTTGTTCGGGTAAATCAATTTGAATATTTTCATCTGCTTGAATACCCCGCAATATTTTTCGATTTTCTTCGGGCAACACAATTGGTAACAAACCATTTTTGGTTGAATTCATGTAAAAAATGTCTGAAAATCCGCCGCCAATCACTGCTCTAAATCCATAATCCGTTAACGCCCATACCGCGTGTTCTCGTGATGATCCTGATCCAAAATCATTCCCAGTAATTAAAATTGACGCGCCCTGATGTTCTGGTTTGTTCAATTCAAATGCCTCATTCAACGAACCGTCGGCATTGTATCGCCAATCAAAAAATAAATCTTTACCAAATCCAGTTTTTAAAATATTTTTTAAAAATTGTTTAGGCAATATAATATCAGTATTAATGTTGTCATTTGAAATAACAACCGCTCTACCTGTTTCTCTTACAAAAGCTTCCATACTATTCCCCTATACAAATTCATCTGTCGTAATATCAACGAAGTGACCAGCAATCCCTGCTGCAGCAACCATAGCTGGAGAAGCCAAATGCGTTCTCGATCCTGCACCTTGGCGTCCAATGAAATTTCTATTTGATGTTGAAGCAACAGTTTTTCCTGCCGGAATTTTATCTGGATTCATCGCCAAACATGCTGAGCAGCCTGGTTCACGCCATTCGCAACCGGCATCTTCAAATATTTTAGCAATACCTGATTTGATTGCTCGATTTCGAATAGCTCGACTACCAGGCACAACCCAAGCCGTGACATTAGGCGCTAAATGATGACCCCTCATCATATTCGCAGCAATTTCAAGATCCTCGTAACGACTGTTCGTGCAAGAACCAATGAAAATATAATCCAAATTAATGTCAACAGGCTTCATATGGGGATGCAATCCAATATATTCATAAGCGTTTGCATCACTATCATTTTTAATTGCTGGCAAAGACTGATCAACAGGTGTAGCCATGCCTGGGTTGGTTCCCCATGTCACCATCGGCTTCAGATTTGATACATCAAAGGTCAACGTTTCATCAAAATCATTTGTATCATCTGTATAAAATTGTGACCAATAATTTTTAGCGGACTCAAAGTCAATTGGTGCTTGTTCACGTCCCATAATGTAATCAAAAGTTGTTTGATCTGGTTGTACCATACCAGTCCTTGAACCCGCTTCAATTGACATGTTACACATTGTCATACGAGCTTCCATTGACAAATTTTTAACAGTTTCACCGTAAAATTCAATCGCATAACCGACCCCAAATGACACGCCATATTTAGCAATAATACCCATAATAATGTCCTTAGCGTATGTATTTTTGGGTAACTGTCCAGTTATCTTAATTCCCATAGTTTTTGGTTTAACTTGCCAAATCGTTTGGGTTGCTAACACATGTTCCACTTCAGAAGTGCCAATACCAAAGGCAATTGCACCAAATGCACCATGCGTTGCCGTATGTGAATCACCACACACAATTATCTTAGCTGGCTGCGTTAGTCCCCTTTCTGGACCTACAACATGAACAATTCCTTGTTTGTCATCACCAATTGATGCCAATGGTACGCCAAACTCCCTTGTGTTTTTAACTAACGTATCCATCTGCAATCGCGACATCTGATCTTGCACATCGAAAATATCTTTTGTTGGTACATTATGATCCATAGTTGCAAAAGTTAAATCTGGTCGTCTAACACGACGATTCGTACTCCTTAACCCATCAAAAGGTTGAGGTGATGTCACCTCATGTACCAAATGCAAATCAACATAAATCAGCTGCGCTTCACCTGTTTCCCCAGTAATAACGTGTTTTTCCCAAATTTTATCAAATAGTGTTTTGCTCATTTCATATCCACCTACTCATGATTTTTGATATAATCAACCATTTTTTGTGTGACTTCATCGGTCGTCATCGTGCCACCCATGTCTGGTGTTACATAATGATTTTCAATAATGTAATTTACTGCTGCTGTAATTTTGTCTGCAATCTTTTTTTCATCAAAGCTTTCCGTTAACATCATAGCTACCGTATTCACCATAGAAATGGGATTAGCTATACCTTGACCAGCTATATCAGGTGCTGATCCGTGAATTGGTTCATACAGATTAGGACCACTTTCACCAACTGACATAGAAGGTATTTGCCCAATCGATCCTGTAATCTGTGCTGCTTCATCACTTAAAATGTCCCCAAACAAATTAGGTGTAATCACAACATCAAATGTTGCAGGTTTTGACAAAATGGCCATTGTCATTGCATCAATGTAGTAATAATCGATCAAAACATCTGGATAAATTTTGCCAATTTGAGTAGCAATCTTTCGCCAAAATTTTGAAGTAGCCAACACATTAGACTTATCAACAATTGTGACATGCTTATTCCGCCTTTGAGCCATTTTGAAACCCTGATGCATAATGCGGACTACTTCTTTTTCGCTGTAATACATCGTATCAATTGCTTGATTTGCTTCAAGTTTGCGTGGCTTTCCAAAGTAAGCACCTGATGTTAGCTCACGAACGATAACAAAATCCGTATTTTTAACATATTCTGGCTTTAATGGTGAGCGGTCAATTTGTGCTGACATTATTTTGGTTGGCCGTATGTTAGCAAATAGATTAAGCTTTGATCTAATTTCTAGCAATCCTTGTTCTGGGCGTCGCAACGCATTATCCCATTTTGGTCCACCGATTGCACTAAGTAGCACTGCATCAGCTTGTTTTGCAATATCAATAGTTGATTGTGGTAAGGGATCACCAGCTCGATCAATACCATCACCACCAAACGGTACATCTATAAGTTCATAAGCAAATGTTGTACCTCTTGTCACAGTATCTAATATTGTTAAACCCGCTGTCATAATTTCAGGACCGATATAATCGCCTTTTAAAACTACTATTTTTTTTACTGATGTCATGATTGATGACTCACCATTTCCTTTTCTTCAACACCTTGCATAATAATCTTTAATTGATTATCTGTAATCAAATCAGATTCTGCAGCGACTGACTTAAAAATCGGGAAAATTGCTTTCATATCATCACGCGTCACTTCATAACCTAAGTGATGTAACTTTGACATGACAGCATGTGACCCAGATAGTTTGCCTAAAGGTAATGATGCCGTTACACCCACCATTTCTGGTTTCAATATTTCATACGTTTCTGGATTTTTTAGGTAGCCATCTTGATGAATGCCGGATTCATGAGCAAATGCGTTTCGTCCCATAATTGGCTTATTACCAGCAACTGGCATACGTGTTGCATGTGCAACAATATCAGAAATTACTTTTGATTGGGACAAAACAATATCTGTTTCTACGTTAAATTTTTCATGACGAACAAGAATAGCTGCTGCAGCTTCAATCATATCAACGTTTCCGGCACGTTCACCAATACCATTAATTGTGCCCTGAATTTCTGTTGCACCATGTACAATTCCCGCTAAAGCATTTGCTGTTGCCATGCCTAAATCGTTATGTGTATGTGTTGACCAACCAACCTGATTAAAACCAATAATATTTTGTTGCAAATTTTCAAAAACTTCACCATATTCTTCTGGCGTATCATAACCGACCGTATCTGGTATGTTAATCATTGTCGCTCCCGCATCAATAGCTGTTTGCACACTGGCTACTAGAAAATCAGGTTCGGTTCTGGTTGCATCCTCAGGTGAGAACACAATATCTTGAATATGCTGCTTAGTAAAAGTAATATCTGCTTTGATTTTGTCCAAAATTTCTTCTTTAGTCATGTGTAATTTAAATTCCCGATGAATTGGTGACGTGGCAATAAACACATGAATCATTGGCTTTTTTGCGTTCTTTGTTGCTTCAATAACAGCAGTGATATCACTTCTTACCATACGCGCCAAACCAACAACTTTTGCCTTATTCACGACCAACGCTATTTTTTTCACTTCTTCAAAATCTTTTTCAGAAGCCGCCGGAAAACCTGCTTCAATTGCTGAAACACCGTAATCATCTAATCTTTTTGCTATTTCAATCTTTTCTTCAATTGAAAAATTAACACCTATTGTTTGTTCACCATCACGCATTGTTGTATCATAAAAAGTTATTTTTCCTGTCATAATTTTCTCCCCAAATTAAAATCCCGAACTAGTCAAATGGACTAGTCCGGGATCAATCGTGCACTCACATCCTTTATTCACTAGCCATTAGATAAGTACCTAACAACCAGCTCAAAAGCTCAACTTGCTAGGGGATGTCTGAGCAAGTTGAGGAGAAGGGCTACATTTTTCATATTCATTTTTATAGTATCCTGATTTCTCATGTGAAACACTTCCTTTTAATTTAATGATTTAATCATAACTATTTTATAATTTTCCGTCAATTACAATATGTTTTTTATTCTAATTTTATATAATTAGACTGTTTTATAATCCCAAAGCCATTTTTGCGTATCGTGACATTCTATCAATGCCCCATGCCGGTTCCCATGTCAATTCAATTTTGATTGTTTTCACTTCTGGCAAAATTTTTAACGCTTCATCAATCATTTCTTCCAACACACTAAGTAACGGACATCCCATAGTAGTCAATGTCATATTAATTGTGACATCCCCTGCGGCATTGATATCCACACTATTAATTAATCCTAAATTAACGATATCCACTCGTAATTCAGGGTCGACAACTGTTGTCAAAACATCCATAATGCTTGCTTGAATTTTTTCAGTCGTCATTTATCCTACCGATCCAATCATTTCAAATTTCATTAAGCGATTCAATTCTACCGCGTATTCCATTGGCAATTCCTTTGTGAAAGGTTCGATAAATCCCATGATAATCATTTCTGTGGCTTTTTCAGCAGAAATGCCACGTGTCATCAAATAATATAATTGTTCTTCTGATACACGTGAAACCTTGGCTTCGTGTTCCATTGACACATTGCCATTCAAAATTGTATTGTAAGGAATCGTATCCGCTGAAGATTTATCATCAACTAGGATCGTGTCACATTCCACATGAGCAAATGAACCATCGGATTCGCGCCCAAATTTGACTGTGCCACGATAATCTGTCGAACCACCATCATGTGCAATAGATTTTGAAATGATAGATGACGACGTATTTTTAGCATGATGAATCATTTGCGCGCCAGAATCTAAATTAACCCCTTCTCCAGCAACAGCAATGGATAACATTGTGCCCTTGGCACCCTCACCTTCCAAATAAACCGATGGATATTTCATTGTTGTTTTCGAACCAAAATTACCATCAACCCATTCCATTGTGGCATTTTCATGAGCAGCCGCACGTTTGGTTTCCAATGAGTACACATTGTTAGACCAGTTTTGAATCGTCGTGTAACGACAATAGCCATCTTTTTTAACAATCACTTCTACCACAGCTGCATGTAGCGCATCCCCTGAATACATTGGGGCTGAACAACCCTCAACATAATCAACGTGTGCCCCCTCGTCAACAATAATAAGCGTACGTTCAAACTGACCCTCGTTCTCTGTATTAATTCGGAAGTATGATTGGATTGGCGTTGTCACGTGAACACCTTTTGGCACATAAATAAATGTGCCACCAGACCAAACCGCTGAATTCAATGCAGCTAACTTATTGTTGGTTGGTTTAACCAACGACCCAAAGTATGCTTGAATGAGTTCCGGATATTCTTGAACTGCAGTATCAGTATCAGTAAAAATTATACCTGTTTTAGCAAATTCTTCTTTCATACGATGATAAACCACTTCAGATTCATACTGTGCAGAAGAACCAGCTAGCCACTTTCGTTCAGCTTCTGGCACGCCTAAACGTTCAAATGTTTCCTTCAACTCTGCAGGGACATCATCCCAATCACGATATTTATCGTTTGTTGGCTTGTTATAGTAATAAATATCTTCAAAGTGGATGTCACTTAAATCTGGTCCCCATGTCTGCATTGGGAGTTGTAAATAAGTTTTATAGGCTTGCAAGCGATAGTCCAACATCCATTGTGGTTCATTTTTCTTGGCTGATATTTGCCGAATAATATCTTCATTCAACCCTTTTCCCGTTGAAAAAACTGCCTGATAGTTATCTTGAAATCCTAATTCAACAGCTTTATCAGTTGCAATAGCAGCCCTTGTTTGATTAATTGCCTCTTGTCTGTCTATTTCCATGATTAGTCTAACCCCCCTTTTATTTTTCTACTGATAACAACTCATCTAAAGCATGCCAAGCTAGGGTTGCACACTTTATTCGCGTCGGAAATTTCGTAACACCTGCCAAAACTTGCGCCTCTCCAAGAGATTTGACATCGCTTGCTTCGCCACGTGCCATTTTTGAAAATTGATCAACCAACTGCATCATTTGATCTCTATTTTTTCCAACGACTAAATCCGTCATCATTGATGCTGAAGCCTTTGAGATGGCACAGCCATCGCCATAAAAATGAATATCTGTTACTCTGTCATCGACCATATTAAAGGCTAAATCAATCACATCGCCACAAGTTGGATTATATTTTTGAATATGGTAGCCTTCTGTTCCCAACATAGGCTTATAGTGATGCGGATGTTGCGCGTAGGCCATAATTGTTTGACGATACAAATTATCTAAATTATGCAAACTCACGGTTAAAGTACTCCTTAATCTCTTCAAGAACACCAATAAAACGGTCAATTTCTTCATGGGTATTATAGATATATAAGCTAATACGAACTGTCGCTGCAATATTTAAATATTTCATTAGCGGTTGTGCACAATGATGCCCTGCACGCACCTCAATACCTTCTTGATCCAAAGCTGTCGCCAAATCATGTGCATGAACACCTGCTAGATTAAATGCAATAACGCCAGAATGTTGTTCACTGTTTTGCGGACCATAAATTGTGATACCTGAAATTTTTTTTAACTTTGGTAAAACATCGGCAACTAATGACTGCTCATATTTTTCCACCTCTGTCATCCCAATTTTTGTTAAATAATCAATGGCTGCACCTAAAGCAATTGCCCCAGCAATATTTGGTGTGCCCGCCTCAAAACGCCAAGGAGACGGTTGGAAAGTTGCTTCCTGCAAATCCACTAATTCAATCATTTCCCCACCAAATTGCGCAGGTTGCATTTTTTCTAAAATATCATGTTTTCCATAAAGTACGCCAATTCCTGTTGGCCCAAGCATTTTATGTCCCGAAAAAGCAAAGAAATCAACGTCCATATCTTGTACATCGATATTCATATGTGGAGCAGATTGGGCGCCATCAGCTATCATGATTGCGCCGTAGTCATGAGCTATTTTTGCGATGGTTTTAATGGGATTAATGACCCCCAATACATTAGAAGCATGCGTGATAGATACAATCTTGGTTTTGTCTGTTATTTTTCGTTTAACATCAGCTATATTTAATGTCCCATCATCGTTGAGTGCAATATATTTCAAATGTGCCCCCACACGTTGTGCTAGTTGTTGCCACGGCACAATATTTGAATGGTGTTCCATATATGATATTAGAATTTCATCGCCTTGCTTGACATTTTCTACACCATAAGTACTTGCCAACCAGTTCAGTGATTCTGTTGTGCCACGCGTGAACAAAACTTCTTCACGTTTTTGAGCATGAATGAACTTTTGAACTTTATCTCGAGCTTGTTCATATTGCCGTGTTGCACGCTCTGATAATTCATAAATACCACGATGTACGTTTGCGTTATTATTTTGATAATAATCAACTAATGAATCAATCACATATTGCGGTTTTTGTGATGTAGCGGCACTATCAAAATAAAGCAGTTCTTGCCCGTTGACCGTTTGATCTAATATTGGAAAATCATGTTTAATCGTCTTCATGTCGTAACTTTCTTTCTATTTCTTCAATTACTTGCCTTTGTGCCGCTTTTGTTGGCATTTGTGCTAACACTTCACCCATAAAACCACGAATAACCAGTTTTCTGGCAACTTGTTCGCTGATGCCCCGACTCATTAAGTAATACATCTGATTTTCATCAACACGACCAACTGAGGCCGCATGACCTGCTGTAACATCGTTCTCATCTATTAGTAGTAAAGGATTGGCATCGCCTCTCGCACGACGTGATAACATCAAAACACGTGATTCTTGTTGTGCATCTGATCCCTTAGCACCTTTTATAATTTTGCCAATACCATTAAATACAAGTGTTGAACGGTTTAAAATAACGCCACGTTGAAATATATGCCCGACCGAATGACGACCACGATTTAAGATAGTTGTCACAAGGCCTTGTGTCTGTTTCTTTGTGGTTAAACCAATGACATTAGTATGTGATGTCGCACCTTCACCATTTAATTGACTGGCTAATCTTATAATCACATTACCATCATTAAACTCGGCATTTTGCCAATCTACAGTTGCATGATCTGCTACAGTAACTTCTCGGTTAACAAAAGCTGTTGTTTGTTCACCGAAAGAATCAATATTAGCATAAGTAACTTTTGCCCCTGAATCAGCTAACACCTCAATAATAACAGAGGCTTTTGTTTTTTCCAGTCCAATTGTGTGCATTTCTTGCAGAATATCAACCTGCGAATTTGACCCAATGTAGACAAAAATACGTGCTATGAAATCTTTTCCTGACGTAGCTAAATGATTTAATGTTAAATGCAAAACATCATCAAATTCTACGTTCTCTGGAATGTATACAAAAATACCAGTATTAAATTGTTCAAAATTTTGTGCCGACAACCGATCCGTCGTTTTAGAGATCACGCTACCAATTAATTTTTCAACGCGTGCTGGATGTTCACGTTTTGCTTGTGACATGCTCATCAAAATCACACCACGAGCGATCATATTGTCCGATAATTGCTGATAAGTAGTCGACAAGCCACTAACTTCAATACCGTTAACATGGCTCGCAGTGAAATATGCTTTTGTGGTCTCTTCCCTAGCCGCTACCATCTCATCAAGTTGCCAAGAAGTGTAGCGCACTTTAGCAAAAGTTGGTAGTGGTAAAGACTGTACTGCGCTATTGTCAACCATATCAGCCCTCCACAAAATACGAATTCACGTCTTCATCTGTAAGATGAACAGTCAAACCAAGTTCATCTCGTAATCCCGCATACCCTTCAGATTCGAGTTTTTTAGCCAACTCTGCACCACCGGTTTTAACAATTTTCCCGTCCATCATAACATGCACAAAATCAGGCACGATATAGTCAAGCAAACGTTGATAATGTGTAATCATCAGTGTGCCAAATTCACTAGAACGCATCTCATTGACACCACGAGAAACAACTTTTAATGCGTCAATATCTAGTCCTGAATCAATCTCATCTAAAATGGCAATTTGGGGTTCAATCATCATCATTTGTAAAATTTCATTACGTTTCTTTTCACCACCGGAGAAACCTTCGTTAAGATAGCGTTCTGCCATTTCTTCTGACATCGATAAAAATTCACGTTTTTCATCAAGCTTCTCAATGAAAGACATAATACCGATTTGATCATCTTCAGCGCGGCGTGCATTGATGGCTGCTCGCATAAACTCGGCATTAGTCACACCTTGAATTTCTGATGGATACTGCATAGCCAAAAATAAACCGGCACGAGCACGTTGATCAACTGACATGTTAGCTAAATCTTGGCCATCCATGTCAATGTGACCTTCAGTCACCTGATATGCTGGATGTCCCATAATCGTCTGCGATAATGTCGATTTCCCCGTCCCGTTTGGACCCATAATAGCGTGAATTTCACCAGTATTGACGACCAAATTAACACCCTTCAAAATTTCTTTACCTTCTACTGATACATGTAAATTGTCTACTGTTAGCGTTGTCATATTATCTCTCCCCTTTTCGCTGGTTAATTTGTTTTAAAACATCTGCATTTTTGTGAATCTTAGCAATTACACGCGCATTTTCGATCATTTCTTTGACAATAAAATCCTGGCTATGCCAAGTATCACTTGCTTGTACCAACAGCCAAAAGAAATTTTCTAAAAAATAAGTACTATCGCTTGTATTTGCTAAATCAATACCATAAGTTGCCAACATCATAGCATATTTATAGTTTTTAATCGACATTTGATATTGGGCTAACAAATAGACAATAGCAGATTGAAATCCAGAAAAATCGATTGCTGTACTTTCTTTTTGGTATCGCCATACATCCTCAAAAGCTTGATGCGCTTCTTTTAACAGGCCTTGTTGATAATAATAATGAACCGTTATGGCATAAAATAATAACTGGTGTTGTTTATTGAGCCCTGCTATATCAATTTTTTTGATGATTTTCTTACCCTTGATGCAATCTTTTTTTAAAATAACTGCCGAAAAATATTGCGTTATTTGATATATTGGTCGCTCAGCGTCGATTATTTTATCTGTCGCTACCTGTTTCATTAAATTCTCAAATTTGTCAATATTTTGATAAAAAAGGGCTTGTGTTGCCAGTGTTAGTATCCGTTCATTGCTCGTCTGATGTGTCTTAATGTTGCTTGGAAATACGTCATTTAATGTTAGTCCTAGTCGTTCACACAAGGCAATCATAATATCAAAAGCTGGTACCTGTTGATGCTTCTCAAACTTTGACAAAGTCGCTTGTGTACAAATATCAACACATAACGCCATTTGTGAAATTTTCAATTGTTTTCTTGTGTTGATAAATTTTTCTATATTTACCATTGATTCCCCCCAATTGTATGAAAAAAGGCACCCAACTGCATTAACAGTTAGGTGCCTGAACAAAAAATGTCCCAACTGTCTACTAAATCTTACACGATTAGTAGACAATCACTCAAAATAACCTACTAATCATCAATTAATTAGAAGGATAATGAGAACATTGTTCAATTTTTTCGTTAGTTTATTCATATATTATATTTTTCTTAGCAAAAGCTCATGTTCATGATTAAAAACAATTATATTCTTATGCTTTTAAAATGTCAAACGTTATTACAATTGGCAATTAGAAAATACAACCTTAACGTCACTTGTATATTAATTATTTACTGACGATGTGTTTGTATATTATTTTTTATTTGAAGAAACCACATGATTGTACGGCTTCCCGAATAATAACAAAACCAAGCAAAAAGTATTTCTATAACAAAAATCAATACCCACATCTCATCTATTTTCCTTAAAAACAGCCCCGGAAACAGCATTAAAAAAATACCCAGCATGATTATAAACGCGCCACACATAACAAGCCAAACACATATTGATAGCCAAAACCGAAACCCAAATGGATGATCATCATCCACATCAAACAAGGTATCCGCAAAATTTATAATTAGTTCAAATATCTCCACTGCTTTATTCCAATCTTTTTTTATACAGTTCTACTGCCTTGTATGGTCTGTGTTACTCGTCTTTAAACATCCTTGCTTGTCTGGAGAAGGCATATTTGCACTGAAACACGCAATATGGACGTAGAAACAAGTTAAATTCCTACTAATCAATCACACGGGGATGATAGATTATAGTTAATCGTTGACGCTCTCATTTAGATAATTAACAATTTTTTGCACATATTTCATATTAATTATACCCGCGAAAAACTCACCGTTATCACTGATTACAATGTGGTCAGAAGATATATATTGTTTATAATGCTCATCTTTTGAAATATAATTCTTCACATCTTCATTAGTTGACAACAAGTCTAACAACTCACTTTTAGACAACAACTTGCGTTTGCCATCGTGTTCTTCGTAAAAATAATAACGGCGTGTAAAACCAGCTGTTGTGTTTCCTATATTCCAGAGAACATCCTTCCAACTGTGTTTTTCAAAAATACCGTACTTAACATTCATAACTTTGTAAGCCCCCCACTAATTTAAACCTTATATGTTACAAACTTAGCATATCATACTTACCTAATGAACTGTTATTCATAACATCTACCTATATCGTTGCTTTTAACGTAAATCACTCTTACATGTATTTATCCCGTATTGTCTTTAAACGCCTTTGCTTGTCTGGTATGATATGTGTATATACTAATCAGATATATTTATTTCATAAACGTTCAATACCTAAATTATAAACATTGCAATTTAAAGTTTCTTGATTTAGTTTTATTTTCACTTAGGTCCTTAACCAATTCTTAAATACAATCATCATGTCTATACCTGCCGAACGTATCAAATCATTACGAAAGTAATCAAGATATGAATACCCAGACTAAAGCTCGTCACTCGAGTACTTTGATAAGAACACAGAACGATACAGTAAGCTATACGACTTCATGGCGTATTTTGGTATACCTATGTCGCTTGAAAGTTCTGTGCGGAAGAATATATAACTTGGGGGGATTTCATGGATTTATTAATAGCTTTTACTTTAGCCAGTAGTGGATATTGCTTTTTCGGCATAGCTAAAGATAAGAACAATAGAAAATATAAAATAGCTGGAATAGCGATGTTAGTGGCAAGTTTCATTAGTGTTTTGAATTTCTTTTTCTTTAAATAAAAACCACATACTATCAGTAAGTGACTTAAAACGAAAAATAACTGTTCATCTTAACGAGAATCCAGACTCTGTGTGTCGCTTCCCTATTCAAACCGCGAGCGAGGGACTAAACAGAAAACGCTACGTGCTGAACCACGTTAAAAGCATAATTGGGGATAAAGCATGAAAACACAACTAATAAATGGTTACTGGACAGCTACGAGTTTTACAGATAGCTTAAATACTGCTTTAGCTGAACTAGAAGCAAACGGGCATGAAATCATTGAAGTACAATATAAAACACCCGTATTGGCCTATTCCGCTATGATAATTTATAAATAAGCACTCACAGAGTGCGTACATACTTTAAAATTAATTGAGGATGAAGCAGAAACATGAAACAAAGCATGGGAGCCGTAAATCAATACCAGTCGACAATGCACCAATTGAGAGTTTTTCCATATTTTGAAAGCCAATATCATGCATAGCAAGCAGTATGAATCATTACAAAAATCACCGCATCAAGCAAAAATTCAGTGGCCTGTCACCGGTTCAGTTCACACTGCCTACTTGCTTATTTAAAATGTTTCCCAAAAAATTTCCCATTTTGTGTGAAATGCTATGAAATATAGTGCAACGTTTTTGTACAAAAAAGGCGTTGCATAAGGTTTTGAAACCTTATGCAACGCCATGAAATGTATTAGTGGAGAAGAAGGGATTCGAACCCTCGCACGCTTTAACACGTCTACACCCTTAGCAAGGGCGCCTCTTCAGCCGCTTGAGTACTTCTCCATAACAGATACTACTATACCAGATATAAACGATAGTAGCAAGTATTTTCGTATGATTGTCACACTCACTCGATTATTATTTTAATTGCCGGCGATATGCCATCAGTTCATGTGAGACTTCTTTTGTCGCTGCATAAACTTTTCTATATATCGCATAAACTTGACTATAATTTACAACTGCTTCGGAATTGGGATAATAGGTTGTCCCAAATTTAATGATTTGACTTGCAGCATCTTGAACACTCTCATACCATCCCAAGCCAGTGGCAGCTAACATTGCTGCTCCAAGACCCGGACCTTGTTCATTTTCCAAAGTTGTGACTTTTTTATTAAATATATCTGCTTGGATTTGTAACCAAAATGGGCTTTTAGCTCCGCCACCAATTGCCACTACTGTATCAAAATCGGACCCCTCACGATCATAAATTTCCATAATATCTTTAAAGCTAAAAATAATTCCTTCCAACACAGATCGGATAAAATCCGCTCGTTGATGTGTCCGATCAATGCCTAGAAAACTAGCGCGAATATCTGCATCCGGATAAGGTGTCCGTTCACCAGAAATATAAGGTGTAAAAATTAAACCATTAGCGCCAACCAAGGACTGCTCTGCTTCATTTACCCAATTTTCAAAAGGTATTTCTTTTCCAAAAACTGATTTAAACCAAGCGTTTGCATCTCCAGCCGCTAAAGTAACACCCATTGAATAAAATTTATTGGGTATGGCATGATTAAAGAAATGAATATCCCCCTTATAATCAACGTCAGCATAATTTTCAAACTTAGCAACAACCCCAGATGTTCCAATTGAAGACATCACCATATTAGCGTTCAGTAATCCTGCACCCACAGCGCCAGCCGCATTATCTGCCGCGCCAGCAAAAACTTTTGTCGACGTTTGTAAACCAGAAAACGTCGCATACGAGTCTGAAACATAACCCGCAAAATCAGTAGCTTCGATTAATTTTGGAAAAAATGATGCAGGTAAATCAAATGCCTCTTGTACTTCTTTAGACCAGGTCTTGTGTACCACATCTAGCGCCACAGTCCCTGCTGCATCGGAATAGTCCATTGCCAAATTACCTGTCATTCGGTAGCGCAAATAATCCTTAGGCAACAAAAACGTTTTGGCTTGTTTGAAAATTTCTGGTTCATTTTCCTTAACCCATAAAATTTTGGGCAATGTAAACCCTTCCAATGCATGATTCCGCGTAATTGATACAAATTCTCGGGACATTTTCTCAGCAATTTCTTGGGTTTGCTTGGTCGTTCTCGTATCGTTCCACAAAATTGCCGGACGTAATACTTGATTTTTATCGTCCATCAACACCAATCCATGCATTTGACCAGAGTATGAGATACCAGCAATATCTGCAGGATTCAAACCATCTTTCAAAATTAAATTAACAATAGCGACTGTTGTGCCATTCACCCAATTTTCAGGGTTTTGTTCTGACCAACCTGGGTGAGGTTGCATCAGGGGGTAATCAAAACTTTGTTGGGCCACTATGTGACCTTCACGATTAACAGCGGAAACTTTAACAGATGATGTGCCTAAATCGACACCTAATACAACTTGTGTCATGTTTTTTCTCCAATATATTTTGATAAAATATTCGCACACACGGTTTATACCGAGCTGTGTGCTATGTACAAAGGGGCCGACACGCCAAGTATAATGGCCCCTTTTTCCTTGTAAGTTTTTAGAGAAAAGGCGATAATTCGTTACATTAAATAACAAATTTAAAAGAAATGGTTATGATAGCTGTTCGCATTTAAAAATTAACGTCCTAATACTGAAAAAATATAATTATTCAAAGTTGACTTAATTTGTTCTTGACGACCTGACTGTAATGTAGCGTTAATTTCCTTGTCTGTCTTGTTTTCTGCATAGGCTGCCAAGTCTGTTAGAGTCAACTTACCAGCTTCAAAGTCAGCACCGACACCTGAATCAAATGACGCATAACGTTCCTTCAAGATAGTCTCAATCACTTGATCTTCAATCAACTTAGCTGCCACTTTCAAACCAGCAGCATAGGTATCCATCCCAGCAATGTGAGCATAGAACAAGTCTTCAAATTCGAAACTTTGACGACGTGGCTTTGAATCAAAGTTTAATCCACCAGTTGGCAAACCACCATTTTTCAAAAATTCATACATCACCAAAGTAGCTTCATAAATGTCATTAGGAAATTCATCAATATCCCAACCTGTCAATTTGTCTCCCATGTTAGCATCCAATGACCCTAACAAGCCAGCTTCACGTGCGAAACGCACTTCATGTTCATATGTGTGACCAGCCAAATAGGTATGATTACCTTCCAAATTCAACTTAAATGTGCCTTCTAATCCATATGTTTTCAAGAAAGCAATGGTTGTTTGTGCATCAAAGTCATATTGATGTTGTGTTGGTTCCTTTGGTTTTGGTTCGATCAAAAATTGACCCGTATAACCTATTTCATCAGCATAATTTTTCGCTAATTTAAAGAAGGCCGCAATATGTTCTAATTCACGTTTAGTATCTGTGTTCAATAAAAAATCATACCCTTCACGTCCCCCCCAGAAAACATATGATTCCGAACCTAGACGCTTAGCAATATCAAGTGAATGCTTAATTTGACCAGCAGAATAGGCAAATACTTCCGCAAACGGTGTTGTTGCTCCGCCGGCCAAAAAACGCTTGTTTGTAAACAACGATGCGGTATTCCATAACAATTTCTTACCTGTCTCTTGCATTCTTTTTTCAATTTTATCGATTACTTGGTCTAAATTAGCATTCGTTTCAGCCAAAGTGTTGCCTTCTGGCGCTAAATCACGATCATGAAAAGCAAAGTATTCAATACCTGTTTTATCCAAAAATTCAAATAAATAATCGACCTTAGCTAAAGCCGCTGTCATAGTATTAGCATCACCTGCTATGTCCCAAGGACGTGTTGCAGTCCCTTCACCGAATGGATCCGTCAAACGTTGATCCATTGTATGCCAATAGGCAACTGAAAACTTAAGCCATTCGCTCATTTTTTTACCAGCTACAATTTCATCAGCATTATAGTAATGATAACCATCACCAGCTTGTAAGGATTGTTTTCCTACAAATTCAACTTTTGGAAATGAAAATAATTCAGACATTTTATATACTCCTTCTGGACATTTTTGTCCTAACCACATTATATTTCATGTTGGTTGGTTTAAGCAACCAACTTACATTTATTATTGTATACGGTTTCATTAAATAGTGCAACGTTTTTGTGTAGTGATATCCAATTTTTCGCACCCTAACTTAGATTTTTACAATAAAAAAGAACCTTTCTAGGTTCTTTACTTAGTGTTTAAATTTTAAATCAACATCATCTAAATCAAGTATTTTACGTGTGACCCCGGCAGCTCCACCCAGTAACGTGGCTTCATAAACCGAACGATTAGCAAATAAAATTTCGCTCTCACTTGTTGGGTTCATTTGTTGATATGCAACTATAACGCGACCAAGTAATTCCGGCATTTCAGCAATAAAACGGGAATGAATAAATAAAACTTGTGGTGCGGCGGTTTGGATAATATTATACGCCACCTGTGCAACTCCCATCACCCAGTCATCTAATAATTTGGTGACAACTGCACTTTTTTGATTCGCAAAGGTTACAAACGCATCACGATTGGCAACCTTCTGTCCGGTCAATGTCGCCAAACGCTCAAACATAGCATCTTCAGAATATAAATCTTCGACACGGACAGGCTCGTTATTTGTCATGTTCACAATACTTCTACCAACTTCTCCAGCACGTCCTTGCATACCACGATAAAGTTGGCCTTGAATAATAATGCCAGCACCAATGCCATAATGGATATTTAGGGCGACTAAACTATCATATTGATCAGTACTTAAGTAGTCATGATAGTCTCGAATATAGACAGCAGCTGAGTTAGCTTCGTTTTCTAAAGTAACCTTTACGTCACTTACTTTCTCGAGTTGCTGGGCAACATCCACTTGGCTGTAATCAAAGAATGGTGAATAGACAACACGATTGTTATCAACAACACCATGAATCCCAACAGCAATACCCATAAGACCTTCTTTTGTCCCATGTTTTTTGTGTTTATTATCTTTGACATGTTGATTCATCAATTCTAGCACTTCCAAAACTGACATATCTTTCACGGAGTCCGAACTTTGAAAAATTACCTCACCGCTCAAGCGCACCAAGGCCATCCGTAAATGATGTCGACCCATATCAAAACTCATGACATAGCCATACTTACGGTTAAAACGAATCATTTTAGCCTTACGTCCACCAGTTTCTGTTGTCACCCCTTCACCCAGATCCTCAATAAATTCCAACTTATCTAAATCTCGATAGATTGAACTAATAGTAGATTTATGTAGATTTAAATCAACAGCTATTTGTGCTCGCGATGTTTCTTTCGCATTAAATAACGCTTGTAACACTAAACGTTGGTTATGATCTCTCATTGTGATTTGATCTGATTTATCCATTTTTCTTCTTATCGATTCTCCAATTATGATGACTAACGATATTGATAAACGATAACTTCTTGACGTGTTTCGCCAACTTTTAGCGTTACATCCCCAAACTCATGAATATTCTCACTATTTGGTAAAGTCTGTGGTTCTAGTGCCACTGCTACCCACCGATGTCCATTACCATGGTTATTTGGCATATTTGATGTCATTGAATTAGCTGTGAAAACAACAAGACCATTTCTATTCGACATTATTTCTATTGTACGCGAACTGGCTGTATCCTTCAAGATAGCGATTAAATTTTTCACACGCTTATTCATCACAAATACATCATCAAAACCTTGTTCACTTGTCGTGTGCGCCATTTTAGTGAGCGCTTGTCGCAAAGTGGAATCATGTGCTAAATCAAATGGCCCACTATTTGGCAACAGTGTACCAGTTGGAACCTTATCTTCAGCCAACGCCAAATGACTATTCGAAGCTAATTGTAAAGTATGATCTAAAATATCATGGGTTGTACCTAAATTAAAATAAGCGTGGACTGTTGGATTAAAGACACCATCAACCACACTTTGTGTTCCTGTCATCTGAACAATCACTTGATCATCTGAGGTCAACGTGTATTGAATGCCACTTGTCAAATCACCAGGAAACCCATCTTGTTTTGACGTGATTTTCGCGGTTAACATAATGCTATCTGATGTCATCGTCACATTAAAAAATGTGTCAGACCAACCTCTTCCTCCACCGTGTAGCGTGTTTTTCCCTTCATTGTTTGGTACTACAACATTCTGACCCTGATAATGATACGTAGCATCTTTAATACGACCGGCAACGCGACCAATAACACGATTAATATAATAAGGATTGTCCGTATAGCCAGCAATAGTTGGTGATGAGAGCAATAAATTTACTCGCGCACCATTATCTAACACGCTAAATTCATGCCAAATGCCAGCAAAATTTAACACACTCAGGCGTGTTCCATGCTGATTTGTTAGTGTATACATCAAAACTGTTTGTCCAGCGTGTTGGCCAAATTTCATGACACTTGATTTCATACTCATCTCCTTTAGATTATGACTACAACAAAAGCGAACCTTAATTCAAGGTTCGCCTACAAGTTACCTGTTTAGTAGAAACGCAATTCTGACTTCTGCCATGAAAATGATCCGTTGGTTTCTTTATAATCACCCAACTCTTTGTAATCAAAATTATCAAATTCAGCTGTGGAATTATAACCTGAATAGTCAACCGCTGCCAAACCAACATAGGCTCCAGTGAAAAAACCACCATATTCGCGCACAACGTAGTCATCTGACAAAACTGCGGCATCCAAAGTAATACCAGTTGTCACCCAATTATCACCATCAAACGAGTAGAGGTAAGTGTAGGATTCCTTACGATTTTCAGACTTAAAGTAAACATACTCTATACCATCTGGAATCACAGGTGCATGGTCACGCAGGTAGGACGTGTAAGAACCATTACGCAAACCACCCTTATTTTCGCCCACTTCAATTACGTTTTGACCGTCATCGTTTTTTGTAATGAAAATCCATGACCAGTGTGAGTGATTGTAGTAGTTTGTTAAACCAGCCATTGATTGGTATGAGTAAGGATTGAATTTAACCTTTGTTTCGGCATCGAAATAAAATGCTTGCCAACGACGCGCAACCAATGATAAATCAAAAGTGTTTGCTAATGAACCCTGCCCAATCAAAGTCAACTTGCCATTACCAGTTGAACCCATTTTCTCATTGAATGGAACACGTAATGTATTCCAGTTGATACCCAGTGTTGCATCATCAAATTCATCGTGTTGTGAATGGTCAGCAGGTGCCTTTGTAAAAATGGCGTCCTTAGGTGCTTCAACAAATGTTTGCCCTCCGTGGCCACCAACAATGCGTGGCCAACCACCACCATCCCACTCTACTTTTTGGATAGATGTTTCACGTCCCAAAGTTGACCAACCACGTGGATCAATTGAACTTTCGTTATCGTGGTGCCACGGACGTGCTGTTAATGACGCATAATACCATTCACCACCTGGTGTTGATACTAACGCACCGTGCCCTTGCTTTTGTAAATATGAGTCTGGTGTGTCAAAGTTTGTGATGAATGGGCCATCGGGTTCAACGACAAAAGATAATTCGTCCAATGACTTTGAGCGTGCCACAACTTCTTGGTGTGTAAATATCGTGCCACCTTGAGCAGCGAATAAGAAATATTCGCCGTTAATCTTGTATAAATGAGGACCTTCTACCAACCTCACATCTGTACCCGAAAATATTGTACGGGCCGTGTTAGGTTTCAATTTCATAGTACCTGTGTCAAATTCTGTCAATGTAATACCATCAAATGGATGATGATATTCTCGGTGATCCCAAGTTTGTTGAACAAGATATTTGTGACCATCTTCATCATGAAACAATGAGGCATCGAAGCCCACACCATTAACAAGTATAGGTTCTGACCAAGGCCCTTCAATTGTCTCAGCGGTCGTCAAATAATTCTTCAAGTCTTTGAAATTACCATCAGTAATCTTAACGTCTGTGAAAATTAACCAAAATTTGCCATCAGCATATGACAAATCTGGTGCCCAGATACCCCCAGATGAGGGACTTCCTTTCATATCAAGCATCGTCGTCGTGTCCAAAACGTTCTTAACAAGATTCCAGTGAACCAAGTCTTGTGACGCATGGATACGAACGCCTGGGAACCATTCAAATGTTGATGTGGCAATGTAGTATGTGTTCTCCACACGGATGATTGACGGATCTGAGTTGAAGCCGGGTAATACAGGGTTTTGAATTTGCATTATTTTTCTCCTATCGATTTGAGTTTTTACAAAATTATTTATTTATTTCTTTTAACGTGTGATTCATTTTATCAACGTAAGCATCAGATAAGGGATAACGACTAATCACAAACATTGCTAAGAATGCCATGATTATAGGCAACCAAATCATTGACCACTCAATACCTGTCTGTGCAGACGCTGATTGTGTCAATGCACCTGATTTAAAGTGCATCAGTTGCAATAAATAACCGGGAATAATGCCACCTAAAGCCAATCCTATCTTGAAGAAAAGACCCATAATAGCATTGATAATACCTGCCACACGCTTACCTGAAATATATTCACCATTTGATACAACTTCGGGCACTAATGCCCACATAAATCCTGTCGCTGAGGTTAATCCCCATTGTTGGAAAAAGCGGCCGGCAAATCCGAGCCAATCAGCAGTCGGATTTTTTGACCAAGCAAAGAGCAACACTTGTCCTACAACGAAGATACCGAGGAATGTGTAAAAGAAACCTTTCTTACCCAAAGTAGCACGTAATTTTGGCCAAATCACAACCAAGAAGATACCAGGAATGGAACCAATCAAACCAATTGATGCCATTAAGGCTGATTTTCCCCCCTCAATACCAAAATTATACTGCATGAAGTATGGCCACACTGTATTACCAAAAAACATGAGAGTGAAACCTACCAAAAAGAATAGACCTAGAATCTGTAATGCTTTATTTCGCTTTAATTCAGCAAATAAATCTGTATATTTAACCTGATCTGCCGCCTCTTCTGAAGAAAGCACGCGCTCTTTTGTATTCCGGTATGTCAGGAATAACAACACGGCACCCAATAACATGTAAATACCATAAACTTTAAACCAAGCACCAGCTGCTGATGGCGTCGCATAATTACCCAATCTTAGTTTCAAGCCAAACAAACCAGTGTCAGTGAGTTTAGCATTTGGAGAGGCTAATTGTACAAATAATGGAAATAAAGTATACACCAATAAGTTACCAATATTTGCAAGCATCATCCGCGTCGACGTTAACTTACCAATCTCTGTTTCGTCACGTGTTAATGACGCATTTAATGAACCATAAGGAATATTAACAAAAGAGTACACTAACGCGGTTGCCATGTAAGATACTGTTGCATAAACAGTTGTTGCAATCGTACCAGCACCAAGTACTTTAGCCACTGGTAAAAACAGCAACGCTGCGAGAATAACAAGAGGAATACCAAAATTTATTAAAAATGGTCGATATTTTCCATTTTTTGTTATCTTTGCTTTATCAACAACTGTACCGACCCACGGATCCCAAACAACATTAATCCAACGTACAATAAGAAATATTGTTGCACCAACACCAGCCGAAATACCGTTGATATTCGTTAAGTAGAATAGCAAAAAGCCACCAACAGTACCAAAAACCAAATTTTGAGCGAAATCACCGAATCCATAACTCACACGATCCCATGTTGTGAGCTTGGCAAACTGATCATTTTTCTGAACATTCACGTCCATGATTATTCTCCTTCTACTTTTAACAGATCATTATATTTACCTGTTGTAAGCTTTCAAAAAAACTGTCAATGTTTTGAAAGCGGTAACATTTCTTTTAACAATGACTACTATATCACGGTTGGTTCGTTCGCGCAACCAACTAATTTAAAATATTTACATTTTTTTGTTTGTGAAATTAGAAGGCTATCTGCTACAACATTATTCACATGCATATTGAACCCATCTCTTAAACAAAGATATCATAATGTTACCCTTTATTGATAAAAAAAAGATAGCTAAGCTACCTTCATTAATTACTGATTATCTCTGATAACTACAGCAAAATCCTCATGATAGATATCAAATTTTTTCTCTCCCACACCGGAAATAGCTAAAAATTCCTCATCAGTTTTAGGTCGTAAAATTGCCATATTCATTAACGTTTTATCCGAAAAAATCAAAAACGGTGGTAAGCCAGATGCCCGTGCTAATTCCAGACGCTTGTTTTTTAGTTGCGCAAAAAGACGGTTATCTGCGTCAGACATTTTAAGTCCTGTTGCAGCTGATGTTACTTTTTGTTGCGCAATCACGCGACGATTTAAACGCTTTTCCACAACTAACTGTCCTTTCAAAACGCGTGCACCTATTTCTGTCACCTTTAAAACTGGGAACTCACCGCCCTCAATTCTAAGATAACCATCCGCTGTCAAATAATCAATGAAACTACTGAGTTCTTTTAATGTCCGATCTTTCATTAATCCAAATGTGGGTAACTTCATCAGATAGTCATACTTTTTAACAGTTGCATCTTGTGAACCTTTCAAAACTTTAGCTACCATGTTTTTCCCAAAACTTTGATTCATTCTGATAACATTAGCTAAAACACGTTGGGAGTCCGTTGTCACATCAACCATTTCACGGGAATCTAAACAATTTGAACACTGCCCACAATCTTTAGTGACCGTTTCTCCAAAATAGCCAAGTAAATAACGCGGTAAACAGGTTTGCGTATTAGCAAACGCATTCATTTCACGAATTTTAAGATATTCATTTTGCTTATGTTCTTCTGTACCTTCAGATTTCTGTACAAAAAACTCTTGCAAATGAATATCCTGTGGTGCATATAACAATATTGCTTCTGCTGGTAAGCCATCACGCCCGGCACGCCCAATTTCTTGATAGTAAGCCTCAATGTTACCAGGCACCGAATAATGGATAACAAAGCGCACATTTGGCTTATTGATTCCCATTCCAAAGGCATTTGTGGCAATAATTACCTGTACTTCATCAAATAAAAAAGCATCTTGCATAGCTTGTCTCTCACGTTCTGGTAAACCAGCGTGATAGTGTCCAGCTTTAACACCTTTTTTATTCAAAAATTCATATAATTCATCCACTTGTTTACGCGTTGCAGCATAAATAATACCACTGTGTTGTTTATTTTCACGTAAATAGTCTTGTACATATTGTCTTTTGTCAACATTATGCATAATTTTCAACGCCAAATTATCACGCGCGAAACCAGTTAGAACCGTGTTTTCATCGGATACACCCAACAATTGCTGCAAATTTTGACGCACCCGATCAGTTGCTGTGGCCGTTAATCCAAGTACCGCAGGATTGCCAGGAATTTGTGCTAAGAGGGGTAAAATATTTAAATAACTTGGTCGAAAATCATGACCCCACTGTGACATGACATGTGCTTCATCAATTGCAATTAATTCAATAGGTAATTGCTGAATAAAGCTAAAAAAACTTGGAATTTCCAAGCGTTCAGGTGAGACATACAACATTTTATAATAGCCAGCGCGCAAGTCAGACATGCGTTGCGCTTGTTCGTTACCGGCAAGTGTCGAATTTAAAAAGGTCGCATCGATTCCCATCGCAGCTAACCCATCAACCTGATCTTTCATCAGTGAAATTAAGGGCGATATCACAAGTGTAATACCTTGAAACATCAATGCTGGTAATTGATAGGTGATTGATTTACCACCACCTGTTGGCATAATGGCTAACGCATGCTTATGCGCCAGCACTTTTTCAATAATATCTAATTGTCCCGTACGAAAATTATCGTATCCAAATACTTCTTTTAAAATTTTAAGCGGTTTTTGCATAATTCCATTATAAACTATTGCGTCAACCCTTGTAGCGTAAATCGTGACATGAGATATTAACTAGTTAGTATAAAATTTTGTGTTAAACCTACTCGCTAGAAAATGGTTAGCAAATTTTTTTCTTAGTAAAACAATACTGCTTAGTAAACAGTTCAGGCCAATGTTTCATCAGAGAAACATGCCCACTTCAATCACAAAAATTATATTATTTATCAACGTTTACAGATAGATGTCATTGTCTTTTATTAAACGCTCTAGTAAATATTTTCCACCCAATTAATATACCAAAAACTATCACAAATCCAAATATAATCGTATTCAAAGATGTAAAGTGATTAGCATTTCGTGCATGTAGCCCAATCATTATTTGTGAAAATGGATAAAAAAACGTCATTTCTGAACTTATAAGTGCCACGATAAATCCACCGATTACTAAGCCAAAATTAATTAATAAGTTTTCTGTCAAAGAATTAGTAATCAACGCAATAGCAATTTGAATTGCGATAATTCCTAACGATCCCAGCCAGCCTAAAAACCCCCATGTCAGTAATGTCACTATATCAACACTCCCTTTTAAATCTAGAGCATTTCCCACAATTAAATATATCGCTATTGCGATTACTTGAATAATTAACTGTAACAGAGAAATATAAGTCAACTTACCGAAAAAAATAGCGCTGGGTTTTATTGACATCATACGTAAACGATTTAACATTCGATTAGATTTTTCAACTTGAACATTTATTCCGATAATAATTGCTAAAAACAGTGGTACAAATATCTGTGATGAAAAAAGGTTAAACTCACCCCACAAAGCTAAAAACTGATTACTTGTCGTAGCAAAGGCTTTTAGATTAGCCAAATACAAAAACAAACCTAATCCGCACCCAACACTAGTTCCTGTTAATAACATTAACCAAATGTAAGTTCGCTTCATTTTTATGTGCTCTACCATTATTAGTCTTGCTATCATTATTCATTTCCCCTTTTTCGAGCCAATATCTGTGCGAAAGCAAATAAACTTGCACCTATGCTAAAAATAAACATAAAATTAAATAAGAAATTTTGATTAATTATGATTTGCATACCATTGACAAGCTTTAAGGGTGACGATAGCGCAACATAATCGACAGGTAGCCATCTAAGTACAAAATCTGGTAATAGTCCAGAAGTCATCAGCGCAATAAACGAACCTATGATTCCCACAATTAATCCTATGGCTTGTCGTTTGATAAAAAAGGATAATACCAATTGAAATAAAAACATAACAACCAGCGCCAACCCCAATGCAATCATTGTAATTAGAAACAGATGACCATAAAAAGTAATATGAACCAAATGACCTACAGCTATTGCAACTAGTACTTGCATGATCCAATAAATAAAAATCAACAATGAACCATAAATAATTTTAGCGTTCAGAAGCTGTTGTCTTGATTGGTTGTTCACTGACAAAACCAACCACATACGATTATTAAATTCAATATTAGAAATTTGAGATGCCAATACACTTAGAAATAGTGGTGTAAAAACACCATTAACCATCATAAGATTCATTAACAGATAATTTTGATCAATTTTAAAGCTAGATGATGTTGATAAAGTAACCCGCATCATTGACATATAAAACCACAAGGCTGTCAAACTTGTAATAAGTATAAGCGGAAAAATAAATTTTCGTCGCTTGTTTTTTAGAAATTCAACGCTTATAAACGTTACCATTATTTATGCCTCCTTCGTTATTTTTAAGAATATATCTTCCAAAGAATGCTTTACCAAATGCAAATCTGAAACACCAATATCTGAGCCAACTAACAATTTATTAACCGCTATAGCAACCTCAGATGATGCATCATTGACTATTATGTTTTTCTCTGTTTTGATGAAGTTGTACTTTTTGGCTGTTAGTAAGCTTTCCGTTGCAGGCATGTTATCAGTTGCTATAGATAATGTGCTTTCCTGTTCAAGTTTTTGCATATTACCCTCGAATTTAATTTTTCCATGATCTAAAATGGCTACTTTATTTACCATTTTTTCAATCTCAGACAATATATGGCTTGAAATAAATACAGTGATACCATATTTTTCTGGTAATGAAAGAATTAACTCTCTTATTTCTCGAACGCCCTCAGGATCAAGACCATTAGTAGGTTCATCCAAAATTAGTATTTTTGGAAATTTAACCAACGCGATTGCAATGCCTAATCTTTGTTTCATTCCTAATGAGTATTTCTTTGTTAGTTTATTGGCAGTTGCAGTTAGTCCAACAATTTCTAATACGCGATCGATATTCTCCGTAGGTATATCCGACAGTTGTTGCACTATTTTCAAATTTTCATACCCAGTTAAATTAGGATAGAACGCAGGTTCCTCAATCAATGAACCAATTTGATTTAGATACGCATTACTGTTGCGAATGTCGTTATTATCAAGAACGTTAATCGTACCAGAATCAAAATTCAACAATTTTAAAATTGCCTTCATCGTTGTCGACTTCCCAGACCCATTGCGACCTAAAAATCCATATATGTCTCCTTCTTCAACTGTAAATGAAATATCATTTAACACAATTTTTTGATCAAATTTTTTTGTTAAATTAACTACTTCAATCATTTTATTTACCATATTAATTTTCTCCTGTTGCTATAAGCCTTCCGCATACTTTAAATGAGCACCATAAAATCATATGTGGCTGTAATTGGATCCTTTGATTCAATTTTTTGTCCACTTTTTATGGATATCATGGTATTGTAATTCTCTCTTTTCTGAAAGACAATAATAGATTAGTATTAAGTATAGTATTCATACTAATCTATGTATAATTGCGTAAAATACACAATTATTAGTCTGAAATAACCTATACTTGATTAAAACAACCAAATCTTTGATTCTAGAGTACTTTTCACATTAAATTTATAGCGGGAGACCAATTATTTTGTTTATTTTCACCATACAATCGTTGCTTATCATGATATCTGCAATCCACTTTGGTCACGCAATTATACAAGACAACCAATTTTTAAGTAAAAAATACATACTAGTTTACGCCATTATTTTGTTAAATTTATGGCTCATACTTAGTTTAATGAAACATCATGCAACATCTAACATTACACCATTTTTGGTTATTATATCAATTGGTCTTCTCATTATTATTGATGCTCGAAAAGCTATTCTCACTTCTCTGATTGGTTTTCTAACAATGGTAATTTTTTTCGTGATACTGGTTGTTTTTATTAACGTATTGTTCACTATTTTTACTAACCACAGATATTTTTTCTTCATAATTTTCATTCTATTAAATGTCATAGCATTAATATTGAACTTCTTTATTACTAAACATAAATCACAAGATGCTATTCAACGATTTTGGAAAAAAAACATAAATATCGGCATTATTTTTGCAGGCACTCTAATGCTAATTATCGCAATATCTAGTAATTTCTTTAGAAAATATATTGCTGGTATTTCTATCAATATTAGTCAATTATTTTCAATTATTTTCTTTATCATCATTATTAGTGTCATTATTTTTTTGTTCAACAGCCACAAGCATCAGTTAGTCAATGAACGACTAATGAAAAAAGCTGAACTATCAAATGAATTATCAAACTACGTAATGGCAATCAAATCTAGTCGACATGAATACAACTCTCACTTAGTAACAATTAATCAGTTAACAACTACCAAACAATATAGTGAGCTATCTAAATATGTCAAATCTTTAGTACAAGAAAATGATTATTTACAGTCTGTAGCTGCAGTTAAGTATCCTGAAATAAGCGCATTATTATACAGACATGAAGTCTTTGCAAAAACAAATCAAATTAATTTTGAAATTTTTTTAAATTCAAATTTAGCAAAGATAAATTTGAGTTTGTATGACTTAAATAAATTGTTGAATAATGTGCTATCAAATGCTTTAGAAGCCTCTTTACAATCTAACAATGTGAAAGAGCGTTATGTTGAAATATCTTTCAACCAAGTAAACAAAAAAAACATTATTACAGTTATAAATAACGGTCATATTCCCAATACCGTTGCCACAAAAATACGCAAACCTGGCGTGACATCAAAAAAAAGTACCGAACATGGCTTTGGTTTGTCCATTATTGAAAAAATTATTCACGATTATAATGGTTCATTTTCCATTCAGGAAAAAGACAAACATGTCATTGTCGAAATTACTATTTAATTTTTTAAAGGAGTATCATAATATGTCAAAGAAAATAAACACCATTATTTTAGACGATAATCAAAATTCAATTGACGAATTAAGTAATTTATTGCATTTTTATGATTACATTAATTTGGTTGGATCTTTCACTAAGTTTTCAGATTTATGGCAAATATTGAAAAAAAGCGATCAAACAATTCAACTTATCTTTCTAGATATTTTACTCGTTAACGAAAATGGCCTTGATGTAGCTAAACTGATCAATGAACATTACCCTAACGTAAAAATAATTTTTTCCACATCTGACCCTAGTTTTGCATTAGAAGCCTATGATACACAACCTGTAGACTATTTAACAAAACCAATCAGTGCTGTTCGTCTGCAAAAATCATTAACTCGAGTTCGTAACTTAACTAGTCAAAGTACTAGACCAGAATCTGATCATGTTAAAATAGGCATCAAGTATAAAAACACACTTCATATGATAGAAGTGAATAAAGTTGCTATTATAAAAAAATCGTTACGTCATATAAAAATCGTGTTAATATCTGGAGAAATTTTCACGACTACTGAAGGCATTCATGATTTATATTTAAAATTAAAACGATTTGGATTTGTCATGATTAATCGTTCCACTATTGTGCCAATTCATCAAATTTCAGCGATTGATTACAATCAGTCAAAACAAAACTATGAACTAAAGCTTTTGAATGGACAACAAATATCAGGTATTTCAAAACTACGTTTGAAAGAAGTGAAGGCAGACTTGTCAGAGTTCGACTGGATTATTTAATTTTTAGTATATTGCCACAATACCTGCACTCTTAAAAAGTCATTACCTTTTAAATAAATTATCTATTCTTATCCAAACATTATCACAGAATTTTATGTAAAATGTCATATTTTTGGTCAACTTATAGTATAGTGTCGATTACAACTATATTACGAACTATAACCATGATTCAGCATAAAATTAATAATTAAAAACCATCAAGAAACGGTATTCTAGAAAAGTATTCCTAATCAAAGTTCCAAGAACAACATATTAACTTTACAAAAAAAATAAAATATCAAAAAGCGGACACCATTTTAAAAATGACGTCCGCTTTTTGTATTACTGAACCCTAATCTTGACTAAACACCTCGTTCGCTACTGCTATGGCATTCAAAACTTTTGGAAAACCAACATAGGACAGGCAATGAACAAAAATTTCTACTATTTCAGCACGTGATATACCAACATTTAGCGCACCTTGAATATGAATACGCAGTTGATTAGACGTGTCGCCTTGTGTTAGTAAGGCCGTTAATGTAATCATCTCCCGCTGTTTCATGTCTAATATACCTCGTTCCACTGCTTCATCAAAAGCCAAGAGCGTTTTTTGATCTAATATTGGTGCTATGTCTGCCAAACTATCAGATACCAATCGACTGGCTCGCTTACCAATAACGGATTCTCTTATTTTTAAACCATTTTCATATTTGTCCACAATAATTACCTCTTTCTATATGCTAAGATTTACTATAAACTATCAAGTAAGCTTTATAGCAAACTCAATTTAAAAAAAGGATTTCATACCGTGCTAAAAACATACAAAATATCAGAAATTGCTAATTTAACAGATTTTTCAATACCAACATTGCGTTATTACGAAGATCTAGGCCTGTTACGCCCTGCCCGTAGTAGCAATAATTATCGCATCTTCACAGATCAAGACCTAAAATGGCTTGAGTTTATCAAACGTGCCAAAGCAACTGGACTACCATTACTAAAAATAATAGAATATGCCAAATTACGTGAACAAGGAGACGGCACAATTAAAGCAAGAATGGCTATTTTAGAACAACAAGAGCAGCTATTATGTTTAGAAAAAGAAAAAATACAACAACATATTGATTTTCTGAAAAATAAAAAAACGCATTATAGCGCGCTTTTAGTGGCAGAGTAATCAAACTAGTCTAACGATTTTTTCGAATATACAAATTATTTATTACAAGTGCAAGAATAGTTAAAAAGCAACCCATCATTTCAAAAGAATTTATTTTATATCCATTCCATACGGAAATCGAAAATGCTGTGATGGGAACGAGATTCATGAAAAGAATAGCATTCAAAGGCTTAATCAATCTACTTCCCATATTCCAAGAGAATACAGCAATTACACCAGCTAATGTAATCATATAAGTTAGTGCACCCGAAATAGATGAAATATTTTCAACAGACGGTATTTGTAACCACCCGAATATTGTTGCAATAAACAAAATTACTATAACCGTCAGCATCCCATATATCGTAGTCAAGGTTGAGTATCTTAAAATTGACCAATTCGGAAACCCACTACTACCAGAAGTGTATATTACCCAACACAAAGCACCTAAAAGTATTAATATCGTAGCTAATAGCATATCACTGCCACCTTGAAAAAGGCTTGACGGTTTACCTTTAGTCATGACTAGAACAACACCTATTGCAGCAATAATCATTGAAAAAAATGATACTTTGTTGGGTTTAATTCCCTTTCGAAACCAATTTAGTAATAATGCTAATAACGGTTGTATCGCCATCATGACTGATGCAATCATAGCACCCGATTCTGCAGCCAATTTTTGACCTAAAAATACCAGAAAACTAAATCCTGCAAACGCAAATGATCCGAGTATCCATATTTTTAAAAGATTATTTTCTGTTGAAAATGATTTTTTTCCCTCAAAAATTAATAGTAAAATAGCAAAAATAATGGCTACAGCACCATATCTAAAAAGCGTAAAATAAAAAGGGTCAACAATTTTCAAAGCTGGTTTCATAACGGGAAACATACCTCCCCATGATAAAACTGCAATGATACAAAAAACAAGACCTAAAGCATACTTTTGTTTGTTCATTTTTAAATTCCTTTTCCTTCCTTAGTTGATAACCTTATTTAACATACTAACGGTGCTAGGCTTGATTAGGAAGAATCAGTTTAGTATAGTGGTTATAACTAATCGTTATAGGGGAGTTGTATATGTACGATAATTTATTCTTAAACACTGAGTTGATATATGTTTTCACGGTAGTCAGTGAAGAAAAAAGTATAAATAAGGCCTCAGTACTTCTACATATGAGTCAACCAGCTACCAGTAAAAAAGTTAAGCAGTTAGAAAAGATACTGTGCACAACATTATTTTATCGCAGCTCTAAAGGCGTTCATTTAACCGAAGATGGTCAATTGTTCTACAAAAAAAGTAAGGTTTTTCTAGAAAATACGCGTGATTTCATGAGGTCAGTGCAGTCTCAGATTTCTCTAAATGATATTAATATTGGCTGCCTAGATAGCATCTCAGCTAATCTACTTTCTACTTTCTTTGAACAAAACATTTCAAAATTTAAAAGCGCAAAAATAACAACAAACATTTTTGAATTAATTAAAACTTTCAATACTTACCAAACCAATGTCGTTATTATGGATTCTAACTTTGGCAACAATTTAAAAAATAGTTTTCAAGAAAAAACACTATACTCAGAACCTTACTACGTCGTTTATGATCTACGAAACTCAAAGCTTAACAATCAGAAAAAACTCGAACTAACAATTCAAGAAATTAGCCAGTTTAACTGGATTCTATACCCATCGTATTGCCCAATACATCAAACCCTGTTATCAAAACTGAAAGAAAAAAACATTAATAAACCTCAAATTTTAGAAATAGACCATTCAGATTCAATATCGAAATTCATTTATAATACCGAATTTTTAACCATATTACCTCATTCCCAAGCAATCAGACAAGTAACACAAAATATATCACGACTCGGAATGAAAAAAGTCAATGTCGAATTGACACGAAATATTTCTATATTCACCAGAAATAATAATGAATTAACATCATTTGCTGAAACTATATTCTTAGATCAAAAGCAACCATCTAACTGATATTTGTGAATAATATGCCATCAAAAAACATCATAGATAACTTATCTATGATGTTTTTTTGATATATTAACTTTGTACACAATTTGGGTGCTGGAATTATAATTGACGCGCAGTTTGAACAACTTGATTGTACCATTTCATATGTTCTGCACGATTTTCATGTGATAAACGAATCATATAAAACGAGCGGTTAAACGATTCTGGCAAAGTTTGATATGGTATTTCAGGTGTGAGACTCTGTATGCTAACAATAGATTTTCCAAAATTTTGGGCTAACATTCTAACAATAATATCATTGTTAGACACTGTCAACGCATGTCTTGGTACAATTTCATGTTGCTTAAAATATTGTTGTGTATAGTGATAAACACCTGAACCTTTTTCACGTACCAACCAATGATTATCTGCCAAGTTGCCAGCTAAAACTAATTGGTCCGATGCCACTTTATCGCGCGCAATAAATTCATGTGTAATTGGTTTTTCAATCATACCAAAATCAAAACGACGATTCAAAACACCAGTAAGAATTTCCTCTGAATTGTGCATCTCAATTTTAACGTCGATTGTATCAAATTGTTCAGAACCAATTTGTGCAAATAATTGAGGTAAAAGCACAGTAGCAGATGTTTGCGATACGCCTATTGTGATGTTAATACGATTATCTTGCCCTAAATTATCTGTCAATGTCTGCCATTCATCTAAAACATGCAATGCTTTCTGGTACAACAAGCGACCACTTTGCGTTGGCGTAAATTCCGTACGACCGTTACGATGAAATAATTGCACACCTAATTCTTTTTCTAATTGTTTAATATGTACACTTACGGTCGGTTGAGAAATAAAAAGTTGATCAGCAGCTTTTGAAAAAGAGCGTGTTTCATAAACAGCCACTAATGTTTCTAGTAATTTGAACATCTATCCACCTATTACGTTTCTTAATTAAACACATTATAAATATTTATTTTACAAATAGCAAATGACGCGGTAGCATTAATGATATTAAAAGTTGTTTTGTCAATCGACAGACACCTAGGGGAAGAGCTATGAAAATTAAATCAAATATGATATCTGGTATCATCGTAACACTCATATTATCTATTATTTCAAAATTTTTGGCACATTTTTTACCATTTTTAGGTGCCGAAGGTATCGCCATGTTATTAGGTATTCTCCTTGGTAACACGCTTCTAAAACAACAACTTTTTGCACCCGGCATGCGCTGGGCTGAAAAATACCCCATTGAAATTGGCATTGCTCTCATGGGATTGACCGTGACCTTACGCACAATTGAGCAGCTAAAACTACATGGTATTTTATTTATTCTGCTACAGATGACACTAACTATTGTAGTTGTTCTCTGGCTTGGTGGTCGTATATTCAAAGTATCTCGCAAATCAGCTATGTTAATGGGTGCTGGTAATGCTGTATGTGGCTCAAGTGCGATTGCCTCTGTTTCTCCAGCTATCGGTGCAACGGACGATCAAAGACGTACAGCAGTTGCCACCGTTAGTATTACTGGCGTTGTCCTATTGCTTTTACTCCCAGTTGTTGGACCTTATCTCGTTGGACATAATAACATTTTACTCGGTGCCTTAGTCGGTGGTGTGGTCCAGTCTGTTGGTCAAGTTGTTGGTACCGCAGCATTAATTAACCCAACAGTTGTCACATACGCTACACTATTTAAAATGTTACGCATCATTTTGTTAACCGTTGTTGTGATTATTTTTTCCAGAATGTCACAGAAACAACAAGCTAACACAACAACTATTTCTCCAAAAGGCATCAAAATTCCTTGGTTCATTATCGCTTTCGTTCTACTTTTAATTGTGAATAGTTTTATTGCCCTACCACATACTGTCACTTCAGGCGCCAAAGACATTTCTAGTTTCTTTGGCATCGTTAACTTAGCCGGTATTGGTTTGAACCTAAAAATTAATACCATTAAAAAAGCCGGTGGCAAGTTCCTGGCATATGGTCTTGTCACCGGCTTAATACAAGTTATCTTAGCTGTAATCTTGATTCGTATTTTATTCTAATTAAAAATAACTACCTATGACAAACCAAAAGGCTGAGTACATTAATCTTACTTAATGTACTCAGCCTTTTGGTTTGTTCATAGTAATTACTTAGCTTGGCGTAAGCCAATACCAGTTACTGCAGAAAATATTGACATAACAGGTGATAACAAAGCAAATAGTGTGTACGGTGCAAACTCCAATACTGGCACACCTAGTGTTTGTGCTGTAAAAGCACCAGCCACACCCCACGGCACCAAATAGTTCATCACAGTTCCTGAATCTTCTACTGTTCGACCAAGTGCTAATGGTGACAAATTAGCTCGTTTAAAACTGTCCTTAAATAATTGTCCAGGCAAAATAGTTGCTAAATATTGCTCGCCAACCAAAAAGTTTGCTCCCACACCCGTTAATAATGTTGCTAAAACAATTGAACGTTGCGTACGCAGATGACTAACAATTGGTGCCATAACTGTATTTAAAATACCCAAACCACTTAACAAACCACCCAGAGCCAATGCCAACATGATCATCATGCTTGTTGACATCATAGCTGACATGCCACCACGATTAAGCAATGCTATCAATGTTGCGTTCGTACTCGTGGTCTGAAAACCATCTACAAGTAATTTGGACCATGCTGATATACTATGTTGCGTTAAAAACATCATGCTTGATACCAATACGTTAATCATCAATGAAGGAATAGCAGGTATTTTGAACCATGCCGTAACAACAAGCAGTCCTAATGGTACAATTGTCCACCATGTCGGCGTTAATAATGGCAATAAGCTGGCAATTTTTTGCGTGGCATGAGCGTCAGCGTGATGCCCAAAGCTCAAAAATATCGTCACAATAAACGTTAAAACCCAAGCTGGAATTGTCGTCCACATCAAATTTTTAATATGTGCAAATAAATCAGTTTCAGATATCGCACTGGCTAAATTAGTTGAATCAGATAATGGTGAATTTTTATCACCAAAAATAGCACCTGACAACACAACCCCGGCTACTAATGCTGGATTAATCCCCATCAATGTCCCTACACCCATTAATGCAACACCTACAGTGGACAACGTTGTGAACGCACTACCAATTAATGTACCAATAATTGATGTTGTGATTAAAGCTGTTGGCAAAAAAAATGTCGGTGTCAAAATTTTAAAACCAACCCAAATCATTGTTGGAATCACACCAGTAGCCAACCATAACGCAATCAAAGCGCCAATCAGTAGGAATAAAAATAACGGTGTTAAGCCAGATTCAACACCCGTAATCAAAGCTTTTTGACTAGCTTGCCATGAAACACCATATAAACGGGCAACAACCATAATCATCCCCACCACAAGTAAAATTGGTGCAATTGGTGTCAAACCAAAACCAATAACACCCGTGGCTAGAATAATCACTGTTCCAACCAGTAATGCAACCGATATGCCTGTACTTAATTTGTTCTTCATTGTATCTCTCCTGTCAATTCCTGTATATTTATACAATAAAAAAGTCCCCGCTGTCAGATTGACAGAAGGGACGAATTGACATTTAAAAATCCGTGGTACCACCCAGCTTACGCGTTAAAAAACGCATCACTTTGGCATTTGATAACATGGTGCTGCCATGCTTAAATCGATAGCTGTATTTCAGATATTAACACCTGTGCAGTTTTCACTAACCACTGCTTCTCTTCACGCCGAATGTTTATCCTACTAAATAATTGCTAATTTCAAGTAATATAAGCTTACTATGCCACCGTATTCTTGTCAACCTGTTTTGTCATTGTAAAAGCCAGAATAGCTGTAATGAATATCATGAAAATAAATACAGATAAAAACAGCATGCTCATCCAGCCATGATCCATCATAATCCCAGAATAAATTGGTCCAACAACACGACCTGAACTAATCATCATTGAAACAAATCCTTGTGCTTGTCCAGCAACTTCCTTTGGTGTAATTTGTGCGACCCACGCGGGCACTTGTGGACTTTGTAACATTTCTCCAAATGTTAACAATTCAAACACTAATACAATTTGCCAGAACTCGTTTACAAATATCAAGAAGAAAAAACTCAATGCAAAAATAATACTCCCTAAAATCACCGACACATGATACGGATGTTTATTGGCCCAATTTGACACAAATTTTTGTAAAACAATAATTGTTACACCATTAATCATCCATAAATCGGCATAATTTCGAGTCGGCATTCCCATTGTTTTCATGTGGGGTGCCATGACTGTTTCCCAAAGCATATAAGACAAGTACGTGATAAATAAAAGTGCCCCAATTGCCAACAAAACAGGTGTCATCTTAAATTTTTTTCGTGGTGTTTCGATTATAGGTGTATCATTTTTCTGATGAGATTGGATCTCAGCGTTTGTGGTCATTTGATCTATTGGTACATTAAATTTCGTCACAATAATTAACATCAAACAGAAATAAATGGCTGTTGAAATCATCATCAGTAAGCCAAAACCATAATCAAATAAGTACCCAACCATTAAGGTCCCCAAAACAACACCAATATTTAAAACGATATACATATTATTAAATATCACGCGCGTTTTTTTACCAGGTACAGTTGTCGCAAAAGAATTAACAAGTGTTTGTTCGACACCCATACCAAAATTAGCCAACCATATCAGCCCAGCAAATACCGGCCAATCATTCCAAAAAGTAAGACTGCCTACGGCCGTTAAAATAATAATACTTGTTATTACCATTGCTTCATATGGACGCCAGCGGTCAAATAATTTACCACCAACATACGCGCCAAACATACTAACCACCGCGCCAATCATTAACACGATGCCAGCAGTAGTAAAGCTCTGGTTTAAAACACCTGTGATATATAGTGTCATAACTGGCCATATCATCGAATTACCTGTACTAGACAACAACGTACCCAGCAGCAACCATTTTTCATTCAATGATCCTGGTTTATCACTTAAATCAGTTCGCATAAATCCTCCAATTAATAGATTTAATTGTAGCATGAATTTCTCAAAAAAATTGACCAAGTAACCTATAAGTTGTAAAAAATGATCAGTCATTCGTTGTTATTGTATTTATTTTTTTCTTTTTTGCGTGTCGTGCTGAAACATTTTTATGACGCAACGTATATTCTGTTTGTGAAAACACCTACTTTCTACCCGATTTTGCGTTATAATAGTAGGTGAATTCAATTAAAATATTAAGGGGAACATCATGGTTTCAGAAATCAAAACTTTGGTTACATTTTTCGGTGGTACGGGTGATTTAGCAAAGCGTAAACTTTACCCATCAGTTTTCAACCTTTATAAAAAGGGTTACCTACAAGAACACTTTGCAATTGTTGGTACAGCACGTCAAGATTTGACCGATGACGAGTTCAAACAATTAGTGCGCGACTCAATTGCTGACTTCACAGAAGATCAAGCACAAGCTGAAGCATTTATTGAGCATTTTTCATACCGAGCTCATGATGTCACTGATGCCGCTTCATATGCTATTTTGAAAGATGCCATTGAAGCTGCTGCTGAAAAATTCGCAATTGACGGCAATCGTATCTTTTACATGTCAGTTGCACCACGTTTCTTTGGAACTATTGCTAAGTACTTAAAATCTGAAAACTTGTTAGCTACAACTGGCTACAACCGTTTAATGATTGAGAAACCATTTGGTACATCATTTGAAACAGCAGAAGAATTGCAAAATGATTTGGAAAATGCTTTTGAAGATGACCAATTGTTCCGTATTGATCATTACCTTGGTAAAGAAATGGTTCAAAATATCGCTGCCATTCGCTTTGGTAATCCTATCTTTGATGCTGCTTGGAACAAAGATTACATTAAAAATGTACAAGTAACCTTATCAGAAGTTTTGGGTGTTGAAGAACGTGCCGGTTATTATGATACTACGGGTGCATTGCTTGACATGATTCAAAACCATACCATGCAAATTGTTGGTTGGTTGGCTATGGAAAAACCTGATTCATTTAATGATAAGGATATCCGTGCCGCTAAAAATGCTGCCTTTAACGCTTTGAAAATTTATAATGAAGAAGAAGTTAATAAGTATTTTGTTCGCGCACAATACGGTGCTGGTGATTCAGCTGATTTCAAACCATATTTGGAAGAATTAGATGTACCAGCTGATTCAAAGAACAATACATTTATCGCTGGTGAATTACAATTTGATTTGCCACGCTGGCAAGGTGTACCTTTCTACGTACGTTCTGGAAAGCGCCTGGCTGCTAAGCAAACACGTGTCGATATCGTATTCAAGGCTGGCACATTTAACTTCGGTACAGAACAAGAAGCGCAAGAGTCAGTACTGTCAATTTTAATTGACCCTAAGGGTGGTATTGAATTCAAAATCAATTCAAAGTCTGTTGAAGATGCCTTCAACACACGCACAATTAATCTTGACTGGACAATCTCTGATGAAGACAAAAAGAATACGCCAGAACCATATGAGCGTATGATTCATGACACAATGAACGGTGATGGATCAAACTTTGCTGATTGGAACGGTGTTGCTATCGCTTGGAAGTTCGTTGATGCTATTTCAGCAGTATATACTGCTGGCAAGGCACCACTTGAAACTTACAAGTCAGGTTCAATGGGACCTGAAGCATCTGATCACCTATTAGCTGAGAATGGTGATAATTGGGTATTTAAGGGTTAAATTGATATCATAATAAGTTAAAGCGCCTAGAAAGTTGATAACTCAACTTTCTAGGCGCTTTTTGTGCAACGATCGATTAATTATATGATTATATCCGGGAGGATTTCACATCATGACCCCGCTGCACGATGCTAATTAAGCTTACTTTCTTGGGTCACCAGACGTAACTGGCTTATCTTGAGAAACACCCAATTTAGCATACAAATCATTAACGGACGCTGTTGTCCAACCGGTCACACGACCATTAACTAACTGAACTTTGATTTTAGAATACGTTGGTATCGTATAAGCCTGATCATCCACCACCAACTTCTGGAATTGCTTAATATCATCAACTAACGCCTTGTCAGATTTAGCATTTTGTGTTGCACTTAAGTTTTTCGTCAATTCACTTGATACAACATGTCCAAAGTTATATTGCGCGGACTTCGCCCATAATTGATCAAATGTTGGTACCGTACCTTCAGACCAACCACCATCAGTGATATCCCAACCATTGTTATTGCCATCTAACACAATAGACTGCCAAGTTGATGGATCAACTAATTTATTCTGATATAACTTAACTTCAATACCTGCTTGTTTCCAAGCTTCGATATAAGCCTTTGCTTCAGCTTCTGACGTTGTTCGTCCGGAACGTGCCAAGTATACCAAACTTAATCGCTTACCATCTTTAGCATAATAACCAGATGAATCCTTTTTATAACCCGACTTCTCAAGGAGACTATCTGACTTCTTGATATCACCACTTGATTTCTGTTGGTAGCCCTTAACGTCCTTATTGTAAAACAGTTCTTTAGCTTCAGACTTTGAAACGAGGGTATCAATTGGTATGCGAAGATCATTACCATACTTTTTTGTCACGTCACCAACATTTTGCGCAAACCCAACTGCTTTACGTACATTCACATCCTGTAATGGTGTGTTACGATCTTGTACATTTTCACTTTTCTTTTGATCAAAATGTCCTAGATTAAAATACAGTTCCCAATATCCATTGTCATTATTACCAGTTGCCACATAGCCCTTAGCATCCTTATATTTTGATAATACTGCTGTGTTACCTTTTTTCCAAAGAGTATCTGGTGTATTTAAAACAATATCAAATTTCTGTTTTGATAGGTCATTTTCCAGCTTTGTATCATCAGCATTAATATAATATGTTAGGGACTTCAATACAGGTTTTTTACCCCAATAATCGTTATTTCTAACATATTTAACAGTAGAATCAGAAGAAACAGATGCTACTTTAAAGGGTCCAAAAGACAGTGGATTCTTAGTTACTTTTTCAGAAGTTGCTAAGTTTTTTGATGATACATTTTTCAAGTCATGGTATGGTAAAGCGTATAATGGAAGTCCATCTCCCCACCCAATAGCAGCCGGTAAGCTATTATACGACACAGTTAAAGTTTTACCATCAACCCCATCATCTAGTTTAATACCTGAAATGCTCTTTGCTTTACCATTTTGATAATCAGCCAATCCTTTAATACTTGTGTAAGACTCTGTAAAATTACCAGCGGCAACTTTATTGGTAGCCAACGTTTCTAATGAGAACAAGACATCTTGGGCAACAACATCTTTACCATCTGACCATTTTAAATTTTTACGAATTGTAATCGTTGCAGTCTTCGCATCTTTGTCTATTGTTACTTTTGCTGGACCACTGTTTATAATTTTACCATCCTTGTCTACATAGAAAAGAGTATTTTGACCAGCTGGATCAAGTTGACGTTGTGCACCAACCCATTGTCCAAACTCCGTGTACCCTGCAAATGATATAGGATCAGATGCTGTTCCTGGATAGCTGACCGTCAATGTGCCATTTTTGATTGGTCCTTTTGGATTTTTATAATCTCCCTTAAAGGAACCCACGCTCACAGCCTTTTGTGTAGAATCCTTGTTTGACGTTGTTGCCAATAAGGCCCAAGCAGCTCCTGCAACGATGACAACACCGCCAACACCGTAACCTATTTTCTTTCCCGTACTCACCATTTCAAACACTCCTTCTAATTAAATGTCGAATCATATTACAAATATATCATTATAAATTAATTTGTCAAACCTTATTATCATTTTTAAGAAACAGATTGTCTTTGGTCAATGGCACGACGTGCCACTTGACCCAACACAACTATACCAAAAGTTAAAATAATTAAAACAATTGTTACTGGTACCCATGACCACCACTGTGTATAAACTGATGATGCTGAACTACCACTTAACACTGTCAGCATAGTACCAAGCGAGCTAGTACCCTGCTTTAATCCAAATCCCAAAAATGTTAAGCCTGTCTCAATACCAATCGATCCAGCCAAAGTTAACGCAAAATCAGAAATAACAGTCGACGAAATATTGGGTAAAATACCGATAAACAATATTTTGTACCATTTGGTTCCAGATATTCTTGCTGCCCTTACATAATCACGATTAACCTCTGACAATGTTAACGTCCTAACTAGGCGTACATTAGCAGGCCAACTAATGACCGAAAGAATAAGGATTAAATTCCATATAGAAAGACCCTTTGCTGTAGAAAAGATAATAGCCAAAATCATAACCAATGGCATCACTAACCAAAAATCAATTAAGCGCATGGCAATCCAATCAATCCAGCCACCAAAAAAACCAATAATCATTCCAAATACTACCGAAATCAACGTGATTAAAATGGCAACGCCAAATCCAATAATCAATGAATTTTTTGCTGAAGCAATTAGTGTTAAAACAAAATCCGCACCAGAATCAGTTGTCCCTAAGATGTGACCTTTTTCTAAAGGTGGTAAATTTGCATTCAAAATATTACTCATAGTACCAATATCTTTTGGAACAAAAAATTGACCAACTAAAATAAACAAAAATAGTGTCAAAAGCAGAACTGTAGCGAGCAAAGCAAGATTATCTTTCTCTAATTCACGCCAAAAATTTTTAAGAAACCGTGAACCAAACCGATATTTTTTAACTTCTATATCCATGATCTTCCCCTATTTAACTCGAATGCGAGGGTCTACCCAAGCAGAAATGATATCTGACAACAAACCGCCTAATAAAGCCAAGATACCTTGTAACAACATAACCGCTGTAATAACAGTATAATCGCGTCCACTAAGAGCTTGAACAAATAAAGCACCAATTCCCGGATAGCCAAAAACTGTTTCTGCAAACATTGCGCCACCTAAAACACCTGTAATTGAGTACCCAATTTGTGAGGCAATTGGAAGAAAGGCATTACGTAAAATATGTTTTCTAAAAACATCTTTTATTTGTACACCTTTAGCACGTGCAGTGCGTACATAATCTTGAGCTTGCTGATCCAGTAGATTAGATCTTAGGTACTGATAAATACTATTAGTGCTGAACAAAGCTATTGTTAATGCTGGCAAAAAGGCATATCTCAAATTACTGAAAAAATTAACAAAAAAACTTTGAGTGTCATCAATTCCTGTACCAGAACTTGGGAAAACAGGAATAATGTAAACAAATAATACCATCATAATGAAATAAAAAACAAAAGATGGTACTGCAGATGTCATAGTATTCCAAACTATGAATGTACGATCAATCCATTTGTTTTCATTTCGTGCAGAAACCAATGCCTGTGTGATAGCTAAGAAATAAGTTAGTATTGTCGCAATAATACCCATAGAGAGTGTTGGCCATATTCTTTGACCAATAATTCGCGTGACTGTCCAACCTTTATTCACAACATACGATGTACCTAAGTCACCATGTAATACATTCCCAATCCACTTGAAATATTGCTGATACCAGGGTAAATCTAACCCAGCAGCATGTCGTAATCGCTCAATTGTTGCTGGATCTGAGTTTGGATTCAAATTACCATAAAAAGGATCCCCCGGCATGAGCTGTGCTAGCATAAAAATCAGGATTGAAACCAAGATTATTTGTGGAATCATAATTAATATACGTCTCAAAATTGTCTGCCACATAATTAATTCTCTCCCTTTTTTATCGCCACAAAATGTGTTTCTGATATTGATTCTAAATCGTATGCTCTCATATAACTACCAATTTGTTGATAATAATCATTTTTGTATTGAACAAACTCACGTTCTACGCGTTTGCGTTCGGCACGATTTTCCTCACGCTTTTTGACATCTAAACTTGGAATAGCTGATAGTAGCCTTTTGGTAAATATATGTTTTGCATTATCAAATATGTCTTCGGTCGTGCCTATCTCTACAAATCTACCATTGTGCATAATAGCAATATTATCTGTCATATATCTCACCACGCCTAAATCATGAGAAATAAATAAGAAACTAATGTTATAGTCTCTTTGGATTTTTTTCATAAAATTCAAGACTTGCGCTTGTACTGAAAGATCTAGTGCCGACACTGGTTCATCTGCAACAATCAATTTTGGATTAGTGGCTAACGCTCGAGCTACCCCAATACGCTGGCGTTGCCCACCAGAAAATTGAAATGGATATTGTGTCACCGTACGTGCGGGCAATCCCACAATATCTAACAATTCCAGTACCCGTGCATTAATTTTATCCTGTTCAAAAGAACGTTGCCCATCATATCCAGCTCCTATTTTACCCGGAACACCAAAACTTCTTAATGGTTCAGAAATAATGTCTCCAATAGTCTTTCTAGGATTTAAACTTGACTGGCTGTCTTGGAAAATCATTTGAACATCCTTGTTATAATTAATAGCTTTTTTCTGTTTGATAGTAGTAACAACTTGTCCTTCAAATGAAATTTTACCACTAGTCGGATTTTCTAAGCCGACTAATACTTTTCCTATTGTTGTTTTTCCTGAACCGGATTCACCGACCAATCCGTAAGTTTTACCAGTTTCAATAGTTAAAGAAACATCATCAACTGCTTTAACATTATCAGTCACGCGATCAAAGAAACCAGATTTTATTGGATAATAAACTTTCAAATTTTCAATTTTTACTAGCTCACTCATTTTGCATGCCCTTTCTCCGTAACATCTAAAAATTCAAAAGTTTTCCAAGCATTGCCACGTACAAAGTGATTGTCACCGACCACTTCTAATTCTTCATCAATTGTTGCATTCACCACGTCATCTGATAACCATGGTATGCGTTGTAAGAATAGATCCTTACTATGATCCATATCTTTTAGTGCCGGTACTGTACCAGAAATTGCATAGAGCTCTTCACCAGGACTAACATTTGAAGGATCTGCGCGTAGTAGAGATCGTGTATAGGGATGCTTAGGATTGGCAAATAATTCCTCAACATCTGCTTGTTCCACAATTTGTCCTGCGTACATCACAGCGACCGTATCCGCAGTTTCAGCAACTACGCCTAAATCGTGTGTAATTAGTAATATACCCGCATTCTTTTTTAATTGAATTTCCTTAATTAAATCTAATATTTGTGCCTGAATAGTTGCATCCAAAGCAGTGGTTGGTTCATCTGCAATAATGAGGTCTGGTTCATTAGATAAGGCAATAGCTATCATGACACGTTGCCTCATACCACCTGATAACTCATGCGGATACTGTTGCGCAACACGTTTTGGGTTAATAATACCAACATCTGTCAATAAACGTTGTACATGACCTTTAAGATTTGGTGCATTCTTATCATGAACAACAATAGCTTCAGAAATTTGTTCACCTATTTTCATCAAAGGATTCAAACTAGATAAGGGATCTTGGAATATCATTCCCACTCTAACACCACGATATTGATCAAACTGACGTTCTGTTAAACCAATCAATTCATGTCCATCAAGTGTGATTGATCCAGTTACCTCTGTTTGTTCAGCATTATGTAGTCCCATAATACTCATCGCAAGCGTTGATTTTCCAGATCCAGATTCACCAACTAAGGCTAATACTTCCCCTCGTTTGATTGATACACTAATTTTGTGTAAAGCTGTTTGTAACTCACCGTTTATTCTAAAACTCACAGAAACGTTTTTAGAATCTAATATTTTTTCATTCATTTTGTAACCTTCTTTTTCTTATAAATAGCATTATATCATTTAATTTTAATATTAAAAGAATTTATGTCTTAATTATTAACACAAAAAATTAAAAAATTATTTTTAAATTATTGTTTTGATGAAAAAATTAAAGCTAAATAAAAAACTACATACTATTACCTCAAACGATTTCTTAATGTATCGAAAAAGTTTGAAATAATAATATATAGCATGCTTCTTGAGTAAGGCTTATATTTTAATCATATGCACCGGAAAATCAGACAATTGTTCTAGATGGTGCGTTGTCATAATCACTTGTTTATGACGTTCCTTTACCAAGGAAGCAATCATATTTAAAATAATCTTTGTATTGTCCACATCAACACCACTGGTTGGTTCGTCAAAGATGTACAAATTTCTTTCTAGTAAACATTGACCATATGTTAGGACCATTTGTCGTTCGCCTCCTGAGAGTTGCCCGATTTCAACCTGCCAGATTTTAGCTAATACATCATTTTTTATGGCTTCAAAGCCACTAATTTGGTTTTCTACGTCACTATTTCCCAGTTGACGATACATTGCAATGATTTGCCCAACACGTAATGTTGTAAAAAAATGAATATGTTGTAACTGATAGGTCACGTCTCGTTGATCTGGCACATCAATTTTTTCACCACTGGCCGCTGCTGGACCCACACCAGCAATAAAATCTAATAGCGTTGTTTTACCAGCACCGTTCGCACCTACAATGACATTCACTAAATCATTAGAAAATTCGATATCAAGATGATTAGCCAATATGCGATCACCATAGCGTAATCCGTAATTTTTTATTTTCATGTTCTCCCTCTCAAACTACGCCCGATCAATAACAGAATGCACTGATAGTTTTGAAACACTAAACCATCCGATGAAACCATAGGTTATAGTGACAAGGAACCATATCAAGATAGTTTGGTTACTGAATATATGATTGGCAAACAGTGATAATATTTGAAAGGCCATCTCTACCGTATAGGTCACTGGGTTCAATAATGAAAATACATTAATAATTGATCCACTTTCTGGTACACTGCTCAGTGCAAATAAGCCAAACAACAGCACGGACACTAAAAGATTAATCGATTCAATTTTCACTTTCCACAAAAATAATATACTACTGATACCTGCTACAGGTAGAGTAATAATCGTAGCTGAAAGTATGCCAGCGACAATCAGGCTAATATGAAAATTATGAAACACGATCATAGCCATTATATTAAAGATAATTAATTCACCGTTTAGGACAGCTAATTGTACCAAAAAATTGGCAATTAATATTTTCCATTTAGAGCCAACAATAAAGAATAGCTGCTTATAAGATCCGTTTTCTCGTTGTGAAATAATGGCAATAATTACATTATTTAAAATGGTAACTATGATAATGTAGGCCCAAAAATTACTCATGACAAGATTCGTTGACTGATTAAACGTCACTTGAGATCGGGACCAGTACTTGCCATTTAGATATAAAAAGTAAACGGTCGGTAGCAGCAAGTTAAATATAAAAACAAACTTGTTACTCAACATATTAATTAAATATACTTTAGATAACGCCTTTATATCATTCATACTTTCCAGTTTCCCCTAGTTGATAAGTATTTTTATTATAGCTTATTTATTTATATCATCATATCACAATAAACAATCCAAGATTACCTACTTTTACTTTCAAAAAATGATTTTCACTGTCGTACCAACATCAATTTCAGAAGTCACAACAATATCACATGACAATTTATCCAATACTAACTTTGCTAAGTACAATCCTAGACCACTTGAATTTTTGTCCAGACGACCATTATAACCAGTAAATCCATGTGAAAATAATCGTGGTAAGTCTGAGGCTAAAATGCCAATCCCACTATCCATAATGCACAACTGCTCATCGGTTATTTCAATAGTAATTCCACCTGTTTCCGTATATTTCACAGCGTTATTAATGATTTGTTCAACTGCTACTGCTAACCATTTGGCATCCGATTTGATTGTAGCATCACCAATAATTGTTACCTTGAGGTTCTTATGAATAAATTGCGTAGCATATTTTTTAATCACCGTATTAGCTAATTTACGGACATTAGCTAATTCAAAACGAAAATCAGTCATCGTGTTCTGCACACGAAGATATTCAAGCAAAATCGTTAAGTAGTTTTCTAATTCAAAGGTTTGCTTTTGCAGTTCTGGTAAACGTGTTTGCGCAACAAGATCTAAACTGGCTAAGGGCACTTTCATCTGGTGCGTCCAAACACGTATGATATCCATGAAGTCCTTGTCTCGCTGGGTTTTTTCTGCCAACTCTGTCTGTAGTTGTTCGTTTTCTAACCGTAGATCAGTGATATATCGTTGATGGTTCCGAAACTTTTGGTAATCAATTACGCCATAAATTATCAACATTAACAAAAACAATAAACTGGCATTTAAAAAAGATGTCATTGGTAATTGCCACAAAAAAAAGGTGCACAAAAACAGGCACATTCCCACAACAAATGTGACAATCAAACCTAGTCGTTGCCTTAAATACTTACCCCAATACATAACCAATTCCTCGCACAGTGTGAATTTTATCAAAACCGATAACAGCTACCTTTTTCCTTAGTCGTGCCATATTGACATGTAATGTATTCGTGTCAATGAAATCGTCATTCTCCCATAATTTTGCTAATAAAACATCTTTAGGGACAACAGTTGTGCCATATTCAAACAACGTCTGTACTATTTTAGTTTCCGTACTCGTCAGCTCAACTTTAGCGGTACTACCAATCAGAGCATGATCCACTAAATGATAATCAGCAAATACCAACTCTGAAGCACTAAAATGATAACTTCGCCGCAATAAAGCCTGCACTTTGGCATGCAAAACAGCTAAATTAAATGGTTTAGCAACAAAATCATCGGCCCCCATACTCAGTGCCATCACTTGATTCATTTCATCATTAGCACTTGAAATGAAAATAATTGGAATTTTGCTCACTTGGCGTAATGCCGTTGTCCAGTAGAAGCCATTAAAATAAGGTAACGTGATATCCATCAACACTAAATCGGCGTGAGATTCAGTTATTTCTTGCACGACAGCACGAAAATTCAGCGTTGTAACAACGCTGAATTCTGGTGATAATACATTTTTTAGACTATTGACAATACTGAGATCGTCTTCAACAATAAATATTTTCTGCATAGCTTCATTATACGTGACGTTGCACAATGTTAACATAACTACGTGATGTCACTTTATAAATGACGTAATACAAAACGACAATTAATGAAATCACACCACCACTAACAGATAACATGAGTGTTTCATTTGTAATGCCAAAGGCATTAATGATCTTAGAGATCATCATGTAGGCACCTGCAAAGTGAACAACAGCTACCACAATTGGCATGAAGAATAGCAAACGTATCTGACTATTAATTGTTTGTGATACTTCTTTTTTAGACAAACCAACTTCTTGCAAGATACGAAAGGCTTCCTTATCCTGTTCACCCTCAGCAATCTGTTTATAATAAATAATCAGCGCAGCACCAATGATAAAGGTTAAACCTAATATAAAGCCAATAAACAGGAAACCACCTGTATAAGCCCGTCCTTCTTGCAATAATGCAGAACGATCAACCCCGGATGCCAATATTGCTGAAGTATTATTTTTATCTACTTGTGTATACGCCTCAACAACGCGCTGACTATCTTTCTTGCTTAGATTAATCACTAACTTTCTTTGTGACATCGTGTAACTATTTAAATTCGACTGAATACGTTGAGATAATTGCTCAGCTTGCTTATCATTTTGTGTCACGAGCATCATGTTGTTTCCCATCGTGCTTTGAGTTGCATAATTTTTAACATTTGACGTTTGTCCTTTAACACGCAAAGATTGACCAAACCAATTGATTGTCTTTGCATTGAAATGACCAGCATAATTATGAATCAATACGTCATTTGGCGCCATATGCGGTATCTTATTACCCAACGCAATTAATGTATCGCGGGAAACAATCTGTACAGTAGTAGTTCCCGCTTTATTATAATCATATGTTACATGATTAATAGTGACATGTTTACCACTTGGTACTTGTATCAATATTGTGTCATAATCAACATATTGAATACCAGCTTTCAAATCAATGTTTGTCTGCTTTTCAGTTCGTGATAATAGATTTTTAAATTGTGCTTCCGACACATTTTCGTGACTAGTATTTCCCCTATTCATGGCAGTAAGTTCTGTCGTGAATGGCATATTTGCCATCATGCTTTGCTTCACACCAACTTGCAACATGACCGTCGTAACGATTGTCACAATAGCCATTGTAACTAGTATGGTAATATTTCCTAATCCAATAGCGTTTTGTTTCATACGATACAACATTGAATTAATTGTAATAAATTTTTCCGGTCGATAGTAATGACGACCAAGTTTTTGGCGTTTTAAATACCAAATAGTAAACGCCACATAGAACAAATAAGTTCCGACAATCACCAAAGTAACTGCCCCTGCAAACATTAAAAAAATCAAGGATCCTATTTTAATGGTTATCGCTAGATAGTAACCGACACCTAGTAGTAAGATAGCTAGCAATGCTAATAGTCTACGTGATTTTGGTTCACGTTCCCCATGACTTTCCGAACGTAATAATGTCAAACTAGAATTACGACGAATTGTCCATGCGCTGATAACTGCTAATAACACAAACGCAGCGACAGCAATAAGCGTTGGCACGATAAAAGCCAACAGTAAGAATGTTAAATTAAAATAATTGCCGCCAATTAAGGCAATAAAAACCAAGAATAAAAATTTGGACAAAACAATACCAACAATTGTCCCCAATATTAACGTGATTAAAAATAAGAATATGAGTTCAAAGAACGCGACAAGAATAATCTGATTTTTACCAAGTCCTAAAACATCATATAACCCAAATTCTCGAGATCGTTTCTTTAACAAAAAACGATAGGCATAAATCTCGATACCAATTGAAAAGGGTACCAGAATCACTTGCCCAATCATTAAGACAATAGATACTGACCCAACTTCTAATTTATCAAGTTCTGGTGAAAAAACAATCGAGGCCAAAATAAAATTCAAGACAAACATCATGACCGTTGCAAGCAAAAATGGTGCGAAATTTTTAAATGATTTTCGAATATTACGTTGCGCCAATTTTAGATAAAACATATCAATTGCCTCCTAAAACATTACTCATGGCTAGATTGATTTCCTTGTTAAACTCTGTCGCACTACGCTCCGCACGATATAATTGATGATAAATCATGCCATCTTTAATAAATAATACACGTTTAGCATGGCTAGCAACGACACTAGAATGTGTCACCATTAGGATAGTTTGTCCTTCGTTATTGATTTGTTCAAATAGATCTAATAAGCGATCCGAATTTTTTGAATCTAACGCGGCAGTTGGTTCATCCCCTAAAATCAAGTCAGGTTGCGTCATTAAAGCGCGCGCAACAGCCACACGTTGCTTTTGACCACCAGATAGTTCGAATGGTTGTTTATTTAATAATTCCGATATATGCAGCAATGGTGCTAATTTTTCAATCCGTTCTTTCATTATCTCTATTGGCTGCCTGTTTAAAACCAATGGCAAGTAAATATTATCTCTAACATTTAGTGTGTCTAATAAATTAAAGTCTTGAAAGACAAATCCTAGATGTTCACGACGAAACTTTGCCAACTCATTGTCTTTAATTCTCGTGATATTCATGCCATTTAAGGATACAACACCGTTAGTCGGACGTTCCAATGTCGCCAAAATATTTAATAAAGTTGTTTTACCACTACCTGATTCACCCATGATAGCAATATATTCGCCATTCTCAACACTAAAATCAACGTCTCGCAATGCTGTAGTCGTTTCCTTTGAAAAACGTGTTTTAAAAATTTTCGCTAAATGATTTACTTCTAATAACATACTATTCCCTCCAATTCATGATCCATATCTATTATCTAATAATCTGGTTCTACCTTCACTAACAAATATGGTTTTAACCTGACAAAAACGTCAGATTAATTTTTTTTCAAAGTTTAGTTGACAAGTTGGATCTTTTTCTGTTATAGTTTACTGGTTAATTAACTAGTAAACTATCGAGGCCAACTTATGTCAGAATCTGATAACATTATTCAAGAACTCAACACATTCATCCAAACCTACGCGGCAAACTCTGAATTTATTCGTACAACATCCGCACAGAAAATAAATGCGACCCAGGCTCATTTATTGATGCTTTTACAGTCGCAGCATGCAACCAACACTATGTTAGCTGATAAAATGAACCTCACTAAGCCAGCTATCACCAAGGCTATCAAAAACTTAACTTTACATGGTTATGTCACTGCAAACCAGGACCCTATCGATAAGCGTAGTATTAATTATTCTTTGACGTCCGAAGGTGTTCTCCTTGCTAAACAACACGAACAATCGCACCAAAACTTACAACATGATATTAGTACAACTATTGCTAACTTCACACCAACACAACAAGAAACAATTATTCAATTTTTAATACAAATTAATCATTTAGAAAGTGATCACTCATGAAAAAACTTATTGCTATTATGGCCGTCATCATTATTGCAGTCGTAGGATTTGCCGCGTTTAAGGGCAATGCACCAAAACAAAATACAAATAAAATAACAATTGTCGCGTCTACCGATTTTTACGCGGAGCTTGCACAAACGGTTGTCGGTAGCCACGGTACAGCCACGGCTATCATTAAAAATGCTAACGTTTCACCTGAAGACTATGAGCCAACAACCACTGTCGCCAAAAAAGTTAGTGGTGCTGACATTGCACTTGCTAATGGTTTGGGATACGATTCGTGGCTCAATAAGCTCGCTAAAACATCTAATCATACACAATTAATTCGTATTGGTGAAAATGTTTTGAAAGAAAAAGCTGGTATTAACCCGCATCTTTGGAACAATCCAGACACAATGGTTAAAACAGCACAATATTTAGCTGACACTTTATCAAAAAAAGATCCTAGCCATAAAACAGAATATCAAGCAAACGCTAAAAAATACATTAAAAATCTCAAACCAATTACAACACTTGTCAGTGATCTTAAGAAGACATCTCATAATCAGTCAGTTGCACAAACCGAACCAGTATTTGAATATATGTTAACAGCATTAGGCTACAAAGTAATGGACTCAGATTTCTCTGAAGCTATTGAAGAAGGTAATGATCCATCTCCTGCAACCTTGACAAGCCTGCGTTCTGCAATCACTGATCACAAAATTGCATTCTTGGTTAACAATAAACAAACCACAAGCTCAACTGTCTCAAACATTGTTGCATTAGCAAAAAGTCATAACGTCCCTGTTATTAATGTGACCGAGACAATTCCAAATGGCGAACATTACGTCAGTTGGAAACTATCTGAACTGAAACAGATACAAAAAATTACGCAATAATAAAAGCACGCGTTTTGTAGAGGATCTCAAAAATTGGATTAACTATCTAACTTTTAAAACTCACCTCATTAAGCGCATGCTTTTTTATTTCGATGTCATAAATCATAAAATGTATACAGTTCCACACAAATAAAAAAATTTTAGCCATAATCACACGACACCATCAATTGTTTGAAATATGTTATACTACTCTTGAAAAGTATCAGATTTATCTGATACTCATGAGGAGAAACAGTGATTTATTGGTTCTCTGAATAATATAACAATGGAGGTAACATCTATGTCCCTTACAGATACTTATACGTTGGTCAATGGCGTTAAAATACCAGTCCTTGGTTTTGGTACTTGGCAATCAGCCGATGGTGATGTGGCTTATCAAGCTGTCAAATGGGCACTTGAGGCTGGTTATCGACACATTGATACAGCCGCTATTTATGGTAACGAATCTTCAGTTGGTCGAGCAATTAAAGACTCAGGCATACCAAGAGAAGAGTTGTTTGTAACATCCAAACTTTGGAACGATTCACACAGCTATGAAGCAGCACGCAAGGCGCTTGATGTGTCACTCGACAAATTAGGTCTTGATTACCTTGATTTGTACTTAATTCACTGGCCTAATCCAGCAAGTCTCAAAAGCCAAGGTGAAGATACTTGGAAATCTGCAAACGCGGATACTTGGCGTGCGTTCGAAGAGGCTTACACTGCTGGAAAAGCTAAGGCAATTGGCGTTTCCAACTTCCAAATTCATCATCTGGAAGAACTAGCTAAAACGCAAAATATAGCGCCCATGGTGAATCAAAACTTTCTTAACCCTTCTGATCAACAAGTTGACCTTGTTACGTACAACAACGCACACAATATTTTGAATGAGGCTTACTCACCACTTGGTACTGGTAAATTAATTAACTTGCCACAAGTGAATGATTTAGCTAAAAAATATAGCAAATCAATTCCTCAAATATTAATTCGTTGGTCATTAGACAAAGGATTTTTACCTTTGCCAAAATCAACACATGAGTCATACATTCAGGCTAATGCTGATGTGTTTGACTTCTCTCTAACGGCTGAAGATATTGTATCTCTAGATAAACTACAAGGTGTTGCTGAATTACACCTTAATGCTGACGAAGCATCATTCTAATGACAATAAAAAGCGATCGTTTTCAAATGAAGCGATCGCTTTTTATATGCTTATGCTTAGACAGAACGCTTCTTAAAAATCAAATAAGCGATGCCATACATTACGATAACGTATACTAAGTATGCGATTATAACTGTTCCCTGAGACATATGCACAATGTCTTTAAAACTACTAGGTGCAACTTGGCCATACATAGCCATACCAATGAAAATGTTAAATGGATTCCACTTTAATACAGGTGCTAATTCAATCAACATCATTGAGATACTACTCAAAATTGGTGTACCAACAATCATAACAACACCTAATCCAATAGCTGCCCCTGAGCTTTTAACTAAGTTTGTAATCAGTAGTACCAACGCTGCAACAAAAATCATTTGAAACATCGTGCCAAGAATTGTAATTCCAATTGTCTGCCAAACATTGCCAGCATAACTAGCTCGAGTTGAAAAATCAAGATTTGGCGCAAAAATTAATTGCCCTATTAGTGTCCCCACTAACGCTGCAATAAATAATGCAATATACACGCTCAAGTTGAGTAGTAATTTACTAGTAAATATCATACCGCGGCTAAAACGACGTGACAGTAGCGGCCTGATTGTACCAAAACCAAATTCTTGAGAAACACTTAACGCAGTAATAATAATACCAGCTAGGTAAACATAAAAAGTAGCATGTCCTAAATCTGAAACTGATCCAACACCTCGTTGCGACTTAAATACCCCCATAACTAATATCGGAACTAGGACACCCAATCCCAACCAAATGTACAATTTATTTTGTTTAAGTGCTTTATAATACTCTTGTTTCATTAAAGTTAACATTTGTTACTCCCCCTTGTCATCATTTGCTAACATATCAAGTAATGACTTTTCCAAATTACCAGTGACAGTATTTACAGTTTGAATATCTATACCAGCAGCATTAATAGCTGTGATCACTTGCTGTAAACTCTCTGCACCAGAAATTTGTACATGTCCATCATCAACAGTTACTATCCATTGATGTTCTTGTGCTAATTTAACTGTTGCATCTTTGTCTGATGTATCCATAACCCATCGTACTTTGTCATGACTAAAGAACTCTGCCATCGTAGCTGTTTCAATGATTTTACCATGGTTAATAATAACCACATCATCAACTAATTTTTGTAACTCGTCTAATAGATGACTAGAAATCAAAAATGCCACACCTTCGTTAGCTAGTTCACGAATTAACTCACGCAAATCATGAACAGACTGTGGATCCAAACCATTCATGGGTTCATCTAAAATAACTAATTTAGGATTACGAATGAGCGCAATGGCAATACCTAAACGTTGCTTCATACCAAGAGAAAAGTTTTTCGCCTTGCGCTTACCAAAATTATCACCGTCAATTTGTGTCTTATGCATTAAGCTCTTAAAATCAGCGGCATTCTCTGTGTCCATGGCATACAATTTCAAGTGTTCCAAAGCCGTCAAGTTTGGATATATTGATGGATATTCAATCAAATTCCCCACTTTATCCAGTGCCTTATGATTACTAAATGTTACTGGATTGCCATCAAATGTAATACTGCCAGATGAATAACTCATCAAACCAGTAACAGCACGCATTGTTGTCGACTTTCCCGCGCCATTACGACCAATTAAACCAACAATATGTCCAGCTTCAACATTGAAACTAACATTTGTCATTGCTTTCTTTTTACCAAAACTCTTATTGATATTTTTCACTTCTAATAATGCCATGATTATTCCCCCATTTTTTACTACTATTTTAGTTGCTTGCTGATCATTATTTATCCCAAGTTACTTTTAAGGTTGGCTTAAAAATAAAACCGAAAGTAACAGCCGCACATATCAATGGCAAAATAAATCCAGCCAAGAAAGTGCCTACGGTGTTACGATTTGGGTTAGACATTGTTACCGTTAATGTCGAAACAAAAACAAAAATAACTACTGGCCATTTCAAGTAACGTATACGTACGGCTTCATCCAGCGTATCATCGCTAATATTGATTGCACAATAATACCCAGCAATAAATATTACTAGAGCAGCTATAATTGTCACCATTAATATACGTGTATCTGTGTTGACTCTCGACCCTAAAACATTATTAAATATAGGTCCAACCATTATGCCTGCGCCAAAAGTGAAAACAGTTCCTGCCGCTTTCATCCAGTTAGGACCAATAACGATAAAAATGCCAATAAACACACTCGATATAAAAAACAAATTAGCAGCGGCGGTTATATCAACCATTAATACACGGCTAATATTGTGATATTCTAACATTGCAGTTAGACAAATATCAATTACTGAAGCTGCAATAATAGGCCCCACAACCATTAAAATAACACGTGTTAAGAAAAGCTGACCGCGTGAAATGTTTTGTGTGTAAAGCCAAGTATCTAAGTGCCTCGATTGGTCATTTAAGAGTACAATAACTGTGACAATTAACCAGACTACCATCAAAACCGGACCAAGTTCATAATCCGTTTCTTGGTTTGGAATATTTCGGAACAACAAATTTGAGCCTACAGCAAACACAATTAGAAAAATACCAAGTAAACTAGCCATGATGAACTGATTTTTTCGAATTGTTGTATATAATTTAATTGCTTGTTTCATGACTCAACCTCTAACTCTTGTTGCCATGCAAATGCCTCTTCTGCAAAACTAGCGCGGAATACATCTTCACTACTAATTGGCAATTCTTCAACAAACTTAAATTCTGGCCCAGCCAACTTAATGCCCAACTCTTCTGAAAAATCATTAAACACAATTGTCACAACGTGACCAGTCTGTGTGATAATTGTGCCACTGTCTCGCAAAAAAGCAGGTAGTTCTTCACCTACAAAAGCTAATTGGTACTTTTTAATTGTTTTATTATCTTCAATGGTAAATGTCCGATCAATCGTTTGATCCTTTAACAGCAAAATACGATCTACTAATGTATCTAGTTCAACTAAATTATGTGATGCAATCAGAATCGTTGTATTATGTTGTGTGACTTGACTAACAATTAATTGTTTCACTTGGTCACGAATTAAAACGTCTAACCCATCAAGTGGTTCATCAAGTAACACATATTGCGCACGACTAGCAAAACTAGCAATAATAGTAAATAACGCTCTCATACCCTTTGAATAATTTCGGATACGTTTACTGTTATTTAATCCAAAACGCTTAATCTCAGAATCATACCAACTCTCATCAAAATTTTCGTAAGAAACCTTTAGTATGGACTTGATTTTTTTGGGCGAATAGTAACGAAACCAATTTTCAGGCATATCAATATAAAATAGTTGATCATGTAGCCATGTTGTTTTAGCATAGTCTAGATCATCTAACCCAACGCGACCAAAATCTGGTAATAACTTCCCAGAAATTGTACCAAATAAGGTAGTTTTCCCTGCACCATTACGACCAACTAATCCAACAATTTCGCCATTTTTTAATTCAAAACTGACATTATCTAGGACTGGTTTATTTTGAATCTTTTTAGAGATGTTCTCAATGACTAGTGTCATGTGTTCTCCTTTGCAGGTTTAAATAACCACTGTAACCAGTATCAAGCCATCGATGTAACTCTTCAGCCGAAATTGAGGCACGTCTTGCCTCAATAATAATTTCTCCAAGTTGTTGTTGCAGGCTTGCAACAAGTTGTTCATCTATGACAAATCCATCAGTTGCTCTAACAAACGTTCCCTTGCCTGACACTGTTTCAATAACGTTTTGATTTTCTAAAGCCTTGTAAGCTTTAGCAACGGTATTTGGATTCAATTTTTCAATTAAAGCCATCTCTCTGACCGATGGTAATTTTTCACCGATTATTAGTACACCTGAAACAATCTGGGACTTAATACGCCACATGAGTTGCTCATATAATGGTCTATTCCTTTGAATTTGCGCCATTTATGTATTTCCCTTTAATTTTTGTACATGTTCGTTGTATGCGTATCTTTAATGACTTTAACTGGCATATTACAAAAGATATGTGTCTAATGCATTACGTGTACTATCTTACGCGGTACAGTTAATCTTGTCAACAAGCTCCCCTATCAACCTGATATACTTAACCTTTTTATATCTCAGGACCTGAGAACAGGTTTTTAAGCATCAAAAAATTGCCAACCAATTTTTTGGCCGGCAATTTTTTGATATTTTAAAACTGGAACCCCGTATCAACTAGATAATAGAAATGGAGAGGGAATTTATTTGAGAAAGAGAAGAGAAGATTAGGAGAGAATGAAATGAAAATTTCATATTATCTACCGGAGTTCCACTATATTGATAGGATAGCTAATCTATCAATATATTTATAATATCCCGACAACATTAAATACATGTTAAAAAGACGCCATAATAGTATTTTCAATTAAAAAAATCTATACAACCTTAAGATTAACAATTATTAAAGAAAATAAAATTATGTTTGACAATTCACAAATAAACGTTTAAACTTACTATTTGTAATAAGAAATAATAAAAACACAACAAGGAAAGTCAAGCATAATAAAGATAACTCGTTACTGTATTATCCGAGCTCGTCCGTGAATATATTAGCTATGTAGCCAATAAATTTCATGAGGCCATCTAGTTTCAATAAAAGCTAATCGCGTTCGGATACAACAATATAGTATAACATTCATATTATCAATCATTATTGCTAGAACTTACTTTGAAAGGATAAGATTCATGTTTAATCTACAAAAGCCACAGGCTGGCTTAAAAGAAATTATTATCAAAAGTATCTGGTTTGGCTTCCTAGCGGGTATGATATCAGGTATGGTTAAAATCGGCTGGGAGTCTATATTACCACCCCGTACAATTGCTCGTAATATGACCAATCCACCACAACACATGGCAGAGCAACTTGGGTTCTCAGACAAACTTGTTCATTCATTTGTCTACTATTCACAAGATCAAAAAGTATTCTGGTTTACGTTAATTCTACATTTCTCGTTCGCCATCGCTTTCTCAATTCTGTACGTCTTTATCTCACAATACTGGTCAAAAATTGGTTTGTGGCAAGGCGCCGCTTATGGTATTGTACTCTGGATTATCTGGCATGTTATACTCATGCCAGCATTTGGTACAGTTCCTGCACCTTGGAACCAACCATTCGCTGAACATTTCTCAGAATTCTTTGGACATATTGTTTGGGCCTGGGCTATTGCCGCTACCGTATATTACCTTATTGCTAAAGACAAAAAGGGACATTTAACAAACATTTAACAAAAACAAAAAGGATCCTTGCGGATCCTTTTTTGATGGCAATTATTTTTAGTTTTATCAAAAAAACAGCCTACCCTCTATCAGTGAATCAACTTCACACTAGCGCTATCTGGTCTCATATGCGTTCTCGGCCACTTACGAGACTTTCTAACAACTTTGTAGAGAATAAACTATTTTAATTGGGTGAATATTATCCTACTCACCAATGAAGATGGCCTAAACAAGCTTAAATATTTTTAACGTTTCGCCTAATCTACAACAATATTATATCGTAAAAAATTCAATATTGCAAACGCTTACATATCAATCAATGTCTAACCTAAATCTTCACCATTAGAGGCAATAACCTTTTGATACCATGCAAAGGAATCTTTTTTGATACGATTCAATGTCCCATTACCATCATCATCTTGATCGATATAGATAAAGCCATAACGTTTAGACATTTCTGATGTCGAGAAACTAATTAAATCAATTGGTCCCCACATAGTATAGCCCAAAAGGTTAACACCATCCATAATCGCTTCCTTCATTTGTTCGATATGTGATCTCAAATAATCAATACGATATTGATCATGTACTTGATTATCTTCAAGTTTATCAAGAGCACCTAACCCATTTTCTACAATGAAGAGTGGTTTACGATACCTATCCCACATAGCATTTAAAGTAATACGCAATCCTACAGGATCGATTTGCCATCCCCAGTCCGATTCTTTTAAGTATGGGTTACGCCCACCAATAACCATATTACCCACGCTATCACCATCTTGGTCATGTTGCGTCACATTAGTCATATAGTAACTAAAGCTAATAAAATCAACAGGATTTTCAAGTAAAATATCTTGATCAGATTCGGCCATATGAATGACAACATCATTTTCCTTGAAAAAACGATTCATATATTCAGGATATTCACCGCGAGCTTGCACATCTGTGAAAAACAAATTCTTTTCATCTTCTAATTGTGCAGCACGGACATCTTCTGGATTCGGTGTCGCCGGATATGTTTGCATTCTTGCTAACATCGAACCAATTTGAGCGCTTGCATCAATACGATGTAACTGTTTTGTTGCAATAGCACTGGCTACAAACTGATGATGTAGGGCTTGATAACGAATTTGCAGTTGTTCTTTTTCAGAAAGCCCCTTATCAATGGCACCAGTTTCATGAAATCCCCATGTCCCTGTGTTTATTTCATTAAATGTTAGCCAATAAGGTACTTTTCCTCGATAGCGATTAAACACCGTTTCCGTAAATTTGTTAAACGCGGCAATTGTTTCACGACCTGCCCAACCGTTATATTTCTGAGTTAGAGCAATCGGCATTTCATAATGCGACAAGGTCACTAACGGCACCATGTCATATTTGGCTAATTCTTCTAAGACATGATCATAAAATACCAATCCTGCCTCATTTGGTGTTTGATCCTCACCTTGTGGAAAGATTCTTGACCAAGCTATTGAGAAACGATATACTTTGAAGCCCATTTCTGCAAAAAGTGCAATATCCTCCTTATAATGATGGTAAAAATCTACACCCCGACGCTTAGGATAACGTGTGTCTGTTTTATCTGCTATCGCAATATCCAATGTCTCTTGCGTGACGTCTCCCATAGATACTTGGTGGCGATCATCTACTTTTTGAACCACTTCAGCCGTGCTTAAACCTTTACCATCAACGTTCCAGGCACCTTCTACTTGATTAGCAGCAGTAGCACCACCCCACAAAAACCCTTTAGGAAATGACTTTGGATATGTCTGTTTATACATGTTTTACTTCTCCTCTATATTCATTTTGATTTTCTGTGTTTCTTTGAGTCAATTTTAACACCCAATTACTATCTGTTGCCATTGTCTCTTCTGTATCCTCTATTCGATAAGCAGCTGTATTTGTAATGATTAACATCACCGTGTTATCATAGCCAGCCGAACGAAGCGCTTCACGATCAAACTCGACTAATGGTTCTCCAAGTGTTATCTTTTGATTTTGTTTAACTAATGTTTTAAAATGCTGACCATTTAATTCAACTGTATCAATACCAATGTGAATCAATACCTCTGCCCCATTTTCTGAAATGATACCAATTGCATGCCCTGTTGGATATACGGCACTAACGGTACCAGAAACTGGTGCTTTAATAATATTACTTGTTGGTACAATTGCAATACCCTGCCCCATAGCTTCTGAGGCAAACACTTCATCCTTAACATTCTTCAGAGGAATAATCGTACCAGAAACTGGTGATATGATAGATTCTTGCCCATCTTGATCAACCACAGTTGCATTGATTGTTTCGTCATTTTTTAATTGTTGCTTACTAAATCCAAATAAATAGGTCAACACAGCGCCTAGAACAAAGGCGACTACTAATCCGATTACAACACTTGTAAAGCCATTACCCAAATACGTTGGCAATGCTAGTAAACTTGGTAATGTGAATGAACTCGCATGTGCTTGTCCACCACCGGCAATTGCACCACCAATCGCACCGGCAATTGCTGCCATAATAAATGGTCGCTTGAGTTTCAAAGTGACACCATAGATTGTTGGTTCAGTAATCCCTAATAACGCTGTAGCAACTGAAGAACCAGCTAATGATTTCATTTTAGAATCTTTTGATTTCAAGAACACGCCCAATGCAGCACCTGCTTGAGAAATTACAGCGACACTTAATATTGGCAAAAGTGGATCATAACCTAATTTACCAATATTGTTCATCATAACAGGTACAAATGTCCAATGAACACCGAAGATAACAAATACTTGCCAAAAGGCACCCATCAATGCACCTGCGAGTGCTGGTGCAAAATTATAAATAGCTGAAACACCTGACGACAGGAGTGTACCAATACCTGCACCCAGTGGTCCAACAACAATCAACGTTAATGGTGCCATAATCAGCAATAAGAACAGTGGGGTGAAAATATTGCGAACTGCTTCAGGAAATACTTTATCCAGTACTGGTTCAATGAAGGACATGACCCACACTGCCAACAAGATAGGAATCACACTTGACGTGTAAGTTGTTGGAATAACTGGTATACCAAAGAAGTTGATTGTTTGCGAACTGCTTGTTATTGCAACTAATGCCGGATAAACCAATGCTGTGGCTAAAGCAACAGCCACAAATTGATTAACCTTTAATTTTTTAGCTGCTGTGAACGCTAGTAGTATTGGTAAAAAGTAAAAGAAGCCATCTCCTGCAGCATACCAAATTTGATAAGCACCACTTTTTTCAGTCAACCAACCCAGTGACAAAAACAATGCTAACAAACCTTTTAGAATACCTGCACCTGCCATTGCACCTAAGAACGGCGTAAAGACACCTGAGATAAAACCAATTAGTTTGTTTATGATACTTTCTTTTTTGCCATCATCAGCCACGTCAGCTTCTTGATTATCAGGATTTTCTAAACCAGCTAATTCGGCTAGCGGTGCAAACACCTTTTCAACCGTATTACCAATCACTACTTGATACTGACCGGCAGAATTGACTACTGTTATCACACCGTCTAGTGCTTCTATCTTCTCACCGTCGGCTAGTTTGTCATCTTTTAGTTTAAAACGTAGTCGCGTTGCGCAATGCCAAGCTGTGTTGATGTTTTCTTTCCCACCAATCCCAGCTAAAATTTGTTTTGCTGTTGCATTATAATCCATTATATCTCCTTTTTTTGACAATAAAACCCAAGTTAATTATGACAAACGCTAATAAGCGATTACCATAATTAACTTGGGTTTTGCCTAATTCAATAGTTACAATCCCGTCAAACGTTTTGATTCATATCATTGATAATTCTTTGAATATGAATTGTGACATAGACCTGTTCATTTAAAGAAACATTTTTATTTAAAGTACTCTTGATAAATTGCGTAATCTTTTTCGTACAATTAAAGGCTACTGGATACTTTTTAAAAATGTGCGCGTACAATACATCGTCTGTCTCCTCTACTGAAATATTTTTTTTATTACTTGTCATTTTTTCCACAAAAAATCTCAGATGTACCATAAATCTTTGATAACTAATGGATTCTTCATCAAGATGAACCTGTAATTGATATTGTACAATTGTTAAGATATCTCCTATCAGATTGGTCATCTGGACGCCTTTATCTGTCTGATATTGAGAAGATGCCCGATTTTCAACAAATTTTAATGCAATGAAGCCAGCTTCATCATCAACTAAATTAACACCAAATATCTGATTAATGAGTTGCAATGCTTCCTTACCAACTGCATACTCTGTTGGGTAGAAATGTTGTATCTCCCACAACAATTCATTACGGATAACTACTTTGTCCTTCGTTCTTTGAATAGCAAAATGTATGTGGTCAGTTAATGCAATCAGCATGTAAGCATTAAATTTTGTATTTAACGTTTTTTCAGCTTTTTTGATAATTTGTGACGCTACTTCAAAATACTGTGGTGAAATATCATTAATCAATTCATCAAAGAGTGTTAACCAGCGGTCCTCGGTTGGTGTATACATTTTATCAACTGCTGACTCATCGATACTTTGCCCAGATTTCTTTTGAAAGCCTAGTCCTTTACCTATTAAAACAACTTCATGACCATTATTGTCTGCTAGTAGAACGTTATTATTAAAAATTTTTTTGATGTTCATTTATCACTTCCAGACTTTCAATTATATCTTGTTATAAGAGAAAAACCTGACAAAAATTGTACAAAGCTCCAAAAGCTTACAACAATTCAACGCCAGGTTTTGCCCACTTGCATGGTAACAATCCTTTATGTATTCAGTATACAACAAAATGTAAGCGGTTTCAACAATATTATGACGAATTTTTTTGTATAATGAGTTTAATGATATACCGTTTGGAGGAATTTATATGTTATTTAAAGACAAGCTATACGACTTTCATCCAGCCATTATACCCATAACAGCTGAAAAAACCTTTTTAAATATTGCTTATGCCTCTGATACGAGACAACGCTTAGACATTTATTTGCCAGCTGGAAAAAAACGTTTTCCAGTCATTGTAGATATTTACGGCGGTGGCCTATTACGTGGTCAAAAATCATCAGAAAAACTGAATCCAAGTCTACGTTTCTTATCTGATGGATTTGCTGTTATTAGTCTTGATTATCGACTCAATAGACAGTATGAGAGCCAATTTCCTAATCAAATCGATGACATTAGAGCAGCATTGCAGTATTTAATAGCACACGCACAACAATACCAACTAGATACACACAATATAACACTAATCGGTGAATCAAGTGGCGCACAATTAGCCGTTCTAGCTGCCGCTACTTTTTCAAAAAAATACACCTTAGGTACATGGGCCGATACACTCACTAATCAAAATTTCCCAGCAATAGCTAGTGTGATTGGTCTTTATGGTCCTTATCAGGTTGATCAATTTACACGGCAATTTCAAGAACTTAATATTCAACCTCAGTTTCAAGAGACAGGTACAGCGCAATCTTTTGAAGGCATCATGTTACATGATCATGCGCCAGCCAGTGTCCCTGATTTAGTTGCCCAAAGTAATCCCGCAACCTATTTTTCAAAGGATATGCCTCCGCTAATGTTGATTGCTGGTAAAAAAGACCCAGTTGTTCCTTATCTTCAAAGCGTTCAACTTGCTGATAGTTATCGTCAAGTCACTGGTCATCAGATTACAACACATTGGGTAGATAATGGTGTCCACGGTCCAAAAGACTATGATAATACAACGATTCATGCATCAAAATTAGCCTTTATTCAAAAATATCAAAAACCGTAATTTCAAATATACGCATTCATTGAGCGTATTAAAATTACGGTTTTTGTCATTCTCAAATAATATTTAATATTGTTTTTAAAACGCCAGCATGATTATTATCCGCAATGACTGGATCAAATTGACCATCAATACTAGCTGTTGGCATAATAAATGGTCGTCCAACTGCAGCTAACATTTCGAGATCATTTTCACCATCACCAAAGGCCACAATATCAGACATGCTAATGCCCATATCATCAGCCAATACACGCAACGCCACAGCCTTATTCACACCTTTTGGTACAATATCAATTGCGCCTGTACCGGTCTCCGTTACATGTACCCGATCACCTAACGCCTGGCGTGCTGACTCATAAAACTGGCTTTCGTCAAAATCCTGCCAATTCATCGTTACCTTAAAAATCGGCTCTTTAATTTCAAGTACATCATCAAAAAAGATAATGTTTTTAAAATACCTTCTTCTATCTTGTGTCATGATATCAGCATATGCTCGAGGAACATATGCTGTTTTATCTGTCGAATAAACCAAGCCACGGTTAGGTTTAACTGGAAATGCCACTAACAATTGTTGTACTTCTTGTAATATTTCAACAGCAAGCGTACGCTCATAAATAATATTACCACTAGCATTAACAACACGTGCCCCGTTATTCGTAACGTAAGCTATTCGTTCATTTAAGAAGCCTGCCAAAAGTATGTCAATGCGTGATTGATGTACACCAGTTGCTATAACAAATTGAATATTTTTGCTTTTGAGTTTTTCAAGCACAGTACGAAATAACGCCTTATTAAATGTCTTATCATTTGCTAAAAACGTCCCATCTAAGTCTGTTGCAATTAACCGAATGTCTGCCATTAATCGTTTTATATTCCTTTGTTATAATTAGCGTGTCACCTAATAAACCTGCTATCTCTTTATAATTTTATCATGTCGTGTCATTATTATGCATGAGCCAAAATGCATTCTGCAATCCAAGCACTTTCACGTAAAATAAGTGTATTAACACCAGGTCTTGGAATAACCGTTGTGAACCATTTCAGACCTTCTAGCGTAATGCCAAAAACATAAAGATGAGAAACAGTGCTGCCTGATGCATCAATTACTTCAAAAGTGCGACGATCAACATTCGCTGAACCTAATTTATATGTTGAGCCATCATCTCTTGTACGCACTGGCTGTACAAAAATGCCGTTCTGGCGTAAATTAACAATTAATGGGTTACGAGACAGCGCAATATCTATGGCTCCCAAACGAGCTTCAATTAATGCATTCCCATAAAATTCTTGACCCAAAATGTCACGGGCAACAAACATATCATTTTCGACTGTTACTTTAATATCGGCGCCAGTGACTTCAAAAATACCAGCTTTTATTAACGCCCTCAATTGTTCAACACGCTCCAAGGGAGGACCAACTGAAACAAGTGTATCTAAGGGCTTAAATTGATTCATGAATTTTTCATATTCATCCGCAGAAAAATAATCATGTTCAACTACATAACGTACACGATCTCTCATATCACGTAAAATATCAAACGCCCCAGCATAGGGTGCATGTTTATTACCAAGACGAGCATCTTTAATATCATCTTCTAAGTACTGCAAAAACCACTCTCTATAATTGGTCCCTGCCGGTAAATCACGGGCAGGATTACGAATTAACTCGAGGTCAAATTTTGGTATATTATCCAAACCCAGTTTTTTCACTGTATCATTTAAATCTGCACTAGTTGATAAGGCACTTTTTAAAGTTTCGGCTTGATCATATGTCAGTTGACTATCTTTTGCATGAATACGATTTAATAAGTATTTATACGTCAACTCTTTGACAATTAATTTCTCAAAATCACTATAAACAAGATGTCCATTTCCTGCAGCACGTAGCGCATCCAGAGCCGGTAAAGTAAAAAAGCGCGGCTCATATAATTCACTTGCTGATTTTTCATTTACACCACGTGCATGCAACGGAAATCCGCCACGTGAGCCGGCTATAACATGTGGTTCATGACCTGAAGGATAATATACTAATTCACCTGTATTATTCCGTTCAAATTTACCACCTTTTTTGACCGATAATGCAATTAAGTAATCAAAAAAGCTCAATCCCAGACCGCGGATAATCACGTTATCATTTTCATCAAAAGCTGATAAGTCAGTTTCAGATGGGTGCTTAGGGCCTATATAACGTAATTGGTGATTCTCCGCAAATGAAGCAAACATGGCCTCTTCAGATGTTAAATAATTATCTGAATGTCCCAATGCCATAACAACATGCTCAGATAATATTCGAGTACCATCAGATAATTCCAGTTCAAACGTTTTGCCAAATCGCTGTACGTTATTAACACTTTGGTTACTAAAATTAAGCGTTTGTTTGTGACGCACACGACCTGTTAGCCATTCAAAAAACCAGGCAGCATATATTCCCATCATGCCTCGTGATGCAAAAGATTTTGACAGCTTTAACTCTGTAACCTCACGTTTGTATTGTTCATCAAATTCTGGATGCGCTACTATAAATGATTCCGCTTCATTTTCCAACCATTGCAACATATTTGGCCCTGGTAAAGGTTTCCCACCGTTTTCAATCGACTCGTCATTAAACAAAGTAATTTGATCAACAACAGTATTCATCAAAAAGAACCTATTTTTAGGGATAAAAGGATCCCATACACGCCCACCAATCGCATATGGATCGTAAATTTGAACATTGATTTGTGTCTGATCGTCTACTAAATTAATAAGACGTTCAGCAACCGCAAGTCCCCTCGGACCAGCTCCAATAATTGCAACTTGCATATTTATATTCTCCAGAGCGTACACCAATGAACGCCAATATTCTATACTTAAACTAAAACCCATTATAAGGGTTTTCAATCATGTTTTCAAAAGTATTGTGAATTAGTTGATGGCTTTTGTTTCAACTAATTTGCGAATGTGCTTTAAATATTTCCTTGAGCAAGGTAATGTTATTTTATTACTGAGTACTATCATATTTGTTTCTGAATCAAATGATACTAATTTATCTTTATTCACAACATATGCCGCGTGAATTCGTACCAAATTTTGATGTAATATTGGTAAGCTTTTAACTGTCGCACGTATCTGTATAACCTTTTGTTCACAATAAACTGTCAACTGATGGCTTTTTGCATCACTGCAAGTTACGTAAACAATATCACTTAAGTTAACATATTCAGCCTTCTTACCATTTTGCAAAGCGACAATATCTGTTTCCTCTTCACATTGTATTTGTATATGTTTTCTCGCTGTGGTTAGCGCTGAGGTTAATTGTTGTTTAAACTCTATTTCATTTTGTAATTTATTAACAAAGTCTAACACACTGACTTGGTATTTATAACTTAGCATCGCCATTTCTGAATGTGTTGTCACAATAATGATTGGGGATAAAATGTCGAATTCCCTAATCATTTTGGCTACTGTTAAACCGGCGTTAACAACTGTTTTAATTTCTAAATCTACTAAAATTATTTTAGGTTGTTTATCCGCTCGTATTGCAGCTAAAAAAGAATCCGGTTGGTCAAAAATTTGACATGTCTCCACAATGCTTTTGATTCGCTGCTGTTGTATCAAATTATCCTCTAATAAATAGTAATTCACTTAGCTATTCGCCTCCAATATGAGTTTTTGTATAAACTTGTTTTCCTCGGCAATTGTTGTGAGTGTCATATTTTTATGTTGGTCTACATATTGTTTCACAAAGAATAAGCCAAATCCATTATGATTATCTTTTGATGAATAGCCATCTTTAAAAACATTTTCCAAGTCCACCATACCCGTGCAACTATTCATAATAACTATTTCTTCAGAATTTATCAGTAAAACAGTAATAGTCGCGTCAGCGGTTTGCTCTGCTGCATCGATGGCATTATCGAGCAAAATACCAACCACACGATAAAAATTTAAATCACCTTGAAGCATTGGCACTTGAAATAACAAATCAATTTCCACATTGAATTTGATTTGTTTTTCAACTGCTATCTGATACTTCACAAGTATTGCACTTCTTAAATTAACATCTGCTATATCCTTTAAATTTAACATTTTCGGATCAGGCAAAGATGCATTACTCTTTTGAATGACTGAATAATATGTATGCTTGATATCACTCATATTTTCTACCTGAATACTATATTCTAAGCTAGATAATATGTTCTGATAATCGTGCTTAAAAAACCGATATTCTGAATATTTCGATTCTAGTTGTTGTGTGTAACTTTGCGTAGCGGCTATCTCAGAATCATGTTGATTGATTTTATCCAGCAATAATTCGTGATGATTACTGATTAATGGTACAACTATAATCGCTAAGATAATTACTAGTAGGAAAAAATCCCACCAAATTGAACCAAAAAAATGTTGCACGGCAAACAGATAAGCCAACACGTCATTTAGTCCTCTTAAAAATAGACTCAAAATGAGTAATATCTTCAATTGTGTCGGATGTCGTTCTAAAAATGTTTCGGTTAACCATTCATACTTTAGTCGGCTAAACACAAACGCAAAAACCATTGCCAAGACATTAGCCAATAAATCCAAACTTGTTTTAACAGCGGGTGGGACAGTTATAAGAGAAGTCATGCTCATTTCAAAATTAACAACCCAATAGGTTAACAGCGAACTAATGATCGTATAAAGTAAAAGTACTCGCTTATTTCTGATAATACGTTGTCGCCAACCAATGTAAAACAACACAAGAATAGATAACGTTGATGCAACAACCGCGCGCAGTATAGGTGATTCAAAACTATTCCCAATGATATTAATAACGTACAACACAATCGTTGTTATGATTAGAGTACGCTGAGAAAACCGATAATGACCTAAAAACGTACTAAACCAAATAATCATCACACAACTTTCAAATATTGGCCATGTTATTGCATTAAATATATTTAAAAGTTGAAATATACTCACCTGTTGTTCTCCATTATTCATTTGCAATTGATTGTTGACGCAAAAATTCGTTCTAATTCTTAAGAATTAGAGCGAATTTTGCTGATCACAATGCTTTCGCGTAACGTTTAGCATATACGATATACTAATAATAAAGTAAACATCACATTAAATCAACTGCTAGTAATCGTCGTTAGATTAGATGATCATTTATCACTATCTATTCTCCCCTTTATTAGCTAAAATGAGGTAAACTATAATAAATACAATTTTGTGAGGGAAAATTATGTCTAACTTACACAACAATCGCATTCCGAAACATACAGTTGATTCTGTCTATGCCGGTCGTTTTGGTATTGAAATTGAAGAGCATCGTATTCAAGTTGGTAGTAAGACGTTATCCCGACAACCACATCCAAAAACACTTGGCGATCGTCGCACGCAACCTTATTTCCAAACAGATTTTTCAGAAAGTCAAGAAGAGGTCGTAACCGCGCCTGAATTATCTACCGCACTAGCGCGCACTCATCTACACGAACTACAAGTCATGCTCAGTGAAGAACTAGCTGATGACGAAATCATTTGGCCTTTATCAATGCCCCCTTTGCTCACAGATGATGATATCAACTTTTTAAATACACACTTTGAACGTCCATGGTATCAAGATTATCGTGATCGATTACTCGCACGTTATGGCAGTTTTCAACATATTATGGCCGGTATTCACGTCAACTTTTCTCCTAGTGAAGACATCATTGATTGGTATGCGCAACAACATGCTATAACATCCCCAGTTGTTGCTAAAAATCAACTGTTCTTTCAGATTGCACAACAAGTTGCTGGCTATCGTTGGCTATTAACCTATTTATTTGGTGCTGCACCAGTCAGCGAAAACCCAGCAGATGCTTTACCAGAAAATCGGCATGAAATCCAACCTGTGCGTTCTTGGCGTTCAAGTGACTTTGGTTTTGTTAATCGACCAGACATTTTGGTTGATTACACTGATTTTAATACTCATATTCAACAAATTAAACAATACATCGCTAACGGTGAATTTTATGATAAAAGTGAATTTTATGGCCCAGTACGTCTAAAAGCTTCCGGTGACTTAGATAATCTTGTACAAAATGGCGCGGAATATCTTGAATTTAGAATGTTTGATATTGATCCGTTCTCACAAGATGGTATATCACAAACTGCTTTGAGCTTCTTACATTTACTCATTATAGATGCTATTTTGAATCCCACTGATTGGCAAAAACACAAGTTAGATGGTGCGCGTGCGATCAATCACGTCGTATCTCTTCAACATCCAAATGAGCCATTGCCAACCTCAGCTGCTACATACGCTGAGGAATTACTAACACGATTAGCAGACATTGTACAATCAGCACCAGTATCACAACAAGCTGACTTCCAAGAAGCCCTTGATTTTGCGCATTCTGCCGTTCAAGACCCAACATTAACAATCGGGGCACACCTCAGTAATTACATTGTAGACGACTCATTAATAACATTTGGCTTAAAACGCGGCTTAGAAATTTTGGCTTCTCGCCATCACAACACATTAGCAGATGATTTCCCAACAATACCAGAAAACTTGCGAAAAGCCTATATTCAAGCGCATAAAAACGGTCTTAACGTTTTAACAGTGACAAAGGATGGTTCTCTTCAAATAAAGTATGACGGTAAAATTCAAAACATCAACAATGAGCAAGACTTAGCACAATATCTTACAAAATAACCAAAAAGGAGGGGCGTTTGCCCTCTCCTTTTTAATTGATAATATATTTCTAAACAGGTGTAGCTTGGCTCATGTCTAACCATGTTTCATAAGATCCAATTTTGACCTTTATACCATTAGAAGGCTGATCAACAGCTAATACACGATACGTTCCGTTCACTTTAAAGTATTCACCCACGGCCAACACTTGATTACCCGATTTAGCCCCGCCTGCTGTTGTTTCATCCAGCGGAACCGCATCAATAAGATTTAGTGTTGTTGATTTACCACCTGATAATTTATCACTAGCAACACTGTTTTTATTGATGTTTACCACGTTAACTTGATAAACACCAGCAAACTTAACATGAGTTCCTATGGCTATGACTGTATTTTTTGCGGCTGGTTTTGGCGTTGTTGTCTTACTTGCAACAGCTTTGTCGCCAAGGTCCTTGAAATGAATAAAACCAGACACTGTATTTTTATCAATCGTTCGTCGGTAGTAATTATGATTATAATTGTAGTTATACTCTTCAATCACCACGCTATTTCCTGATACTTCAGCTACCCAAGCGACATGTCCCGCACCAAACCAAGCCACACTACCAACACTTGGCGTATTGTCAACGCGATATCCCTTAGCTTTTGCCTGTGGTCCCCACTGCAAAGCAGAGCCAAAGCCACGTGGCAATTCAAATTGATTATGTGCATGCAAGCGCCACGCCACAAAAGACACACATTCACGATTATACATTGTCCAACTGTCCACTATCGAATCTGGTGTTGCGTGTTTCAATGTTGCTGGATAATCGTCGCCAATGACTGCTGCACTTGCAGTATTAATTGCCATGCCCCCAACAACGCTCAGTGTCAGTAAACCTGTTACTATTTTTTTCATGTGTGATACCTTCTTTCATATGATGTTGAATCATACGTTCAGGCAATAAAAAACGCTTAAACCCGTTAAGCGTTCTGTTAATATAAGCTAGGGCACACTATTTAATGATGTTTACTTATTTTTAATAGCACGATCTATAATCGACCGCCAAATTTTAGGATGATTACGTGCCATATATACTGCTAAACGATCTGATGTTGAATTAAAATATCGTTGTTTTGGTTTTATGTCCGTTGCTGCACGATAAAATACTTTAGCCAAATCGACTGATGTTGCCCCAGAACTTGAGCGTTCTAGAAAATTACTCGTGCTAGTCACTAGTTTTTCATATGCAGAGTCTTTGGTGAGATTTTTACGTGCATTTTCAAAAGCTATTTTCCCCCAAGATGATTTTGTCACACCAGGTTGCACAATCACTGATCGAATACCAAATTGTTTAACTTCTGAATCTAACACATCACTCCATACATTTAGGCCAAATTTAGTGACATGATACCAACCACCCAACGGCGTGTACAAATTACCTGCAACACTGGAAACATTCACAATTCTACCAGAACGTTTTGCCCGCATGGCTGGCAAAACTAATTGTGCCAAATCGGCTGCGCCAAGTAAATTCGTGTCCAGTTGTGTACGTGCTTTTTCAAGTGATACTTCCTCTAATGGACCATATTCACCGTAACCTGCATTATTAATTAACACATCAATATGATGTTGCTCATTCAAAGCTGTTTGTACAAAATTCACATTAGACTCATGATCTGTTACATCAAGTGCAATTGTTTTTATACCAAGTTGTTCTAATGGTGCCATTTTTTCTAAGCGTCGTGCTCCAGCGTAGACTATCCATTGATTCTCTGCAAAAAGTTTCGCCGCTTCAAATCCCATACCATTAGATGCACCTGTAATCAAAACTACTTTTCCCATGTTTTTTCTCCTTTAAAATGAACGTTCATTTTATATATTTTAAAAAAATTATGCATTAAATATTTTTTTTACAATTAAATCAACGATTTGTTCGACATCATGTCCACCATTTTGCAAATAACTTGTCAGTGTACCATAGGTGAGTGCTTGCATTATCAATGGGTCGTCACTTATTAACATTTTTTTCTCAATAGCCTCATCTATCAAATTTAAAATCCATGCTGATCTTTGAATTTCATAGTTTTTAGCTTTTTCAGTTAACTCTTGAGAATTGTTCAAAAGTGCCCACATAAAAGTCATCTGTTTAGGGTATTGTTGGAAACATTTAGAAAAATGTAGTAAACCAATTTTAAATTTGTCAGGCAAATTATTAGCTTCTTGTAGTGCTTGATTTAAACCATCATCCAACAAATCCTTAACAGATATATATATTTGCGACAGTAATTCTTTTTTATCTGCATAATAAATATAGATCGTTGCAGGACTAACATTAGCACGTTTGGAAATTTTACTCATGCTCAAATTTATCAGACCTTCTTCAGCCACTAAACTATAAACAGCTTGCTGAATATCATATATTTTTTTTGTATCTACTTTTCGCATATTCCAATAATAAATGATCGTTCATTTATTGTCAAGAAAAATACCCCGAAGAGACAACAAATATAATCGACAGATACTTACTTTTATGAAAACTTCTATCACTAATAGCTTCATAGTACTTTCAATATTATGCTAATCCACACTTTTACCACTTTTTCTTTACAATAGTTGGCGAAATAGGTATACTTACACTATAGTAACTTACTTATTATAAGTAATTATACTGAATATGCTATAGGAGATCAACATGAAAATTACAATTATTGGTGCAAGTGGTTTTGTCGGAAAAGCTACTGTTAAGGAAGCTCTCAAAAATAATCATCAAGTTTATGCTGTTTCAAGAAATGGTAGCTTTGATGCAAATGATAATTTGACTGTCATTAATCACGATATAACTGATTGGGAAGGTCTAGCTTCTAAAATTAGTGATACTGACCTAATTATCTCTACTTTTAATCCAGGATGGACAAATCCAAATCTTTATACAGATTTCATTAATGGTGCACATGCGATTAATGAATTAGCCAAAAAACTATCCAAGCGTGTCATTATTGTTGGTGGCGCTGGTAGCCTATTCGATCGTAGCACTAACCGTCAGCTATTCGTAGACGCTGATGAAGCATTCCAAAATATGGTTCGCGGTGCTTATGATTTATACACAGAATTAACAACTGATCACTCTTTTGACTGGACTTTTGTCAGTCCAGCAGTTGAGTTAACTGCCGATGAACCCAACTATAATTATAATGTCGGCGGAGACTATGTGCTTTATAATGCTAATGGAGAAAGCAAAATCAGTATTTACGATCTCGCTGATCTACTAATTAAGATTGCTCCTGGTGAGCATCTTATTCATAAGCGTCTGACATTGGCAAACAAGTAATTATATTTAAATTAAAAAAACGTTAGTTCACTGGCTAACGTTTTTTAATTTAAATATAATTGTCAGTAGTCACCGCTATAAATTCTGCGACTTGATTTATCAGATTCGGTCATTATCATGATGTGCGTGGTGTTTGAAATAAATGACTTCCCTTTTACAATGTATCAGCTGGAGTCAATTGATTGAAGTAATTTTTGGGTAACAAGTTTGCATAAGTCCGATTCCATTTATCGATTGTGAAATATTTCTCAATTTATCTATTTTTAATTGACAAGTTGACATGATTTTAATTTTTTAAAAAATACAAGCTAGCCTCAATAGCTGCGCTATGTTGCTTCAATAACACAACTTCCGCCTCTTCTAATGTGAGGTTGGATGATTGAATCCAATAAAAAATAAAACCAGTAATTGCATGAGATAAATATGCAGTAATTAAGTAATATTCTTCTGTATTTGATTTTTCAGATATCTTACCTGCATTCTTAATAAATGTTTTATTAATAGTGTCGGCATATTGATTTCTAAATTGACCTAAATCTTTTAAAACCAATATTTTTAAGGTATTGAGATCTTTTTTAACACTCTCAATAATACCTTTTATATACAAATCTGTTACCTGAAAATCTATTTGTCCGATGTTTGTCACCCGATTATCGAGTTCATCTGATAAATGTAATAAAACTTCATTAACAATGTTGTTCATGAGTTCATCTTTGGTTTGATAATGGAGATAAAAAGTATTTCTACTACAACGAGCAAGCTGACAAATTTCCGTAATGGTAATGACAGAGAAATCTTCCTTTTCTAGAATTTTTAAAAAAGATGCCACAATGTTTTCTTCCGTTTTAATAAATCGCAAATCGTTTTTATTCATGATTTCACCTACTTATAGTGCATTATATCACAAAGTGTTAGTTAATACGCAATTATCACAGTGTTGACAATTGCTTTCACCAGCAAGCATAGTACACTTAAGAAAAAAAAGATAACGAGGTATCAACGATGAACCGTGTAGCAGAAGCTTTAAACATTAAATATCCCTTTATTCAGGGACCAATGTCTTGGTTAACAAATGCCGAATTCACCGCTGCAGTCAGTAACGCTGGTGGTCTAGGTATTTTAGGTCCGAATGCCGGACAAACAAGCATTACAAATGACGCAACTGAAACAGCTGAAAGAATGAGAACTGAAATCAAAAAAGTAAAGGCTTTGACGAACAAGCCCTTTGGCGTAACTTTAATTGGTGGTAACGGTGGACCTACTTCTGAATTCACTTTGAAAGTTTTAAATGTTGTCATTGAGGAAAAAGTACCTGTTGCTTTTGTCAACTCAGTTGGCGCATCACTCGATGGTACATTTGGTATTGAACCAGCCCTATTAAAACCACTAAAAGATAATAACATCAAAATTGTAGTACGCTCGTGGCAACCTTCTATAGCAGATGCCAAAGCAGCTGAAGCACAAGGTGCTGATGTCTATGTTGCAACTGGATTTGACGAAGGTGGCACCTTACCTAGCTATGAACTAGGCTCATTTTCTATCATTCCAATGATTGCTGATTCAGTTGATATACCTGTTTGTCTTTCGGGTGGTATCAGCGATTCTCGCACTGTTAATGCTGCCTTTGCGCTTGGTGCTGAGGGTGTTTTTGTCGGATCACGTTTAATTCCAACAATTGAAAATCCTGCTGCTCAAAATGTAAAAGAATTAATTGTTCACTCAACAGCAGAAGATTTGCAGCTCTTTAGAGTTGCTCCTGCCTATTATCGGTCATTGCCTACAAAATTACGTGATCAACTCGTAATCAATGATAAAACACAAAACATGGAAACAGCGTATGAACTAAACGGCAAGTTAATGAACGGAACCAGTGGTATGCGAATCGGCATGTTAGATGGTGATCTTGAAAATGGTTATATTTCAGTGGGAACAGGTATTTCCACCATCCATGAAATTACAAGCGTTGCAGAAGTTATCGCACAACTTATGGCTGACTATAAATTATAATTAACAAGCTATCCAAATTGTCATACATAAAAGCCACAAAAACATGAGATTTTGTGGCTTTTTCTATTACAAATTTTGAATAAATATCATAACAACATGTTTCACGTGAAACATGTTGTTACTTATTGAAAAGCAGACCACAATTTTACAATCGCTTGCACGCCTTCATCAGCATGATTTTCACTCAGTTGTGCAAAGAGTTTTTCTGCTAATTTAGTTCCTGGCAAATCTATTGCCATTTCATTAGCAGCATCAAGTGCGATTCTTAAATCCTTTAATAAATGTTTAGCATAAAATCCAGCAGAAAAGTCACCCGCCATCACGCGCGGCATATAATTAGTTACTGACCACGATCCAGCAGCTCCATGACGCCAAACATTGTAGGCGTCATCCATATTCAAACCTGCTGCTTTAGCATAGACCATTGACTCTGCCATTGTGATCACTGTTGCTGCAACACCAATGTTATTACTCATCTTCATGTGTTGACCTTTGCCGGCTGATCCCGCATGTACTATTTGTTGACCCACATCTTTTAATATTGGCAAAACTTGGTCAAATACTGCCTCATCACCACCAACCATAATTGATAATGTGCCATTTTTAGCACCTATATCACCACCCGACACTGGTGCATCCAACACTTTAAAACCTAGATTTTTTCCTCTTTGTGCTAACTTTTCAGCTAATTTGGGTGTTGAGGTTGTCATATCGACCAATATATGGCCTGTTTTTGCGCCAGAAAACAGGCCATCTTTTCTTGTCCAAACATCCTCAACATCTTTTGGATAACCGACCATAGTAAAAGTAATATCTGCAGCTTGTGCGACTTCAGCCGGTGTATCAGCCCAAACAGCACCATTAGCAATCACCGGTTCAGCTTTTGCGGCAGTTCGGTTATATACAGTCACTTGATGATCTGATTTTAATAAATTATTGATAATACCTGTTCCCATGACGCCAGTACCAATAAATCCAATTTTCATATTTCACCTCAAGATTTCGTTTTCCGTGAAACCATCATTTGCCAAAACCACAGCATCATTCAACGCAATTTCTACCATATTTTTGATAGCTGTATTCGTATAAAATGCAATGTGTGGTGACAAATAGAAATTATCTAACTTTGTTAGACGTTGAATATTTTCAGGTAATTCCGATAGTTCATGTTTTTGATTCATGAATTCATTTTCATTTGGTGTCACATCAAATGCTGCACCATATAACTGACCAGATGACAAAGCTGCCTCTAAGGCCGCCATGTCAACAATTTCACCACGCGCCATGTTAAGCATAATCGTGCCTGGTTGAATTTTGTCAAAGAAACTCTGATCAGCAAGTTCTCTGGTTTCATCATTTAAAGGTGTATGAAAACTAATCACATTCGCACGAGACAAAGCATCATCTAGTGTTGTGTATTCTAAAAAGGCTTCATTTTGTGCATGATAAAGCGGATCTACCCCAAGAACTTTGGCACCTAAAGCATGTAACATTTGTGCAAATGCACTGCCAATACGGCCTACACCAATGACTGCAACAGTTAATTGATAGATTTCTCTTGCTTGGCCGCCAGCATCCCAAGTATAATCGCCAGTTGCCATCGCTCTGTCAAACTTTTTACTATTACGTAAAATATTGAAAAGTTGTGTGAGCGTATATTCCGCAATTGCGCGAGGGGAATAAGCCGCCACATTAGACAACCGAATCTTGTTAGCAAATGCTGCTGGTAGATCAAAAACATCATAACCCACTTGACGCAGTGCAATCTGCTTAATACCAGAATTAGCTAAAATTTTATAAATTGGTGCTGGCATGGCAGTCGTTTGTTGCGTAGAAATCGCATCAAACGATTCTGCTTTGGCAGCATTATCGACAGATAGTGGCTCGAATAAATTAACCACTTCGTGCCCCGTTTTGGCAGCCCAATCTTTAACAAAGGGTAATTCTTTCAAAACAGTATTGTACATTAATATTTTCATACGTTATCGACCTTCTTTATTCATCTTAATACTCATTGTAAACGAAAAGTACACTAAAAGCATGTTTTTTTAACTTTCAAACAAAATTCCCCTTGTTAGTAGTTCCTAAATAAACACCACACGCGCACCGATTACAGTTTCTCTAATCACAGTATCGTAATTAATACTTATTTTACTGCACTCGTTTACGATTGAAAATAAGAATCATGAGAGATAGTACCAGTATCATTAGCGTCACTTTCACGGCAGCGACTGTGGAACTAATGTTAGCAATGACTGTATTAAGTAAAAGTGCAACTGGACCACCAGCCGTCAAAATGAAATTTAAAACACCACTAATGATTCCCAATTGCTCAATTGGAAAATGTTTCAGAAAAATATCAGAAATCTTCGGACCTTGATAAGCAATTAGCAATGTTGCTAAAAATTTAGTTGTAATTAAAACTAGAAAATTATTTAAAGTCACAAAATTTGAAAGCTGGATAATCATCAGCAACAACACAAGAAAATTTAGTTGGAAGAAACTTTGCCTCTCAAGAAACGGGATAATAATGAATGAACCAAATATAGCTGCAAATGAAGACACGATATTAATGATTAATATACTTAGCGAATAATTTTGAAACTGTAATTGTGGAAAGTTATGCAAGCCAATATTGATGACTAATCCCAGGGCATCTAAAAACGCATTGACTACGGCTAAGACGAGAATAATACCAACAAATTTCTCTTGTTTTAAAATTTTAAACGCCGCCACGAATGATGTCAGAAAATTAGCTTGCTTATTTTCTGATGTTGGCGCTTTTGCATTAAATTTATAGGTAGGTATTTTACGAATAAATAGTGCAGCAATGATAAATGTGAAAGCGTTAATTAACGCTAAAACAGCATAGTTGTGATGAAAGGTTGATAACAATAATAAACCTATACTTTGTCCAGCGATACTTATCACACGGTTTAAAGTTGAGTTAAAACTGACAAATTGGCGAATTAGATTGTCATCTAAAAAATGTTTGGCTAGTGGTTGCGACAGATAAAGAGTCATTCCTCCAAAGTAGTCACTCACAATCCCAAGGCTTAACAAAACGATAAATGCTAGAATCGAAAGTTGGTGTAATAGCGCCATGGCATAGATCAAGAAAATTATGGACTGAATAAGATGTATTTTCCAAACCAAAGCTGACTTATTGGAGACCTTATCAGCATGGTAACCTTGAACTGGTGCGAATAATTCAGGAATGAAATTGGACCATGTGACAAGCGTGATTGCCAGTGTTGCGTAAGATTGTTGTGCTGCATACACCAATAGCGCGATATTAAAGATTTGCGTCCCAATTGCGTTAAAAAAATTTGACCATAACAACCTATTGATATTTCTATTTTGGAATATGTCAATCATTGTATGCCTCCCCATTTTTTGATGTTTCAAAAGCATACATTGATAAAAACCAATATACATTAGCTTTTGAGCTATTAAGGGATTCAACCTCTTTAACATTATATGGATATATTGTTATTAACTTACCACCAATTAACCGCTCTGCATGCCGATTCAATTGTTTAATTACACCGGAAACATGTATTTCCCATTCCCAAGGTGGTACATTTGTTGAATTACTAATAATCAACGAAAACACATCCTGAACCACAGAAAGGTGTTTTAATTGTATAAGATGGTATTTGAATTGCATGTCAAACTCCTCTGAAAAAGTATTTCCGTCAATCATATGACAAAAAAATAATAAAATGATAAAATTGTCATATAATGACTATGGAGAAAAATATGCAAGAAGGAAATATTATTCGTGAAATTCGATTATCAAAAAACATCTCCTTAAAACAAGCAGCAAGCACTGATATGACAGCATCTTTTGTTGCTAAGTTTGAACGTGGTGAAAGTGATATTTCGCTTTCACGATTCTATGATTTATTAGATAATTTACATGTGTCAATGCAAGAATATGACTTATATCGCAGCGGGTATGCACAAGAACGAGTTGAGAAAGAGTTAGAAGAATTTACACTAGCTTGGCAAATCAGTAGCGCAGAAAACGTCAAAAAAATTGCCCAAAAACATTTAAAAAAATATCAAACGTTTGAAGATGTGATTGAACATCATATTTTCACAATATTTTCAGCCATAGCCGATTTTTTAGATAATAAAGCAGTTGCGCGAAAAGAACTGCAAAAAGTTGCAGACTACCTATTTATAAGTGACCCATGGGGAATTAACGAGCTGTATTTATTACACTACGGTATTTATGTTTTTGATAAAGATATACTAATTACGATGTCAAGAATTGTCGGTGAAGCGGGCGGTGTATATCTTTCAGACTTTAATTATCGGCATGAATATATGATTGTAATTAATAATTTAATCACTCGGCTGTTTGAACTAGGTGAGTATTCCCGGGCAAAACGATTGATTGCTTCAGTACTTGAAAAGGCTACAGAAGATGATATGGCAGTTGTGCTGAAATTGCGATTCATAGATCGGCTCATCAATTCAATCTTGATGAATGAACATCCCATGTTAGAGGCAAAAAAATTGATTGCAATTCCTAAAGAATTAGGCTTTGCCGAATTAAGTATGAAATTAGATATTTTTTTTCGGCACGAGGAAGATATGACACATATTAAGAATCAAAAATAAATCGTGTTATATTTGACTCATCACGTGATACCAATGTAATGACATTCGAAAGGAAATCGTAATATGAAATCAGTTAGGGATTTACAACGTTTAGAAACCAAGACTCGGGGTGAACGAAAAAACACTACCCACGTTAAAATCACATTTATTTGTGGTTGATAATTTTTAGTATAAAAACTTATCTAGCTTTTCCAAAAGAGTCAAATCTTTGAAATAATTTGGCTCTTTTTTAATATGATGTACTGGAAATTTTTAACTATACGACAAGCAACAGACATAAATAACATACTCAACTTTTCTTTTGATCACGCTATATTCACAATAACAAAAAAACCACCAGCACACATGCCAGCAGTCAACTCAAAAATTTTCTTACGCTATGGCTTAGTCGGATATTTTCTCTGCCATATTATCTTTATATTGTTACGCCTATTTACTAATTTTTCCTAAGAAATACTTCTTCTTGCCACGGCGCACCAAAACAAACTGGCCATCGTAATGTGCTGAAGGATCAATTTCAACAGCAGCATCCGTCACCTTTTGACCATTAATTGTGATGGCGCCATTTTTAACATCTTCACGTGCCTGACGCTTTGATTGCTCAACTTCACCAGCAATCAAGAAATCAATAATATTTACCGTGTCAGATGCAATATCAAAACTTGGTACGCCGCCAAAGGCATCCGCAATTTGATCTGCTGATAGCTCTGCAACATCCCCACTAAATAATGCTTTGGATAGTTTCTCAGCTTCGTCAACCGCCTCTGAACCGTGGACAAATTTTGTCACTTCTTGTGCTAAACGTCGTTGTGCTAAACGTGCACCCGGATTGGTCTGAACTTCCCTAGCCAAGTCGTCAATCTCTTCAATGCCCAAAAACGTGAAATACTTCAGATATTTCACAACATCCGCATCATTTTGGTTCAACCAGAATTGGTAGAACGTATAAGGAGACGTTTTTTTAGCATCTAACCAGATAGCATTGCCTTCAGATTTACCGAACTTTTTGCCTGTTGAATCTGTCATCAAAGGTATCGTTAGTCCAAAAGCTTTCGCTGAACTACCTTCCAATGAATGAATCAAATCAATGCCGGATGTAATGTTTCCCCATTGATCTGAACCACCAATTTGTAATTTCACATCTTCACGGCGCCACAATTCATGGAAATCAATGCCTTGCAACACTTGGTAGGTAAATTCTGTAAATGAAATACCTGTTTCCAAACGTGATGCCACAACATCCTTTTTCAACATCACATTAATTGAGAATAACTTACCATAATCGCGTAAAAAGTCGGTTAGTGATAACTGACCTAACCACTCATTATTATTGACAATTGTTGTATCATTGTCACCAAAAAGCTTAGTGACTTGGGCTGTAATTCCTTTTTCATTTTTAGCAAGTTGTTCTGGTGTTAAAAGTTGGCGTTCTGTCGTAGGACGTGGATCTCCAATAGACCCAGTTGCACCACCAACAATAATAACTGCCTTACCACCAGCATTTTGAAAACGCTTCAATACCATAAAAGGAATCAAATGGCCCAAATGTAGTGAGTCTGCTGTGGGATCTACACCAACATACGCGCCAACTTTACCATTCGCCATGGCTTCAAGTAACCCAGCTTCGTCTGTGGCTTGATTTAATGCACCACGCCACTTGAGATCTTCTATAAAATTCATCTTTTTCTCCTTATTTATACACAGATAGCAAAAACCGCCCTATAAATTCATATAGGACGGTTCTACCCGTGGTACCACCTAAATTGTAAGTCATCGGACCTACCACTTATTACGCCTTATCGCGGCATACGTCATACTTTTATGTTGCGTAACTCGAGCACAGTGACGGATTAGTTTACAGCATCCACTAACTTTCTTTGACGCGCCAATCTGTGTCTTTATCAACCAATGATGTTTTCATTATACCAGATAATAACTATAAAATGTGATTTCTCCCATATTAATCAGTATGAAACATTAATTCGCTTCATTTATCAATCTTTCAAAGGCATGAGTTCAACATAGCTTCCCGACACAACACCAGAAAATCCAATACTTAACAAACGGTGTTTTTCAAGCAAAATCGTCGAACTTGAACGTTTCAGGGTTGATGATATAACGCCAACTTGACCATCACCACTACCATTACCATTAAGAAACTTACTATCAACGGTTATGGTTGACGGCCTAAATTTTTCATGTTGCACTACTGATCGTTTGACTTCATGAATTTTAACTTCATAACGTCCTTCCGGAATTTGGCGATTAACCACATAATTTCCTGGTGTCGTGATAACATACTTGCCTTTATTTTTTTTCAGCGGTTTAAATTCGGCTGGTTCAAACTTCAACGACTCATCATCCCCAACGTTAAGTGCTGTTGTCTCGTCCAACATAAAACCAAGATATCGATTGCCACGTTGCGCACCTGATAAGTCCGGCATATTCGTCAGTTGATCAGATAAAACAACGAGGTCATAGACACCTGGCTTTAAACCAAGTTGTGTAATACCCTTTGAACGGCCAATATTTGTAACAGTTTTTGTTACTGCTGTATTTTTTGTTTGACCTAACATTTGCCGTGGTAGTTCAGGCATAATATGAGACTTGATCCTTGGTACCATCTGCCAAGAAAAAACACCAAATCCGAAAATAACAATAGCGATTATCACCCATTTCTTATACATGCGTTACAATCTCTCCCTCTGATAAATCGATGATTTCATCAGCTAATACATTCAAATCTTCAGGATTGTGACTGGCTAATATAATTGTTGCTCCTCGTTGTGCTTCCTCTGCCAAAATCTCACGTATTTGTATCACACCTTTTTGATCAATAGCATTGGTTGGTTCATCCAATAAAATCAAACTTGGTTTTTCAAATAAAGCCTGTGCAATAGCGCCACGTTGCTTCATACCTAAGGAAAACTTCGCGACTTTACGTGAATCAGTTGACTCCAGCCCAACACGTGTAATCGTTTGTGCAATATCATCATCAGTTGCCACGTTTTTTATTTTTGATAATAACTTTAAATTTTTAGTTAGTGAAAATTCAGGTGCCAGATTATTATTTTCAATTAGCAAACCCAAACTTGGTGGAAAATCAATTTTTTCTCCCAAAATCTGACCATCAACTGCTATGCTTCCTGAATTAACCCTTATTAATCCCGCTAGCGCACGTAAAAACATTGTTTTTCCTGCACCGTTGCGACCACGCAGACCATATATTTTACCAGATTCAAACGCCCCACTGCCAAATTGGCTCTGACTTTAATGGCGCTAACACCTCTGGCCCTACTGGGTCAGCATAATGTTTTGCAACAAACAAACTACTAAGAAAAACAACCAAATGATTGAGAAGTAACGGTCCTATGAATAATAAACCACTTGCAATTCCTGAACCGATATATAAACTTTTAAGATAGCTTTTATATCCTAGTCTAGCCATAACAGAGACATTAAATCCTGATTTTTGATCACGAATTTGGTTAATTGTTATACCCCACAGTATAAACAAGGGTAAAACACTATGCAACGCCGTGCTTAGAAAACTAAATGCACTTTCACCGTTTCCGACAAGAACAAAGGTCATACGCCATATCGCATGGCCCTGATACAAGCCATAATTAAATGGGTACATCCCTAAAAAACTTAATAGCATAATAGACGTTATTATGATCAACAATCCTTTATAGGAACGGCTGATCATAATTCGCTGTAGAAAGAAGTTGTTAATCATATCATTATCTCCTTAGTTCGGGCATCGTGAATCGCATGTTGCAATAAATTCTGTCGTCTCATCCCACCATCCTATAAACGCATTCTTTCTTTGATTACCGTTAAACATTAAACAAATATTGTAGCATACAACAACTATTTTCTTTGCCCATTTTTCTATGTCGACAAATGGTGGATTATATGTTAAACGTTTATACTTTTTTCATGACAAAGTAGCTATTTATTGTTATAATTAACCTTTAATTGGGGGCATCTTTTATGAAATTTAATACAATGCAACACGTTTTACAAAATATTCGAACACGCCATAACCTCACACAAGCCGATTTTGCAGAGAAAATATTTGTTTCACGACAAACCGTTTCTAATTGGGAACGTAGCATTAGTACACCACCGGTAACAGCGCTAACGATTATTGCTAATACATTTGATATGCCACTAACAGAGTTAATGACTGCATTGGAAGGGGAACAACCGGATAATAATCATACGGCCGAGCGCCAGCTCATTGTTGATGCCTTCTTATCGTTACTGCAACAACACAATGGTACTTATTGCGATATGGCACAAATAATTCAAGAATCAGTCATTGCATATCACCGCGCAATGACTTTATTTGACTCGCCATCAGCTATTCTCCAATACATCGCTAAACAACTCGATGCACAGGTAATCGCTGCTTTAGATACCAATACAGTGGGCGATCCTTTTGAAATGATTGCTGATTATGTTTTACCAGTGCTATATGACAATAGCCATACCCTCAAAATTCTATACTCCGGACACTACGCTAATGGTGAATGGTTATATTTCTTAAAAAATGCCTATATTAAATGGGCCACCCCTTTCTTCGACAATTATGACCTCAAAACAGCGCCTATCAGTCGAAAATTTGCGGTTGAATTAACAGTTAAAACTACTAGCAATTATATCCACTTGGCTCACACAGCCAATCCCCAGCGACCCACATCAATTTCGACAAACATTCTTACATCTCACACGAACACCGATCATACAACTCATTTCACCATAACCGCCCGCTTGGGGCTTTTTTTGTGCAAGCAACACTGACATAGTTTCAGAAAAATACGTTTTTCTCTGATAAAATGTAACGTAAATATATTAAATGAGAACACATCATTTTTAGGAGATTAATATGTCAGTTCGTTTAAAAACGATCAGCATTGGTATTGTGTCTGCTTTCTTTTTCTCAATTACTTTTGTTGTCAATGAAGTCATGGCTGACGCCAATGGCTATTGGGGTTATACGGCATCCTTGCGCTACTTATGGATGCTGCCCATGATGATAATTGTTAATCATCTCATGGGATCTAATATTCATCATGTATTCACAATTATTAAACACCAACCAAGTGACTGGCTAATCTGGTCACAAGTTTGTTTTGTATTATTCTATGTACCATTATCTTGGGCTGTTAACTACTTACCAGGTTGGCTAATTTCGGCTACTTGGCAGTTAACAATTATTTTCGGTGTACTAACAACACCATTCATCAAAGTAACAACAGCCACAGGCAAAAAAGTGCGACTAAAAATTCCGATTGCCACAATACCGTGGATGCTCATTATTCTACTTGGTGTATTTTTAACAGTGGTTGTTTATCTATCTCACTTAAAAAATATTGTGCCAATGATACTTGCCATTTTAGCTATTATGATAGGTGCTGTGGCTTATCCACTGGGAAACCGTAAGATCTTAGCTGTTGCTGATCCTTCGATGACTGCTTCTGAAAAAGTTTTGGCCATGCTCATTTGTTCCTACCCTGCGTGGTTACTCATTGCAGGTCTATCCTACAATCAAGTTGGCTTGCCACATTTGACGCAACTTTTTAATACATTTTTGGTTGCTCTTTGCTCAGGTGTCATTGCAACTGTTTTATTTTTTAGTGCGACACAACTGGCAGCTCACAATATGCGTTATCTCGCTGCTGTTGAAGCAACTCAGTCAATGGAAGTTGTTTTTTCAGTCATACTGAGTATGCTCTTCTTGGGTCATGCATTACCCTCGCCGATACAACTCGTTGGACTAACTTTGATGGTGGGTGGTATCATTCTGCTTTCTATTCGAGCGTAATTCATCAGAAAAAATGTCACTTGATTTTGCGACATATAATTGTTAAAATTGCGTTACAGCATAAGGGAGTAACATATTTCATGGTAAATAATAGAACAATTAAAAATATTGCTTGGGAACGGGTGACAAAACATTTTAAATCCGCATTCTTATTATCGCTTGTACCTATGATTTTTACCGTATTTGGCGTCATGTCAGATCATAATCGACTTAATTTTAATGGTAATGACTTTGAGCTTGAACCATATATGAAAACCCCTCACAATATTGGGCATTTTCTACAGGATAATTGGTTTGTCATTTTTGTCGTGATTATTTCAGTTAGTCTTTTTATTATTGTCATATCTGCCATAATGAGCACAGTAACTGAGTTCTTTACAGAAAGTTCTATCAGTGGTTTCATCGACTGGCACGACACTGGTGCAACCCCGGAAACACCGATTAAAGCCGGTTTTCAATTACTCACAGGCATGACCTTCCAAATTGTATTACTACGCTCAATCTATACAATACTTTGGTCCTTCTTGCTGATTGTGCCTGGTATCGTCAAGAGCTTTTCATATTCTCAAGCTGTTTACTTATATCGCGATGATTTACGTGCTGGTCGTGACATTCAAACAGCTAATCACTATATTTCTGAATCTCAAAAATTAATGTATGGTTTTAAAGGACAATTTTTCATCATGTTCCTGAGCCTGATTGGTTGGTATATATTAACCTTATTGACATTTGGTTTGGCCAACATCTTTGTTTTACCTTATACATTGGCCATTTCTGCTGAATTTTACATCGCACTTCGCGAGCACCAACCACTGTCTGAAAAAACAACCGTCTTATAGAAACATCAACTTTATATTTCAAAACCCCGAAAGTCGTAGTGACTTTCGGGGTTTTCTTATGATATTAAATCGTTGAAATAATATTGCCATGTTCTGTTTATTGGAGATGTATCGTTCTAAAAGTAATGCTTATCATGTTTTTTATCTTGATATCCTCGTATAAATTCGACAATTTCAAATAAACGACCGCCACTTATCTTATTCAGCAATAAAATGACACGATATGGATAAATACGAAATGTTCTGCCTTTTTCATGATCATAAGTTGCTTGTTGATACCCTAATTCATAATCAGATAACACGTTTTTATCATTTTCGCGATACGCAGATGCTTGCTCCTGATAATCTCCCGCCATATAATGCCTTTTGACATAATCGTGTAAATTCATCATAATTTTATATCCTCATCTATTTGCTTAACCCTGTTTTTCCAAAATTGCCAACCAGATATCCCAATTAACGGCAAAAAAATCAACAGACAACTCAATAAATATTTACTAAGCGATAAGCCCAACTGCTTATTTTGTATCATTTTTTGAACGATATCAAATAAATAGTAACCAGGGAAAAACTTTTGCACACCAGATAGCATATTAATAATGGTACTTGTGCTTGAAGTCATTGAATCCCAACGTATCATTAGCACACCAAACCCCATACTAAGTGGCATACTTAGTGCTGCAATCGTTTTGCCGTCAACAAAAATGCCAATTAAAAAACCAATAACACTTAAATATAATCCCATAACAACCAACAAAGTAACTAAGATTAACCAGTTAACCGCAGGAGTTATCGCGTGCATAACTAATCCTGACAACAAAATAACTAAGCATATACTCAAATTCAATACCATCTGCACAACAACTTGATCCATCAACCATCGTCGCATACTATAGTGAGAGGTTTGCGCTTGCAAGCGATAAAATTGGTGCGTATCACTAATTTTTTTAGAAAAAGTAACAATTGAATTACCAGCGATGCCAATAATACTTGCTATCGTAACCCATAAGTAGGCATTCTGCTCGTTTAAAATTCCTGCTGAACGCGACACATTGACTATCATAATATACCAAGCCAGTGGGAAAATCAGTGTAAATAATATAAATCGTTTATTCCGAAACGTATCTTTAATATCTAATCGTTTAATCATGTCCGTTTACCTCATCATTGATTTGCCAAACGATACCACTGCTCAATCGTTTGGTTATTGGAATGAATCGTTGCTACAGACTCATCTGCTGCAATGACACCATCTTTTAATAAGACTACCCGTGTAAAATACTGATCGATTTGATTAAAGTCGTGCGTGATAGTCATCACGCTACCACCCACATGATCTAAATAATGCCAAAAGAAATCAATGGACTCTAAATCCATTCCCACAGTCGGTTCATCTAAAATCAATAACTTCGATGGTTTAAGCAAACTGATTAAAAGTGCAACTTTTCTTCTTTGTCCACCAGATAATTGACTAATAGTCACACGTGCTTGTTCACCCAGCCCAAATTTTGCGATCATTTCTGTCACAAATGCTGGTGAAAATTGGTTTTGAATCTTTGCTGATAGCATGACATGTTCTTGCACTTGTAGTGATTCAATCAACATATTTTCTTGTGTCAAGACACTTAAATCTTCATGTGGGTCTAAAAATCGGCTAACTTTCCCACTGTCAGGCGTAACTAGTCCAACAATTGTATTCACAATCGTCGTTTTCCCCGACCCATTCGCACCTAATAAAGCAATCCGATCACGTCCATACACCGTTAAATTAATATCCTTTAAAACGGCTTGTTTGAATTTTTTACTGATATGTTGCAATTGAACGATCAAATCATCATGACTTTGTTGCCCCGATATCAAAAAATCTAAGTTTACCGCTAAAATCTCTGAAAGAGAGATAAGTTTAGCAATGTCTGGCTCAGAATCGCCATGCTCCCATTTTGATATAGATTGTCTGGAAACATACAATTTTTGGGCTAATGCCTCTTGTGACAAATTCTTTTTTTGTCTGAGTGAACTCAGTTGCGACCTAAAAACATTTTTCATGTATCGTGTCTCCTCCAAATTTTTGTTGTTCTGGAATTGATTATACATGAACGACTATTATTTAAAACAATACAATCAATATTACTGTAACGCCTTGTTTGCTGTGGTTGCAACTATTAGTTGCGCTCATACTTTTTTGAAAATAACCAATTTACTAAAATAATAATTCACTAGCACAACCACAATATTATCTATTATTTTCCACAGTAATGGATCTTGTTGCAACAACGTCACCCCAAACCAAATAATCACCATTTCAACAAATAGCGTCATAATACGTGCAGAAAAAAATAAAATGAGTTCCCGAAAAACAGCATGAAAAGATGATGTTGTTGTAGTAAAGACCCAAATTTTGTTCGTAATATATGCCGCAAGTACGGCTAAAAACCAAGACAGCACAACTGCGACTTGAATATTAATATGCCAGGTTAAAAATACAGTGTACGATGTAACATTAATCATAGTGGTTAACAAACCAAAAAGAATATAAAGTATTAATTCACGATGTACTGCTATTTTTTGATTCATGAGATAGATTTCCTCTCCATCTGTAATATCCAAGAAAATAACGATATGAGTTTTCCATGACAACAAAAAAACCTATACTTTATAATCTGATCTACACGCCCAAAGGCATGTAGGCAGATCTTTAGTATAGGAGACCCCTAGTGAGAACTCTGTTATAATTTTCAACAGCCTCCCAACCATAGTATAGCAAAAATAATATACTAAATTTTCTATCATTTTTTTCTCATGGAATAAAATATATTATTGACTTTTTATATGATGTATGCTGTTAAAAACTTTATTTTAACATTGTGAATAACTTTACTTTGTATCAAATTAGCTGTATACTTTTATCTTGTGTTTCAAAAAAATTTATTACGGGGGTAATTTATAATGATTAAACAAACAAGATATGCTTGGTGCAAATACATTTTTGCCATTCTTTTGGGATTAATTGTGACGACTATATCAAGTACTATCCATGCAGCTACGACTTCAGCCAGTCTACAAAAAGTAGCACGTGAAGTGGCAAATGCATCACAAGGATTTGCTAGTGGAACTAGTGGCGGATCTAAAGCTGATAATGCGCACATTTACACAGTATCTAACCGAGTTGCCTTGCTGAATGCATTAGGAAATGATAGTAATCAAACAGCTAAAATTATTTATATATCTGGCACAATAGATATGAATATGAACAGCAACGGAAAAGTTTTAACTGCTAATGATTATGCCAATGGTACGGGTTATAACTTTACGACTTATTTAAATACCTATGATCCTAGCAAGTATGGTAAAAAAATGCCATCCGGATCGCAAGAAGTGGCACGTGATAAAGCACAGAAAAACCAAGCTAAACAAGTACAATACAAAGTACCTGCTAACACGACAATTATCGGTACTAATAATGCCAAAATTACCGGTGGTAACATGATTATAAACGGTAGCAATGTCATCGTACGTAATATTAATTTTGAAAATGCTTATGATTATTTTCCACAATGGGATCCAACAGACGGTAGCAGCGGTAACTGGAATTCACAGTATGATAATTTAACGGTTACTGGTGGCGCAAATATCTGGTTAGATCACAATCAATTCTCTGATGGTAATCAAACTGATAACAAAAATGGTTCATACTACGGGCGCGAGTACCAGCACCATGACGGTTTGGTAGATATTGTAAACGGTGCTAATAATGTCACCCTATCATATAACAAGCTACAAAATCATGATAAGTCAATGAACATCGGTAATAGTGATAGTAAGACTAGTGATTTAGGCAAATTACACGTAACCATGCACCATAACCGTTTTGATAACCTTATCCAGCGCCAGCCACGCGTTCGCTTTGGTCAGGTTCATATTTACAATAACTATTACTCCAATAGTAATTCATCTATTTACAAATTCATGTATGCTTTCGGTGTAGGTAAGCAATCACAGATTTATGCACAGAATAATACTTTTGACGTTCCTACTGCTTCTACTAGTGATGTCGCAAAAGTATTTGGTGGCACAAATTTGACTGATAGTGGCACAGTATTGAATGGCAAACCAGCAAATGATATCGCAAAATTAAATAAATTAAATCCAACAACAGTGGCACCAAGCTATAAAACATCCCTTCAAGATGTAAACACAGCTAAAAATGATATCAACAACAGTGCTGGTGCCACACTTAAATAACGAAATCTGCTCCAGTACACACCATTAGAATTAATAAAAGACCGCTTATTCTAAGCGGCCTTTTATTTTTAATTATTTTTCACACAACATCCCAACATATATTGGTAACTCTTGTTACAGATTTTAGTAAGTATATTCACTTAAACTTAAGCTATTTAACAACAACAAATTAATGTCCGCCACCAAACATCATCCCTAGCCCGTAACCAAATCCTTGATATTTGTTTTTAAATTCATGACTCGTTATTTTTAAATAAAATGGAGAAACGTTCTTAGTCAAAACACGTTGGATGGCCAACGGTGTCAAAGATCCCGCCATATCATTAATGATTTTCGGAAAGTACACCTTTTTATCAAAATCCTTTTTAGCAGCAACAAATATTTCCCGTTCTTCATTTGTCAGTTCGTTTTCTAATAACAACTTTGTCACATCATCAAATATTTCAATTTCTGCAGCTCTTTTATTCCTCATGAGCACTTTCCCCCTCTTAATCTATTATTACTATAATATACCATATATTGCAGAATACTCTAAAATAGTACTATCAAATTATGAAAACTATGAAAAAGTATTGCATACTGTAATTTTTTGGTCACAGTTTTAATGAACATTAATGATACACCTGCAGTTGACGATCAATCGTATCAGGTTAATGCACTGCCGCAAATGTCAGCGATAACCAAATAAATTGTACATATTTCCTAAAGGCTTAGCCTCTTCGATCGCTTTTTGATTCGCGCTACTGCCTTGACCTTGTCCAACTAGTATAGGCAACACATAATCTATAATAATAATCGTCATTATTAACGTGATGATCACAAATCCAAGTTTTTGAGGCAAATGCCGATAACCAAAATAAGTAATTATAGTAAAAAATAAAATACACTAAATCATCCAGGACTTAAACCATCTGCTCATTATCTTTTTCGGCTAATTTAAACACATGCCAAATCGTTATCGCCACAACCCATGTCACAATAAACAAAATCACTAATATAATACCCATTTGATTAAAATCCAAACCCATCGCCCACTTCGTTAACTCATTATCCCACTTAAACATTGCCCCAAACGACTGTACCAGATCCACAAAACCGATGAATCCTGCCGCTAATATTGAAATACCTGTAATTGTCAAATTATAATACACTTTTCGATACGGTGACGAAAATACCCAATGATATGTTGTACTCATGAAAAAACCATCAATGGTATCCATCAAACACATCCCGGCAGTAAATAACAAGGGAAATGCTAACGTGGCATACCATACTACCCCTTCATTGGCAGCCGTAGCAGAGGTTGCCAAGACCGCAATTTGTGTGGCAGTATCAAAACCTAGACCAAACAAAAAACCTACTATCGCTACTTGCCAATTATGGCTAATCATGCCTAATAATTTTAAAAAAAGACGATATATTTTAGAAACCTTAACTGAATCATCGGTTACCACTTGCTTATTATGATGACGCATTGCTCTAAACTGCACCCAAATATCACGTAAAATGAAACTATTTACAATAGCCAACATGATCAACATGGTTGCTGCAATCAGCGTGCCCATTGCACCACCAATATGTTCAAAAACTGGCATAGCATGTTTAGCCCATTCTACAAATATTACAGTCACCAAAGCCATCAGTACCACAACCATAGAATGTCCAAATGAAAAACTAAATCCCACACCCCGTGTATTTTTACCATCATTGAGCATCTTACGTGTCATGTTATCAATTGCTGCAATATGATCGACATCAAATGCATGTCGCAATCCCATTGTAAATGATAGGTAGGCCATGGCAATCATTTCAGGATATTGTGACGCTTTTGTCATTAACAATGCGATTCCTGATACTAGAAACAGCATGATTATTGCACCATAACGTACTGCATCCGACTGTATTGTTGTTTGTTTCTGAGTTTGTAACATCATAACTTGTTCTCCCCTTATTCTGTAAAATAAGATTATCACATGCACTGTTGCTGCGTAAATATCTATTATGTCAAGTTTTACATCCTGATATCCACACTGCTAATTGCTCCTAAATTAACGAATTTTCCATAGTTCAGGATTAACAATTATTATCAAAGCATCGATAATACGTATTTTAGTTTTTCAATCATAATTTATGCTACCAATTCAATCAATTTAGTTCTACAGATCCATAGGTATTTTTTTATGAAAGATTGCATCACTTTTTCATTAATAATAAAATTTTATATACTTATCCTTGGCCTCCAATTCCTATGAAAAAGGCACCTAACTGAATTCACAGTTAGGTGCCTGAACAAAAATGTCCCAACTGTCTACTAAATACAAAGTAATCAGTAGACATCCACTCAAAACAACCTACTAATCATTAATTGATAAGAAGGGTAATGAGAATGTTGTTCAATTTTTTTATAGTCTTATTCATATCTTATATTTTTAATCAAAATCTCATATTTTTGTTGAGATAATTATATCTCTATACTTTAAAAATGTCAAACGTTATCAAAAAACTAGAAATATAATTACTATATTTCTAGTTTTTTGATTACCTATACAACATAATGACCTTTAAATCATATAAATTTGGAATAGTTCGTTGACAATTTACTCTACATCCCTATACTCATACATATTAGTAAAATTATACTAAAATAAAAAATTGCGGAGAAATATTTCATGGCAAATGCCTTTTCGTTTAATGTAAATAGTGATGATCTACAAAAACGATCTGATCACATAAAAATGGGTATTCATCAAGCACCCGCACGTTCATTGCTATATGCAACCGGTCAAGTCAGCAACCCAGAAGACATGAAAAAACCTTTTATTGCCATCTGTAATTCATATGTAGAAATTATTCCCGGTCATGTTCATTTGCGTGAATTAGCAGATGTTGCAAAACAAGCAATTCGTGATGCTGGCGGTATTCCTTTTGAATTTAATACAATTGGCGTTGATGATGGTATTGCTATGGGCCATTTGGGTATGCGTTATTCATTACCATCTCGTGAATTAATAGCCGACTCAGCTGAAACTGTGATTACAGCCCACTGGTTTGATGGCGTGTTTTTCCTACCAAACTGTGACAAGATTACTCCTGGCATGATTATGGCATCATTGCGATGTAATGTCCCTTCTGTATTTGTTTCTGGTGGGCCAATGAAAGCTGGTTTGGATCCACAAGGGAAAGCAACAACATTGTCTTCAATGTTTGAAGCTGTCGGCGCATTTAAATCAGGATTGATGACAGAAGATGAATTTTTAAAACTGGAACAAAATGCTTGCCCTACTTGTGGATCTTGTGCTGGTATGTTCACAGCTAATTCGATGAATACTTTAATGGAAGTTATGGGTATCGCGTTACCTTTCAACGGTACGGCACTGGCAATTTCTGAAGAAAGACGCGATTTAATCCGCGATGGCGCCAAACAGTTAATGCGTATGGTTAAAGAAAACGTCAAACCACGCGATTTGATTACAAAAGAAGCGCTTGATGACGCTATGGTTCTTGATATGGCAATGGGTGGGTCGACGAATACTGTTTTACATGTTTTGTCCATCGCTCATGAAGCCGGTATTGACTATAATCAAGCAGATATCAACAAAATTGCTGAAAAAGTTCCTTATCTATCTAAAATTGCACCATCATCTAAATGGGCTATGGAAGATGTCCATAATGCTGGTGGTGTTCCTGCTATTATTAATGAACTCATCCGCATGGGTGGTGTTTTACATCCTGATCGCATGACAGTCACTGGCAAGACAGTACGTGAAAATGTTGCTGGTCATGAAATCATAGATGATGAAATTATTCGCAAATTTGATGTTAATCCATACACAAAACAGGGTGGTTTATCTATCCTATACGGGAACTTAGCTCCAAATGGGTCAGTCATTAAAGCTGGCGGTGTTGATCCCAGTATTAAAACTTTTACAGGTGACGCTATTGTTTTCAACTCTGAACAAGATGCTGTTAATGCCATTGATGCCAACAAAATCCACGCAGGCCAAGTACTAGTTATTCGTTACGAAGGACCTAAAGGTGGACCAGGCATGCCTGAAATGTTGGGACCCACCTCAGCAATCACAGGGATGGGCTTAGGAAAAGATGTTGCATTAGTTACTGATGGACGTTTTTCAGGTGCATCTCGCGGTATTTCAGTTGGGCACGTTAGTCCCGAGGCTGCTGACGATGGCCCAATCGCACTTGTCGAAGATGGTGATAAGATTACCATTGATCTCGTTAACCGTACAATGCAGTTACATGTTGACGATGCTGAACTCGCACAACGTCATAAACAATTAAAGGCATTTGTTCCTAAAATTCGAAAAGGTTGGATGGCCCGCTACCAGGCATTAGTAACTTCTGCAAATACCGGTGCCGTGTTAAAAGGAGCAGATGAACTTTTCCCTAACTAAAATTTCAAACGTAATTAAGGATATCTGATATATGGACAACAATACACAAGAATTACAGGACCAAATGTTAGAAGCTTTATCACAAGTAATAGATCCTGAACTACGTTGTGATATTGTTAGCTTAGGATTAGTTTATGAATTAGCTATGGATAAAGCTGGCAATGTTACGGTGAAACTTACTTTAACAACCATGGGATGCCCGTTAACTGCAGTGCTCGATACAATGATTACCCGCGCTTTAATGGCAATAAATGCTGTCAATAGTGTCAAAATTGACCTAGTTTGGGAACCAGCATGGTCTACCGATAGAATGAGTCGTTATGCAAAAATGGTTTTGGGTATTCATAATTAAAGATACCAATTTTATTTCAAGTTAATGGAGAATAACTATGATTAAATCACTTTCAACATTCATTACAAAATTTTTTACAATTTTTGTTATTGCAGTAGCCGTATTAGCTATCCTTATTCCTGGTCCAGGCACTGCACTTGCTACAACAAAAATTGGTACCCTCTCAGCTGTTTCACTTTTACTAATGGTTGTTTTGTTCGGAATGGGCATTACTTTAACACCTTCTGATTTTAAACGAGTCGCTCGTAACCCATTACAAATTATTTTAGGAACAATCGCACATTATATCATTATGCCGTTAATCGCCTTCTTGTTAGTACATCTTTTTGGATTAACCGGCGCAGCAGCGGTTGGTGTTATCCTAGTTGGCTCAGCTCCGTCAGGTACCTCGTCTAATGTCATGTCCTTTTTGTCTGGTGGTGATGTTGCTTTAGATGTTTCTATTGGTTTACTTTCAACCCTGTTAGCACCTATCATGATTCCAACACTTCTTAAATTACTAGCAGGAAAGTGGGTTCATGTCCCCTTTACCTCAATGTTTTTTTCTGCATTTCAAATTGTAGTCATTCCCATTGTACTAGGTGTTCTCGTCCACATGGTTTTTAAAGAGCACGTGCAAAAAGTAATTGACATCATGCCATTTCTGTCACAAGTCGCCATACTAGTTATTATTTTAGCTGTTTTGTCAGCTAATTCTAAAACAGTTTTGGCAGTTTCAACTTTGATTTTGGTACCTGTTATCATTTTACATAATCTACTAGGATACTTGCTAGGATATGGCTTCTCAAAACTGATAAAAATGAAAACACCACAACAAAAGGCAATCACTTTTGAGGTTGGAATGCAGGACTCTGCTCTTGCTTCTACACTAGCTATTTCCTTCTTTGAGCCAGCATCGGCCATTGCAGCAGTTATGTTCTCAGTATGGCACAACATTTCTGGTTCCGTATTGGCTTCTGTTTGGAAAAATCACACAGATAACACACCACATTAAAACCTAAAATCAAATTTGTCAAAATAATTGTTTGATTTATTACTCTCTGTCAATTACTTTTAACTTTTACAAACAAAAGAACGGAAAAAGCGCCTATTACTAGATTTACTAGTATTGGCGCTTTTCGTTTGAGATACATGCTTCATAATACTAAGACTTTTCGATAAAATAAACTAGTTAAAAAAACAAATCATCGTTTACCAAACTAAATTCATTGTTTGAATATTCTAATACGATAACTGCGCCATTTTTCAATGGTGTTTGAAATGTAATTTGATCATTAATTCGGCTTAAAAACGTTAAAATACTCAATCCATGTGAAACAACCAAAATGTTATTTTCACCATTCTCTGAATGTTTTTCAGCAATTTTTCTGAAATAGTTATTTAGCTTTCGTCGTATCGTGGAAAAATTGTCTGGTGAATTCATATCATCTATTTGTTGAACAACTTTAGAAAAATCTTTAAAACTAAAATTTTCTTGTAAACGACTGCTTTTATCATATTGTGGTACTTTAGCAGCAATTTTTGCAATGAACGCTTTTTTTGTCATGCCTTCATTACTACCGTAGTACCATTCTCGTAAGATTTTTGTTTGCGTTTGCTGTACTGGATGGGTTTGTTTAGCAAGAATAATATCACACGTCTTAACTGCGCGTCGACTATCACTCGTGTAAGCATAACAAAAGTTATACCTACTTAAAGTATCAGCAATAGTTTGTATTTTACTTTCACCAAATTCCGTTAAAGGTGAATCTGCCCATCCCTGGATTCTATCTAATTTATTGAACAAGGTTTCACCGTGTCTCACAATAAATATTCTACATTTTTCTGATGACACTGCGTTTTACCCTTTCTTCAATGCTGTATGATTAAAATTATCAGGGCAAATAATGAACTAATAACGCCACAAACTAAGTCCTTCTTTTTGTAAATTAACGGATTTAGTTTTGTCCTTTTAATTTTTTGATTGTAACATCTACACTCAATGGCGTTAGTTAAATCAAATGCTCTTCTAAAAGACGAATAAATAAGTGGTACCAAGATAGGAAAGACTTCTTTTATTTTTTTAGTGATTTTATTACTGCCAAAAAATGCGCCACGTGCTTTTTGAGCATCTTTTATTTTTTGAATTTCTTCAGATAAAGTTGGTATAAAACGAATAGCAAGTGTCACCATCATAGCAAAATCTGTTACTCTTACGCCAAACCTTTCAAGTGGGGAAAGTAAACTCTCTATCCCACTTGTGATGTCTGTTAGAGATGTTGTAAAAGTCAAAATCGAGCTACCCATCACCATGAATATAATTCTCAATGATAGGAATGCAGAAATTTCAATACCTTGTTGCGTGATTTTAAAAATCCAAGCCGACCATAATACATCGCCAGATGTATAAATAACGTTGAAAAAAGAGGTAAAGATCACAATAGGCAATATTGGTTTTATGCTTCGTAAAACAATTATTGGCGAAATGCGCGAAACAATAATTACTGCTGCCAAAAATATTGCGTCTAACAAGAAACCTATCCAACTATGGGTGAGGATTAATATGATAATCCATAAACCAGTTGTCATAATCTTTGTCCTAGGATCTAATCCATGAATCACAGATTTACCCGGAATAAATTGTCCAATTACTGTATTATTCATTTTAAAATTGCATCCTTTAATAATCTGCTTATTTCAAGTTTTGTATCCTCATAACGATAAATATTAGTATTAACTGAGGGATTATCTTTTGCTAACAGTCGTAAAATATTAGTAGTTATCGGAACATCTAGACCTACTTTTTTGAGCTTTTCAGCATTATCAAACACTTGATCCGGTTTACCTTGTAACAAAATTTGGCCATCATCAAGTGCTACAATATCTGTCACATATTCCGAAACATCTTCCATACTGTGGGAAACGACTATAATGCTGCTATTTGTTTGAGCCTGATAGGTCTTTAAGCTATCATAAATTTGCTGTGTAGATTTGGGATCCAATCCAGCTGTTGGTTCATCCAGAATTAATACTTCAGGATCTAACACTATCGTGCCAGCTAATGCCACTTTCCTCATTTCTCCACCGGATAATTGAAAAGGTGATTTTTCCAAATAGCTCTCTGATAGCCCAACTATATTTAAAGTTTTTTTGATTTTTGATTCATACACCTCTTTCGGGACACCTTTGTTAATTAACCCATATTCAATATCTTTTTTCACTGTGTCACAGAATAACTGATGTTCTGGATACTGAAAGGAAACCCCTACATCTAAATGAAAGTTTCTTAAATCAAAATTTTTGCTCCAAATATTTTCTCCCTTATATAAAATTGTCCCCGCATCTGGTTTTAACAATCCATTCAAAATTTTGATTAAAGTTGATTTACCACTTCCAGTATGACCAATTATACCTATAAAACTGCCCGGCTCTATTTTCAAAGACAGCTTTTTTAAAACATGCTTCTCAAAAGTTGTCTTTTTAGCATAAGAGTAATCGACATTTTCAATACTTAGCAAACTCATCCTTTAACCCCTATATCTTGTTCAATTGCATCTATTAGTTCTTCCTTAGTTAGAATTGTTTTTGCGTTGTCCTTCAAATAGCCTGCTGCTTTTAAATCTGCTGCTAACCTAGTGACCGTTGGTATGCTTAATCCTATGGCTTCAAGTTCTTCACGATTGCTAAATACCACTTCAGGTTTATCATCAAACGTAATTCGTCCTTTGTTTAAAACAATTACTCTATCCACAGAAACGACTTCATCCAATAAATGTGTTGTCATCAGAACCGTCACACCATATGTGTGATTTAATTCATAAATTATTTTTAAGACATCACTTCTTCCTTCAGGATCCAACATGCTTGTTGCTTCATCAAAAATAATAGCTTTAGGTCTCATAGCTAATATACTAGCAATTCCTATGCGTTGTTTCTGTCCTCCTGAAAGCTGATAAGGTGGATATTTTTTATAGTCGTACATACCAACCTTTTTTAAGGACTCATCCACTCTTTTAATTATCTCTTCCCGTGGAAATCCTAAGTTTTCTAGAGCAAATGCAATGTCTTCCTCAACAATTGTCGAAACAATTTGATTCTCAGGATTTTGGAACACAAGACCAATTATTTGTCTGATATCCAACCAATTATCCGAATTTCCAGTATCCCACTGATCATTAACAATGACAGTGCCTGTTTTTGGTCTACTTAAGGCGTTAAAATGCCTTAGAAGTGTGGATTTTCCTGAACCATTAGAACCAAGAATTGCAACCATCTCTCCTTCTTGAATCGTAATATTTAAATCTTCAAAAAGGAATTTTTTTTGTTTTGGATAACGAAATCCTAATGCTTTCGTTTCAATGATATTGTTCATGCATTTTCCCTTCTAGTATTTTACTTAACTTTCAGAAGCACTTAAAAATATCTCTAGTGCCTTCTTAACGGGAACATATAATAAACTTACAATAATAACGGTTGAAATAGAATTAATAGCAGTAGCTGGCAAACTCAAAATTGAACTTGTTACCGCTGAGTTGAGATTACTTCCGGCAAAGGTCAATTTAAGCGTACCCTCTACAAAGGATAGTACAATCTTTGTTAATCCAGCAGCTACAGCAACTAGTGTGATGTTTAAAATTTTATCATCATTAAATTTCAGCAATTTGAAGACTTCTGTGACAATAAATGCGATAACAAAAACATCTATAATAATGATTGGTGCCTCGGCAGCATAACCATTTAAAATATCAAATATACCTAAACCTATTGATCCTGCAATTGCACCCTTATAGAAACCTAAAAATAGCACAGACAACACAACCAAAGAATTTCCAAAATGAATAAATGGTGCGCCCACAGCAGCAGGCAAAGGAATTCTAAAAAACTGTATGCCTACGTACGTAATGGCAGCAAATAAACCAACTAATACAATAGTTGCCACCCCCGAAGTTGTATAATTTACTCTTTTAACTCTATTTGTTTCACTCATGATTCTTTCTCCTTTTAAAAATATCTAAATAATCATATTTATTTAGATTACCATTACAACAATAACCCCATCTAACAGGTATTTAAATTAACATCAGCTTATTAGTCATAGAACATATCTCCCAAGATTATTATTAAATAAATAAAAAACGTCCCATATTTTTTGCAATTTACACAAAAAATATGGGACGAACTGAATCGCGTTACCACCCAAGTTTTATAAAGTATTTCTACTTCATACTCAACAGGTACATCAAAAATGAGATACCCTAACGCAATAACGGGCGCACCCGAGTGACATTTACATCAATGCTCACATCACTGACGACTCCAAGACCATTTTCAATTTCTTCGTAATACTAACTTGCACCAAACATTAGCTCTCTTAAATTACTATAAAAACTTACTTATCTCTTCTTTGTCTCATCTATTTGTTATATTGTCACATCTTTATATTATTTTGTCAATATGTTTTTTAATTAAATCGAAAAATAAAGTTTATTATAAGTGAACTAGATGTATAAAATTATCAATATCTTGTACCTTGTACTGACATAATTTTTTGATCAATGTTTCAACTACCCAACTGAAGAAATCCTGATTTCACAAGTAAAACAAGTTCTTCTCGTGTCATATCATCTGGATTTAAAAGCCAGTGAGAAAAGACATTCCAAAGCGCCCCAATACTTAAACGGAACATATACTTGATGTAAAGTTCTTTTTCCTTTTCTGACTGGTTTACCCAACCTGCTTCATACTGGAAACCACTATACAATTTATCAAAATATTTAGGAAACTCTGTATTTAGTTTATCTAGCACAAAAAAAGATAAATTGGCCTTCACGAGTACTGTCAGTTCTGAAATATATTTTGTCCAAAATTTAAAAATTTCATCAATGAGCTGGCTGTACGAATTAATTGTTAGATGAGATGTGTGCCCTCGCCATGACACCACAATACCATCTAAATATTTATTCAACAAATCTGCCTTACTTTCATAGGCTCTGTAAAAACTTCTTCTTGAAACTGCAGCTTTTTCAGTAATATCGATGATAGCAATTTTTTCATAATTTTCGACTTTTAATAATTCAAAAAATGCATCCAATAACTTCTGTTTCGTTTGTTCTGACATTCTATTCGCCATATCAACGCTCCTTGTTCGTGGCATATTCTGTTTTTTGTGACAAGAGTTAAAATTTGTATGACATGATTGATTTTTAAAATTTCTTATCTTATATTTATCTTAGAACATTTGGCACACGTGTGTCAATAATGAAAATATATTGCTAATAGCAAAGGAGAATATTTATGCAAAATACCAAAAAATTAAAAATCATAGGCTTTACTGGTCTGATTTTAGCCGTGTTTATGGGCGCATTAGATGCGACAATCGTTAATATTGCACTGCCTGATATTATGACCGATTTAAACGCCGGTCTCACTGACGCCAGTTGGGTAGGTACCATATATGTTCTGGCTATGGCTGCATTCATAATAACTGCTTCAAAGTTAGCGGACATTTATGGTCGTAAGATTGTTATGCTAATTGGCATCGTTCTTTTTGGCGGATTTTCTTTTGCCTGCATGACCGCCAATTCTCTCTCACTCTTAATTATTTATCGGTTTTTTCAAGGGATCGGTGGTGCAATTATGACGCCTATCGTTTTGCCAATGGGACTTGAACTGTTCGGTAAAGAAAACACAAGTAAAGTTGCAGCCGCCGTTGGCGCTTTTTCAGCAGTTGCCGCAGCTGCTGGTCCTGCTATTGGTGGTATAATTATTAATTCTGCCACTTATCACTGGATTTTTGGAATTAATGTTCCCATCGCTATAATAGCTTTTATTGCTATTTTTATTGGCACGAAAGAATCATATGATCGCTCAGTGTTGAGAAGCGTCGATTGGGCTGGCATGATATTACTCATTCTTTTCATGGGTGGGCTAACTTTTAGTCTTTTGAAAGGTAGAAATTATGGTTGGACGTCAACAACTATTATCATCGCGTTCACTATTTCTATCATTAGCTTGATTTTATTTATTATCACCGAATTAAAAGTAAAAGAACCTACGATCGATCTTAATCTCTTCAAAGAAAAAACTTTCACCGCTTCTAGTATTATTTACGCAATTTTTGGATTTGCTATCATTGCCCCTTCTCTAATATTGAATTATTTTCTACAAAATGTACGGCATTATTCAGCACTTCATGCTTCTTATTTAATCATTCCAACTTCTTTGTTCATTGCTATTGGCATGATTGCTGCAACAAAAATGTATCGCAAAATTTCTTCTAGACTTTTGATTGCTGTAGGTCTTATTATTACGACCGGTGGGCTGTTGATGCTGAGTGTAATTCGTTACGAAACATCGGCTGCAGTTATTATCGGGTGCAATATTATTATAGGTTTGGGACTTGGATTTACCGCAATGTCTTTTACCTCATCAGTTAAATTTCTACCTGCTAACAAGACTGGCATAGGTTCTGGTGTGGTTAATGCATCACGTTATATTGGTCAAGCTATTGGTATGGCACTGTTAGTGACCGCATTAAATAATAACATTGCAGATGCAAGATCAAACATTAAATCAGCAGCAAATCATCAAATCAGAACGCGTAATTTATCAAAAAATGTTAAACATGTCTTTCATGATGAAATACAGAAAAACTTTAAATATAGCAAAAGCAGTAGTGATATCTCAGGAAAACAAGCATCAATCAAACAAAATGTTAAAAAGGCAGCTGAACAGACAACGGAACTCCCACTACCTAAACCTAACTCTAATTACCGCAAGCTTTATGATGCCAACACTAAACTCAATGATGGTGCTAAGGAAATTGCAAATGTACCACAATTATCACGTTATGTTTCACCATTGATTCTTGGTCAAGATAAAGTTCTAACTGCAATTAAATTATTGGCTCAAAAAGATGAATTAACACAGGCTTTAGATGAAATAAAAGAAACCAAAAATAACGAAATATCGCATGCATTTGATAAAGTATTCCTACTAACTGGCATCCTCACCTTACTTTGTGTGCCATTATCTATCTGGACTGATAAGAAGAGAAACGTTTGACGCCTATTCAGATTAAATAACAAATGATACTTATGTGTCTACGATATCAAAAAGAATAGCCAATTTATTTTTGTAATGAGTTACTTTCTAAATAACTATAAAATCCTGGTATTAAATCATTAACAGTTGGAGTCGGCTCATACAATACAAATTTTCCCTGTTTGTGAGTTATCACTAATCCAGCTTCTTTCAGTAGTTTCAAATGATGTGATACTGTAGAATCACTCATAATCAAAATTTGACCTAACGCTTGCGTAGTACTAGGACGATCAGATAAGTACTTCATAATCTTTAATCTAATAACATCACTTAATGCATTGAAGACCGTTGCAAGTTGCTGAGGATTAATACTAGTTTCTAGTTTGTTAAGGGCATCGTAACAAATTACGATACCATGTTTGAATTGATTAACAAATAAGTGGGGCCATATGAAATAACTGGGTATAAATAAAACGACATCTTGATCAGTTAATTGGATTTTTTTCTCAAAGGGCTTAACAATTACTAACTGTTTTTTTTGCCAAAAAATTCGATCAACTTGTAAATGGTCAATCAAATTATTAAATCCATAACTACTTAAATAAATAGATTGCTGTTTTATTTCGTTTTTTAGGAATTTCTCTAAGCCTTTTTCCTCCCAAATTTTATCAAAAACTTGTTTACGATAATTTTGAACAAAACTCAGTAAGTGTTGATAGACCTCATGTGGGTCTTTTTTTAAATCATCTATTAGTTCACAAGACGAATTTAGTGTGAATCCTTGCCATTCCAAATTTTTAGCCAATGTAGGTATAAATTGATTATTTCGATCATGCACAATTTTTTCTAAAATACTTATTATGTCACTAGGATTGACCTGAGATAGGTGGTGACTTAACTGTTCAATTTCTTGATCCAAATTAGAACTTATTTTTTCAAAATCATTAAATAAAAAAGATGGTACCTCGAGATCATAAAGTAGAGAAAAGTAGTGTAAATTATTAAAAAAATTATTAGGCAATTTCTTTTGAATGTCTAGTGCCCAATCAATATTCATTCCATGATGACGTGGATTTAACAAAACATGTAAACTACGAAATAATTCATTTAATGGTGAATAAACAAATTGGACCCGCTGAATAAGTGTTTCATTATTCTGAAGTGCGTAGGGACTAAATTTAACATTGATTGCCATAAAGCTTCCTTTTTTAATTTCAAAATTTAGAAATCGTTTGAATATAAATTATTTTTATTCTAACATACCATTATAGATAAAGAAAAGGCGGCATGTAATTAAATGACAATTAGAACGAGAAATATATTTATTATCACCATTTCAGGTATGGGCATGTTACTGTCAACATTAGACACAGGAATTATTAATGTTGCTTTACCTTTTTTTCAAAAAGAATTTAATGTTTCGGCAAGCTTATCCGCTCTGAGCGTCGTGAGCTACACATTGAGTTTATCGATTTTGATTCTACCCTTTGGCTACTTAAGTGATCAATTTGGAAAGCTAAAAATTTCATTAATTGGCTTGATCCTTTTTGGTTTAGGATCCATTTTATGTGGTACAGCTAATAATATTTTTGAACTGATTCTATTTCGAGCAATTCAAGGAATTGGGGCAGCTGCTCTTCAAGCAACTTCCGCTGCCTTAATTACTACGCTAGTTGATCGTAAATTTATTTCCAATGCTCTAGGAATCCTGGGAATTATGATTGGTTTAGGTCCAGTTCTTGGACCATCAATTGGTGGATTGTTCTTGTCTATGGGCTTATGGCGGTTAATATTTTGGATAAATGTTCCTTTTGTAGTTTTAGGAGTGGCGTGTAATTATTTACTAATAAAAACCATTTCAGAAAAAAAATTCGCAATTACTTTGATATTTGGGGAAGTATTTTGAACTCTTTGTTGGTAATATCTTTATTAGCTGGATTTTCTTTATTAAGCAATCCTAAAAATTTAACCCTTGCTTTATCGTTAATACTTTTAGGTGTGATTCTTATCATTATTTTTTACTTATTCGAAATTAGAAAAAAAACACCCCTAATTAATTTCAAAACGCTAAATACTAATCCAAAAGCATGGCTTTATTTAGGACAAACATTTGTTTTTGGTTTTTCATCAGCAATGATTTTTCTTTTACCACCATTTGTATTTGAGAAAATAATGAACTTAAATGTTGGTTTAACTGGTTTGTTGGTCTTAGGTGCCCCGCTTGGTTTGGTCATCTTTTCCAGAATTTCTGGTCAATTGAACCATGGTATGCACAATAGTGCTTTCAGTTTTTGGGGACTATTTGCTATCTGTGCCTCGTTGGTAGGACTACTAACTATGAACTATCAGTGGCCTGCACTGATCATGACCTGTTTCTTGTTTGTTTATGGCATAGGTGGTGGTATATTTCAGCCAGCCAATATTGCAACTATTATGAACATTGGTAACCAAAATGAACAAGGAAGCCTTGGTTCGTTACAAAGAATGGTTCAAAACATTGCAATTGCTAGTGGCACAGCGATTGGTTCTACCGTAATGAACTTACTATCAAATAATATAACCAGTAGCATTAGAGTTAACTGGGGAATAGCTTTGTCACTAGTACTCTTGATCCTTAGTCTTAGTATAGTGTTTGACAGAAAATTTTTACAAAATAATATAAATTGACAAGAAAACTGTTGATATTAAACCATGCAAATTATCCTTTGGGACAGTTGTTAATCAACTTAAAAATAATAAGAGCACAAGATTTTAAAAGATCACACATCTTTATACGATATGTGATCTTTTGTGTTCTATTTAATTAATATTGTTATTGATTAAATCAACAACATTCTCTGGATCATCAACACCTAAAATTAAACGCGTATATTTTTCATTTTTTAACTGAATCACTACTGGCTTATTCTCTCTTCTAATATTAAAGAAGCTTTCTTCGCCATCTTTTTTAAAACTACCAGACCAGTATTCCGGAAGAGATGCTCCGAGTACCCTTTGGTTAATTTCACAATAATGTCTTGTTTTGGTATACTAAGTTTGTTCTGAAATAAATATCAGACAAAAGTAATGACTTAAGGGGGCGCATTTTGGACGCAATAAATCAAAATAAATTCAACGAACAAATGCTATTTTTAAAAACAGCAAACTTTGGTAACTATTTACATAAGTGGCAGTGGTTTTGTATTACTTTACCATTGCTTAGTTTGTTAATAAACTTTGACTCTGATTTAATTGTAGTTAACTTTTTAAGAATGCTACTGATTGAAATTGTTGCATTATGGACAATTTATTCAATGTATCTATTTTTTAAACCTTTAGCTTCAACTGACACTATGATATTTTCTAAACTGAAGCTGTTTTTAGTGTATTTTATTAATACAGCACTGCTGTGGTTCCTTTTAAATGTTGATTTGGATTTAAACCGACACTTATTTCGGCATATCCTAATTGATTTAGGTATTGCAATCGCTTTTAGTTTACTACTTTCTGGCATAATGGCTGCTTGTATGAATGAAAATATTAAGACCTTTATTCAAAACAAGACGACATAAAATAGTGACACTAAATATCATTTAACATGATTACACAGGTTTGGTTGTAACCTTTGACTTCTGAGCAAAGTATTTTACCCTCAACATTTTATGTTCTATAATAAAAGTGAAATCGCACTGCGAAGCATTGATATATGCGATTTCAATTTTAATCAAGGGGGCTGGAAAATGATTTATAGCAATAGAGCAATATATGATCACAATAAATTATACAAACATGTTTTGGGAAAGAAAGTTTTTCTGATTAACATATTATTTATTCTAACTTGTATCGTTAGCGATACATTAATCCATAGGGTAACAATTAATGCAGATACTGTACCGCAAACAGCATTAAAAATACAAAATAATGTTTTATACGGATTTTCGGACGGTAAATCTCGGCACATAGGTGCCAATGTCGTGATTCCAAGTAATGTAACGAGTATTGCTAATACGGCATTTTATAATCAAGGAATCAGCAGTGTCGATTTCAGTTCAGCAACTCACTTGAAATCTATCGGTGATTTTGCATTCGCTAAAAATTTGCTAACCTCGGTTCAGTATCCTAAACTTGATGACAACAATTTAGGCTGGTATATTTTTTATGACAATACCATTTCTTCTTTGACTTTTGCAAATGGTGTGACACATATTAATGACGGTGCTTTCGCAAATAACCCAACACTGCAGACTGTAACATTTCCAAAAACAATAACATCCCTCGGTGATTGGGTGTTTGCTGGAGATAATTTACATAACGTTAATCTGACAACGATTCAAAACACAAATAGCTTAAGCGTAGGTTCTGGTGCTTTCTATGGTAATCAATCATCGCAAGTATCCGTTTTACCAAATAATTTGTTAGACAGTAGTGGGCATCAACCTATTCGTTGGTACGGTTATGAAGCATTTGGTGGCAATACTGGTCAAGCAGCTACTATCGCTAAGCAATACGCATTAAAGCATCAAAATTATAGCGCTGGAACGCCTGGCAAGATAGACAATACAAATAGCTTTACCTATGACAACAACGATCATACAGTAATTACTGGTGTAAAATCTGGTACGACAACCCTTGGTAAAACCATCGTTATACCATCTTATGTCACTAAAATTGCTGATAATGCTTTTAAATCATTAGGTATTGTTGGTGTTGATTTTTCCAAGGCTACAAACTTAAAAACAATTGGCAACTTTGCCTTTTATGATAACCAGATTTCAAATAAACTCACTTTACCAAATAGCCTAAATAATAATATTTCAGGAATAGGTTGGTATGCTTTTGCCTCAAATAATATCACCAACATTAGCTTACCTAATAACAACTTGAGCGCATTAAATGATTTTGTTTTTGCCGATAATAAACTAACAGGTATTTCACTACCCAACACACTACAAACAATCGGTGACGGTACATTTATTGATAACCAAATCACAGATGTCACTTTACCAGCTAATATCCAACGCGTTGGTTCTGGCGCTTTTGCTGGTAATTCGTTTAATAATAGCCGTGCACAAAAGTTGACAGCGATGGTTACGAGCACAAGTTCAGAGAAAAATATCTCAGCCATTTTGTATCCTTTTGGTATAACTAATTCACAAAAAACCAGTCAGTTGAAGAACCAATTCGTTGAAATGAGTAATGGCAAATGGCAATATTTTGGTAATAATGGGCTGCCAGTAACTGGTCTACAAGTCATTGATGGGCACACTTATTACTTTAATCCAGATGGTACACAAGTTAAGGGTGGTTCCGTGAAGTTAAAAGATGGTCGTATACACTACTTTGATGCGAACAGTGGCTATATGTTAAATTAAACAGTAAAAAATTACTATGCCCGTTAATGAATAACTCATATGCAGATATAGGTTATAAAATCTAAAAGCACACTGTCTGAAAATTTTCAAACAGTGTGCTTTTAATGTGATCGTTTTATAAAATTTACGCCACTGGTGACAAATAATTAATAGAACAGTTTTTATGATACTTCTAAACCTCCCAATACAGCTCACCCTACTGTCTTACGGTAAACTGACTGTATGAATTTAGGTTATATCAAGTCAATTTTAGTTAATATGATAGCTTTTAATGCTAGCAAATAATATTTGCTTTACTTATTCAATTAGGATTGAAATAATACGTTTAGGAGAAAACTATGAATTTTGGACAAAAACTAAAAGTTGCTCGTTTGGGCATGAATCTAACACAACAAAAAATTGCTGATGATTTTTTTATCACTAGACAAACAATATCTAGTTGGGAAAATGGTAATAGCTATCCCGACATTATGACCTTAATTAAATTAAGTGATTATTTTAAATTTTCCATAGATGAAATATTGCGAGAAGACAAGCAAATGCGCTTATTTTTGGAAAAACAAACAGTTAAAAAGAATTTAAAGCCCATCTATCGGAACATATTAGTGATTGTTAATATTTTGTTGGTAGTAGACTTACTAGACTTATTCAATGTTATTAAGCTTGGATGGATTGGTTGGGTCATTTGGATTGTCTTCTTGCTAAATGTCCGCGTGTTGTTTATGTTAAACAAATTTGATGCGTCTAATACTATGGATTTTAAATATACTTGGCCAAAGAAGATAAAAAACCTTCTTGCATTTATAATCATTAAGTAACTTAGAGAGCTACCTAGTTTTTCATAATGTATTTTCACGCTTACCTCATGAAGAAATATAATTAAAATGCGAAAAAATGAAGAAACCCGATAACTTTCTGGACATTTATTCTGATGCTTGCTTTCGGTGTTGAACCAATTAATACCATTTGGGGTACTGGGAGGAAAGAAAAATTCTTGTTTTAATTTAATGTCGCTTAAGCAAATTTTCAATATCGTTGCTCATGGTCTTGTGAGTACCCATAACTAAAAAGACAATGTTAATTTACCCATTTAAATTAATATTGTTTTTTTAGTCCCTTAGTGCTTATCTACCAATCAAAAATATTATGTCTTATCAATAACCACTCACAAGTTCTTTTAACACAAATGCATCCTTCAAAACAGAATCATGTTTCTCAACTCAAAAATTAAAATCTAACTTTTTGAAAGTAAAGTTAATACTGTTCTTGTGATTTGACCCAAAGTATTATGAGTAATCGGTGTTATTTAAACCTTGTGCCACCAGTATCCAGATGATTATTGAACATAACAATACTATGAATACAGTTATATAACTTGTATTTCCATGATAAATTAATGACCCATTATTATAATTAACAATTTTTAAAAAAGCGGTCACTGGATAAAAGTCTTGTAGATTTTGCCCAGCTACAAAGACACCAATGAAACCATAGACAAAGGCAACGACAACGTTTAAATAGGACGATGCTTGACGAATAAACAATATTATAATTGGTAAAACAGCTATAAAAACACCGAAACTAGTACCAAGTAACTGAACCATTACACTAAAAGAACTATACAATGGTTCGCTCCGGTGTGGTAAAAATAGAAATAGCAAGTATGTTAAGAAGGCATTTGACAAAGCAAACGCCAAGTTGATTAAGCATAAGATAATTAGCTTACTAGCATATAATTGACTAACAGAAACTGCGCAAGTTAAGTTATTCTTGAGTGCTCCTGAAATATTTTCAAGATTAATTAAATAATTACTAAAAATAACAATCATTGCAGGTAAAACTAAACTAAAAGTATCCCATATGACAATATTCATAAAATCAGTGTAGTTATAAACTGATTGCTCATTACCACTATATAATTGAAACACCGCAAGTAAATCAGTGAAGATGAGAGATATAAAAAATACGAATAAAACGTCACATCTCTTAAGTTTTCGAAATTCATTGATAATTAATGTTCCCACTTTCTACTCTGCCTCACTTTCGAATAGTTTTACCGTTACGAAATAGGATAAAATCCCAACAATACATAAAATTCCGATACAAGAGGTAGTGGAGAAAAAAAGTCGAGTGATACTTGGCGACATCGTTCCAGATGAAATATGCGGTAGCGACCACTTAAAAACCACAGAAAGTGGTAACGGAAATCGGTTATATTGTAGTGAGATTACGAAACTCAAGACAGTGTATGCCAAGCTCACGACAAACGACATAAGATAGTTGTTTTTGATTTTCAAAACCACTATAAGCAATGGTAAAGCCGCTACTGTTACCATAATACCAATGATCAACCCCAGACACACTGTTGAAACAAGTTGTTCAATATTGATATTTCCACGTACTATGCCCAGTACGATTGGTAATATTAAAGAGACAATTGAAAAAAGTAAGCCGATTATTAGCGCTATTACAATTTTTGCCAACAGCAGACGTTTCTTAGAAATGGGAATTGTTAAAATGTTTTTTAAGGTATTATTATCTCGTTCTTCAAAGATTAGCGTTGCCAGTATTAGGCCCATAAAAATGGGCATTAATAAGTAAAATCCAAAAATAAAAACGAACATTTTTAATTTATCAAATGACATATTAGCATGTAATGCCAATATGGAAAGAGGGACTGGAAATAAAAAAGCAGCTAGAACAGTATATTTTAAAATACTATTACGTTTTAATTTTTTAAATTCACAAGATACGAGACTAATCATTATGGCTACCCTCATTAGTAATAGATTTAAAATAATTTTCGAGCGTTCCTTCTTCTAAATAAGCCATTTGAATATCAATATCATTATTAATAAATGTTTTAATAACTTCGGCAGAGTTGGTAATGGCGTGTCCAATAGATAAAGTTTGCTCATCAACAATTGTCACATCTCTCAACTTAAATTGTTGCTCTAAAATCTTTGCAGCACGGGCTATGCTAGCACTATTTGAGGCTTTAAAAATAAACGAATTACTGTTTTGCTCAATTAATTCTTTCAATGAAGACTCAATTAGCAAAGCGCCATTATCAATAATACCAATATCATTAGCAACAAGTTGAATTTCAGATAAAATATGGCTAGATATTAAAATAGTAGTGCCATGATTCTGACTTAAATCTATTAGTAATTTACGGATATCCACGATACCTTCTGGGTCTAATCCATTAATTGGTTCATCTAGGATTAGAAGTTCTGGTGAATTCATAGTTGCATTAGCAATTGCTAGCCGTTGTTTCATACCTAAAGAATACTCTGAAAACAGTTTTTTGTCTTTGTAAGGTAATTTTAATTTCTTTAATGAATCTTCAATCGTACCTTCTGGTAACTTTCGTAACCTTGCAAATATTCGCAAATTCTCAGTTCCAGTTAAGTTAGGATAAAATCCCGGCGATTCAATTGTGTTTCCTACTCTAGCCAAAACCGTTTTTAAATCACTATTTGAAATACGCGACATATCTTTCCCAAACAGTGAATATATACCAGAACTAGGTTTAATCAAACCTAAAATCATCTTCATGGTAGTACTTTTACCAGCACCATTTTTACCTAGTAGTCCATAAATTTGACCCTTTTTTAAATGGATACTTAGATTGTTAACACTAATTTGTGTCCCGTATTTTTTTGTTAAGTGATCTGTTGTTAGAACGTACTCACTATTTAAATCCATTAACTCTTTTCCCTTTCGGTCTATTTTTTATCAACAAAATTTCTATAATATAAACCTTTTTTAGCCGTTAATTCTTAATAAATGCCTTCCTCAACGATTGATCCATGATTTAATACCTCTGAAACATCACCCGACGATTCTTCTGCTAATTACATTAGGTTCTTTTTCATATCTGTAACTTCGAAAAATATTTTGATTAGGGCTGCTTCAAACCATAAATTCCCCTCCTGTTTGTGAACAATTTCATCTTATCTCTAAATAAAATTTTGTCAAGTCGGCATTTAATTTTATTTTCAGTATGAGTTAGTTAACTTAATATCAAAAGTTGGTGAGCTTTCACCGTTAAGTGAGATCACCGGGTTATTTAACCGGTCGATCAATGTAAGTCAAATTTAAATTCTATAAATCAATGACTAGTGTTATATTTTTGCATTAAAGGCTTGCTATGCTAATGATTACAAAAAAATTTGATGTATCATAATTAAGATAAAGTTTGTAAATTAATACTTTTTAATATTGGCACATGTTATTTTATATTACTCATTTTTTCATTAATACGTCTTGACTACTTATCAATTTGCGGTATTCTATAATTATTAAATATTTAATTTTCTGGAGTACCTATGACTATTGGTGATCAAATTAAAAAAATACGTACAGCTCACACTTTAACACAACAAGAGTTTTCTTAAGAAATTTATATTTCTTACCAATCATTATCAAATTGGGAACGTACATGGGTGCACCTCCAAAAAATAATTAATTGAAACAGTCACTGGCAGCCATCACCACTTAATATTCTATACGCGACATCTAGTGGCAAAAATCCGTGCGACCTATGTTTCATCACCTATTTTAGAATAAATCAAAAATAGGTGATGATAATCTCCGTCGAGAATGATCTTCACCTTATATGTTAATAAGTTTTATTTTATCCGAATCATCAAGTTCACTTCACTTAATAGTCATATCAATTTTTAAAATTCACAAATTTTATGACATAAAAATTTTTGCTAGCCATATAGAAATGAAACAAATACCAACAAACACTATTAAAAAAATGGATACAATAGCAAATTTTTCAAAAAAGTTAGATGTTTTATTTCTATACTTTCTTAATTCATCAACTGATTCACCTTGAATATACGCTAATATTTCTGAATAAGTGATTAGATCAGATGATTTTTTTAATTTTTCTACTCTGCTACTAAAGTATAGCGCAGGAATAAGTAATAAAAATGGTATACACATCAGAACTAAATTATCAGACAGGATTATTGGTCCCATTGATACTGCAGTTAACAAAAACGAAAAAACCATAATCCAAGAATATAGATTTAATTTCCTATTGCTACCATCATTCTGTATCTCATTTTTCATAATCTGTAAGTCTCCCTTAACTAGTTCATCTAAGGAAGTATCAAATATTGAACTAAGTAACAAAAGACTTTGAATATCTGGATAGCTTTTATCAGTTTCCCAATTTGAAATTGTTTGTCTTGAGACAAACGTTTTTTCTGCGAGTTGTTCCTGAGAATAGTCCAACACATTGCGATATTTTTTTATTTGTTTACCTAGTTTCATTTAATATCTTCCCTTTGATTATTTCTAGTTTAAGTTTATTAGACGATTATGTCTGCCAAAGATGTTTATAATGCTGGTATTTATCATTGTCAAACAATTTTGACAACATAATTAGATGACTAAAACCTAACTTTAACATACATGTCAGCAAAAAAAATATAAATTACTACAAAAAATAAATTGTCCCTTGAAAGTTGTTTGAGCTTTCAAGGGACAATTTATTAGTATCTCGTTTTATTCTAGTAGCCAGAAAGTCAGCGTCTGGTGTTAATTTTAATTTGTTCACCACCAACTATCACGACATCAGCAATATTTAAGAATAGACCATGTTCTACAACACCAACTTGTCTTTCCAAATAATCAGCTAATTCTTGTGGATTATCAATATAGTTTAGATGTAAATCAACGATATGGTGTCCTGTATCAGTGACAATCGGGTTATTATAATTATCAACTCTTAAAACAGGCTGATATCCCTTGTCTTCAAACTTTTGAAAAAGTTTGCCACTGCCATAAGGAATAATTTCAACTGGTAAAGGAAAGGTTCCTAACACGCTGTGTACTTTGCTCTCGTCAACAATCCATATGTTGGTATTGGAGTTTTTGGCTACAATTTTTTCCATTAAAAGTGCAGCACCACCGCCTTTTATGCCATTCATATAAGAGTCTACTTCATCGGCACCGTCCACTGTGACATCAATATGATCAACAGTGTCAATATCAACGACTCTGATACCTAGTGCGCGGCATTTTTTTGAAGTATCCTTAGATGTTGTCACGCCAATAATGTCCATTTTTTTGTCGGACAAGGCATCTAACAGATACGCTACTGTGGATCCTGTTCCTAAACCGACAACCATGCCATCTTTAATATAGTCAAGCGCAGCAAACGCAGCTTTTTGTTTAAAATTTTCTTGTGTTATCGTCATAATACCCCCGCACTGATGTTGCGTTGTGCCAACTGTTCCACTATATCTTCTCTGTAGGGTATTGATGCAATCGCCCCTTCTCTACTAACAGCAATTGAGCTAGCTATTCTACTTCGCAACAAAACATCCTCGAGATTTGAAAAATCTGTGTGTATCTCTGATATGATAGTACCAATAAATGTGTCTCCTGCAGCAGTCGTGTCTAATGTATTGACTTTGAAAATTGGTAGTCGTTCACTTTTATTCAAAACATTATAGTAAACACCTTTATCTCCTAATGTAATAATGACATTGTTCAACCCTTGTGCTTTCAAGTCTTGATAAATTGTGTGCTCGATAATCGATAAATCAGTCGTGGGTTTTTCATTTGTCAGTGAAGCAGCTTCAGTTTCGTTTGGAATAACAAGATCGGTATATCTGATTAACGTTTTATCTAAACTTTGCCTAACTGGTGCAGGATTTAAAATAGTCATCACGCCGGCTTGCTTAGCAATTTTAAAAGCTTCGGTAACGGTCTCACTTGGCACTTCCAACTGTGCAACAACGACATCTGCTTCTTGAATTGACTGCTTAGCTTTTTGAATATCAGCGATGTTAAGGCACATATTAGCACCACCATTCACTAAAATCGTATTATGTCCATTTTCTTCCAATAAAATAACTGCTGAACCTGTACTTTTATTTTTTGAAACAATATAATCAGTATTAATATTTTCTTGACGCAATAATTTTTTAAACGCGACACCATTTTCGTCATTACCTACCGCACCAATAAAGGTAACATCCGCTCCTTGTCTAGCAGCAGCTACAGCTTGGTTTGCACCTTTTCCGCCAAAACTATTTTCCTGCTCCCTGACCAACATGGTCTCTCCTTGAACTGGTAAGCGCCCCACTTTGGTAATCAAATCTATGTTCAAACTTCCAATCACAACAATCTTATTCATCATTTAAAACCTTTCATAATCACTTTCAATGGTTATTTATATTTATCCGCAACAATCAATTCTAAAGGTGATTTAATCTGACTTGATACCTTTTCACCTTTGAAATGTTTGTAAGCAGCTTGAACTGCCAGTTTTCCCATTTCTTTTGGTTTTTGGGCCACAGTTGCAGCCATTTGTCGCTTTTCAACCGCATTAATACCGTCAGCTGATCCATCAAAACCAACAATAACGACATCTGGATTTGACTTCAATGCTTGAACCGCTCCTAATGCCATTTCATCATTTTGAGAAAATAATCCCTTGATATCAGGATGAGCTTGGGCAATATTTTCTGCCGTATTTAAACCTGCAGTGCGATCAAAATTTGCTGTCTGCTTGGTTACAATGTCTAAGTGTCCTTTTGCCGTATTATCAAAACCAGCACCACGCTCACGTGTAGCTGAAGCGCCTGGCGTTCCTTGTAATTCAGCAATTTTTGCCCCCTGACCAAGTGTCTTAATCATAAAGTCAGCAGCCATCTTACCACCTTCTTTTGAATCAGAAGCCACTAAACTCAGTACTTTACCACCATCAGATGAACGATCAATGGTGATGACTGGAATGCCAGCCTCATTAGCTGACTTGACTTCTGGGGTAATAGCTGAAGAGTCAACTGGATTAATAATTAAAACATCTACCTTCTTTTGAATTAAATCTTCAACATCATTGCTTTGCTTATTAGTGCTGTTTTGACCATCATAAACTTGAACTTTTGAACCAGACTGTTTTGCTGTTTCAGTAACACCTTGCCTGATAGAAATGAAGAAAGGATTATTCAAAGTAGATAATGACACACCAATTTTTAACTCACTTGGTTTTTTATGTTGCAACACCGTATTAGTTTGAAATGGATTGCTAATTGAAAATACAGCTCGACCAGAAACAACGAACACAATAGCATAAATCAATACCAAAGCGCCAACGGCAATACTCAATATTTTTTTTGTCATGATATTTTAGCTCCTCACTTAAACTTTCTTTCGACGATCTATCAAAACAGCAATGATAATCACAATACCCTTGACAATTTGCTGATAGAAACTAGAAATACCAATTAAGTTCATACCATTATTCAATGTGCCAATAATCAATGCACCAATCAGTGTGCCAAATATGCGGCCACGGCCACCAGCCAGCGATGTGCCACCCAGAACAACAGCAGCAATGGCGTCCATTTCAAATCCTGTTCCTGCATCAGGTTGCGCAGAACTTAAACGTGAAATTAGAATCATACCAGCAGCTGAACTCATAATGCCAGAAATAACGTAAATCCATGTTTTTGTAAGATTAACTTTAATTCCTGAAACAAATGCAGCTTTTTCGTTGCCACCCAAAGCGTATGTCTTACGACCAAAGGTCATTTTGTGCAAAAGCATATAAAGGATTAAAAATGAAATCAACATAATAATTACTGGCACTGGTATTCCGAAAAAGTAACCACGTCCAATAAATTGGAAAATGAAACTGTCATTCATGACTTTGCTTGTAATTGGATTGCCATCGGTGAACACATAAGTTGCGCCACGGAAAATTGTCATTGTGGCCAAAGAGGCGATAAATGGCGCAGCCCCACCTTTTGTAATTAGCAAACCATTCAAGCCACCTAACAAACCACCAAATATAATACCAATTAACATTGCAATAAGTGTTGGTACACCGCTGGTGATCATCATCGCTGACAGCGCAGATGTCAAAGCCAAAATGGCACCGACTGACAAATCTATACCACCCGTTAAGATAACAAAAGTCATACCAAACGCTATCAAGCCATTAATTGAGACTTGCCTCAAAAGATTGAGTAAGTTATTTGGATCAAGAAAACTAGGATTCATCACTGTTGTAATTAAGGCTAAAACTATTAACGCCAGAACTGGCCCTAAGCCCGACAATTTTTGTAATACTTTTTTGTCTTTCACTTCTTTTACCACTTTTTGTTCACGATCAGTATTAGTCATTCATCTTTCCTCCAGTTGCAAGTGTCATAATATCAGACTCTGTCACATGATGACTATTATCAACAATAGCCATCATCTGTCCTTCATACATGACGGCAATACGATCACTCATTGCCAAAATTTCCGGTAGATCACTAGAAACCATAATGATAGCTACACCACGATCAGTTAGTTCATTGATCAAATCATATATTTCTCGCTTTGCTCCGACATCAACGCCTCTAGTTGGTTCATCTAAAATTAAAATATTACTACCAGCACCAATCCATTTTGCTAAGACAACCTTTTGTTGATTTCCACCAGATAAACTACCTGCGTTAATATCAGTACCTTCTGTTTTTATAGTTAATCGTTTTACTAACAGGTTGACAAAATCATCCTTAACTTTTTCATCAATGAAATATTTCTTAACTAAATCCTTTAGACTCGGCATGATAATATTTTCAGAAACTGAAAAGTCCAAAATCAAACCTTCATCCTTTCGATTTTCAGTAACAAATCCAATACCATGCTGGATAGCATCCGACGGCGAAGTAATTTTAACTTTTTTGTCATTAATTAAAAGATCCCCAGCGTTTCTATGATCGACTCCAAAAATTGCTCGCATAACTTCTGTTCGTCCCGAACCCATTAAACCCGAAAATCCTAATATTTCACCTGCCTCAACAGTAAAATTAATGTCGTGAAATTTACCTTCGCTTTCAAAATGACTAACCGACAAAACTTTTTTGCCAGCATGTACATGTCGCTCTGGATAAAAGTCTCCAATATCTCTTCCCACCATGTTAGTGACAATTTTCTCAACACTATTATCAGATATTAAAGATTCATCGACTGTGTGGCCATCACGCATAATCGTAATCTTATCGGCAATTTTCATATTTTCCTCAACACGATGACTGATATAAATAAAACTGACCCCCTGTGCTTTTAAATTATTAACAGTGGTAAATAAAGAAGTAATTTCAGAATTAGTTAAGGCCGCTGTCGGCTCATCCATAATAATGACCTTGGCGTCAGACATCATTGCTTTGGAAATTTCAATCATTTGTTGCGCACCAATGCTTAAGTTTCCAATTATTTCATTTAAATCGTAATTAATATGCAAAGTTTTAAAAATTTTTAATGCTGCTGTACGCATTGTTTTTTCGTCTACAATACCCCATTTGTTTTTGACTTCATTATTTAAAAACATATTTTCTAAAACCGTCATTTCACCAAAATTGTTCATTTCTTGATGAATAAAACTAATGCCATGTTCTTCTGCGTCTTTAGGTCCATTGAAATGAACTTCTTGGTCGTCGACCAAAATTGTCCCCGAATCAGAGTTTATTAATCCAGTCAAAATATTCATTAATGTTGATTTACCAGCACCATTTTCACCCATTAAGGCGTGCACTTCCGCACTTCCTAAATGAAAATCTACGTCACGTAAAACGTGATTATTACCAAATGACTTAGAAATACCAATCATATCAATTTTCATCTTTTTCACTTTTCCTTTTCATCAAAACACAACACCACTTTCTAAAATAACATTGGCGTACGGTGTCATTTCGCCAGTTCTAATAAATGCTTTACTACTGTTTAAATTTTGTTTTAGTTGTTCATGCGAGATAAATTCTATGGCTACTTGGTCCGAAAATCTTTCCTGTATCTGGTGTAATATTTCTGGATTACCTGACTTAATTTCTTCTGCCAAATAAATTTTTTGAACTTCTAACTCAATTAGAATGCTGTCAATCACTTCTACAACATGTGGTAAACCGTTTTTGACACTCAAGTCAATCTTTTTTGTGTTAGCAGGAACGGGTGTACCAGCATCGCCAACTGCCAGCCAATCTTGATGCCCCATGTTAGCAATAACTGCCGAGACATCCGAATTCAATACGCCAATCTTTTTCATTTCTTCTCCTTTTTAGTAAAACGTTTTACTTTTTGTTCAAAAAAAGAAGCTAAACATTTTTACTGTGTAAGCGCTTTCTTTAATTACAATTTAACGCTTTATTTTATTATTGTCAAGTACTAACTTATTAAACCCTTTATGTACATGATAATTCAGGGTCACAATAGCATTAAAAATGTCGTCCCCATCTCAATATTAATAAATAAAAACGCCATAACTTGAACAGCGTAAACATCTGTTCAAGTTATGGCATTTTTTATTTTCTGTCAATTTTATCTAACTTTAAACTTTTACTGGTTACATAAATTGTCCCAGATAATATAATGAGTTTTACTATGATTGTCAATAGATTATTTTGAATAAAACTACCCCATGGGATAATAAATTCATTAACGATACCAGCAACTATTGCTGATATCACGATAATTGTTGTTTGCTTACCAGTCATAGTTTCTACACCCCATTTAATAAACTCAATAGCAATTCACTCAGCAAAGTTATTTACAATTTTTGAGGATCAAAGGCTTCATCAATTGTGCTGTTTGGTGCTAATTTTTTCAATGTTTTTAAACTCATTTTTAACGTGGCAGTGCCACTTGTCATAAATGGCTTAATCACTTTACCAGATAAATCGTTAGCTTGTAAAAAACCTCTCATAGCATGCGCCATGTCCATGCCAAACATAGGGTAGCCAAGATAAATGATATCGTCTGATAAGACATTTTTAGGCGCCTTTTTAACTTTTGGTATATCATTGGTAACAATTTCCCTACCAATTCTCGGTGATGCCTTCAATGTGCTTACCGGATAGGGATCAAATAACTCAATTGCATATAGTCGATCACCAGTTTTGCTTGCAATTTTTTCGGCAATTTTCTTGGTGTGACCACCCTGCGAAAAGTAAATAATCATATTTATCTCCTAAAAATTTTTAGTCATTTAAACGATACTTATATGTTAATAGTAAATGTTCATTCACTTATTTTCAAGTAAAACTGATGACTAACCGCAGTTTTAGGAATAGTATATACAATTTAAAATTAATCATCAGGTCCAAATTGTTGGTATTTATGCACTAAAATCGACACCAATATTGATTCGAACAGCTTTTAGATAGTATCAACTTCAACGGCCAATTCACTTATATTGCTTATATTACTCATTTTTCACTAATAAATATTGATTACTTCTTAATTTGCTGTATGATATAATTATTAAATAATTAATTTTTCTGGGGTATCTATGACTATTGGCGATCAAATTAAACAATTACGTACAGCCCACAATTTAACACAACAAGAGTTTGCTGAAAAAGTTTACATTTCCTATCAATCGGTGTCAAATTGGGAGCGTCAAAGAGGTCACCCCACGACAGCCATGATGCTAACAATCATTGAGACTTTCGACTTACCGCTAAACTTTTTCATGTCACAAACAACTAATCCACAAAACATTAGTGAGGAAGCACTTATATTTTCAGCTTTTTATAAAGCTATGTCTCGATGTCGTGAAGAAGCACCAGATATCGAAATAATCCAGCAAATATCTGGTCTATCAACTCAACGTATTCAAAAATTATTTCCTTCCTATGACGATTTGGTCTATGCATTTATAAACAATATCGATCAAGACATTAAAATCAAGGTCGAGGAACGTTTATCTTCAAATCACAGTGCCATTTCAGTATTTATAAATGACATGGCACCACTATTGTACAGTAAAAAAGAGTTCCTTCATATTCTATATACACGACCATATATTAAAAATATTTGGATGCAGTTCATTAGATCAAAGTATCGGTCTGTTCTCATTAAATATCTACCAGACACTGCACAAAACACCTTAGATACTGCCTATTTAACTGAAACATTAATGACCTTTATTTCTGTATGGATGAGCCAGCCTACACCCGAACCCTTAGCTACATTTCAAAAACGCATGGCTTCCTTGTCCGAACTTATGGATATAGATCAGTCATAAATAAAGACGATTATCTTTTTGATAATCGTCTTTATTTATGATAATACCAAACAACAGCGTTGTACTCTCAATCATGATTTTTATGTTGATACACCTTCAATTATAAAAGTTTGTATCTTATATAATTAGCACTGATTTATTTTTTCACTGGTCCAGTAGATTCTCGTACAACCAGTTTGACATCAAAAAAAGCAGTTTGAAATGGTAGATTAGGATGATCTAATCGACGTAATATCATGTTTAATGCAGCACGACCGATTTCTAAAACCGGTTGCGTCACAGTCGTTAAAGTTGGTATCATAAATTCTGCATAATCAGTATCATCATAACCTGCAATGGAAATATCACCAGGCACATTGACGTTTTGATACGCCAAACCACGCAACACACCAATAGCCATTTCATCGTTTAATACGAAAGCTGCGGTTGCTTCACTTTGAATTAATTGATGAACTGCAGCTAATCCTCCATGTTTGGATAGCGTTGCGGTTATAATAGTAGTAGGAGCCAAATTAGCTGTAGATAAGGTATCCAAGAAACCTGAACGGCGTTGACGCATATTATCAGTCAATGTATTAGGCAACACTAATGCTATTTTTCGATGCCCTAATGAAAGAAGATGACTTGCAACTAGGCTTCCCCCTGTAAATTCATTTGTTTGCACCATATCTTGTGCATTAATGTCAGCATTTTGATCAAGTACTAAATAAGGAATATGTCTTTTTTTTAAAAATTCGTTCATTTCTGCACGATCAGGAATTGGTTTACCAAAAATGAGTGCTTGTACCCCACGCTCAACTAAAGAGTATATGGCACGCTGCAAATTTTCATCAGTTGAACCAAAAAATACCAGGTTAACATCTGATGGCGCATTATCTTGCATACTCTGAATAATATCTGCAAAAAAAGGCATCCGAAACGATGGCACAATAATACCAATTAAACGATTATGTGGTCCCTTCAAGTTTCGAGCAGCGCTATTAGGAACATATCCCAAATCATCTCTTGCTTGCAGAACTTTTTCTATCGTATTTTTTGAAAATCGTTGACCCTTATCGTTTAAAATTTGAGAAACTGCTGCAATAGACACATTTGCTTTTTTAGCGACATCTTTAATTGAAGTTTTGCGCATAAACTCTATTCCTTATCGTAATGGTATACTGTAATATATCCATTGTACCCTAAAACGATTATTGAAAGCGTTTCCATTTTCAAATAATATGTGCTACAATGTCTTCGGTTAAACGATTTACTTATTTTGTTTTCTGTTCGAGAAAGGAAGAACTATGTTTTTATTTGCTAATGCCCTTGGTATCGTTGTTTTCATTGCTATTGCTGCTCTGTTTTCCAGAGATAGAAAGCATATCCAGTGGAAATCTGTTGGTATCGTTCTTATTATTGAATTAGCCCTTGCCTGGTTCTTTACGCAATTCAAAGCTGGGCAAATTGCAGTCCAATCCGCGGCTGATGGATTCAATTGGCTCGTGTCTGTTGCATCACAAGGTATTGCCTTTGCTTTGCCTGAGTGGTTGACATCAAACAATGGTGGCCCAAATTTCGTTACTTCAGCCCTGTTACCAATCCTATTAGTTGTCCCACTTTTTGACATTTTGACATATATTGGTATCCTCCCTTGGTTAATTAAGTGGGTTGGTAAAGGTTTGGCTTTCGTCACTGGGCAACCTAAGTTCGAAGCATTCTTCTCCATTGAAATGATGTTTCTTGGTAACACTGAAGTACTAGCCGTTTCTAAATCCCAATTAGACAATATGTCAGCAAGCCGTAACTTAACATTAGCCATGATGTCAATGAGCTGTGTCACTTCGGCAATTATTGGGTCATACACACAAATGGTTCCTGGAAATTATGTTCTAACGGCTATTCCACTTAACATATTAGGTGCCATTGTGATCACCTCTATCTTAAATCCTAATAAGGTTGCCCCAGAAGATGATGTCATTGTTAATATCAATGAAAAAGGCACTAAAAAGGAACCCTTCTTCTCATTCTTAGGCGACTCTATTCTTGGTGCCGGTAAATTAATCTTAATCATCACAGCAACAGTTATCGCCTTTGTATCGCTGGCTGCCTTAATTAATCAGCTATTTAGTTTAACTGGTCTACATTGGTTAACACTTGAAAATATCTTCGGTGTTATCATGTTCCCATTTGCTTGGTTGCTTGGATTCAGCGTAGACGATGCTTTCAAATTAGCACAATTCATGGGAACAAAATTGGTTACCAACGAATTTGTTGTTATGGGTGAAGTTTCCAAGTCAATTATGGCTGGTAAAGGTTTATTTGCCAATGAACATGCTCGTGTTGTACTGACTGTCTTCTTAACAAGTTTTGCCAACTTTGGTACACTTGGTATGATCATTGGTGCCTTTAAAGGCTTAGTTAGCAAAGAAAAAAATGATTATATTAGTTCGCGTGTCCCATATATGCTACTATCTGGTATTTTAGTCTCACTATTGTCAGCAGCAACAGCTGGTTTATTTGTTTGGTAAACTTTAACAATATGAATTAGAAAGGCAAAAAATGAACAACATAACCCCTATTATTTTAGATATGGATCCAGGTATTGATGATGCAGTTGCGTTGTCAATTGCACTAACACACCCAGCAATTGATATTAAATTACTAACGAGCGTTGCTGGTAACGTTTCTGTTGATAAAACAACCAACAATCTTTTAAAATTAACTACTTTTTTTAATAAAACCAATGTACCAGTTGCAAGCGGTGCCTCAGCGCCGTTGAAAAAGCCATTCGTTGATGCATCTTATATTCACGGAAAATCAGGCATGCCTGGTTATGACTTCCCACAAGTCACAGCCAAAACCTTGCCAGTCGATGCGACAACAGCTATGGCACAAGTATTATCAATGTCACCAGAGCCGATGACTATTGTTGCCACTGGATCGTACACTAATATTGCCTTACTCATCCAACAACACCCTGAACTATTAAAACAAATTAAACAATTTGTTTTGATGGGTGGTTCACTATCTGGTGGCAATGTTTCATCAGTAGCAGAATTTAATGTCTTTACAGATCCCGACGCTGCTGACATTGTTTTTAAAAGCGGTGTCCCTATTGTTATGATTGGGCTTGATGTGACATTGAAAGCCTTATTACCACTTAAAACTATTGATAATGTGGCTCATATTGGTGAATCTGGAAGCATGCTACAAAAATTGATGACAGCATATGGTGATAGTGAACCAGGTGGCAAACCAATGCACGATGTCAACACGATTTGTTACTTATTGAAACCAGAATTTTATACAACAAAAGATTATTGGGTTGATGTGATAACAAACGGCCCAGCTGCTGGTGCAACGATCGCGGACACACAAAATCGTTGGTCTAATGGCAAAGTTAATGCAAAGGTTGCAGTTGATATAGATGTACAGGCATTTGAAGATTGGTTCTTAGAACAAATTCCTGTTATGAATCAATCTCGAGAAGGGGCGATTTAGTATGGCTTCAACAAAAATGATTTTGGATTTAGATACAGGTATTGATGACGCATTGGCTTTGGCCTTGGCTGTATGTGATCCTCGTGTGGATCTTATCGGGGTGATTGCCTCATATGGTAATACCTTAGTCGAAACCTCCGCACAAAATACACTTAACCTGTTGCATTTACTAGGTGCAACTGACGTTCCAGTCTATTTAGGTGAATCACATTCATCAACGACTGAAAATTTTAACGTCATGCCTATATCAAAATCTATTCACGGTGATAATGGTATTGCCAATTTGTTATTAAAACCTGCCACACGAACGATTGAACAAACAAGTGGCATTCAATTTTTGATTGATATGGCACATAAGTATCAAGATGCCTTAGTTTATGTGCCTACTGGCCCTTTAACAAATATGTCCAAGGCTTTAGAAATTGATCCAAAAATTGCCAACTTGATTGGTAACACCACATTAATGGGTGGTGCACTTACCGTACCAGGTAATGTGACGCCTTTTACTGAAGCAAATATCAATCAAGATCCCGAAGCAGCAGATCATGTTTTCACAACACAAGAAAATTTAACTATGGTTGGCTTAGATGTCACTTTGCGCACATTATTAACCAAAAATGAAACACAACAGTGGCGTGACTTAGGCACACAAGCTGGTATTACTTATGCCGATTTAATGGATTTCTATATTGATGCTTATGATCAATTAAATATCGATCATCATGGTGCCGCACTACATGATCCCTTGGCTGTCGCTGTAGCCATTGACCCAAGTTACGTCGTCACCATACCCTTGAATATGCATGTCACTTTCGATGAGACCACAAAAGACTATGGCCGTACAATTGGCGACAAAGCACGACTACTTGAACCAACAACAACTAAAATTGCCGTTAGTGTTAACTCCCAACGTTTTGTTCGTGACTTTATGGACTTCATGGTTGCTGTTCTAAAAGACTAATCACTATATTAAAAAATTGCAAGTGTGCCAAAAACTGGCACACTTGCAATTTTTTATGTCATTTAAATATCTTGGTTTATCTCAAAATATCAATCAAATTCTTGTTACTTGCTGTTTTAGCTGGCAATATACCAAACACCAAACCAACAGCCGTTGACGTACCAAATGCCAGTAAAAATGTTGACAATGAAACAGTTGCTGTAAATGGTAGAAAAACCGAAACTCCCATAGCGATACCGAGTCCACTGAGATAACCAATCATGCCACCACTCAAGGTTAACATCACCGCCTCAATCAAAAACTGCCATAATATTTGTTGCTGTGAGGCGCCTACTGCCATTCGGATACCAATTTCTTGTGTTCGTTCACTCACAGCAATATACATCATATTCATGACACCAATACCAGCAATAAACAAGGAAATACCTGCTACGGCGACTATAAAGTAAGTAATTCCCTTAATTACTGCACTAACGCCCTTGAGCATTGCTGCCATGTCAAAGAATTCATATGACCCTGCATTATGTTGTGAGCCACTACTGTTAAGCTGCTCTGCAATTTTCTTAGTCTCCTCTGAAACATTAGCCCCAGTAACAAATGTTAATTTCAGTGTGTTGGCTGAAACATCTGCATTATTTGACTGGAACACTTGGCGGGGAACTACCACATCATAATTATTATAACTACCACGTGTTGCATCATCACTAATGATGCCAATTATAGTATACGTCGTGCCATTAATTTCAATACCAGAATTTAAGGCATTACGGTTGCTGCGGTAGCCTCTTTTAGCCAAAGATTGACTGACTAACGCTACCGGATTATTAACCAAACTATCATTTTTGGTAATTCCTTGACCTGAAATTAAATGGTCATCATTTGCTCGCGATGTCAAATAGACAATTGGATTGATGTTTTTACCATTTACAGATCCATCAGCTGATAAAATACCATGATCATCTGACTGTACACTAACCTTATTGACTTGATTGTTTTCTCGTATACGATTTAAATCGTCATCACTAAAACCACTAATCTTACTATCACCGCTTGCTGCGAAATTAATTTCTGTAGATTGTTGTCCACTGTCACTAGCTTGTAAATTCTTAAGCATCGCAACGCGCGCGCCATCCCCTAAAGCCAAAATCGTAATAACCGAAGCAATACCGATAATAATCCCAATCATAGTCAGTATACTGCGCCGCTTATTAGACACCAATGATCGGAAAGCACTCACAAATAGTTCACGTATTTGCATGATTTACCTCCTCGTCACTTTGAATACGACCATCCAATATCTTGATCAACCGATTAGTTTGACGAGCAACTTGTTCATCATGAGTTACCATAATTACCGTTGTCCCATGACTATTCAGATCTTTAAACAATGCAATGATTTCTGCTGAAGTGGCTGAATCAAGTGCCCCTGTTGGTTCATCAGCCACTAGGAAATTAGGTTTTGTAACAATTGACCGCGCAATCGCTACTCGCTGCTGCTGACCGCCAGAAAGATTTTTTGGTAACTTATGATAACTATCTGGCAAACCAACTTGTGCTAGGACCTCATTAACACGTGCCACAATGTCACGTCTTTTCATACCGGCATACAATAAGGGTAATCCAACGTTTTCACCCACGCTTTGATTAGTAATGAGCTTAAAATTCTGAAATACAAATCCAACCGATTGGTTACGTAGTTGTGCATGTTGTTTACGATTAAGCTCACTAACAACAACATCATTGAAAGCATAGTTACCATCAAAATTTTGGTCTAAAAAACCAATAATATTAATTAAAGTTGATTTTCCAGAACCAGACGGACCCATAATTGCTACAAATTCACCAGACTTAATCATAAGATTAATGTTATGTAACACCTGATAATTATCATTTCCTTGACGATAACTTTTACTAATCGCTGATAAACTAATCATTGATCGCCTCACCATTTTTTAAATGACTATCTGGATTAAGCACAATTTTTTCACCTTTAACCACACCTGATTTAATGAAATAACTTGTGCCTGATTTCGTTACGTCAGCGTTTATACGACTAGCTTTACCATCAATTACTTTATAAATACTACCTTTATAGACAGCCGAACTTGGAATCTTAAGGTCATTTTGTGGTACCTTTACTTTAACGCTTTGTCCGTAAAGGAAATCGCCATTGACATTAGCAGAGAAAGGATAGTACGTTGTTCCTTTACCTTGTTCTGCTGGAATTTGTTCGATTTTATCAATCGCTGTCGTTTGTGTCGGTGTACCATCAATGCCACTAACAGTGACACTATCACCACTATGAATTTTATCATAGTCGTACTCTGACACCGTAGCACGCAAAACCTTTTCCGTCGTATTCATTGTTAAAGAAGGAATACCATCTTTGGTATTGTTGTCTACTGAAACAATGCCATCAAATGGTGCCGTTAAACTAACATTAAGTTTATTTTGTAACTCAACAAGTTTATTTTGTGCATCTTGTAGATCAGCATTAGCATCAGTTGTCGCTTGCTGTGCCTGTGCTACAGTGTCTTTTAAGGCGGCCTTGCCTTCTTCATCAGATGCTTGTTGATATTGTTGTTGTGCACTCTTTAACGCACTTGCGGTGGCGCTTGCACCACGAGTAGCCTTAGAAATGACATCATTTTGTGCTTCAATGGCTTCTTGTATATCTGTATTAGTTACTGTCAACAGAATTTCACCATTCTTAACGGTTTGTCCATCATTCACATTAATCTGCTGTATTTTACCAGATGGTGAATTTAATGTTTGTGTTTTATTTGCCACAATTTTACCAGACATCGACAACGCTGGCGAGCTTGTCACGCGATATGACTGATAACCTTTTTTGGTTACTGATGATGCCTTGTGTGTCATTTTATTATAAGTTGTTATGCTTGTAACAGTTAACAATCCAACTGCCACAACACTAGAAACAGTGATCAATACTACCTTTGTACGCTTTTTCATGTCACATCCTTAATTATCCTTAGATTCCTTCATACTTATTTCAATAATATTGGTATGAGACCTATTGCAAGCGTTAATACAACCATAATTACAGTATAAATAATCTGTGTACGTTGTGTAATTATTTTCTCTGACCGTAAAATAAGCACAAAAAATAATGTATCTATTAGGCCACTCACGATAGTAACAATATCATTACCTCGATTATATAGACCAAGAACAGTTATCAAAAATATATTAACAATTGCAAATGGTAATTGGCTAACACCTGTAGCATACCATGATGTTAAAAATGATACTGACTGCTTTTCTTCTTGACCTAATTGTGACAGCCAAATAAATAGCTTATTAATCAGTGCACCAAAAATTACACCCACCACACTAGCAACAGCAGCTAGCAGAAGCATTTTCTGTCCTTCAACTTTGATGCCGTTAATTTCTGTCAGACTCAGTATATTAATAACACTGATACCCAGGATCACCAGTGTTGCAATAATGGCGATAATTACTTGATTTCTTTTACTCATTACTTTTCTCCCCTTTGTTACCTCTTGAACAATAATGCTTTCTATTATACCAGATTTATCTTTGTAGCTGTGCCCATTCTTATGTATAGACAAATACATTACTTTGTGGTAATCATTTTGTTAATACTAACTAATCTAGTCGATATAACTGCTATTTTTTATTTTGGTGTCCTTGATATTGTGATAAACCAACAATGCTAACAAGCTAATTAATACACCATATCCGGCAAAAATAAATGGCACGGTTGTCTTTCCAAATGTTACTAGGATACTTGTCAACGTAATACCAATTGGATAACTCGCTGACGTCATACTGCCAGATATTGTAAAAAGCGCCCCTTTGGCTTCTTCATCAAATGTTTGTTGATAAAATGTTGTTTTGTATATCAAAGCTGGAGAAACACCGACACCAATAATAACTAGCACGAAAGAAACCAAATAGACATTATTAAGGAAGCCAATAAGTGAGAATAAAATACCATGAATACCAATCGCCACTACTACACCTTTGATCAACCAACTCTCCTTTATTTCAACTTGCCCAACAACAAACGAACCAACAATAATGCCAATGGATGTCATTGATTCTAATAAACCATATTGTTGTGATCCTGAATGTAATATTTGTTTTACCATCACAGGCAATAACACAGCAAGTCCTGCCCAGAGCAGCATATTCCAAAAAAAGTCCATTAATAACACTAATACTAATTGTTTATTTCTAAAAATAATATGAAAAGCATTTTTTGTGTTTTGTAAATAAGACAACTCATGAGACACTTGTTTACTTTCTTGATTGAAAGTGAACATGCCACGAATTTTGAATAATAACAACGTGATTACCGCATAAAAGACAGAAACTAATGCATAAATTTTGATGCCATATCCTAAAGCCAACACCAAACCAGACGTTAACGAACCAAAAATATATGTCATATCAAAACTCATCGTAACAAATGCATTTGCTTTCATTCTTTCTTTTCCGCTCGGAAAAATTTCTTGAATAATCATCGAGTCACCACCCATGAGTAGAGGTTTCATCGCACCACTTATAATTAATAAAACAATGAATACTAAAAGATCAATATGATTGTTTAAACCATTGAAAATCAAAAATAGAAAAACAAAAATATTGATTGTATTAGCAAATATCATTAAATTCAACTTATTGAATTTATCTAATAATCCCCCTAAAATCGGACCGAGAATGATACTTGGTAACTGTAGTGCACCCAAAACCACAGCAATAACTATTGGTGAACCAAACCTGTTATATGCCAACCAAATTAAAGAAATATTTGCTATGCTATTAGCTAAATTACTCAGTACAATGCTAGCAAAAAGATTCCTAAATATTGCATTTTTGAAACTATTCAAATACATTATTCAACGCTTTCCTATAGATTATAATGTTTGTTTTCTAAACCATATTAGTCAGTAACTGCCAACATTTCCTTAGAAACACTGCCTGAAAACTAATTTAACACACTATACACTTAAAATCATTAGATTAAAACACTACCATAAAACAAATTACTTTGACAACCATAGTAATTTGTTTTATGATATAGTTACAACCTATAAGAGGTAATCAAATGACTATTTCAAAAGATCTGATTCGTGGACATACCGATACAATTATATTAAATATTCTCAATCAGGGGGATTCTTATGGCTACCAAGTCTCTAAATCAATTCGCATATTAAGCCAACAACAATATGAACTAAACGAGGCAACACTATATACTGCGTTTCGACGTTTAGAAAAAAGCGGGGATGTCGTTAGTTATTGGGGCGATGAAACTCAAGGTGCCCGAAGAAAATATTACAAAATCACCGCAACTGGTCAACAAAATCTTGCTGTGGCTCTACAAGACTGGGAATTTGCCAAGGATATTATCAATCGACTCATTACCGATACGATAGCTAAAGGAGACGTATCATGACATCAATTGAAATGGAAATACGTACGCGTCTAGACGTCATCTTTTCAAAATACAAACCTAATTCAGAACTGACAGAATTCAAAGAGGAACTCGTTGCTGATTTAATGGAAGCTTATCAAGATTTTGCCAAACAAGATAAGTCTCATGATGAAGCGCTTGATGATACTTTTGATCAACTAGGTGACATTGATACCGTGCTACGTGAGTTAAGTCAAAAAACTAGCGCAGATGAGTCATCTCAAGGTGACAAGAAAAAGAAGACACCTTTTTTCGATATTTCAGATGATGGCTTTCATGTTGGTAATTTACATATTAATAATCAAGGTGTTCGCTTAGGGGATGATATTGTTATTGATGGTAAACATGACAAAGTACAGTTCGGCGAATGGCTACATGTTGATCATGACGGTGCACGTGTTGGCAAAAAATATTATCAGTTCAACGACGACATGACAATGAATCACGCGCAATTTGAGAATGATAAAAATACCACTGCGCCTCATTGGGCTACTGCTCATCATAATGTACAAATACCTATCAGTGATAAAAAATTCATTTTCAACTACAAGGATACAGCTATTAATTTTTATACGAATGATAAAACAGACTTAATCACTGTAGATGAATATTTCAGCCGCGATAATGCCCGATATTTTGCAGCAGTTACAGAAGATGACGATCGTGTGTTAATATCACAAGGTGAACAACCCTTACTCTTTCATGTTCGTTCTCTCATCAATATTGGTCTTCCTAAAAATTTTGAGAAAGGGCGTATTAAAATCCTTAATCATAGTGGTCGTATCACTGCACACGATTTAATACTAGACACTTTTGATATTGTTATTCATGCTGGTAGTTTTAAAGGACATAATCTTAAAGCAAAAAATGCTATCTGGGAGATTAACTCAGGATCAATTCAAGTTGATGAGCTATCTCTTCAAGGCGCAGAAATTTTCAATAAATCTGGTAGCATTAAACTAAAAAACGCCACAATTCCTCACGCTAAAATTAGTGTTACCTCTGGTTCAATTCAAGCCGATAATTTTGTCGGTGGTGGTCAATTTAGTGTAGAAGCAGGACCATTACGCTTACGCGTATCTAAACTAACAGATGATCTCAAACTTCGAGCAAATGCTAGTACAGTCAGAGTCACCGCGCCAGAAACGCAGGATTTTAATTTTGATCTATCCGTTAGATCTGGTGTGATTAATATGGAACGAAACACTAACATTAATTTTGAAAAAAATGTGGATAACTATAAACGTGGTGTTTATGGGCAAAATCCAGAGTTTACAATTGATGCTGCTATAGATTCTGGTACAATCAAGATATACTAAACTTGATTTTTCACTGCACAATTTATAGTACATTATAATATCTTATAAATAGGGAGTTCTATCATGGCAAAAAAGCAAACACTTACACGTTCACGTAGCAATCGTATGATTGGTGGCGTTATCGGCGGTATATCCGAATATTTTGGTTGGGATTCCACACTCGTGAGAATTATATTTGTCGCTGTTTCAATTTTTTCAGCCGCATTTCCTGGTACGCTAGTTTACATTCTAGCTTGGATTATCATACCAGATGCACCACGTAAAACACACTATTATTCAACCGAATCACCCAAAGATGTTACACCTGAAGATTAATTATAATTAGTACAATAGGAACAAGTTGCGTAAAATATAGTATCTCAACAATAAGGAGAATGACTATGTTCGACTACCTTGCATCCCTAATTACTAATAAAAAAGGGTTATCATAAATAAAAATCGCTGACTAGATAATCTAGTCAGCGATTTTTATTTATATATTTGCTAGTTATGACTCATCTTCATTTGTATCATCAGATTCTACACGTTCTAGTAAGTCTGTTATTTGTTGTATTTGTTGGCCATCCAGAGGTGTTTCACGTGAAACGTCCTGCACGCTCTCTTCAGCAAGTATCTCTTCTTCATGATCTACTTTCGCTAATGTCGCGACCTTTGCACCATTTTCTAATCTAATTAAACGCACGCCTAGTGTCGCACGGCCTGTTTGACTGATAGATGATGCTGTGAATCGGATCATTACACCCTGCGTCGTGGTAACCATGATATCTTCATCACCATGAATAATGGTCATTCCTGCTAATACACCATTTTTTTCCGTAATATTAGCGGTTTTTATGCCTTTACCACCACGACCCTTAATTGGATATTCACTGACTGGTGTTTGCTTTCCGTAACCTTTTTCCGTAATGATTAAAACATTATCATTTAAACTAACAACGTCGGCTCCGACAACAAGATCGCCTTCACGTAGCCTAATACCACGAACACCAGCTGCGCCGCGTCCCATGATACGAACATCTTCCTCAGTAAACCTTACTGAGTAACCATCTTTGGTCGCTATAAGCACACTTTGCGTGCCATTCGTAATTTGAACAGACAACACTTCATCATCATCGCGCAAAGTCAATGCTTTCAAACCATTTGTACGGATATTTGAAAAGTCACTGACAGCTGTTCGTTTGACAATACCCAAACGTGTAACAAAGAACAAATATTCTTTACTTTGATCAGCTGCGCCACGAACATTAATAACTGTTTGAATCTTTTCATCACCTTCAAATTTCAGAAGATTAACAACCGGTATACCTTTAGCCTGGCGACCATATTCAGGGACCTCATATCCCTTCATTCGGTATACTTTACCTTTATTTGTGAAAAACAACAGTGTGTCATGTGTGGACGTTGCAACCATTTGGTCAACAAAATCTTCATCATTAACATTCATGCCTTGTACACCACGACCACCACGATTTTGTGCCTTAAATTCTGCTTGTGGTACACGTTTGATATAGCCATTTCGTGTTAGAGTCACAATGACATCTTCTTCTTCAATTAAATCTTCATCTTCCAAGTTTGTCACATCACCAACTTGTAACTCTGTGCGACGTGCATCCCCAAACTTAGTTTGAATTTCTAATAGTTCATCATAAATAATTTGGTCAACGCGTTCTTCATGAGCCAAAATATCTTTCAAATCAGCAATTACTGCCAAAAGCTTTTGATATTCATCTTCAATTTTATCGCGTTCTAAGCCAGTTAAGCGTACAAGTCGCATATCCAAGATAGCTTGCGCTTGCTTGTCAGAAAGTGAGTAGCCATCAATCAAACGCACCTTAGCTTCTTCTGAAGTTGCTGATGACCGAATAATACTGATGATTTCATCAATATGATCAAGTGCTATTCGCAATCCCTCAAGAATATGTGCACGCGCCTGTGCTTTTTGTAAATCAAAAGCTGTACGGCGACGAATGACTTCACGTTGGTGAATTAAATAAGCCACTAGAATTTCTTTGAGACTCATTGTTTGTGGTTTCCCACCATTAATTGCCAACATATTAAAACTAAAATTAGTTTGTAGCAGTGTTTCTTTATATAAATTGTTTAAAATAACGCTGGCTGAGGCATCGCGTCGTACATCAATTGAAACACGTAGACCATCGCGATCAGATTCATCGCGAATACCAGTAATACCTTCAATTCGCTTATCACGAGCCAATTCTGAGATGCGCTCGATTAAACGCGCCTTATTAACAGCATAAGGTAATTCTGTGACAATAATTTGTTCCTTACCTGTTTTGGTTTGTTCAATATCTACCTTGGCACGAACTGTCACACGACCACGGCCTGTTTCATAAGCTCGACGAATACCTGACTTGCCCATCACAATACCACCAGTTGGGAAATCAGGCCCAGGAAGAACCTCCATTAAATCCAAAGTTGTTGCTTCTGGATTATTCATCAAAACATGCAAAGCTGAAATAACTTCGCCAAGATTATGCGTAGGTATATTGGTCGCCATACCAACAGCAATACCAGTAGCACCGTTCACCAATAAGTTGGGGAAACGTGCTGGTAAAACTTCGGGTTCGCGTTCTTCACCATCATAGTTTGGTATGAAGTTAACTGTATCTTTGTTTAGATCCCGAACCATTTCCATAGCAACTTTGGATAGACGCGCCTCAGTATAACGCATAGCCGCTGCGCTATCACCATCGACAGAACCAAAGTTTCCATGTCCATCAACAAGCATATGTCGGTATGAAAATGGTTGTGCCATACGGACCATTGACTCATAAATAGCTGAATCACCATGAGGATGGTATTTACCCATGACATCACCAACAATACGTGCTGATTTTTTATGTGGCTTATCAGGTGTATTTCCCTGTTCAATCATTGAATACAGGATACGTCGATGAACCGGTTTCATGCCATCACGGACATCAGGTAAAGCACGCGCCACAATAACTGACATAGCGTATGATAAAAATGATGTTTTCATTTGTTCTGACAAATTCGCATTGTGAATACGTGAGTCATTTTGTTCAGACATTTTTTACTCCTTGTAACATTATTCTGAAATTATGTACTGCCACCAGGCAGTTTGAGCATTTTTGCGACATGCCATAATAGCACATGACTTCACACTCACATTTAGATATCTAAGTTTTCTACAAACACAGCATTTTCTTCAATAAATTCACGACGAGGTGCAACATCATCTCCCATTAACATATCAAAAATACTATCAGCAGCTTCTGCATCGGAAGGATCCACACGGAGTAAACGACGGTTAAGCGGGTCCATTGTTGTATCAGCAAGCTGATCAAAGTCCATTTCACCCAGTCCCTTATAACGTTGAACTTTAGGTTTCACATTCGATGGTAACTGTGCCAAATATGCCTCAAGTTCTTCATCAGAATCTAGATACTCACGCGTTTTTGAATTACCAAGTGCCACACCATAAAGTGGTGGCTGGGCAATATAAATATAGCCTGCATCGACAAGTGGCCGCATGTAGCGATAAAAGAGTGTGAGCAATAGTGTACGAATATGTGCACCATCAACATCGGCATCAGTCATAATAATGACCTTGTGATAATTAGCTTTTTCGACATTAAAATCATCCCCAAAGCCTGTCCCCATTGCTGTAAACAGAGATCTGATTTCTTCGTTAGCTAATACCTTGTCCAAAGTTGCTTTTTCAACGTTCAAAATTTTACCACGAATAGGTAAAATAGCTTGTGTGACACGATTGCGACCTTGCTTAGCAGAACCACCGGCCGAATCACCCTCGACAATAAACAATTCTGAAACAGCTGGATCACTCGCTGTATTATCTGCTAACTTTCCAGGTAGATTGCCAATTTCTAGTCCCGATTGTTTCCGTGTCATTTCACGTGCACGTTTAGCAGCCAATCGTGCTTTTTGTGCTAAGATACCCTTTTCAACAATTTGTCTGGCAACTGTTGGGTTCTCCATCATAAAACGACTAAATGTTTCTGAAAACATGCGGTCAGTTGCTTGACGCGCATCAGAGTTTCCTAATTTCGTCTTTGTTTGACCTTCAAATTGTGGATCAGGATGCTTAATTGATACAATAGCTGTCATGCCTTCACGAACATCTTCACCCGTTAAACTTTCAGCATTGTCTTTTAATTGGCCATTTTTACGGGCATAATCATTGATTACACGGGTTAAAGCCGTCTTAAATCCTGTTTCGTGCGTGCCACCCTCATAAGTATTAATGTTGTTGGCAAATGTACGTAAACTATCTTTAACGTCCGTTGTATATTGTAGTGCCACTTCGACAACAATACCATTTTCTTCCCCTTCAACATACACTGGTTCAGGAAAAATTGTTGTTTTTTCAGCATCTAAATAGGATACGTACTCCTTGATACCACCTTCAAAATGGAAGCTTTCTGTTACGGGTGTGTCTAAACGCTTATCTGTAATTGAAATTCGTAACCCTTTATTTAAAAAGGCCAATTCACGAACACGTGTCAACAATGTTTTATAATTAAAAGTTGTTGTTTCACGGAAGATATCTTTATCCGGATTAAAATGAACAATTGTGCCACGTTCAATTGTTGGTTGTTCGTCTAATTGTAAAATACTCGTATTCACACGACCTATTTTAAAGTCCATGTAATATACTTGTCCGCCACGAATAACTCGGACATCCAAATTTGTTGACAAAGCATTGACGACTGATGCACCAACACCATGGAGTCCACCTGATACTTTGTAGCCACCACCACCAAACTTACCTCCAGCATGTAAGACTGTGAAGACTGTTTCGAGTGCAGATTTACCAGTTTTTGTCTGAATATCAACTGGAATACCTCGACCATCGTCTGTTACGGTAATTGAATTATCTTTTTCAATAGTGACTGTAATATGCGTTGCAAAACCAGCCAGTGCTTCATCAATACCGTTATCAACAATTTCCCATACTAAGTGGTGCAAACCTTGTGCAGTCGTTGTTCCAATGTACATTCCTGGACGTTTACGTACAGCTTCTAAGCCCTCTAAAACTTGAATCTGATCTGCATTGTAATCACCAGCACTAGCATCTACAGTGCTGGCATGACGAATTTCTTCATCATCAGTGACAATATTATCTACATTTTCTACTTCATTATTTATTTCTTCAGACATACTAAATCCTTTATGTACTTGCCAATTACTCGGCTTGTTCTTCTAATATAATGTCACCATGTTTCACGTGGAACACTTTAGGTGCGTGAATTAACTGCCTTGCAACGTCACTTAAAGATGGTGCCGTTATAAACGTTTGAACTTTATCTTGAATCGCTAACAACAAATGTGTCTGTCGATTAGCATCCAACTCACTTAACACATCATCAAGCAACAGAATTGGATATTCACCAGTTTCTTGTTGCATAAGATCAATTTCAGCTAATTTTACTGCTAATGCCGTTGTTCTTTGCTGTCCTTGTGATCCAAAGACAGCAACATCATTATTGTTAACTATAAATTGAATATCATCTCGATGAGGACCGACAATTGTTGATCCTAGCATAATTTCACGTGATTGAAGTCGTTTTAAGTCCTGTTCAAATGCAGCTTTAATTACTGATAATTCTGAATTTTTTTCAAATTCAATACTTGTTTGATACTTAATAGTTAATATCTCACGTTGATCTGAAATTTCTGCATGGATAGGCTGCGCCGCTTCTTCTAATCTCGCTAAAAAATTGTGTCGTGCCAATATGATTTGTGAACCAATATCAACGAGTTGTTGTGTTAATACGTCTAAAAAAATCGTATCGGTTGTTTGTTTCATTTGCAGGCGTTTTAAGTACGCATTGCGATCTTTCAATATACGACGATACTGTGTTGTATGATACAAATATAAAGGATTCATCTGCCCAAATTCCATGTCAATGAACCGACGTCTGACATTTGGTGCACCTTTGACCAATTCTAAATCCTCTGGCGCAAATAAAATAACATTTAATTGACCGATATATTGTGATAACTTAGATTTTTCTAAATGATTCACCCGTGCTTTTTTGCCTTTGTTTGAAAAGTACAGCGACAATGGCACATTACTTATATTCTTTTTAACACGGCCACTAATTGTTGCTTCTTTTTCTTGCCAACGAATCAAATCCTTATCACTACTTGTTCGATGTGAACGTGCTAAGGCTAAGACATAGATACTTTCTAATAAATTTGTCTTGCCTTGTGCATTCTCACCTAAAAAAACATTCACACCATCACTAAAATTCAACGTTAAATCGGTATAGTTGCGATAATTAACAAGCCTTAGCGATGTGAGTTCCAAGAACCCGGTCCCTTTGGCCCTGTATGGCGACTACCCTGATTTGGACGTCCAAAGCCACCAGCACGTGTACCATTCTTTTTTCGTAATTCAGCAAATCGTGCTTCCTTACGTTCCTTTGCAACAGCAGCTTTTTGCGCCTTAATGCGATCATCACGCACTGTTTTTTTGGCTGCTGCAGCACGTTGCTCTTTCTCTTGCTGAGCAATTGCAATTAATTCATCAGCGTTTTCCGCTAATGTAATGGTATATGTTTCGCCAGCCACAGATATTTCATCATGGTTGTACAGCTTTTTACCACGCCGATTTTCAGGTTCACCATTTAACAAAACTGGCGAATCCATTAGATAGTACTTTGCCTGGCCACCAGAAGAAATGATGTTCTCTTCTTTGAGTAATTGTGTGAGTGTGATGTATTCAGTTGTGATTTTTATATTTTTTGTCATATTTAGTTACCTTTGTATTATACCATTTTTTTGTTGCTTATTCCTAAAAAAACGGTCTAAAATCGATTTTAAGCGATTTTAGACCGTTTTAAGGATAAATGTTTATTTACACCAAATTTTATTTAAAACGTACGTACAGGTGTTATTAATTGTAACTGTTTATTATCTGTCTCACCGGCTGGTGTTAACGTGAATGGTCGTAGGTTACTGGTAAATTTCAAATCAACAGGTTTGCCATTGAACACACGCAATGCGTCGCGTACATAATCTGGATTAAAAGAAATCTCCAAATCTTCGCCTTCAACAGATTTTGTTACTAATTCTTCTTGAACACGTCCAACTTCTTGTGATGTACCAATTAGTGTCACAATACCCTTTTTAATTGTCAGTTGTACAACATTATTTCGGCTTTCATGACTCAACAAACTGGCACGATTAATTGCACCCAGTAGCGCACCAGCATCTATTGTCAGTTGTGTTGTGCTTTCTGTTGGAATCAAGCGATCTGTTTCTGGATAGTTTCCTTCTAGCAAGCGAGAATAAAATGTTGTGTGTCCTAAATCAAAGACTGCCTGGTTAGTGGCCAACTTAATATCCACACGGTCCTGTCCTTCTAGCAAACTTTGGAGTTCGTTAAACGATTTAGCAGGAATAATAACATCAGCATTTACATGAGCATCTGTGCCAGTTAGTGTCACAATTCTCTGAGACAACCGATGTGAATCAGTTGTGACTGCTTTCACATCATTTCCGTTCAATGCCAAATGAATACCCGTTAAAATTGGACGACTTTCTTGTGTTGATGCAGAAATTTTGGTTTGTGAAATAATATCAACAAGTTGAGCTGCTGAGACACTCAAACTTTGAACATCATCCATTTCGGGTAATTGAGGATAATTACGAACATCTTGCCCATTGATTGTGAAATCTGATGCACCTGAAGTAATATTTGCACGTACCCCATCAACGGTTAACGTCATTGTCTCGGCTGGGAGGTTCTTAACAATATTTGAAAAGAAAGTTGCAGATAAAGTAATGCCACCTGCTGCTTTAATAATTAATTGCGCACTAGTATCTGATTGATCAATACGTGTTTCAATTGAAATATCACTATTTGATCCAGTTAAAATTAATTCTTCTTGAGTTAAGACAATTTTGATATTTGTCAAAATTGGAATAGTTGTTCGAGATGAAATAGCACGAGATACATCATTTAATGATTTTATAAAAGCTTGACGATTAATAGAAAATTGCATAATTATACTCCTTCAGGTTAGCAACATCAGTAGCGACATTTTTAAATATATTAAATAAAAGATCTAGTAGTAATAATAAGGGGTGTTGAAGTTGTGGAAAACTAAGTGTGCATAACGCAGGCATACACTTATCTTGTTCACAATACTGTGGGAAAACTTCCCCACTTATGCCATGTTATACACATGCCCTATTTTCCATTTTTTATCTCATCTGTTAATGCTTCTAGCATTTCTTTTGTCCGTGAATCTGATTCGGCTTTTTCTGTAATTTTATTTGTTGCATGTAGAACAGATGAATGGTCTCGCCCGCCAAAAGAACGACCAATATCCGGTAAGCTCTCATTAGTTAGTGTCCGAGTGAGATACATTGCAACGTGTCGTGCAGTAACGAGATCTTTTTTACGACTCGTACTTTTGAGATCGTCGATGGTTTGCATATAATAGTCTGCGACGACTTGTTGAATGCGGGTTACTGTAATTTTAAAGCCTTGGTTAATATTTAAATCGCCTAATATTTTTTGGGCGGTTTCTTTAGTGGCGGGTTTATTTCGGTATCGAAGCATGGCTTCAAAACGATGGAATGTACCTTCTAATGTTCTAATGTTGGAATCTATTTTATCAGCGATTAATTCAAGAACATCATTGGGAATATCCAAGTTATCCGTTTCTGCTAAGTTTTTGAGGATAGCGACACGGGTTGGTAAATCAGGTTTTTGGATATCCATTGAAATACCAGCCTCAAAACGTGATGTTAAGCGTGATTGTAAGTCAACAATCTCTGTTGGTAGTTTATCTGATGTCATGATAATCTGTTTGCCTGTTTTAGTAAGCACGTTAAAAGTATTGAAAAACTCTTCTTGTACCTTTTCTTTACCAGACCAAAATTGAATATCATCAATTAACAGTAGATCAACGGTTCGATATTCCTTTTTAAAGGCAGCAGTAGCACCTTCTCCAGCGCGTAAGGATTCTGTAAAATCGTTTAAAAAATCTTCTGCAGTGGCATATTTAATTCTTGCTGAAGGTGTTGTTTTTGAGTATGCATTACCAATGGCTTGCATTAAATGTGTTTTACCTAGGCCGACCCCACCATAAATTAGATATGGATTGTATACACGACCAGGGTCTTCAGCAACTGCTCGAGCAATGGCGTAAGCATTTTCATTACCTGTACCAACAACGAATTTATCAAACGTGAAATTCTCGTTTAAATCGGATTCTCGCGTGAACGTCAGATTTTCTGTTTGAATCAATGTTGATTTTGGCATAGATTCAGCAACACGAAGTTCTGGTTTGATAAAACCTTCGGCAATTTCCATGGCATATTGCACAAAGCTCATAGCATAGGATTTATTCCAGTTATCAATGATATCAGTGCTTTCATCAATAGGTACCTCTAAAATGATACTTGATTCTGTCAAAGTAACTGGGGCAAGTGGTTCAATATAGGTATCAAAGGAAACAGGGCCAATTTCTTGATAAAATTTGGCCTTTACCTGATTCCATAATTCTTCTTTTGTTATGGGTTTCGTCACGAAAATCTCTCCTATAAATTCGGTGTACTCCAAAATAACGACAGTATTTATAACTGACGTTACGAACCGATCAACTTTTCTATATAAAGAAGAAGTAGCAATGATTATTATAACAGTAAGAAAATGAGTTTTCCACAGGATAATGACAATTTTAAAAAATATCAACAGTTGTGGACAAAATAAAGAACAGTTTGTGGATATAAGAACGAACAAATGTGCGAGTTATCCACAAACGAACAACTTTGTACACATCTAAAAGTGGGTAAGGACAATATTTGAGGTTCGTTATAAACATTATCCACAATTTACCAATAACAAGTTGTGGATATGTGGATAACTTGTGAACAGGTATGTGATTATGTTTGTTAGAAATCCAGGTAGTGCACAGCATTGTGACTTGTTTTGGATAAGATTGTGAATAGTAAAGAAAAGGTTAAGGGCTTTAATATTTGTCGTCTTATAGCCACGTAACTTTGCTATAATTAAGGTTATGATTGTACTATTTAACAAACCATATAACGTTTTGACAAAATTCACTGATGATCAAGGGCGGGCAACGCTAGCTAAATATATTGACATTCCGCGCGTCTACGCTGCAGGACGCCTAGATATGGATAGTGAAGGGTTATTGCTCTTGACGGATAGTGGTAAGCTGAATCATGCGTTGACTGATCCTGAAAACAAGGCTTATAAAACCTATGTTGTCCAAGTTGAAGGTGTCCCAACCAAAGATCAATTACGACAATTGGAGCAAGGTGTTGTCCTAAAAGATGGGTTAACATTACCAGCTAAAGTGAAACGCATCCCTTATCCAAAGTGGCTATGGGAACGTGAAAAACCAATTCGTGTACGACAAAATCAGCCCACAAGTTTTATTCAAATTAAGATTAAAGAGGGTCGTAATCGTCAAGTTCGCCGAATGACAGCTGCAGTAGGGATACCAACATTGCGTCTCATTCGAACCCATATTGGTGATTATCATATTGCTGATTTAAAACCTGGTCAGTACCGTGTTTTAAAATAAGCTCTTTTTTGGTGCAAAATAATGGGAAACCGTTATAATGATAAAAGATATAAATATAAATGAGGTGCAAGCATGGGACGTAAATGGGAAAACATTAAAATGAAGAAGGCGCAGACTGACGGTGCTGCTGCCAAAGTTAACAGTAAATATGGTATTGAAATTTATGTTGCAGCAAAGCAGGGTGAAAGTGTTGATCCTGAAGCTAATTCGACATTAAAGTTTGTTATTGACCGTGCAAAACAGGCACAAGTGCCAAAACATGTCATTGAACGTGCGCTTGAAAAGGCTAGTGGGTCAGGGGATGAAACATTTATTGAAGGTAGATATGAAGGATTTGGGCCTAATGGCTCACTTGTTATCGTTGACACTTTAACATCAAATGTGAATCGCACGGCGACAAATGTCCGTACAGCATTTAACAAAAATGGTGGCACGTATGGTGCGGCTGGCTCAGTAAGTTATTTGTTTGATGAAACAGGGGTTATTGTTTTTGAAGGTAGTGATGCAGATGCTGTTTTGGAAACATTGTTAGATGCCGATGTGGACGTTCGTGATGCCGAACAACAAGATGATCAAATTGTTGTTTATACGGAACCAAGCGCATTACATAAGGCTATTGCGGCGCTTCGTCAAAGTGGTGTGTCAGCGTTTTCAACGACAGAAATTTCAATGTTACCACAAGCAGAAACAACGCTTGAAGGGGAAGATTTAGCAACTTTTGAAAAATTGATTGATGCGCTTGAATCAGATGAAGATGTGCAAACAGTTCATCATAACGTAGCATTGTAGTTGATAAAAAAATAGGTGAACGTCTAAGTTTAGATGTTCACCTATTTCTGTTTATGATAAATTATAAAGCAAATAAATCGTTAGGGGCCGTGATATCAAGTATTATTGATATCGTTAATTTGAAAAGACGGCTGCATAATGGGGCACATTTTGATATGTATTAACTGACTATTGGCTATTGTCCTTGATCATAATAAAGGGTACAATGTTAGTATTGCATTTACTAAAAACATTTTTAGACATAAAACCAGGTGAATTGTCTTGCTTACGTAGTTGATTCATGTTATGATTAAAATCGAATTGCAAAGTTTTTGCAGGTAAAAATCGTGAATGGAGGTGAACACACATGAAGCGTACATACCAACCAAAGAAACGCCATCGTGAACGCGTACACGGATTCCGTAAGCGCATGAGCACGAGCAACGGTCGTAAAGTTTTGGCTCGCCGTCGTGCAAAGGGCCGCAAGGTTCTATCAGCCTAACAAGGTCGCTGCTATGCAGTGGCTTTTTTGATTTAGATAAAAGGCTATAAAGCAGTAGTTTGGCCTTAAGAAACAAGCGCAAATAACTAATATATGAAATCATAAATTATCAAGAGAGACTGGATCAAATGAGAAAAACCTTTCGAATTAAAAAGCCAGCCGACTTTCAGATTGTTTTTAATAAGCATCGGTCTGTCGCAAATAAATATTTTATTGTCTATCAACTAGAAAAAAGTGAACAAAAACATTTTCGGCTAGGAATTTCTGTTAGTAAAAAGGTAGGTAAGGCGCATGATCGTGTGTGGGTCAAACGTCGTATTCGTCAGAGTATTCTGGAATTAAAACCACAGCTGCCTAGTGAAATTGATATATTAGTAATCGCACGGCCGGCAGTTGCAAAGCAAAGCCAAAAATTTATTAAAGAACAGATCGTGCATGTGCTAAAATTAGCTAACATCCTGAAAGTAGAAGAAGAATGAAACGTTTTACAAATATCTTAAAGAAAATCGGTCCATTACCACTTATTCTAGCTGTTATCGCGCTAATTATCATCATTATTGCTGCTATGAGTTTTAACGGACAGGTTGCCTCACATAGTTTTTGGAGTGGCATTGTTGCGGCCTTTACGTCTGCGATTTTAGGTGCTTCACAATGGTTTGGTAATAATTATGGTATGGGAATTATTGTTTTTACAATTTTAATTCGTTTTTTAATTTTGCCATTAATGGTCTATCAAATTCAATCAATGATGAAAATGCAGGTTGTACAGCCAGCACTTAAGGCATTGCAAGCTAAGTATCCTGGTAAGGATACTGAAAGTCGTCAGTTAATGATGGCAGAGCAACAAGCTTTGTATAAGGACGCAGGGGTGAATCCGTTTGCATCGATGTTACCTTTAATCGTTCAAATGCCAGTGTTGATTGCATTGTACCAGTCAATTTATAATTCACCAGTCTTGAGATCTGGAAAGTTTTTATGGCTACAGTTAGGAAGCAATGATCCATATTACATTTTACCAATTCTTGCGGCACTGTTTACTTTTGCTTCATCATGGCTATCCACTCAGGCAACACCTGATCAAAATGGTATAACCAAGGCAATGCCCTATATTTTTCCAGTTGTGATTTTCTTCTCAGCATTTGCAGTGCCAAGCGCATTGTCGTTATACTGGGTTGTTGGAAACCTTTTTCAAACGATTCAAACCTTTATGTTACAAAATCCATTTAAAATTCGTCGTGAACGTGAAATAAAAGAACAAAAAGAACGCGAATTGAAACGAAAAATTAAAAAAGCAAGACGCAATACGAAGCGTTAAGCGATCAAAATATGGTACCTAAATGGTAGCATATTTTTTTATTGTCTTAATTTACGACAAAACGTCTCAAATCAACATTATAATGATATCCTAAAGTAAGAAAGATATCTTTTTTGGAGGATTTGAGATGAATAAAGATCGCATGCTGAGGCATAAATCTGTAGCTGGCTTGATTATAGCATTGTTTTTATTTAACTATGTATCATCAAAAATGATTAACATCAGCCAGTCCTATCAACCTAGTGCTTATAATATAGCAACAGGTAGTACTGGATCATTTGTCACATATATTCGTAGCAACTGGTTAACGTATGGGCTAACGCTTATAACGTATCTTGTCGTATGGTTGTTACTCGTTACCATGGTAACCACTGTCATGTTATATACGTGGCAAATGTTGAGTAAACAGAATTATATCAAGGCTTTGAAATCTGTTCAGATCCATTTTTCGGTGTTTATCATGATAGTATTACTGATACCTTTAGATCAATTGGGTTTTAAATTCCCGGTTGCCCATTACTTGACGATTCCTAAAACGTTTATTGACCCAATTAATCAACCAATTATTTTGGTCCCAGTTGTGGCAATGTATATTGGTATATTATTATTGGTCTATCGATTGAGACGTGTGTCTTATTTAGCAATATCAACACGTCATGGTTTGGGAAATAATATCAAGAAAAGTTGGCAGCAAACGAGATACCAAAATGGACAGTTTTTATTGTCTATTGGTAGATATTTACTAGGTGTATTCATTGTTATGGGCGCGTTGTTTTTACTGCAAGCTAGCTTTGACCACAGTTTAAAAGGTGGCTTGAATAGAGACACTGCCAATATGTTCATTGCAGTAGGGATTGGGTATTTTTATTTTGCAACGAGTCAAGTATTCTTACTTTTTATTGTTGAAAATCAAAAATCATACCAAGAACTTTTACGTGATCGAAAATGGTATAGAATCGTTGTTAACACAGTTGTTATCGTGTTTATTGGATTTGCTAGTAGTACACTTTCGGGGAAAACTCTTGGTCAGCCAATTAAAAATTACATTGTGATTGCTCATAAGGGCGTATCATCAGAAAATGCAACCGCTAATAGCATTATTAATTTAGATAAAGTTGCCAGTAAAAAACCAGATTATGTCGAAATAGATATCCAAAAAACGCGTGATGGTGTGTATGTCTTAAGTCATGATGCTAAAATAAAAGCTAAAAATGGCAAAACGTACCAAATTGATGACACACCGTGGCATGTTTTAAAAAATATACGTTATGAAGAAAACGGTCGTACGATCACTGCCACATCATTTCTTGAGTATATTAAGCGCGCAAATCAGTTGCAGCAAAAATTGCTTGTTGAGTTGAAGATAAATACAACAATTACAACAAAACAGTTGATTGATTTTCAAAACAAGTATGGCCAATACTTAACTAAAAATAAATCTCAAATTCAGTCAATGAATCAAAACGCTATTAAAAGATTAGCTAAATATTCAGATCGACCCATTGGGTTGCTATCACCAGTGGTTAATAATGTCAATGCTGCACGATTTAATACGTTTTATGCCATTGAATATTCTAATATTAATACAGATATAAGTCGTAAACTCGTTAAATACGATAAGGCACTATATGTCTGGACATTAAACAAACAAGCGGATATTAATACGAGTTATGCACTAGGCGTGAAAGGGTACATCACGGATTATCCAAAAGAAACACGTACGCTTTTGCAGAAGTTATCGCACCATGCAGTGTACGCTAACGCAGTTTTGCATGTTGTGATGTTACAAAAAACAAATATTTAGGTTGTTTAGTCAGTGATCAGTATGTCATACGGAATGGAAAAACTGTTATAATATACTTCAACACAAGTTAATAGTATGGAGAGGTTGACGGGCATGTTAATGATACAGAAAATAACAAACTCACAAAATGGGTTTTTAATATTACGCCCAATGCAACCTGAAGATACCGATATACTTTCACATATTTACTTAGATACCCGTGTTGCTAATTTTTTTTGGCTCGAGTCGCCGGCATTGTCTGATTTTAGTGCCGATAGTTCAGGAGAATTAGTACAGGTTGCAGTGATTGATGGTGAGATTGTTGGATTTGCATCTTTATCAACATGGGATAGTTTTTTGCATCTGTTATTTGTTAAAGATAATTTTCAAAAAAAGGGTATAGGCGCTGCCTTGTTGAAATGGGCGCGTCAAACTGCTAAAAAACCACTTGAATTAAAAGTAGTGACATACAATACGAGGGCACGACATTTTTATGAGCGCGAAGGTTTTAAAAACATCGCACACTCAAATACAAACAATCCAGCGAATGTGACATACAGAGATGATCGAAACAGTCAAAAAATTTAATAATTTTACATGGTATCATGTATCAAATTTAACGGCAGAAGATAATCAAATATTAGTTGGTGAACATCGTTTAACGGCTAAAATTATTGGATATGCAATTGATTATAACGAATCGGTGCGCATGGCATATGATGTTGACGCTGACGAGTCATTAATGGTTATTGATGTCATATCATACCGGCATGATGTTGTTGAGACAAGGCCAATTGGACTCTTGTTTGCACATGGTGATTTATATACATTCTCACATTCGGTTACGGATTACATCAAAACAGTGATGTTGGATCCTAAAAATCGGCTACATCCTGATAATGATAAAAACTTGAATGCAATTGATTTTGCCATGACTGGATTACGTGCATTAATGACACGTTATGTGTCACAAGTGACAGAAATCAATCGTAATCGACGTGTGATACAAGAACAATTAGGTCATCAGCACAAAAGAACTACAAAACAAATGAATGACTTGTTACGTCTTCAGACACAGATGATTTATATTCAAAATTCTCTTGCTAACAACCATGTTATGATTAATGAATTTAAACAAGACTTTAAAGCCAAATTGTCGCATGTTGAGGTAGAACATATTGATGATGTGCGTATTGAGATCGGGCAAGCTGAACACATGGCAGATATCGCAATAGCTGTTATTAACTCGGTTTCTGATGCTTATGGGAATTTAAGCAATCGTGATTTGAATTGGACCATGAAAGTTTTGACAGTATATTCTATTGTCTTGACGGTGCCGACAATTGTCAGTGGATTTTATGGTGAAAACGTTAAATGGTTGCCATTTGCGGATACGCAAGATGGTTGGTGGATCACGTTAGTAATTACGCTGTTTTTCATGGCGATTGTTAGCTTGATATTAGCTTTGAGTGGTTTTTTTAGAAAATAGTAGTACTTTTCAAGTTTGCAACAAGTCAACAGTAAAAAATCAAGTAGGGTTAGATTAAGAGGCGTTTATGAAGTTATTAGAAGAACGAATACGAAAAGATGGTCGTGTGTTAGGACAAGATGTCTTGAAAGTTGATACATTTTTGAATCATCAAATTGATCCAGAATTATTGTCTGCAATTGGGGAAGAATTTGCACGTTTGTTTGCCGGTAAAAATATCGATAAAATTTTAACCGTTGAATCCTCAGGTATTGCCCCAGCAGTGTTTACCGGATTAGCATTGCATGTACCTGTGGTGTTTGCCAGAAAAAACAAGTCATTGACATTACCAGATGATGTCTGGATAGCAGATGTTTATTCATTTACAAAGCAAACAACTAATCATATTATGATTGATCACCGTTTTTTAAAGGCGGGGGAGAACGTCCTACTGATAGATGATTTCTTAGCTAATGGTCAGGCAATCGAAGGATTGTTGGCCATTACACAACAAGCTGATGCGCAAGTAGTAGGTGTTGGTATTGTCATTGAGAAAACATTTCAAAAGGGGCGTCAGATATTAGATGATCGAGGCATACAGGTAGAAAGCTTAGCGCGAATTCAATCTTTTGAATCAGGGCAAGTTCAATTTTTGTCATAATTTGTATGTTTCACGTGAAACATTTTAATTAAAATAGACCTTTATGCCGAGATAGCGTAAGGGTCTATTTTAAAAAAAGTGATAACTAATAATCATGGTATCGTAGCGTTTGAACGATTATAAGGGAATGTATGTCAAACTCATGGATAGAATTGGTATAATAATATCAATGGCTATGGCACGTAAAAGTGAAACGTCCAACTAGCGGTTAAGTAATTTGGGGACTTATTGTGCCCCCGTACATAAGAGGTAAAACATGACATTGCATATTATTCCAGATTGGCATGCTTACAGTATAAAATTGCCAGAATTTAACAATACAATTCATCAAACACAACTTTTTTTATCACAAGGTCAAAAGGTTGTGTTAATTATAGTTGATTATTTACCAAATTTACGTCAAATTTTATCACAAAAAAAAATAGAAGCAGCTGACACATGGTCAGCTTATGATTTATTACAACGCATACGTTTGAAAACCGATAAGCCCTTAGCTTTAACGGATTTTTCTTGGCCTCAAAACGCCACATTTGTTTACATGACCGATTATGTTTTGGTTCATGTTGGAGCTGATCATTTTGCAACAGTCCATCTTCAAAAACCGAATATGTCACGGTTTCAAAGTATTGATCTACTGAAAAATGATGTTAAAACACAAGAATTATTATTAGACGACCGTGGTTTTGTTTCACGTGTCACTACTTTTAATGCGCATGGTGACATAATAAGACGGGATTATTTGACACCTAGCGGGGATGTTGCGGTGCAAGAGGATTGTGTGTCAGGTGTTGTGACCACACAGCAGACATGGACATCTCAAACAACCTTTACAAATATGGATGAACTAATTGCTGCAACGCTTGCATATCATTTACAAACAGTGCCAGAAAACGAATTTCTTGTTGTAGCACAAAGTCAAATAGCAACTTTCTTTATGAATAAATTGACACCAAAACAACCAGTAATTTTAAGTTACCAATCAGATCTGAGGGAAAAGCAACATAACAAAAATCAATTGTTGGCAATTGATAATGGTGTTGATTTTTCTGTTGCTGATACGCCCGCAACGTATGAAAAAATTATTAAACAAACAAATGATGAATCAACAATATCTGTCATTCCGCCATATACGGTAACACAGCAAGCTAATCGATCGGCTGAACAACCTGTTGTAACCATTTATTGGATAGCGCAAACAATAAATGAGTCTGATTTTGAAATTGTAACGAACTTATTGGCAAGATATCTAAATGTACTGATTCTCATTGAAACGGCGCAAACACATGAAAAATTTGATGCAATAGTTCATGCTGCAAGTTTAACAGCCGCGAATCAACATGGCATTATTGATAGTGATAGTCAGATGGCATATGAAACGCGGTTTCAGTTTATACCACCACAAGGTGAAGTGCAGCGTCAACGATATATGTCAAATATGCGTGTCTTGTTAGACCTTAACGACCAACCGGATCAGTTCTTACAAGCACAGGCAATTGCGCACAGTGTGCCACAAATAAATCGCGTTAAAACGGATTACTTGATACCAAATGAGAATGGCAAATTAGTAACTCATCCAACCGAATTGACTGATGCCCTAAATTTTTATGTGGAGAATCCACAGTCGCTGTCAAAAGTGCGTGAAGTAACAAGACAACTTGGTAAAGCATACAGCGAAGAAATGATTTGGATTAAATGGCAACAAATTTTCAATAAAATCAAGCAAAGGAAAGCATAAATGGCAGATACTTCAGTTCTTCAAATTGGTGCCACTGACTGGACACCACAAATTGATACATCACGTATAGACTGGCATTATACGACGATTCTAGATTTGCCTACCCAGTTAACTTTTCAAAAAGATCCATATGTTTTGGAACAAACTTACGTGTTGTTGACTGACGATAGCCTTTCTAGTACTTTGCTATCAAGTCAAATTAGTGAGTGGCCTGCATTGCGAACAATTTATTTTGCAAATCAAGTGACACCGGCGTTTCAAAAGATATTAGATGAGAGACGTGCTTTTCATATAAAGGACAGCACCACACCCGAGGCAGTCATTAACTTTATTGAAAATGACTTATCTTTTGATCAAATTGGTTTTTCAACCCGATTTAGTGAAACGCAATTTTTACCAATAGTGCCAGAGGGTGTTCATTTTAAAAGAGAAGGGCGATTTTCAACCCAATTTAGCGGTGATTTTGGGAATGAATGGCAACAGATTGGCACATTGAATCCGTTTAGTGATGATTTTTCGGCACATCTAGAAAATGTCGTGTGGCTAGATTATGAACAAACGCAATCAGCTGCTGTACAATTGCGATTTACTTTTTTTAAGGATAATCATATACAAACAACTCAAATCATATCTGGGGATATGCTCCGGCAGCAAAGTGTTATTGGTAACATCAATGATTATCAAAATTATCAAATTTTAGTATTTGCTAAAGGTCAGGGGATGTTAGATCTGCATGTTTTACATCAAAGACGTAATCGCCATGGATTCGGCACATTGTTGCCGGGTGACAATTGGTGGTTAACAGCAAATAATGAAGAAGTACTAAGCTATTTTAATCCTGGAGATCGTAAGGCACCGTTAGTTGTTAATTTTTCAGATGTTCATTTAAATGCCGATGGCTTTGATATGAGAGAATCATTGAACGAACTAGGGACACCTTATTTATTGTTTTCTGATGTCAGGATGCAGAGTGGCGTGTTTCACATTGGTATAAAAACGTATGAAACACAAGTCATTGAAACAATCAAAAAAGCAATGGCAACGCTTGATTTACAACCAGAAGATATTATTTTGACAGGCTCTGCTATGGGTAGTTTGCCTGCGATGTACTATGCTGCAGATTTAAAACCACACGCTGTGGTGGTTACGAAACCAATTATTAATTTAGGAACATTTACGGCTAATACCGAATTCCCGCATGAGGTTAATCAGGATTGGACATTAGATGTGCGTCGATTCCTTGCAGGACGAATGCATCCGAATGATACTGAAACGTTAAACAATATTTTTTGGGAACACATTCAAAATGTCGATTGGTCTCAAATAAAAGTGTCGCTATTGACGTTAAATCAAGATGAATATGATGGTCAAAGTTTACCAAAATTATTAGACTTTTTGAAACTGAAAAAAGTGCCGCTAACACACAGACGTGAAGACGGAACACATACAGCTAAATCACCTGAAATACTCACGTTTCTGAAAAAGCAGTTGACCATTTTAAAAAATAGTATGCGTCAGGAGGATCAATAATTGTTATGCAATATAAGATATATTGGACACCACAAACACAATTACTTGAATTACAAGGGGCAACGATAGATTTTCGTGCAGTAGATAACGTATATTATGAGCACTATTTTTTACCGAGTGGACGTGCTATTGCAACTTGGCGTTCGAATCGTTATTATCAACGTGAAAAAATGGTATCCGATTTACCACAACTATTACGTGGGGCGACTTACACGATTGCACGTGATATTGAAAACAGTGATCGTATGTTTGCTTATCTGGTTGTTACGTTCTTTGATGAACAATACCAACAGTTATCAAAAAACAGTCAAAACGCTGATAGTATAACGGTTACTGTGCCGGATAATTATGATTTTTATACAATAGATTTAGTGTCAGCAGGTAGTGGTAGTTTTGTCTTTCACGATTTTGTGATACGTCAAAAAACAACTGGTATACTGCGTGATAATGACACGCGTATAGCGCCTAAAGTTTACACATATCTCCAAATACCCGATAAGGTAACGACAAAAACGTTACGTGTAATTTTTTCTGAACCTGAAGCAGGTACAGTAGATTACATGTCAGAATGGATCAAAGAAACCCAGCAAGCAGTGCAATATATTGCCAGTGGGGATATTGATGCGGGATTTTACCGCCAATATGAAGCAGAAATAATCAATGCTATTAAAAGTTCACGTCAAAAAGCACGTGCTAATAAACTTGAGTTTGTAGGTTATGGACCAATATCAAGTTACGCTGCTTTGTATTATCAAAATAAATTTAAGGGTAGTTTGGCAGTCATTAGTGATGATGTTAATCTAGAACCACGGGCAGATCTAAAAATCATACGTGCAATTGATGATGTCACATACCTGACCAATCCAATCGCGCCAAACCATCAAGTAAATCTTATTGTAAATCACCCAAAGTATGAACGATTGAGTACGTTGGAATACGAAACCCCAACACCTGATGAAGTCCGTCGTCAACAGGCATATGACCTAGCACATCCGAAAAAAAATATCATTTCAAATTTTTTTACAAAAAATAAAAATAACACGCAGTAGCGTGTTATGAGTTTAAATTTTGATTTTTAAGGGTTACAGTACTTGTACTTGTTAACAGACCGGTATTTTCTTCTTTTATGTTAACAGACCAAACTTGCAATGAGTGGCCAATATTGATTGGTATCGCCGTTGTAATCAAAGTGCCTTTAGTTACGGCCCGTAAGTGATGAGTTTGTATATCTACACCCACGGGAACCTGTGTGCTAGATAGTGCTTCATTTGCGCCAAGAGAGGCTGCTGTTTCGGCAAGTAGAGCATTAACACCGCCATGAACAATGCCAAATGGCTGCATTAATTTTTCACTCACTTGGACTTCAACAATTGTTTTTTCTGCCGATAATAAGGTGGTTTTTAACCCTAAAAGTTCTATAATATTCATAAGAACGAAATCCCCTTTCTGAATGGAGTATAACACATGACAACATGGAACGCCGTAAAGACGTACACAGAAATTTTATTTGAAACAAACAGTGATGGCCAAAATCCTGGTAAAATTGCCAAAATCACGATGAATGATGCTGCTACCCATAATGCTTTCACACCAAAGATGGTAGCTGAAATGATTGAAGCTTTCACGATTGCTCGAGATGATGCAAAAATTGGTGTCATCATTATGACTGGTGCTGGAGATCAAGCCTTTTCATCTGGTGGCAACCAAAAGGTTCGTGGCAACGGTGGATATGTCGGTGATGATGGTATTCCGCGTTTAAATGTTTTAGACCTACAACGGTTAATGCGTATTATACCAAAACCAATCATCGCTATGGTTAAAGGTTGGTCTATTGGTGGTGGCAATGTATTGCAATTGGTAGCTGATTTAACAGTAGCCGCAGATAATGCTAAGTTTGGGCAAACAGGGCCAATGGTTGGTTCATTTGATGCTGGATATGGGTCTGGGTATCTTGCACGTGTGATTGGTCATAAACGTGCCAAAGAAGTTTGGTTCTTAAACCATTTTTATACTGCTGATGAAGCATATCAGATGAACTGGATTAATAAAGTTGTTCCTTTGGCTGAAGTTGAAGATGCAACGATTGAATGGGCTGATGAGTTGTTAACCAAATCCCCTACAGCTTTGCGATTTATTAAAGCTGCAATGAATGCTGATACTGATGGTTTAGCAGGATTACAACAGTTTGCTGGGGATGCAACAATGCTTTACTATACCTCAGATGAGGCAAAGGAAGGTCGTGACGCATTTAAAGAAAAACGCAATCCTGATTTTGAACAATATCCGAAGTTTCCTTAAAACACCAATGGGTGTTTTTTTATTGCCAAATAATGAGTTTAAAATGATATTAATTTGACAAAAAGTATAATACAATGCACAATAACAAATAAGAGGATTAGTTATGACGCTCAAAATTGCGATAGCACAAATTGATATTGCCTTAGGAAACCCTAATAAAAACCAACAAACAGTTGAAAATTATGCTAAAAAGGCTGCCGATTCTGGTGTTGATGTTTTGATTTATCCTGAAATGTGGAATACAGGATATGCACTAACGTCGTTAGAAACTTTAGCAGATAATGATGGGGTTGCTACTCAAAACCTACTGCAAAAACTAGCTAAGCAATACCATTTAAATATTGTTGGTGGTTCAGTTGCTACACAACAGAATGGTAAGTTTTATAATACGATGTTTGTTTTTGATAGTTCAGGACAAAAGGTTTCAGAATATAATAAATTGCATCTTTTTGGTTTAATGAATGAAGAAAAATACGTGTCTGCTGGATCAAGTGTTAATATTTTTAAATTAGCGGGTGCTCTGTCGGCAGGCGCGATTTGTTATGATATTCGTTTTCCAGAGTGGTTACGCACAATGATGGCTGCTGGTCCACAGGAAATTTTGTATATTGCAGCAGAATGGCCTATTCAACGTATTGAGCAGTGGCAGATCATGTTACAAGCACGAGCTATTGAGAACCAAGCATTTGTTGTTGCCGCAAATCGTGTTGGTTCTGATGATGACAATGTTTTTGGGGGACGATCGTTAATTATTGACCCATTGGGGCAAATTGTAAGTCAAGCTGGTGATGATAACGAGATGTTACTGGTTGCTGACATTGATATCGATGATGAAAAATTAGTTCGAGGTCAAATACCTGTTTTTGACGATCGTCGACCGGATTTATACTACTAGGAGAAATTATGCATTTTGAAGAATCAGATTTACTTAAAACCTTACCAAAACAGTTTTTTGCATCACTTGTTGCTAAAGTAAATGCCAAAATTGCAGATGGTGCTGATGTTATAAATTTGGGACAAGGGAACCCAGATTTACCAACGCCTGATTATATCGTTAAAGCCATGCAGGAGGCTACAGCACAAGCAGCCGACCATAAGTACTCATTGTTCCGTGGTGAATTACGCTTTAAAGAGGCAATTGCTGATTTTTATCGATCTGAATATGGTGTCACAATTGATCCACAAAAAGAAGTGGCTATTTTAGCGGGCAGTAAAATTGGGTTAGTTGAGTTACCATGGGCTTTAATGAACCCAGGAGATACGCTTTTATTACCTAACCCTGGTTATCCAGATTACTTATCAGGTGCATCTCTAGGCAGTGTAAACTATGAATTACTGCCGCTTAAACAAGAACATGACTTTTTAATAGATTATGCTAGTATTCCGGAAAAAACAGCTCAGAAAGCTAAATTTCTTTATATGAACTACCCCAACAATCCTACCGGAGCAATTGCAACGCCTAAATTTTACGAAGACACAGTAGCCTTTGCGAATCAAAACAGTGTTGGAATTGTTTCAGATTTTGCATATGGTGCAATTGGCTATGATGGGAATAAACCAATTTCTTTTCTAGAAACACCTGGTGCTAAGGCGGTTGGTATTGAGACGTATACATTCTCGAAAACATTTAATATGGCAGGGTGGCGAGTTGGTTTTGCGGTTGGTAATGCAGATATCATCGAAGGGATTAATTTGATTCAAGATCATCTTTTTGTTTCTATATTCCCAGCAATGCAAGATGCTGCAGTTGAAGCATTAAGTAACACAATAGCACGTCAAAAGGCAGTCACTTCTTTACAAGAGACATATGAGAGTCGACGAAACGCATTCATTGCTGCTGTACGGAAGTTTAATTGGGAGCCCTATGTACCCAAGGGTGCATTCTATATACTAATGCCCGTACCCAATGGTTACACGTCAGCTGAATTTGCTGATATATTATTGCATGAAGCAAATGTTGCGGTAGCGGATGCTTCAGGCTTCGGTGATCAAGGAGAAGGTTATATTCGTGTTGGTTTAACAATTGAAGAAAGTCGGTTAGTAGAGGCAGCAGAAAGAATAGGCGAATTATCTATTTTTAAAAATTCATAAAAAGCGAACGAAGGGAAGGAAGTGAGGGAGAAAGGGAAGTAAAAGATTAACGAAAGGGGGAAAGGAGGGGAAGAAAGGGAGCGGAAAATAAAAAGGGAAAAAAGGAGGAAGAAAAGTATTGACGAGCGGGTAG